>NZ_JBEPEI010000008.1:0-346724 GCF_040300765.1 Streptosporangium sp. NPDC000239 | reverse complement strand
GTTGAACAACAACGGGAAGTTGGATCGGCGGGCGTTGCCGGTTCCTGGTCGGGGGGCGTTGGCGGCGGGGGTGGATTTCGTGGCGCCTCGGTCGGCGGTGGAGGAGTTGGTCGCGGGGATTTGGCGGGATGTTTTGGGGGTGGAGCGGGTCGGGGTGCATGACAATTTCTTCGAGTTGGGTGGGCATTCGATCCGGGCGGTCGCTTTGGTGGGCGCCCTCCGCAAGAACGGCTTCGACGTCGAGGCACGCGACGTCTTCGAACACGCCACCGTGGCGCGGCTGAGTGAGAGACTCGCCGGCCGGGACCGGGCGGTCGAGGAGGTCACCCCGATCGAACCCTTCGCCCTCGTCTCCGCCCACGACAGACAACGTCTGGCCGCCGACGTCGTGGACGCCTACCCCCTGGCCCAGGCCCAACTCGGCATCCTCCTGGAGATGCTCGCCAACCAGGACCAGCACCTCTACCAGAACGTCACCTCCTTCCGTGTCCGGGACGAGCGGCCCTTCGACCGGGAGGCCTTCCGTGCCGCCGCCCGGCTGGTGACCCGTCGGCACGAGGTGCTGCGCACCTCCTTCGACCTGGACGGCTACTCCGTCCCCCTGCAGTTCGTGCACACCGACGCCGAGGTCCCCCTCGACGTACGCGACTGCCGCGAGCTGACGCCGGAGGCCGTGGCCGAGCTCGTCCGCCGGCACACCGAGGCCGAGCAGCGGGCACGGCTCCCACTGGACACCGCGCCCCTCATGCGGGTCACCGTACATGTGGCGCAGGACGACGCCTGGTGGCTGTCCGTCAGTGAGAACCACGCGATCCTGGAGGGCTGGAGCCACTACTCCATGCTGATGGAGCTGCTGGAGTACTACCAGACGATCAGGGACGGTGCCGTGCCCGACCCGGCCCCGCTGCCCGCCCTGCGCTACGCCGACTTCGTGGCCGCCGAACAGCGGTCGCTTGAGTCCGAGGACGACAGGGCCTTCTGGCGCGGCGTCGTCACCGACCACCCCAAACTGGCGCTCCCAGGGACCTGGGGCGACCCAGGACCGGCCGAGACCTACGAACTCACGATCTCCATCGCGGATCTCGACGACGGTCTGCGCGCCCTGGCCAGGACGTCGGGAACCTCGCTGAAGAGCGTGTTGCTTGCCGCGCACCTGAAGGTGCTGAGCCAGATCACCGACCAGGAGTCCTTCCACAGCGGTCTCGTCCTGCAGGCGCGGCCCGAGGTCGACGGCGCCGACCGGCTCTACGGCCTGTTCCTCAACACGCTCCCGTTCCCCCACACCAGGGGCGCCCGCACCTGGCGTGACCTGGTGTACGAGGTGTTCACCACCGAGACGGCCATGTGGCGGCACCGCCGGTTCCCGATGCCCGCGATCCAGCGGGAGGCCGGAGACGGCGGGCGGCTGATCGACACGATCTTCACCTTCCTCGACTTCGAGCAGGTCGACACCGAACTGGTGGAGGTGGGCGGCGCGTTGGCCGGCGGCGGCACCGAGTTCCCCCTCGCGGTTGGCGTGATCGCCGGCAACCTGGGCATCACCGCCGACACCACCGTGCTCAGCCGCGCCGACGCCGGACGCCTGGCCGCGATGTACCGGGCCGTGCTGGAGGCCATGGCGGCCGACCCCCTCGGGGACGCCCGGGCCGTCCACCTGCCGCCCGGCGAGGGCGAACCGGACACGGTCGCCGAGATGGGCCCCTATCCCACCGTGCACGAGGCGTTCGAGGCGCGCGTGCGCACCTGCCCGGACGCCGTCGCCGTCGTCAGCGGACAGGAACGGCTGACCTACCGGGAGCTCGACACCCGGGCCAACCGGCTCGCGCACCACCTGCGCGCTCTGGAGACCGGGCCGCTGGTGGGCGTGTGCCTCGACCGCGGCGCCGAACTGACGCCCGCCCTGCTGGGCGTGCTGAAGTCGGGTGCGGGCTACGTGCCGCTCGACCCGGCCGTCCCCGCCGAGCGGCTTGGGCGGATGCTGTCCGACAGCGACGTCTCCGTCGTGGTCACCACCGCCGACCTGGCACCGATGATCCGCGAGGTGTTCACCGGCCGGATCGTGCCGATCGACGAGCGGAGCGCCGAGATCGGGGCCCTGCCCGGCACGCCCCCGCCTCCGTCGTCCACCGCCGGCGACATCATGTACGTGATCTACACCTCGGGCTCGACCGGCCGCCCCAAGGGGGTCTGCGTCAGCCACGCCAACGCGATGTGGCTGCTCGACGAGACCAGGACGTACCTGTCGATCGACGACGACGACGTCTTCACGCTGTTCGCCTCGTTCGCCAACGACGTGGCGGTCGGCGAGATGTTCGGCGCGCTGCTCAACGGCGGAAGGCTCGTCGTCGTCCCGCAGGAGGTCACCCGTTCTCCCGAGGACTTCCTCGACCTCCTGGTCCGCCACCGCGTCACGGTCATCGACCAGACCCCGTCGTCCCTGCGGGGCCTGGTACGGCTGGCCCAGGACGGCGATCCCAGAACGGACCGGCTCGCCCTGCGCGTCGTCCTGATCGGCGGAGAGAAACTGGAGGCGGGGGACGTGGCCGCCTGGATCGACCGGTTCGGCGTCGAACGCCCGATACTGGTCAACGTCTACGGCAACACCGAGGCGACGTCCAACTCCACCTTCCAGCGCATCACCGCCGGCACCCTGGCCGGTGGCGGCAGCCCGATCGGCGTCCCCATGCCCGGCGTGCGGATCCAGCTGCTCGACCGCGAAGGCCACCAGGTGCCCGCGGGCGTGCCCGGCGAGATCCACATCGGTGGCGCGGGGGTGTCCCTCGGCTACCTGGGCCGTCCGGGCCTGACGGCGGAGCGGTACGTGCCCGATCCGCAGGGGCCCCCGGGATCGCGCCGATACCGCACCGGTGACCTGGGGCTGCGCAGGCCCGACGGCACCATGGAGTTCCTCGGCAGAGTGGACGACCAGGTCAAGATCCGCGGACACCGGATCGAGCCGGGCGAGATCGCCGCGCTGCTGCAGGAACAGCCGGGCGTACGGCACGCCGTCGTGGTGGTCCGCGAGGACACCCCCGGCGACAGGCGCCTCGTCGGATACGTCGTCGGGGACGAGGTCGATCCCGCGCGGCTCAGGGCGGCGCTGTCCCGATCCCTGCCCGACCACATGGTGCCCTACGCCTACGTCCGGATGGCCGAGATCCCGCTGAACCACAACGGCAAGCTCGACCACCGCGCCCTGCCCGTCCCGGACCGCGCGGCCCTGGCCACCGGCGGCGACCACGTCGCGCCGAGTACCCCGACTGAGCGCACGCTGGCGGAGATCTGGGCACGGGTGCTCGACGTCCCGGAGGTCGGGGCGCGTGACACCTTCTTCGGGCTCGGCGGCCACTCGATCCTCATGATCCAGGCGATCCGCGAGGTCAAGCAGGCCGGGCTCCCCATCTCCCTGCTGATGATGTACCAGCACGAGACCGTCGCCGACCTGGCCGCGGCCATCGACGCCGCCCCGGGAGGCGCGCGCGGCGCGACCGGCGCGGAACAGGGTCCGGTGACGGGCGAGCTCACGCTCACCCCGATCCAGCACTGGTTCCTCGCCGAGGAGGGGCACGAGGAGCCCTTCGCCCAGCGGGCACTGCTGACCGTGGAACCGGCCGCCGATCCCGACCTGCTCGGACGCGCCCTGCGTGAGCTGACACGGCACCACGACGTGCTGCGCCTGCGCGTCGAGGACGGCCGCGGACACCTGGCCGAGGAGGCACCGGCAGGACTGCTCAGGGTCGTCGACGACCTGACCGAGCCCGGGTCCGAGCCCGCGGACCACGACCTCGCCGCCGGCAGGGTGCTGAGCGCGGCGCTGTCGCGGTCGGGCTCCCAGCTGCTGCTGAGCATCCACCACCTGGCCGTGGACATCGTGTCCTGGGCGATCCTGCTGGAGGATCTGAACACCGTCTACAGCCAGCTTGAGGCGGGCCGGCCGGTGGAGTTGCCGGCCAAGACCACCTCCGTCCGGCAGTGGGCACGCGAGCTGGCCGAGTACGCCGGATCGACCGAGCTCGCGGCCCAGACGCACCACTGGCTGAGCCGCGCGCCGCTACCGGACATCCCGGTGGACAGGCCCGGCCCCAACCGCACCGCCGACGCCCGGACGCTCTTGGTCGGCCTGCCGGAGAACCTGACCTCGACCCTGCTGCACCGGGCCGGTGACACCGCGACGGCGGAGGAGACCGTGCTCGCCGCCCTCGGTCTGGCGCTGACCGGCTGGACCGGCGGCGACGGGTTCCTGGTCGAGCTGGAGGGTCACGGCCGGCAGGAGGAACTGTTCGACGGCGTGGACCTGTCCCGCACCGTCGGCTGGTTCACCAGCGTGTATCCGTTCGCGGCCTGGTTGCCGCCGGGCCGTAAACCCCAGGCGGTGCTCAGGTCGGTACGCGACCAGTTCAGGGCCGTCCCCGGCCGGGGCATCGGCCACGGTGTGTCCAGGTGGTTGTCGCCGGACGAGGACCTGGTCGAGGCCCTGGCCGCGCAGCAGCGGCCCGCCGTGCTGTTCAACTACACGGGCCAGGGCTCGGTGGGCACCCGGGGCCGGACCAGGTTCGCGCTCTCGCCGGAAGGACTCGGCAGCGTCGAGGGATCCGGCAGGCCCCGCAGCCACCTGCTGGAGGTCAACGCCGGAGTGCACCGGGACCGGCTGTACATGCACTGGACGTACTCCGCCGCCCTGCACGACGAGGAGACGGTCCGCCGGGTCGCCGACGACTGCCTGGCCCGGCTGACGGCGCTGCTCGAACCCGCGCGGCCGGTCGCGATCCCCTCCCCGCTGCCCGCGATGAGACGGCACAACGTGCCGGGGGTCGCGGTCGCGGTGATCCGGGGCCAGTCCGTCGAGGTCCACGCCCACGGCGTCCTCGCCGCCGGACAGAGCCGGGAGGTCACGCCGGACACCCTGTTCCAGGTCGGGTCGATCGGCAAGCACCTGACGGCCATCGGCGTGCTGCGGCTGGTCGAGGCCGGGCTGCTCGACCTCGACGCCGACGTCAACGACCACCTGGTCTCCTGGAAACTGCCGAAGACGATTCCCGGGACGGTGACCGCCAGGTGGCTGCTGAGCCACCAGGCCGGGCTCACCCGGACCGACGAGGACGACTTCCGGCGCGGCGAACCCATGCCGACCCTGCTCGACCTGCTGCCCGCCGTCGCGATGGAGCTGACGCCTGGTGAGCACTTCCGCAAGAGCAACGGCCACTACTGGGTGCTCGAACAGCTGATGAGCGACGTGGCGGGCGAGCCGTACCAGGAACTGATGCGCGAGCTGGTCTTCGAACCCCTGGACATGAGGGCCACCAGCTACGACCTGACCTTCCCGGAGACCTCGGGCCTGCCCGTCGCCCACGGCCACGACGAACACGGCAGGACGGTGCCCGACGGCTGGCTGAACCGGCCCGCGCTGGCCGCGGGCAGCCTCTGGTCGACCGCGCCGGACCTTGCCAAGGTCGCCATCGCGGTACGGCGTGCCCATCTGGGGCACTCCGGCGCCGTCCTGCCGCGCGCCCTGGCGGCGGAGCTGCTCACCGTCGCCCACCGGGAGGCCCTGTACGGGCTGGGCACCTCGGTCGACGACACCGGCGGTGACATCGAGTTCGGTCACGTCGGAGAGTCCGCCGGATACCGGTCCATGATGCTCAGCCGGATCAACCGGGCCACGGGGTTCGTCGTCCTGACCAACTCCGAATCCGGCAAGGAACTGCACAAGCACGTGGCGGCGGCCATAGGCGAGCAGGAAGGCATGCGGTACGGCCAGGGCCAGGGCCGTACAGAGGCGGGTTACCGATGACACCGGAAGGGCTCGACGTGAACACAGGCGAAGCGGCGATCGAGGCCGGCGAGGCCAGGGACAAGCGCCCGCTGTTCAGGAACAGGGACTTCACCCTGCTGTGGGGCGGCGCGGCGTTCACGACCCTCGGCGCGCAGATCACCATCCTGGCCTATCCGATGCTCGTCCTGTGGGGAGGCGGCACGACCTCCGCCGCGGGGTTGGTCTCGGGCGCCGCGCTCCTGCCCTACCTGCTCGTTCAGCTGCCCGCAGGGGCCGTCGCCGACCGGTACGATCGCAGGCGCCTGATGATCATCTCGGACGTCGGGTGCCTGCTGGCGGCCTCAAGTGTGATGCTGGCGGTCTTCCTCGACCGGATCTGGCTGCCGCATCTGATGGTGGCGGCCTTCGTCCAGGGCAGTCTGGCGATCTTCTACGACCTGGCGGAACGCTCGGCCGTCAAGAACCTGGTCCGTGAGGACCAGGTTCCGGGCGCGCTGAGCCAGAACGAGGCCCGTCACCGAGCCATGATCATGCTTGGCCAGCCGCTCGGCGGGTTCCTGCTGAGCCTGGTGCGCTGGGTGCCGTTCCTGTTCACCGCGGTCGCGCACCTGGCCTCACTGCTGATGCTGCTGGCCATCCGGAGGAAGTTCCAGGCCGACCGGGCGGAACAGCCCTCCGGCAGGCTGGCCGCCGACGTGGCCGAGGGCGTCATGTGGCTGTGGCGGCAGTCCTTCCTGCGCAACGTGATGCTCCTGGTCTCGGTCAGCAACCTGGTCTTCGAGGGCATGAGTCTCTCCCTCATGGTGATCGTCCGAGGCTCCGGCGGATCGCCGTCCAGCATCGGCGTCGTGGTCGCCATCAGCGGTGTCGGCGGCCTGCTCGGCGCGATGACCAGCATCTGGTGGCGGCGCAGGCTGAGCCTGCCCGCACTGATCGTGGCGGGTCTGCTGGTGTGGACCCTGTGCGTGCCGTCCCTGGCGTTCTTCAGTGATCCGGTCCTGCTGGGCGTCGTGTTCGCGTTCTGCGGATACATCGGCGGTGTCTTCAACGTCGCCGGGGGCGTGTACCTGGTCGGCCTGGCGCAGGACCACATCCTGAGCCGGGCCATCAGCGTCGCCATGCTGCTCGGCGCGGGCGCGAGCTTCCTCGGCGCGTTCGCCGGAGGGTTCGTCCTCGACGCGGCCGGTGTCGGCCGTACCGTGCTCATCATGACCGTCCTGATGGGGAGCCTGGCTCTGGTGGCCCTGCTCAGCCCGTCGGTGCGGGCGGCCGCCCGCACCAGGGAGGGCGGCCGGCTGAGCGCCGAGGACGCCGCCGCGCTCGACTGAGCTCTTTCCCGTTTCGAGTACGGCGCCCCCGTGTTTTCCCACGGGATATAGAAGCCGTATAGCGGCCTCCCGGACGGTTGTGTCCGGCTCTCATGTGGCGGGGCCGGTAAAATTACCTGGATGGAGCAAGCGCTGTGCCGATATCCACCTCGAATGGCATTCTTGCGACTATTGGACAAACGCCGCTCGTTCAACTCGACCGCCTGTTTCCCGAATTCCCCTCCCGGGTGTTCGCCAAGCTGGAGCGTTTCAACCCCGGCGGCAGCATCAAGGACCGCAGTGCGCTGAGCATGTTGTCGGCCGCGATTCGCTCGGGCGAGCTGGAGCCCGGCAGGTCGACGGTGGTTGAGTCCAGTTCCGGCAATCTCGCCGTCGGGATGGCGCAGCTCTGCCGCTACTTCGGATTACGGTTCATCTGCGTCGTCGACGCCAAGACCACTGAGCAGAACATCGCGATACTGAAAGCCTTCCAGGCCAAGGTCGAGGTGGTCGACGCGCCCGACCCGGAAACCGGCGAGTACCTGCCGCGCAGGATCCAGCGGGTGCGCGAACTGGTGGAGAGCATCCCGCACGCCTTCAACCCGGACCAGTACGGCAACCCGCTCAACTCATACGCGCACTACGAGACGATGCGGGAGATCGTGGAGGCCCTCGACGGAGAGGTCGACCACCTGTTCTGCTCCGTCAGCTCGTGCGGCACCCTGATCGGCTGCGCCGACTACGTCGGAGGCCACGGCCTGCCGATCACCATCACCGCGGTGGACGCCGTCGGCAGCATGATCTTCGACGGTCAGCGGCGCGGCCCGCGGCTGCTGCCGGGGCACGGCGCGGCCGTCCGGCCCGGCCTCTACCGCGAGGACGCCGCCGACCGGGTCGTCCACGTGTCCGACCTGGACTGCGTGGTCGGATGCCGCAAGTTGTCGAGCCGCGAGGCGATCCTCGCCGGCGGCTCGTCGGGCGCCACGGTCGCGGCGCTGCACGCGCTCCAGGCGGAGATCCCGCCGGGCTCCACCTGCGTGCTGGTGTTCCCCGACGGGGGCGACCGCTACCTGAACACCATCTACTCCGACGCCTGGGTGCGCAGCACCTTCGGAGAGGTCTCCCATCTGTGGAAGGACGGGGTGTGAACGTGCTGATCATCCGACACGACGAGGTGTGCGACATCCTGCGGGGCGCCGAGACCGCACTGCTGGAGATCGTGCGGGACACCTACCGCAGACACGACGAGGGCGCCACGGTGGTGCCGCACTCGACCTTCCTGCGCTTTCCCGGTGACAGGACCAACCGCATCATCGGCCTGCCGGCCTACGTCGGCGGTGAAAACGGCGAAGACCACGTGGCGGGCATCAAATGGGTGTCGTCCTTCCCCGCCAACCTGGAGGCGGGGCTCCCGCGCGCGAACGCGACGATCATCCTGAACTCGATGGAGACCGGCAGGCCCGAGGCGTTCGTCGAGGCCACGGCGATCTCCGCGACGCGCACGGCGGCCTCCGCCGCGGCGGCGGCGGAGCTGCTCGCCTCCCCACGGCTCGACGGCGTGTCCCTGATCGGCTGCGGCGTGATCAACTTCGAGACGCTGCGCTTCCTCACCGCCGTCTTCCCGGACATCTCCGAGGTGACGCTCTTCGACGCCTCCCCACAGCGCGCGAAGGAGTTCGGCGAGCGGGTCGGGTCGCTGCTGCCGGACGCCGAGGTGACACTCGCCGCACACGTCGGCGAGGCGGTGGCGGCCGCCGACCTGCTGTCCATCGCGACCACCGCGATCGAACCGCACCTGACTCTGGCGGGCATCCGGCCGGGCGCGGTGGTCCTGCACATATCGCTGCGCGACATCGTCCCCGAGACGATCCTGTCGGCGCGCAACGTGGTCGACGACGTCGACCACGCGGTCCGTGAGCGCACCTCGCTGCACCTGGCCGAGCTGAGCGTCGGCGGACGCTCCTTCGTGCACGCCACCCTCGGCGGCCTGCTGCGCGCCACCGCGAGGGTCCCGGAGGACGAGCGGTCCCCGGTGATCTTCTCGCCGTTCGGGCTCGGCGCCCTCGACATCGCGGTCGCCCGCTTCGTCGCGGCGGAGGCCCGCAAGCGCGGGTACGGCGTGACCGTCAAGGACTTCCTGCCGAGGCCGGAGAAAACGGGCCTGTAGTGATTCCGGAATTCGAGATAGGACTGGGACGGGAGAGAGACGACATGAACGACCGATACCTCGTGGTGCTCAACGACGAGGAACAGTATTCGATCTGGTGGGCCGACCGGGACCTGCCCGCCGGATGGCGCGCCGAGGGGACCGAGGGCACCAGGGAGGAATGCCTGGCGCGCATCGAAGAGGTCTGGACCGACATGCGCCCGCTGAGCCTGAGGTGAGCGCGGCGGTGCGGTTCCTCGGCGATCTGGTGTGGCGGCAGGCCGCGGCCACCCCGGACGCGGTCGCGGTCGTCGACGGAGACACCGCGTTCACCTACGCGCAGCTGACCCGCCTGGCCGTCCGTCTGTCCCACCGGCTCCAGGACAGGGGGATCGGCCGCGGCCACATCGTCGGGATCGCCCTGCCCCGCGGCGCCGACTTCATCGTGGCGGTGCTGGCGACGTGGCGCAGCGGGGCGGCCTACCTGCCGATCGACCCCAGCCACCCGCGTGAGCGGCGAGAATGGATCCACCGGGACGCGGCGCCGTCGATCGTGCTGACCCCCGGCCTGTTCGACGCGGAGGCGGAGCCCCCGGAGGCGGAGCCGGCGGCGGTGTCCGGGACGGACGCCGCGTACGTGATCTACACCTCGGGTTCGACAGGACGGCCCAAGGGCGTCGTGGTCACCCACGAGGGCATCGCCAACCGGGTGCTGTGGACGGTCGAGACCCACCGGCTCGGCCCCGGCGACCGGCTGCTGCACAAGACGTCGGTGACGTTCGACGCGGCGGGCTGGGAGATGGTGGGCCCGCTGGTCTCCGGCGGCACCGTCGTCGTCGCGCCGCCGGGCGCGGAAGGCGACCCCGAGGCGATCGTCCGGCTGGCCCGAAGCCACCGGGTCACCGTGCTCCAGGTCGTCCCCTCGCTGCTCAGACGGCTGGTCCGCGAGCCCGGCTGGACGGATCTCGGCGCGCTGCGGCTGCTGTTCTCCGCCGGCGAGCCCCTGCACGCGGAGCTGTGCCGCCGGGTCCGGCTGCCCGGGGTCGAGGTGTGGAACACCTACGGGCCGACGGAGTGCGCGATCGACGTGACGGCGCAGCCCGTCGACCCGGAGCAGACGACGGGCCAGATCCCGATCGGGCGGCCGATCACCGCCATGCGGGTGGTGGTGCTCGACCCATCAGGAGGCCTGGTCCCGATCGGAATGCCCGGCGAACTGCACGTCGGCGGCCCCGGCGTCGCCCGGGGATACCTCGGCCGGCCCGGGCTCACCGCCGAGCGGTTCGTGCCCGACCCGTATGGCCCGGCCGGCGGGCGGCTCTACCGCACCGGAGACCTGGTCCGCTGGGACCAGAGCGGCACCCTGCACTACCTGGGACGGCTCGACGACCAGATCAAGGTCAACGGCGTCAGGATCGAACCGGCCGAGATCGAGGCCGTACTGGAACGGCATCCGGCGGTCAGCGCGGCCGTGGTGACCGCCACCGACAACGCCCTGGTCGCCCATGTCACGACCGAGGAGGAGATCAGCCCGGTACGGCTGCGCCTCTTCGCCCGCGAGAGCCTGCCCGACACCCACGTCCCGACCAGGTTCGTCATGCTCGACGAACTGCCGACGCTGCCCAGCGGCAAGGTGAACCGTGCGGCCCTGACGGTGCCGGCCGCCGAGGAGCGGAAGGAGCCCCGGCCGCCGCGCACCGCGGCCGAGCGGAGGGTCGCGGACGTGTGGGCGGAACTGCTCGACATGGACGGCGGGGACGGCGGGGACGGCGGGGTCGGCGTGGACGGCGGGGTCGGCGTGGACGACGACTTCTTCCAGCTCGGAGGGTCGTCGCTGCTGCTCACCAGGCTCGCCAACCTCCTGGAGATCCCGCTGCCGGAGCTGTACGAGACGTCCACCGTGGCCGGGCAGGCCAAGCTGCTCGACGAACGCGCCGGCGTCGAACCGGTCCGTCCCGCCGAGCGGACGCCGACCATGGAGGTCTCCTTCGGGCAGCGGCGCCTGTGGCTGCTCGACCGCATCCAGCCGGGCAGCCCGGAATGGATCGCCCCGCTGTTCATCCGGCTGCCCGCCGAGGTGGAGGCCGCCACCGTCGCGAGGGCCCTGGAGGAACTCGGCCGACGGCACGAGGTGCTGCGCACCCGCTACGTCGCGCACGACGGCGAACCGCGTCAGGTCGTCGACGAGCACGTCGACGTCGAGCTCAGGATCGCCGACGGCGATCTCGGCACCCTGTTCGCCGAGCAACTCGCGCGCGGCTTCGACCTGGAGACCGGACCGGTCTGGCGGGCGATGCTGGCCAGGGCGGACGGCGAACAGGTGCTCATGATCACTGTTCACCACATCGCCTGCGACGGCTGGTCCTCGGTGCTGCTCGACGCAGAACTCCGCGCGCTGTGCGCCGGGCGCGAACTCCCCGCGACGGGGCTGCGGTACGCCGACTACGCGGCCTGGCAGCGCCGTACGCTGACCGATGACGTGCTCGCCGGGCACCTGGACCACTGGCGCGGCCACCTGGCCGGCGTGCCCGCGCTCGATCTGCCGACCGACCACCCGCGCCCGCCGCACCGCGACCACCGCGGCGCGATGGTCGTGTTCGAGGTTCCGGCGGAACTGGCCGGGGACCTGACCGAGCTGGGCCGGCGGCACGGCACGACCCTGTCGGTCGCCCTGCTCACGGCCTGGGCCGCGCTGCTGTCCAGGTACAGCGGGCAGCGCGACTTCGCCGTCGGCCTGCCCGTCAGCGGGCGGGAACGCCCCGAGTTCGGAGACGTGGTCGGGTTCTTCCTCAACACCCTGGCGCTGCGGATGGACCTGACGGGCAACCCCTCCTTCGAGGAGGCGTTGCGGCGCGTCGGCGAGGTCAGCCGGGCCGGATTCGCGCACCAGGTGGTGCCCTTCGACCGCCTGGTCGAGGAACTGCAGCCGGAGCGCCACCTCTCCCGTACCCCCATCTACCAGGCCGCCTTCGACCTGCACGAGGTCGGCCACACCGACACCGAGCTGCACCAGGACGACGCCGCCCCGCTCGGCGCGGCGTGGCTGATCGCCAAGACCGACCTCAGCCTCCTCGCCCAGCACCGTCCCGACGGCTCGGTGCTCGCTTCGATCGAGTACGCCACCGCCCTGTTCGACAGGCACACCGCGGAACGGATGGCCGAGCGCTTCCTGCGCCTGCTGTCGAGTGTCACGGCCGAACCGGGCGTCCGGCTGTCGGCCGTCGACCTGCGCGAGGAGGAGGAACGACGGCGTCCGGTCCCCACCGCCGAGCCGCTCCCCGTCACCCGGTGCGTCCACGAGGTGTTCGAGGAGATGGCCGGGCGGACGCCCGAGGCCACCGCGGTGGTGTTCGAGGACACCTCGCTGACCTACGCCGAGCTCAACGCCCGCGCCAACCGGCTGGCCCGCCACCTGGCCGGGCGCGGCGCGGGGCCGGAGAAGCTGGTCGGCGTGTGCCTCGAACGAGGCCCCGACCTGCTGCCCACCCTGCTCGCGGTGCTGAAGACCGGGGCCGGGTACCTGCCGCTCGACCCGGGGCAGCCGGCGGACAGGATCGCCTTCATCGTGGCCGACGCGGGAGCCGAGACGGTGGTGACCACGTCGGACCTGGCGGCGAAGGTGACCGGCGACCTCGTGCTGCTCGACGAGATCGACCCGGACGGATCCCCGGCCGACCTCGGCGTCGTCGTACGCCCGGACAACGTGATCTACGTGATCTACACCTCCGGCTCGACCGGCAGGCCCAAGGGCGTGGTGGTGACACACGCCAACGTGCTTCGCCTGTTCACCGCCGCGGGACGCTACCAGGACTTCGGCGCGGACGACGTGTGGACCCTCTTCCACTCCTACGCCTTCGACTTCTCGGTCTGGGAGATGTGGGGCGCGCTGCTGCACGGCGGCCGTCTGGAGGTCGTGCCCCGCGAGACCGTCCGCGATCCGGACCGCTTCCTCACCCTCCTCACCGAACGGGGGGTCACGGTCCTCAGCCAGACCCCGTCGGCGTTCCGGCGGCTCGTGGCGTTCGCGGCGGCGGAGGACCCGCGCGTCGACCGGCTCGCCCTGCGCTCGGTCGTCTTCGGCGGTGAGAAGCTGGAGGTCGGCGAGCTGGGGCCGTGGATCCGCAGGCTCGGCGTCGACCGCCCACGTCTGGTCAACATGTACGGCATCACCGAGACCAGCGTCCACACCACCCACCGGCCGATCGGCACGGCCGACACCGGAAGCCCGATCGGCCTGCCCCTGGACGACCTGCGCGTCCACCTGCTCGACGAGTACGGCGGCGTGGCCCCCGACGGCGTACCCGGGGAGATGTACGTCGGAGGACCCGGCGTGGCCCGCGGGTATCTCGACCGGCCCGCGCTGACCGCCGCCAGGTTCGTTCCCGACCCGTTCGGCCCTCCGGGATCACGCCTGTACCGCAGCGGCGACCTGGCCAGGCGCAACCGCGACGGCGGCCTGGAGTTCCTCGGCCGGGCCGACGAACAGGTGAAGATCCGCGGCTACCGGGTCGAACTCGGCGAGATCCAGGCCGCGCTCCTCGACCAGCCGGGCGTCCGCGACGCCGTGGTGGTGCTGGGCGAGAACACGCTGGTCGGCTACGTCGAACCGGAGGGCGAGGAGATCGATCCGGGCGAGCTGAAGGCCGCGCTGGCCCGCCGCCTGCCCGACTACATGGTGCCGAGCGCGATCGTGCCGCTGGACCGGATCCCGCTGACGGCCAACGGCAAGCTCGACCGCGCGGCGCTGCCCGCGCCGGGTCGCGACGAGATGGGCGCCGCCGAGTTCGTCGCCCCGCGTACGGCGGTCGAGACGTGGATCGCCAAGGTGTGGCAGGACCTTCTGGAGATCGACAAGGTCGGCGTGGGTGACGACTTCTTCGCCCTCGGCGGCAACTCCATCCTGGTACTGCGGATGATCGCCCGGGTCCAGGAGGAGTTCGACGTCGAACTCGGCGCGCGGGAGGTCTTCGAAAACCCCGGCCTGGTGCGGCTCGCCGGGCTGGTGGAGGCCAGGGTGCTCGCGGAGATGTCCGGTTCAGCGAACTTCGAGATGGAGGCACGATGACAGTGCGGCACCTGATCTCGGTCGACGATCTGTCCGACGGCGACATCAGGAAGATCGTGGCCCGGGGCGTCGAGTTCCGCGAGAGGGGCGCCGGAGCGGACCGGCCGCTGGCCGGAAGGATCGCCGGGATCTACTTCGGCAAGACCTCGACGCGGACCAGGACCGCGTTCACCGCCGGCACGCTGCGGCTCGGCGGGCAGGTCATCCCCCTCGGCCCGGGCGACCTGCAGACCAACACGGGAGAGTCGATCGAGGACACCGCGCGGGTGCTGGGCAGGATGCTGGACATCTTCGTCATGCGCACCGCGGGCGATCCCGCCGAGATGCGGACGTTCGCCGAGGAGGACCGCATGGCGGTGATCAACGCGATGAGCGCCACCGAACATCCGACCCAGGCCCTGACCGACATCACCACGCTCCTGTGGCGCTTCGGCGACGTCGAGGGGCTGCGCATCCTGTACGTCGGCGAGGGCAACAACACCGCCTCCGCACTTGCACTGGCGCTGAGCAGGTACCCCTCGGTCCGGCTCGAACTGCGCACTCCGCCGGGCTACGGCCTGGCTGACGACATCCTCGCCCGCGTCGATCCCGAGGTGGTCACCGAACGGCACGACATGGACGACCTGCCCAAGGGGGTGAACGTCGTCTACACCACGCGCTGGCAGACCACGGGCACCACCAAGCCGGACGCGAACTGGCGGGAGATCTTCGCGCCGTTCCAGGTCACCACCGCCCTGTGGGAGGACAGCCCGCAGGCCGTGTTCATGCACGACCTGCCCGCGCACCGGGGCGAGGAGGTCACCCCCGAGGTGATCGACGGCAAGCACAGCATCGCCTTCGACCAGGCGGAGAACAAGCTGCACAGCGCCATGGCCGTACTGGAGTGGTGCCGCGTGGAGGACGGCGGCCGATGACCGCGCAGACGCTGGACGCCGTCCTCGGCGATCCGTGGGACGAGGCCAATCCGCTCGGTTTCGCCGCGGTGCTCGACGCCGACGAGCGGGGGGAACTGCTCGCCCCCGGTGAGGCCGCGCTGGACGACGTCCGGCTCGCCGCGGAGTTCGTGCCGAGGTCGCTGGGCGGCCGGCTGGTCCAGGTGAACGGGCTGGTCCAGCCGATGCGGGCGATCTTCAGGCGTGACCCGACGCTGGGGCTCGGCTACGGCATCACCAGTTTCATCGCCGCCGTTCCCGTCTGGACGGACGGCGACGACGGGCAGCGGCGCTGGCTGGCCGATCTGCTGCTGCGCGGGGAACGCGCGGCGGCGGCGTTCACCGAGCTCGCCCACGGCGCGGACTTCACCAGGGTCGCGCTGCGGGCCGAGCCCCGGCCGGACGGGTTCCTGGTCAACGGCGCGAAACAGCTGATCAACAATATCGGGCGCGCACGCGCGGTCACCCTGTTCGCCCGCACCGACGACCAGCCCGGCAGCCGCAGTCACTCCACGCTGCTGCTGGACATGGCCACCCTGCCGCCCGAGACCGTTCGTGTCCTGCCGCGCTTTCCCATTTCGGGACTCAGGGCGAGCCTGCTCGCCGGCGTGGAGTTCACGGACTGCCCGGTTCCCGCGCCGAGCCTGCTGGGCAGGCTCGGCGCGGGCCTGGAGACCTCGCTGCGCGCCTTCCAGGTGACACGTACGGCACTGCCCGCGATCGTCGTCGGCGTCCTCGACACGCAACTGCGCCTGGTGACCGGCTTCGCCGGTGAACGGGTGCTCTACGGACGGCCGGTGGCCGACATCCCCCAGGTGCGGGACGGCCTGACCGGCGCCTTCGCCGACCTGCTGGTCTGCGACGCCTTCAGCGCCGTCGTCGGCCGGGCCCTGCACCTGCTGCCGGAGCAGACCAGCGTGGCCGCCGCGGCGAGCAAGTACGTGGTGTCCACCCTGATCGAGGCGGCGGCCTACGACCTGTCGGTTCTGCTGGGAGCGCGCTCCTACCTCCGGGAGGGTCCCTACGGGCTGTTCCAGAAGTACCAGCGTGACCTTTCGGTGACCTCCCTCGCGCACGCCAGCGAGGCGGCCTGCCTGTCCACGATCATTCCGCAGCTGCCGCGACTCGCCCGGCGGAGCTGGCTGCGGGCCGAGCCCGCCCCACCGGAGCTGTTCGAGCTCGACGACGAACTGCCCGAGCTCGACTTCGGCCGGCTCGTCGTCGACGCCAGGGGCACGGACTCCCTCAGCGCCGCGCTGGTCCTGGCCGACGCGCCGGAACTGGCGGAGCTGCGGGCGCTCTTCCTCGCCGAGCTCACCGCGCTGCGCGCGAGCTGCGTCGACCTGCCGCCGGGGGAGCGTACGGTGTCGGCGTCGGCGGGCACCTTCGCGCTGGCCGAACGTTACAGCCTGGTGCTCGCCGCCGCCGCGTGCGCCGGAGTGTGGGCCGCCCGACGTGATCCGGTCACCACGGCCTGGCTGGTCGTGGCGCTCGGCCGGCTGGCCGACCGGCTCGGCCTGCCGCACTCGCCGCCGCCCGCGGACGCCGGGCGGGTGCTGTTCGCCGAACTGGTACGCCGGCACGAGCGGTCACTGACGTTCGACCTCTCCGGACATCCGCTTTCCCGGCACGGCGGCTGACGCCGACGTGAGCTGCCCCCTCCGCGGGCAGCTGTGGCCGCAGCCACCGGCTGGCTTCGCACGGAGCAACACGGGGCACCAACCCCGCGCGTCCGCTACTTCGTCGGTACTCGGCGCCCTCGTCATGTTGTCCATCATCTCGATCCCTCCACGCGCTGTCTCTGCGGCCTGTACCACTCTCCTGCCGGTAGCTGGCTGCACTTCTCCCATGGGTCCAAGGGCCCGGTCGACCACCTCCCGGCCGGGCCCGGTGCTTGTGCGGCGGCTGTCACCAGGGACTTCGTCCTCTGCCGTCATTCGGCTGCCGGGCGTCCCGGCGGGGACCGTTACGGGGTTCCGCCGGGTGCCTCCGTCGCCTGCAGGAAGCGCACAACGGCGATCACCCGCCGGTGGTCGGTGTCGGCCGGGGCCAGCCCGAGCTTGGTGAAGACGTTGTTGACGTGCTTCGCTATCGCGCTCTCGCTGACCGTGAGCGCGGCGGCGATCCCGGAGTTGGACCTGCCCTGCGCCATCTGCCCGAGCACCTCCAGCTCGCGTGGCGTCAGTGTCTTCAGCGGGTCGCGGTTGCGGCGGCGCGCGAGCACCTGGGAGACCACCTCGGGGTCGAGGACCGCTCCGCCCTCCGCCACCTGCCGTACGGCCTGCACGAACCCGTTGATGTCGACGATCCGGTCCTTGAGCAGGTAACCGATGCCCGCCATGTCCCCGGACAGCAGGTCGGTGGCGTAGCGCTCCTCCACGACCTGGGACAGCACCAGCAGCGCGAGCCCGGGCCGCTCCCTGCGAAGGGTGAGCGCGGCCCGCAGTCCCTCGGTGGTGTGGGTAGGCGGCATCCGCACATCGATGATCACCAGGTCGGGTGACGACCGTTCGACCGCCTCCATCAGCTGGTGCGCGTCACCGACCGCCGCGACGACCTCGATCCCGCCGGCCTCAAGTATCCGGGTGATGCCCTCCCGCAGCAGTACGGAGTCCTCGGCGATTGCCACGCGCACGGTTTCTCCCCACATCACGCTGCGCCAGCAGTACACGAGCCGACCCACTCTAACGCGCCACGGCCTCCTCCATCAGATCATGATCCGCAAGTTGTCTCTCCCGCACGGGGAAAGTGATCTGTCGCTCCTGTACCGGTCGCAGTACGCTGAGACCCGCATCCGGCATCCAGGCACCGTCCGGCACACAAGGCGTTCGACGCTCGCGTCCTTGCGATGGTCGCGGGCAGGAGGAGTCCGTGCACGTGACTCGTGAACGACGGGGATCGCGCCCGCTCTGGCTGGCCGTCGGCGGGATCGTGTTCGCCTTCACCGTCCTGGCGTGCGTGGTGACCCTGCTGTCCTGGCTCGGCAGGCAGTCGGAGACGCAACGGCAGGAGTATCGCCGGCCGGCCCGGCTGCAGATCGACGTGGCCGACACGCAGGTCGTCCTGCACGCGTCCTACTCCGGCACCGTGGAGGTCGAGCGGTGGCTGGCGTGGTCCTCCGGCAAGCCCGTCGCCGACGAGGTGTGGCAGGGCGACACGCTGCGGCTGAGCCTGGACTGCCCGTCCACGCCGCACCTGCCCGGGTGCTCGACGGCCTACCACATCTGGGTGCCCGCAGACCTCTCCCTGGCGGTGACCACGTCGTCGGGGGAGGTGAGGCTGGAGAACCTGAGCGGCACGATCCGGGTCGACACGGACTCGGGCAACGTGGAGGGCACCGGTCTCGGGGCCGCCGACGTCACCGTGACCGGCGGATCCGGCGATCTGCGACTGGGCTTCACCGGGGTTCCCCGTCACGTCGTGGCGCGGATGTCCTACGGCGACGTCACGATCGGGCTGCCCAGAGGGCGCGCCTACAACGTGCGTGCCACGGCCGTCGAGGGACACAGGAACATCGGGGTCCGCCAGGATCCCGGTGCGCCGACCACGATCGAGGCGAGTACCGCCTATGCCGACGTCACCGTCAGGAACGCCTCCGATGTCCCCTGAGCAGGACCGTGGCGAGAACGCCACCTTCGAGCGCCACGGTCTCGCGCGCCTGTCACGCGCGGTTCTGCGGGCACCTCTGACGGCCAGGACCTGGATGGCGGTACTGCACCTGGCGGCGGGGCTGCCCGTCGGGCTGCTCGGCTTCTTCGTCCTCGGTGTGCTCTGCGTGCTCACCATGAGCCTGTCGCTGTCCATCGTGCTGGCGGTGCTGGCGGTCGTGGCGCAGGCCGCGCTGCTGGCATGCGTCCGCGCCTGCAGCACGATCCAGCGTTCCCGGTTCACCGCGCTGCTCGGGGTGGACATCCCGTTCACGCGGCGGCCCGTCGCCGGAGGCTGGTTCGGCCGGGTGATGAGCGAGGCGCGCAGGGAGTCGACCTGGCGGCAGCTCTGCTACCACCTGATCGCCCCGCTGATCGGCGGTGTCGGTTTCGCCGCGACGGCCGTGACCGCGGCGGCCGCGCTGACCTTCACCACGGCGCCGCTGTGGGCCTGGTTCGCCGAGAGCGGGTTCGGCTGGCACCTCGGCGAACCGCTCACCCTGCTCGGGCTGACGGCGGGAGGGGCGGCCGCGCTCTTCGCCGCGCCCTGGGTCGCCCGCGCGGCCGTCGCCATCGACGTGAGCGCCGCGATGGCGCTGCTGGGCAGCGCGCGGGAGAAGGAACTGGTGGAGAGCAGGGCGGGGCTGCTGGCGGCGATCGAGGCCGAACGCCGCAGGATCGAGCGGGACCTGCACGACGGCACCCAGCAGAGGCTGACCGCGATGGCCGTGAAGCTGGCCATCGCCGGGCAGACACTGACCGACCTTCCCGAACCGGCGCTGCGCGCGATCAACGAGGCGCGGGAGGAGGCCACGCAGGCGCTGGCCGAACTGCGTGACCTCATCCGCGGCCTGCATCCGGCGGTGTTGGACGACCTCGGCCTCAACGCGGCGCTGTCCGGTGTGGTCGGCCGCTCACCCATCCCGGTCGAGCTCACCGTCGACCTGCCCGGCCGGTTACCGCCGCCCATCGAGTCGATCGCGTACTTCGTGGTGTCGGAGGCCCTGACGAACGTGTCCAAGCATTCGGGAGCCGACAGGGTCGAGGTGGCCGTCAACAAGCACGGTGACTGGCTACATGTGCGCATCGCCGACAACGGGCGCGGGGGTGCCGTCGTGGGCACCGGCAGTGGGCTTCGTGGGCTCGGCCAGCGGGTCGCGTCCGCGGACGGGGCGTTCGCCATCGACAGCCCGGCAGGGGCGGGAACGACGATCAAGGTCGATCTGCCGTGCGAGGTTTCTTACTGAACAATAACTATTACTGACTTGCGCGACATGGGCTTGTAATTCATGGCAAACTACCCAAAGTGGGTCGAGATATGGAGGCATGGCACACAAACGGGGTAAACGCTTCGACTGTGGGGGCACAGAATGGCGTTGATCAGTCCTGCTCAAAATCTGCGGTTTCATCTGCTCGGACCGATAGAGGTATGCGATGAATCGGGTCCCGTCAAGCTCAGCGCGTCGAAGATGCGGACGCTCCTGGCCACGCTTTTACTGGCAAGGTCGCGAATAGTCTCAGACTCGCGAATCGCGGCGATGCTGTGGGGAGAGCATCCACCCGCGACCTCGGAGGCGCAGATTCAGATCTATGTGTCAAGGCTCCGTCAGAAGCTTGGCATTCAGATTATGCGCCAGCGGCCTGGATACATTCTTGAGGCCGACCCCGCCCGGGTCGACCTGATGGAGTTCGAGCGACTGGCCAAAGAAGGCAGAAGGCTTCTCGACGTCGGCGTGCCGCACGAGGCGGCCGCCGCCCTGACCCGGGCACTCGCCCTCTGGCGGGGCCCCGCGCTGGCCGGTGCGACCGACCTCCTGACCAACGCGGAACGCCCACAGCTCGAAGAGGCCAGGCTCGCCACACTGGAGGACCGGATCGACGCCGATCTGGCCGCCGGCAGGCACGCCGAGCTGAGCTCCGAGCTGACCGGTCTCGTCGCGCTCAACCCGTGGCGGGAGCGCCTGCGCGGCCAGCTCATGCTCGCCCTGTACCGGAGCGGCCGACAGGCCGAGGCGATGACCTCCTACCAGGAGCTCCGGCGGCTGCTCGCCGACGACCTGTCCATCGACCCCAGCAATGACCTGCAGGAACTGTTCATGCGGGTGCTGGCCGCCGACCCCGCCCTCAACCCGCCGCCCGCCGCAGACGAGGCCTCCGCACGCCCGGCCGTCGTCACCGCGGTGCGTCCCGCCCAGCTGCCGCCGGACGTCGCGGACTTCACGGGCCGTTCCCACGAGATCACCTACTTGTCCACGATCCTGCAGCGGTGCGGGTCGAACTCGTCGATCACCGGATGCGTCATCAGCGGGATGGCCGGGGTCGGCAAGACCGCGCTCGCCGTACACGTCGCGCACCTGTGCCAGGACAGCTATCCGGACGGCCAGCTCTACGTCGACCTGCGCGGACTCTCCTCGCCCGCGGTCACTCCGTTCGACGCGCTCGGCGGCATGCTCCAGTCCCTCGGCGTGGACGGCGCCGCGATCCCGCCGAACCTCGACGAACGGGTGAAGCTCTACCGCAGCAGGCTGATCCGCCAGCGGGTGCTCGTGGTGCTGGACAACGCCTTCAGTGAGGAACAGGTCCGTCCGCTGCTGCCCACCGGCCGTGGGTGCGGGGTCCTGGTGACGGGACGGGCGCGGCTGGCGGCCCTTGAGGGTGTGCCGCTGCTCGACCTGGTCGTGCTGGACCCCTGCGAGGCGATGACCATGCTCGGCCGCATCGTCGGCGAGGACCGCATGAGGTCCGAGCTGGAGAAGGCCGGCCGGATCGTCGAGCTGTGCGGTTACCTGCCGCTGAGCATCAGGATCGCCGGTGCCCGGCTGGCGACCAAACCCCACTGGAAGCTGGCCCAGCTGGCCAGGCTGCTCGACGTCCAGCATCGCCGCCTGGACGAGCTGCGGATAGCCGACACGAACGTCAGGGCCAGCCTGCTCCAGAGTTACCAGGGCCTCTCCTCTCCGGTCAGACGCGCCTTCCACCTCCTGGCGCTGCCCGACGTGTCGCACTTCGCGCTGTGGACGGCCGCGGTCGTCCTCGACGCGAAGGTGGCCGAGGCACGGAGCCTGGTCGAGCAGCTGGTCGACGCCAGGCTGCTCGACAGCGTCCCGACCTCCGGGGAGATGTCGGCCCAGTACCACTTCCACGACCTGGTCCGCGCGTTCGCCCTGGAGCGCGCCGCGATGGAGGAACCCCCGCGTGAGCGGCGCGCCGCGCTCACCCGGGTCACGGGTGTGTCCCCCTGGCCGAACTGGGTCGGAGTTCCCTGTACCTAATGCCACCAAAAGTCGGGCACTGCCTTCCGTGACCGGGCACTCGTCTGTTGCGAGCCTGGTCACATGATTGCTCGGCTAGGAAGTTTCTGTTTCCGGTTCCGCTGGTGGACGCTGGTCCTCTGGCTGCTCGTCGTGGGTGTGGGTTTCGGCTCGGTGGGGCCGCTGTTCGCTTCCCTGGCGGCGAACCGGGCACCGCAGGGCACCGAGTCCGATGTGGCGCTTCAGACACTGGCCGACGGACGGGACCGGGGCGGTCAGCTCGTGGCACTGCTGGACGGCGTCGACCCCGGCACCTCACGGGCCGGGGAGGCCGTTCGGCGGGCCTCCGACGACATCCGCGGCCTCGCCGGTGTCAGGGAGGTGGGAAAGCCGCTCATCGCCCCCGACGGCCGTGGCATGGCCATCACCGTCACCCTGGAGAAGATGGACTACCAGCGGGGCGACCCCCTGATGGACAAGGCGGCCGAACGCCTGCGGGCCATGACGAAGGAGCTGCCGGGGGCGAAGGTCGGCATCGGTGGCCAGGACATGATCGACAGGGGCACCGACGAGACCTCCCAGGCCGATCTGAACTGGGCCGAGATGCTGGCGTTGCCGCTCACGCTGGTGGTGCTGGTCTTCGTGTTCGGCGGCGTCGCCGCGGCGATGCTGCCCGTGCTCGGCGCGGTGGTCACCATCTTCGGGGCGTTCGCCGGTGTGCTGGCCTTCACCTCCTTCATCGCGATGGACACCACCGTCATCAGCGTGGTCACGCTGATGGGCCTCGGCCTGTCCATCGACTACGGCCTGCTGCTGGTGGCCAGGTACCGGCAGGAACTGGCCGACGGTCACGTGCCGGCCGAGGCGGTCAGACGGACCTGGGCCACGGCAGGCCGGACCATCGTCTTCAGCGGCCTGACGGTCGTCGCCACCCTGAGCGGTCTGCTGGTCTTCGACGTTCCCCGGCTCCAGACCCTCAGCGTCGCGGGCCTGACCTCCACCCTGATCGCGCTGCTGGCCGCGCTGACGCTGACGGGCGCGCTGCTCGGCCTCCTCGGCAGGCGGATCAAGCCGGCGAAGGCCAAGCCCGCTGACGGCGCCGAGCGAGGACCCTTCGCCAGACTCGGCCACTTCACACAGCGCAGGCCCGCCCTGGTCATCCTGGGTGCCCTGACGGTCCTGCTGGCCGCCGCCGCCCCCCTGCTCACCGTCAGGGTGGCCCAGCCCAACCTGGCCGGTCTGCCCCGCAGCGTGGAGGCGGTGCGGGTCGCCGACGAGCTGGCCGACCGCTACAGGCAGAGCGTGAACCCGTCGGTCATGGTGGTCTCCCGCGCCGACAAGGCGACCCTCACCGAGTGGGCGGCCAAGTGGCGCGGGGATCCCGCCGTGTCCGCCGTCCGGCCGGTCGTGACGGAGGGGCCGGGACTGACTTCCGTGGTCGTCGACACGCGCGCGGACTCGCAGAGCGAGGCGGCGCAGGACCTGGTACGGCGGATCCGCGCGGACCGGCCGCCGGGGGCCGAGTCGTGGGTCGCGGGCGAGGCCGCCGTACTGATCGACCTGGTCCGCGAGACCCTCGACGACCTGCCGCAGGCCGTCCTCATCCTGGTCGGGTCGGTGCTCCTGCTGCTGTTCCTGATGACCGGATCGCTGCTGATCCCCCTGAGCGCGCTGGTGATGACCCTGTTGTCGCTGGCGGCCACCTTCGGGGTGATGACCCTGCTGTTCCAGCACGGCGTGCTGGCCGATCCGCTGAACACGCTGACCCTGCCGGGACTGAGCCCGTACGTGTTCCTCGTGGTCTTCGTCTTCGCGTTCGCCTTCTCCACGGACTACGAGGTGTTCCTGCTGGGCCGGATCAAGGAGAACGTCGACGACGGCCTGGACAACGACACCGCGGTACGGCGCGGCCTGCAGGTCAACGGCCGCGTCATCACCTGCGCCGCGCTGCTGATGCTGATCGTGTTCGCCAGCTTCGGCACCGCCGAGCTCAGCGACATCGAGCAGCTGGGAATCGGCCTGTTCGTCGCGGTGCTCATCGACGCCACCGTGGTCCGATGCCTGCTCGTGCCGGCGGTGATGACCCTGTTCGGCTCGGCCAACTGGTGGGCTCCCCGCCCGCTGCGCCGGTTCCACGCCCGTTTCGGCCTGCGCGAGACCGAGGCCCTCGCCCCGAGGCCCGAGGATCTTCACCGGTCGCCGGTCCGGAGGTGAGGACACGCCACCGTGCGCCGGCATCCCGGCGCGGTCGCCGGCGCACGGTGGCGTGACAAGGATCCGGGTCCGAGTCCGTCACGACGTTCGTTGAGAGGTTTGTCCTGCTCCGACCCGGGCAAGCCGCTCAGAGAGCCTCGGCGTTCTCCCAGGTCAGGGCAGAAACTTGGATACTCATCATTCGAGGACTTCCCGTGACGGACGTGACACCACATAGGACCGGCTTCTTCACCGACACGAGCATCTGTATCGGCTGCAAGGCCTGTGAGGTGGCCTGCAAGGAGTGGAACGACGTGCCCGACGACGGGTTCGTCTTCAGGGCGACCTCCTACGACAACACCGGCAGCCTGGGCGCCGACACCTGGCGTCATGTGGCGTTCATCGAACGTCCTCGCCCGGCCTCTGAGGACGGTGACGGCGACGGTGACGGTGACGGCCTTGAGGGCTGGCTGATGTCGTCCGACGTGTGCAAGCACTGCACGCACGCCGCCTGCCTGGACGTCTGCCCGACCGGGGCGCTGTTCCGCACCGAGTTCGAGACGGTCGTCGTGCAGGCGGACGTGTGCAACGGCTGCGGCTACTGCGTGCCCGCCTGCCCGTACGGTGTGATCGCCCGGCGCGAACCCGACGGCAGGGCCTTCAAGTGCACGATGTGCTACGACCGCCAGCTCGGCGGCCTGGAACCCGCCTGCGCCAAGGCCTGCCCGACCGACTCCATCCAGTTCGGGCCGCTCGACGAGCTACGGGCCAGGGCCGAGGAACGCGTGAGGAGCCTGCACGAGCAGGGCAGGACGGAGGCCCGCCTGTACGGTGCCAGCCCCGACGACGGTGTCGGCGGTGACGGCGCCTTCTTCCTGCTGCTCGACGAGCCCGAGGTGTACGGCCTGCCACCGGACCCGGTGGTCACGACGAGGGACCTTCCGCAGATGTGGCGGTGGGCGGCGGGCGCCGCGCTTTCCCTCACCGGCGTCGTCGCCCTGTCCTTCCTGGGCGCCCGCGCAGGCCGGGGCCTCCAGGGCCGGGGCCTCCAGGGCCGGGGCCCCTCGGGCCGAGGGCTCCTGAGCCGGGGCCTCCCGGGCCGGAGTCTCCTGGCGTGGGGCCCCCTGGAGCGGGGGAGGAGCAGGTGAGGCGCGGGGAGGAGCCGATGGTGCCCGAGGCCGGGTTCCGGTCCTACTACGGGCAGCCCATCATCAAAGCCCCCGTCTGGCACGAACCGCACATGCCGGTCTACCTGTACCTCGGCGGCCTGTCCGGCGCCGCCGCCACGATGGCCGCCGTCGCCGGGCTCGCGGGAACCCCCCGGCTCGCCCTCACCGCCAGGGTGACCGCCGCGCTCGGCGCCGCCGCGGGCGCCGGGTTCCTGGTCGCCGAGCTGGGCAGGCCGGAGCGCTTCCTCAACATGCTGCGCGTGTTCAAGCCGACCTCCCCGATGAGCATGGGCTCGTGGATCCTGGCCGCGCACAGCGGGGCGACCGGGCTGGCCGCCGCCTCGGCACTGGCCCCCCTGCTGCCCGCCCGGCGGACCCCCGCCTTTCTGCGCGCCCCCGCCGTCGCGGCCGTACTGCCCGTCGCGGGCGACGCCTCCGCCGCCGCCGCGGTGATCACCGGCCCGCTGATGGCGACCTACACCGCCGTCCTGCTCGCCGACACCGCCGTACCCGCCTGGCACGAGGCGCGTAGGGAACTGCCGTTCCTGTTCGCCGGGAGCGCGCTGGCCAGCGCGGGAGCCGCGGGCATGCTGACCACTCCGAGGGCGGCCGCGGCCCCGGCCAGGGCCATGGGCGCACTCGGGGCCGCCGTCGAGACGGCCGCGGGCGCGCTGATGGAGCGGCGGCTCGGGCTGGTCGGCGAGCCGTACCGGACGGGGGAGGCGGGGCGCAGGATGCGCGTGGCCCGCGCCCTGACGGTCGGCGGCGGGCTGCTGGCCGTCGTGGCGGGACGCAGCCGTGTCCTGACCGCGCTGTCCGGCGCCGCCCTCACCGCGGGCGCGCTGTACACCCGTTTCGGCCTGCTCGCGGCGGGCCGGGCCTCGGCCGCCGACCCCAGGTACACCGTCGTCCCCCAGCGCCTGCGCCTGGAGGCGGGCCAGGCGGCCTCGGTCCCCGCCGGTTCCTGAGCCCGTTCGGATCCGTGGGGTCGAAGCCGGGCGGGTCCTCTGATTCCCTGAGACCTGCACGCCTTCGGGTGCCGGGAGACCCGGAACCGTCCGCGTGCTCAGCGCAGCCGTACGGCCACGCCGTCGAAGACCGTCAGCTCACCCACGACCGGCGCGCCCGGCACCTCCCCGGCGACGAGCAGGCCGCCGGAGGTCTGGGCGTCGGCCAGCAGCAGCACGTCCTCCTCGTCCAGGCCTCCGGGGTCCAGGTGCGGTTCCACCCACGCCAGGTTGCGGCGGGTGCCACCGCTGACGTAACCGTCCTGCACCGCCTGACGCGCCCCCTCCAGGTACGGCACCGCCGCCGCGTCGATCACGGCCGTCACACCGCTCGCCCTGGCCAGCTTGTACAGGTGCCCCAGCAGGCCGAAGCCGGTCACGTCGGTCGCGCACTCGACGCCCGCGGCGAGCGCCGCCCGTGAGGCGTCCCGGTTGAGCGTCGTCATCGCCGCGACGGCCTGCGGGAAGACCTCACCGGTCGCCTTGTGCCTGCTGTTGAGCACGCCGACCCCGAGCGGTTTGGTCAGCGACAGCGGCAGGCCCGGCCGTCCGGCGTCGATGCGCAGCAGCCGCGCGGGGTCGGCCAGGCCGGTGACGGCCATGCCGTACTTGGGCTCCGGGTCGTCCACGCTGTGGCCGCCCGCCACGTGGCAGCCCGCCGCCCGTGCCACGTCCAGGCCGCCGCGCAGGACCTCCTTGGCCAGGTCCATCGGCAGCACGTCCCTGGGCCAGCACAGCAGGTTGACGGCCACCAGCGGGTCTCCGCCGACCGCGTAGACGTCCGACAGGGCGTTGGTCGCGGCGATCCGCCCCCAGTCGTAGGGGTCGTCGACCACGGGGGTGAAGAAGTCGGCGGTCGCCACGACCGCCCGGCCGCCCTCGACGCGGACCACGGCGGCGTCGTCGCCGTCGTCGAGCCCGATGAGCAGGTCGTCCGGCCGGTCGCCGGACAGCAGCCCGGCGACCACGGCTTCAAGCTCGCCTGGCGGGATCTTGCAGGCGCAGCCGCCTCCGTGGGCGTACCCCGTAAGCCGGGGCCTGCCCGTGTCCGATGTCTCCGCTCCCGTTTCCGGGAGGATGCCGGGTCCCGCTGCCATCTACGTCTCCTCCGGTCGGCCGCCGACGGTCGCGAGGGGACACCGTGAACCTTCATGACCCTTCGTGTCCGCTCGCCTCCCGGCGGTCCTACCCGTCCGCGGGTATGTTCTCCCTTGGAGGCGTCTGGGTGCCTGGTGGACCCCCCGGTCTTCAAAACCGGTGAGGCCGAGGTTCTCGGCCTGGCGGGTTCGATTCCCGTCCGCCTCCGCTCCTCCGTCCCGGCCCCGTCTGGCCGCTCGTACCTTTTGCGCGTACGCTATGACCAAATGACCGAAGGAGTCATAGCTTTGGCAATCGCGTTCACCACCGAGGAGAAGGCGCGCATCACCCGCGTGCTGCTCGACGCCGGTGAGGAGCTGTTCACCACGCAAGGCCTGAAGAAGACCTCGCTGGAGGAGCTCGTCGCCCCGGCGGGCATCGCCAAGGGCAGTTTCTACTCCTTCTTCGACTCCAAGGAGTCGCTGTACCTGGAGATCATGCTCCGTCGCGCCCCGACGGTGGCCGCCCACATCTCGGCGGCCCTCGACGACCCGCCGGGAGAGGAGAGCCTGGTCGCCGTCATGCGCGCCATCACCGGCGTGCTCACCGGAGACCCCCTCTACCGGCGGCTCCTCACCCGGCCGGACGAACTGGAGACGGTGACCCGGCGTGTCGGCCCCGAGCAGATCGCCCGCGTCGCCCCACAGGTCGTCACGCCGCTGCTCGACTACCTGGCCGCGGGACAGCGCTCGGGTGTCGTGGTCGCGGACATTCCGCCGGAGACGCTCGTCGGAGTGATCCGCGGCGTCGGTCTCATCGTTCTCAACCGCGACCGGTTCGGCCCCGCCTACGAGGCGGTGCTCGAAGCCACCATCAGGACTCTGGCAAGGGGAATGCTGACATGAGCGTTCTGGACAAATACGCGAACATGGCCGGAATGACCGACGAGGCGTGGAAGCGTCACGCCAATCCGTGGAGCGTCTGGACCCGGTTCGCCGCCATGCCGCTGGCGATCACGGCGATCTGGAGCCGTACCTGGATCGGCTGGTGGTCGCTGGCGCCGCTGGCGCTGGTCGTCCTGTGGCTGTGGGCCAACCCGCACGCCTTCCCGCCGATCACCAGGCCGACCGCCTGGTCCTCCATGGGCATCTACGGCGAACGCCTGTGGATGCGGGACCGCTCCCGCACGCCCTCCGGGTTCGCGGTCGCCCAGCGGGTCTGGACCGTCGGCGGCCTCGCCGGACTCGCCCTGCTGGTGTGGGGGCTGATCGCCCTGGAGATCTGGCCGACCGTGTTCGGCCTGGCCCTCATCGTGTACGGCCAGCTCTGGCGCATCGACCGGCTGGGCGTCCTCTACAACCAGACGCGCCCCTCCGAGGCGGGCGAGGCCACGGGAACCGCGTAACCGACGTTCGCCGGGAGATCGGACGGTCAACGGGCCGATCTCCCGGCGGCGGACCGGTTTGGCGCCGGTCGTGAGTTCTGGCGTGGCCGGGTCTACCGAGCCGGGGGCGACGCGGGCGGGGTTTCGCCGGTCACGCCGTGGTCGCGCCGGTCCCTCGTCACGACGCCTTGCGGCTCAGGGTTCCGACGAGGGTGCGGATGTAGGCGCCGGAGGCGGTCCTGGACTGGTAGTGGTAGGTGGCGCTGGTGACGGTGGTGCTGCCCGCGGCGCATCGGGGGTTGAGCAGGGTGGCGGTCCCGCCGGGGCGGGGGGCGTCGCCGGAGCTGGGGGCCACGGTCCAGGTGTAGCCGCGCTTGGAGGCGGTGCCGGTGCCGGCGAAGGCCTTCGGCTGTCCGGCGTAGATGTCGTCGACGTTGCCGCCGATGACCGCCAGGCCCCCCTTGGGCAGCAGGGGGACCACGCCGCCGGGCACGACGGAGACCCGGCGCTTGACGGAGGTGCCGCTGTTGCCGTTCCAGAACGTGGCCCGCGCCGAGCCGGAGAAGCCCGAGGTGAGGGCGGCCGAACGCCAGTCGGCCTGGTGGCCACCACAGCCGGGGCCCTCACCGGCCGCCTGGGCGGTACTGAAGGGCGCCTTCGTGACGGCGGGAAGGACGGCGGCCTGGGCGGGCGATATGAGAGCGGGCGTACCGGCCAGTGCGACGAGGGCGGTGGCCAGCGACAGAACAGACAGATGGCGCATAGGAAGCTCCTTTGAACGGACGTGCCCCCAGCCGCCGGGATGCGGTGTCGTGGGGGCGACGGCAACCTATCGCCACGGAAGGTAGTCGCGTGATTACGGTAGGGAAATGGCCGGTTCAGGTCACCCGCTTGAGTCGGAGCCTCGGCTGTCGTCCGTGTGCATCCCCCGCCGCGGCGGATCGAGCCGGAGAACCACTCACGCTGACCGGTTTCGTCGGAGGTGTCCGGAGGCGGCTTTCCGGTGCGGTGGCGTGGAGGGGTCGTCATCTCCCGGCACGGTTGAGACGTTTATCACAGGTTCCGATTCGTTGTCCTCTGCGGTGGAAATTTTCCAGTCGCTCGCCACGTCGTGGTCGTCGACCGTTCGGGTGAGAGTTCGTACGGGGCCATCCGGGGTGAATCTGCCGGAATCCGTCCTTGTGTCATTCGACGGGTCGGTTAAAGATCGTACGGATAGAGCTGGATTTCGGGGGCGCAGAAGGAAATCTGACCTTCCACGGGAAGCTCCGACCTACGATTCGTGATTTCGATCAGAAGGATGTCCTTCCCCACTCCGATCTCTACTGTTGAATCATCGCCGTCGTCGAATCGGATAACCGAACCCACAATTATGGTGGCAGTCCCTGCTCCGGTGGCCTCCGAAAGGGAAGTGGTGCCTGAAGAGGCGAAAGTCCATTCTGTGACCTCTTCTGGTACTTCGATCTCTATATCGAAGTGCCCTGGTTTTGCAGGGCGCTTTCCCATCCATCGGCCGGACGCGGTGCCGGACTCGCATCTGAATTGTACGATTCCCTGCGCTGGGTCCAGGACCTGCAGGATTTCCACTCGCATCATTTCACCCCCAAGGGAACTCGCTGCATGGTGTTGCCGATCGTCCATGTGTTTGTCACGGAGTTCCAATCCCACGTCTCCATGTGGAAGTGGAATTTCGTAGGCTTGCTGTTCATCTCGTGATCCCCCATGCGGATGCTACGGCGCCCATCGGAGGATACGAGACGGTTGGGATCCACCTTCCCGGTTCGCGGGTGGATGTTTGTGTACGGTCCAGGTCCCAGGAAATCAGTCCATGCCTCATATGCCTGTGATGGCTTGAGGGGTTTGGGGGCTGTGACCTCCGGAAGGTTGATGACCTCCGCCTCAGGTCCACAGTTGTGCACCAGGACGGGGTTCTGTCCCGCCAGCACGTAGTACGTGTGGACGTCGGCGACGGTCAGGTCGTAGACGGTGGGGTGGGTTCGCCCGGAGGTCGTGGTGAGGACGTTTGCGGTTTTGCCATTGGGGGTTCTGAGGTGGTCGTTCCGCTGAAGCCGGTCGGCCCTGATCCAGGTGTGGGTGATCTCGTCCCAGAACAGGTGGTGTTCGGTGGCGGTGACGGTTCCTGTGGCGTTTCCCCGGGCGCCGTCGGTGTCCACGGTGATCTGGACGAGGCCGAGGTAGGAGAGGCCGGAGAAGGCGGCCAGGACGGTTTTGGCCTCCGTCTTGCCCGTTCTCGGGTCGGTGGCGAGGACCTTGTCGCCCGCCTTGATCTTCTCGATGGCCTTTGAGGTGCCGTCGGCCAGTTTGACCAGGGTGCCCGCGACGAAGCTGTTGCAGGGCGAACCGCCTCCGGGCTCCGCCTTGGGGTTTCCCGTCTCGCCACGAGGACGGGCCGCACCGGCCGGTGAGTCGGCGTTTCTGGCCGCCGCGCCACCGCCCCGGCCGAGGGCGTTCCTGACCTTGCCCGACGCCTTGCTCGCCGCCTCCGCGACGACCCTGCCCGCCGCGGTGGTGGCGAGCTTGCCGAGGACCAGGCCGGCTCCCTTGCCCAGGCCGTACCCCGCGACCTCCGTGATGGCGCCGACCGCCGCGGCCTTGAACGCGCCGCCGACGCTCCACTCGTCGCGTGGCGTCGAGACGAGGTGGCCCGCCAGACCTCCTGCCGCGCCGCCCGCGGCGACGCAGCCGATACTGCCCGCGCCTCCTGTGGCGACCTCGCATCCGACCGTGACGACGACCGTGACGGTGACGTTGACGATGGTCGCCTTGTGCTTGGTCCAGAAGTGCTTCGTCTTGCAGCCGAAGCTCCAGCGGCCGCAGTGCGGCGGGTTGCTCGGCGGGGGCGGCGGGGTGTACCAGACGTAGATGCCGCCACCGCTGCCACCCGGGTTCTTGATGGGGGTGACACGGCAGGACGGGCAGGGCTGTGCGCCGCCGTCGTACATCAGGCCTGTGGGGTCGGAGCCGGTGACCGGGTTGTTGTCGGCGTAGGCGTAGCCGTTCCAGCTCTGCGGGTCCGAGACGTCGAAGACCGGGTCGACCGAGATGAACCGGCCTGTCTCCGTGTCGTACTCGCGGGCGCCGAGGTGGGTCAGGGCCGTGGCCTCGTCGACGACGCCGCCGACGTAGCCCCGCTGGCCCGGCCAGAACGGCGGCGGGGTGCCGCGTTGCTGCCCGAAGGGGGTGAAGCGGCGGTGGCTCGTCGCCTGGGTCTCCGTGTCGTCGACCGAGACGTCGGCGCTGTCGTGGTGGTCCGCGCCGAGCCAGGTCACACCCCTGCTGGTACGGGTGGCGATGGTCTTGCCCGCGTAGGTGTAGTAGCGGGTGGCGCTCTTGGCTCCGGTGGCGGTGTCGAGCCGGATCTCCATGCCGGCGACGTACAGCGTGGCCGACGTCGGGTCACGGCGGATGAGCCGTTCGCCGTTGGCGTCGTAGACGTAGGTGCTGACGCCGGAGGGGTCGGTCGACCTGGCCAGGTGGCCCTCGACGTCCCACTCCAGCAGGCGGCCCGAGCCGCGTTCGGTGGTGTTGCCCGCCTTGTCGTAGGCGTAGGTGTCGATCTGGCCGTCACGGGTGCCGCCCCGGTACTCGACGGAGGTCAGCGTGTGCGGCTGGGGCCTGCCCGGCCCGGCGTAGGTGTAGGTCTTGGTGACGTCGCCCGCCGTCCGGTGGTCGACCTCCTTGGTCCGGTTGCCCACCGGGTCGTAGGTGAAGGACTGCCAGTACGGCGACGGCCCGCCCAGGACACTCGGGGAGGGGTCGGCGGCGCAGTCACCGGTCGGCGTCCACGCCTCGGTCAGGCGTTGCAGGTGGTCCTGCCGGAAGCACTGGATGTCGGCCTGCCGGCCGGACGGTGTGTCCGCGATCCTGGTGACGTTGCCCGAGGGGTCGTAGGTGTAGTTGGTGTCCGTGACGGAGATCGGGGCGGTCTCGCGCTCGTAGAGGGAGCGGGTGAGCCGGTTGGTGCCCTCCTCGTAGAAGTTGGTCCGCTTGAGCCGCTTCAGACCCGTGCTCAGCGTCATGTCGAGGACCTGGCCGAGCTTGGAGTAGGTCGTCGAGGTGACGTAGGGGGTCAGGCCCCGCATCGTGGTCGGGTTGCCGAGGTCGTCGTAGCCGAACAGCATCGTCTCGCCGAGCAGGCCTCCGGCTGCGGGCAGTACGACGCGGTGGACGGTGCCGTCGGAGTTGTAGTCGGTGGTGGTCCTGTACGTGCCGGCCAGCCCGCCCTCGGCGGCGGGGACGACGGTCTGGGCCCCGGTGACCCGGTAGGCGGTGTCGTAGCCGGTCACGGCGCTGGTGTAGGCGTCCGTCGCCCCGGTGGCGGCGTTGCTGACATAGCGGGTCGAGGAGACCGGCTGGCCCTTCGCCTCGGTGCCGTCGGCGAGTCTGTCGAACGTCCACTCGGCGAGCTTGACGCCGCTCGCGGACGTCCCCTCGTACTCGGCGGTCTTACGGCCCAGCGCGTCGTAGGTGAAGAACAGGCTCTTGCCGCGCGCGTCGGTGACCGTTTTGAGCCAGTCGGACCTGTCGTCGTAGGCGAGCTTCGCGGTGCCCTTGTCGGGGTCGTCGACCTGGACCAGCCTGCCCCGCAGGTCGTAGTGGTAGCCCCAGGCGTTGCCCGCCGTGTCGGTGATGGTGGCGGGCTGCCCGGCACGTGTGTAGGTGTACTTCGTGGCGTCGTAGTCGCCGGTCGGGGAGTCACCCCTGTACTGCCGGACCTCGACCGTCTCACCCTGCGCGTTGACGATCGTGGTGACCGGGGTCGAGCCCGGCGGCGGGTCGACGCTGGTCCGGTCGCCGCCGTAGGTCGTGGTGGTGCGCCACTGCTCGGTGCCGCGTTTGCGGAAGATCCGCGCGGTCGGCCACTCCATGCCGTTGTAGACCGTGACGTTCTGGCCGGGGACGTCGTCGTCGCTGGCCGGGACCCACAGCGTGCCGCCGGGATCGCCCTCGGTGTAGTAGTCGTCGTTGGTCTTGTAGACCAGGCCGCGTGTGTCGTACAGCGTGTCGTTGATCAGCCGTCCGCCGCCGGGGGCGGGCTGCTGGGTCTGCCGCGCGCGTAACAGGCCGTCGTAGAGCGCGTAACCGGTGGTGTAGGTGGTTCCGTCGTCGCGCAGCGTCGAGGTCGAGACGGTGGTCGGCCCGTCGGTGCGGATCTGGTAGCCGAACCTCATGTTCGGCGTCGAGGCGTACGTCGCCCTGGCGTGGCCGGGCAGCCACACCCCGGTCAGCCTGCCCAGCGGATCGTAGGCCAGTTCGGCACGTCTGCCGTTGGCGTCGGTGGTCGCGACGGGAAGTCCCCAGGCGGGTTCGACCTCGGTCCTGGTGACGTGGCCGAGCGCGTTGGTCTCCTGCTTGGCCGTGACCGGCCCGGTGGCCGGGGTGTAGGCCGTCCTGGTCGTGGTGCCGTTGGCGTCGGTGACCACCAGCGGACGGCCGTAGACGTCGTAGGTGGTCGAGCCCACGGTGGCGTACCGCGGGCCGCCGTCCCACGAGCCGAGCTTCTCGGTCTTGGTGACGTCACCCCTGGACGGCGCCTCGCCGAAGGCCTTGCCGTCGTAGTACTTGCGGACGTCGGAGACCACGTCGCCGGGACGCTCGGGGGTGACGGCGCACGCCTTGGTCACCGTCTCCACCCTGACGGCGTAGGAGACCAGCCACCGGGCGGCGTCGCGGGCGTAGGTCGTGCGGACGCACTGGTCGTCGTCACCGGCGGCGTCGTCGCCGAGGTCGTCGACCTGGACGGGCAGGCCGTCGGCGTTGTACTCGGTGTCGGTCGTCGTGCGCCGCCACCCGCCGGAGGCCAGCGCGGTACGGGAACGTTCGCTGTCGCCGCGCACCATGTTCGCCGTGGTGGTTCCCCAGGATCGGACCCGTTTGGCGGTCTGTTTGACCCAGTAGCCGTTGATCGCGCCCGTCATGGCGGCGCCGGAGGGGCCGTCGTGGTGAATCTCCTCGCGGACCTGGCCCTGCAGGGGTTCGGCGTCGGTGACGGCCGTGCCCTCGGAGTCGGTGACCTTGACGTGGCGGGTGCCGCCACCGGACAGTTCGTCGCCGTCCATCCCGCGGAAGTAGGTGAACTCGGCCTTGGAACGCTGTTCACCGGGGGCTCCGCGCAGCACGCGCACCTTGCCGTAGCCGCGCCACTGGGACCAGGTCTTGTACTTCTCCTTGGTCAGTCCGTCGTCGTCATCGTGGTGCCAGGCGCCGCCGCCCAGGTACTCGTAGGTCTCCAGCACGTCCGGAGAGCCGCCGGTGCGGTCGATCTGCTGGACCTGGGTGACCACGTACTTGTGGAACCAGTCGAGCTTGGGTGAGGTGGCGCCCTCGGGAGACCAGTACTGCGGATAGCAGCGGCGGGTGTTGGAGTCCGGTTCGGGGGTGTCGCCCGCTCGGCAGTCCTCGTCCGAGTAGGTGATGGACAGGGCGCCACCGGTCTCGTTGTCGATCGCGGAGATCCGCCACTTGGTGAGCGGAGGCCGGCCCTCCAGGGCGTCGACCCGGTTGGGTCGCTGAACTCCCGCGAACCTCACCTGCGGCAGGGACGCCGTCCCGCCGACCTTCCCGGTGTGCCGGATCCCGGCCAGCCACAGCGCGGCGGCCGTTCCGTCGCCCGGGGCGCGCATCTCCTGGTCGAGGGCCCAGCTGTCGACGTCCCTGTACGAGCCGCCGGACAGCACCTGCGCGGTGACGGCGGCGAGCCGCTTACGTGTCCAGAAGGTCGGCGAGTACTGGTCGAGGCACTTGTCGCCGGAGTCGCAGTTCTGGTCGTAGGGGACGTCCGGCCAGTGCTTGGCGTTGTCCTTGGTGAGCTTGCTCTCCGCGCAGTCGAAGCTCGACGTCGCGACGCACCGCTCCGCGACGTCGAAGACGACCCTGGCCGGGGCCGAGGAGGTGAAGATCGCGTCGGAGCGCTGCCCGTAGTCGATCCGCTTGAGGTAGCCGCCCCGGTCGTAGACGGTCGGGGTGCCGTTCGGGACGCCGTTGGTCAGGGTGGTGACGTCACGGCGGTAGTGGTTGGTCTCCCGGCCGTACCAGAAGGTGCTGACCGTGCCGTGCGGGTCCACGACGTAGTCGAGGTTCCACCGCCACGCCTGCCGGCACCAGGAGTCGGAGAAGGAGGCCTTGTGGCACGGCTCCCCGTCGTCGTCGCCGAACACCGGAACCGTCCATGTCGACTCGGTCTCCGCCCTGCCGCTCGCCCAGCCGGGCAGGTGGTCACGGCCGAAGTAGTACTGCGTGCCGTCGGGGGTGGTGACCCGCCAGTACTCGCCGTCGTCGCCGGTGCCGCCCTCGTCACCGTTGTCCGCGCCGGTGAGCCTCTCGACCTTGGAGCCGTCGTCCTCCTTGGGCTGCCAGGTGCCGGTCGCGTCGTCCAGGACCAGTTCGGTGGCCTGGCCGTTCAGGGAGAGGGTGGCGTTGTGGTTGCCCCAGCACTGGTCGTTGCGTCTGGGCTTCACGTCGTCGTCGGCGCACTGCTTGTACCTGCGCTCGACGAAGCCGGGCCAGTAGTCGAAGCCCTCGCCGATCCAGGAGGTCTGGTTGTTGGAGGCGACCGTCCGGCCGTCGATGCCTCCCGAGGAGTAGACGAACCCGATGTTGGGCGTCGGCCCGCCGGGGGTCGGTGGCAGGCGTAGCGGATAGGACCAGGAGAACGCGCCGCTCTGGTTGCTGACGCTCCAGGTCGCCGACGGCGACAGCGAGGTGGCCTCGTAGGTGCCCGCGGGCCCCGAGGGCGCCGCCTCGGCCGCCAGCGTCACGGTGGCGCCGGTGGCGAAGCCGACGTCGGCGGACAGCCGGCCGGTCCTGACGTCGTTGCGGGTGGGCAGCGGTTTCCGGGTCTGGCACGACGGCAGGTCGGGGGTGGTGGCCGCGCAGGGAGGCAGCTGGACCAGCCGTAGCCGGGAGGCCCAGTCGCCGCCGAAGGCGTACCGGAAGCCCGAGTAGTCCACCTCGACCGGTACCCGCACCGGGGCGGACGGCGTGGTCCCGGGCGTCAGCTGGACGCCGAGCCCGTCGATCCGCGACCTGCTCGCGGCGCGCGCGTCCAGCACCCGTACCCGGACGGTGGGCGGGCCGCCTCCGGCCAGGGCCCTGCCGTCTCCATCGGGTACGGGGACGGCCGGTCCCAGCCGGATCGGCGACCGTCCGGCCCGCGCCAGGGTGGGCGCGGCCTTGGCCGTACCGTCCGCCGGGGCCGGGAGCTCGACCGTCGCCGTGCCAGGGCTGGGCCAGGACACCGCGGGCGGCTCCTTGAGGTCGTAGCGGGCCCCCGGGTCCGTCACGGGCCCGCGTGCCCTGACCTCATGGCCCCGTACGGCGTGCTGCTCCTGGGCCCTGTGCCACCCCGGGTCGCCGCCGCTCGCCTGAGCCGGGGCCGGGGCCGGGCCGATCAACGCGGCCTGCAGTACGACCGCCAGGATTCCGGCGACCGGAATCAGGCCTCGCCTTGAACCGAACACGCTTTCCTCCAGGGGGTGCCGGCTAGTCGCCGATGGGGAGGTTCGACGCGATGTCGATGACCTGGCGGTCGGTCAGGGTGCCGGTGTAGGCGCGGACGTCGTCCACCTCACCGCCGAGGAAGTCGACGGACACGCCCAGATACCTGGACCGGCCGATCTGCAGGGCGCCCGCGGCCCAGGCGCCGGTGGAGGGACGCTGGTCGGCGAGCTGGCCGTTGACGTAGAGGCGGATCTGCTTGGCGGGCTCGTCGTACACCCCGGCCAGGTGCGTCCAGGTGTTGAGCGCCGAGCAGTCGACGGGCTCGGCCGACACGGCGTGCGTCCAGATGGCGGTGTCGGTGTTGTTGCCGGTCGTCGAGAACGCCCAGCGGGGCACCTTGACGCCGTTCTCGGTGTAGAGCCGGTAGCCGAGGTAGAAGGCGCTGTTCCTGGGACCGTCCTGGGCGAGGGCGGTCATGACGCGGCTGGGAAGCACGCAGGAGTCGTCACCCGCCAGGCGCACCCACGCCGCCACCGCGTAACTGTGGTCGGTCCTGATCGGCGCCGACGAAGTGGCCGCGTAGGCGGTGGTGCCGTTGAGACTGAGCGCGCCGCCGCCGTCGAAGCCGTCCCCTGACCAGGTGGCGCCACCGCCGAGCGTCGCGGGCCAGCGGCTGTCGGTCGAGTTGGCCGCGGTGGTGCCCGTGTTCTCCTCGAACTTCCACCAGCCGCGCTGGACGGGCGGCTGTTTGGCCATGGCGGCGATCTCGTCGCCGAGACCGGGGTCGTTGACCGTGCGCGGGTCGTCGGACAACTCCCGCTTCCAGATCTTCACGTCGTCGATGTCACCGGCGAAGTTCTCGATGTACGTGCTGTGCCACCTCACCCGTCCCAGTTGCAGTGGGCCGGTCGCGTCCCAGGGCGCGTGGGGGAAGGCGGCGGGCGCCGACTGGAGAACGCCGTTGACGTACAGCCGCAGCTGGCGGCGTGGCGCGTCGTACACGCCCACCAGGTGTGTCCAGATGCCGGTTGTCGCCTCGGTGTCGCTGAGCGCCTTCGAGATGGTCTCGGTCTCGCTGTCGGTGCTGTACTTGCTGAAGACCCAGCGCTTGGAATAGGAGGCGTAGTAGAGCTGGAAGCCCGAGGCGACGTCGGCGGCCTGGCTGACGACGGTGGAGTTCTTACTCCCGTCGGCCAGCAGGACCCAGGCGGACACGCTCATGCTCCTGTCGGTGTGCACCACGGGGCCGGTCGTGCTGCCGTATCCGGTGCTGCCGTCCAGCCGGATTCCGCCGCCCACCCGGGCGCCAACCCAGGTGGCGCCCCCGGTCAGCGTCAGGGGGTGTGTCGTCGCCCCGGAGTCGGCCGCCGTGGTCCCCGAGGTCTCGTCCAGCCGCCAGTGCCCCTCGGGGCCGAACCCGGCGTTGACGTAGAAGCCGTAGACGGCCGGGGTCTTGCCGACGTTGCCCGCCCGGTCCACGGGATAGACGTACAGGGCGTTCAGCCAGTCGTGCCGGGGAGCCAGCCGTACGTTCACCGAGGTCTGCCCGGCGGGGATCGCCACCTGGGTGGCGGCCGTGGCCAGGGCGGGGTCGTCGAGCGCCCACCGGAAGGCCGTCACGTCGGTCTCGCCGTCGCCGGGGGACAGGGTGAAGGCGCCCGCCCAGCCCACGCTGCCCTGCCAGGCGTCGGGGGTGTCGGCCGGGTAGTCGAGGGAGGTCACCTTGGGCAGGGTGGCGGGGTCGACGGTGTCCACCGTGAACTCACACCACTTGCTCCACGCGCTGGAGTCGGTGCCGTCGTAGGCCTTCACCTTGTAGGAGTAACTCTGCCCGGTGACGAGCCCGGTCAGCTTCACCGAGTGGTCGGTCGCCGAGGTGGTGTACTTGTAGGCGGTCTTGCCTCCACCGGGCAGGGTCGAGGTGATGTCGTCCCACTGGCCGGTGGCCGTGTTGTAGTGGTGCATGACGAACTCGGCCCGCACGCCGTCGCCGGCCTTGTCGGGGTCGTAGATCTTGGCCTTCAGCTGGAGCGGGTTCGCCGCGTCACCGGCGTTGACCGACGGCCGGGAGACCCCGACGACGCAGGGTGTCGCCGGATAGGTACCGATGCCCGAGGGCGCCGCGGGCGGGGTGTTGTAGTCGATGACGAGCTTCGGCGCGCCGCTGAAGCCCTTCCACCCCCATACGCCGCTGCTGGTGTCGTTGGAGTCCTTCAGCCCGAACGTCGTGTTCACCCAGCCGGACTTGGCGGCCATGACGATCGCGCGGGTCACGTCGAACTCGATGCCCTTGTCCGGGCAGGAGGAGCTGTAACCGGCGTCGGAGGCGACGCTGCCCAGGTGGTCGCTCCAGCCCGGCTGGCGGCTCCAGGTCGTCGAGGTGGAGATGCCGTCGGTGCGCCAGAGCTGTACGGCCTGCGGGCTGGAGGTGCAGCCCCAGGACTTGACCTGCGTGATGCGGAAGGTGGCCTTGAGGATGTGCTTGCCGTTGACGTTGTCGGAGTCCATCCGGAAGAACGACCGTTTGAGCCCGCTGCCGTAGTTACCGGCCTCCGGCATGTGGCTGGAGTTCCAGTACTTCTGGGAGGGATAGGCCTTGTCGACATACGTCCAGGCCAGCTTGGAGCCCGACCACTGCGGGTCGAGGTAGACCGGATAGGTCGTGTCGGGGGAGGTCAGCAGGGCCCTGTCCGGGGTGATCGCGACACGGTCCCCGGCCACCTCGACACCCATGAGAGCCTGCCTGCTCGCACGCCGTGGCCCGGCCTGAAGCCCCGTCTCGGTTCCCGAGGAGTCCCACATGCGCGGGGCCGGGGCGTGGAACACCTCGGCTCCCGTCCCGGTGACGGCGCTCAGGCCACCGGTCTCGGTCTTACGCACCGTCAGCCCGGTCGCGCGCGTGCCGAAGGCCAGCCGGTTCAGCGCGGGGTTGGCGGCGGCCTGCCTGGTCTTGACCACGAGCACCTCGGAGAAGCCGAGCACCGACGCGGTCACCTTCAGGTCCACGCCGGGCATCACCTCGGCGTAGGTCGCGGTGTCCCCTTCCAGTACCGGTTTCGGCAGGCTCGCGGGCCAGGTCATCGCCACCGAGCGCCCGCCCTCGCCGATGACGGCCAGTGGGGCCGTCCCGCCGCCGGAGAAGGTCAGGTCCAGCGGCGTCGCCACGGTTCGCACGCTCCCGTCCTGGGCGAGGACGAGAGTCGTGTCGACGTCGGCCCAGCCGCCGCCCCGCCGTACCCGTTCGGGCAGCGCCGCGGTCTCCGAGGTGAACGATCCGTCGGGGTTGGCGAACACCTGGCGGTTCTCCGTGCGCAGGGCCGAGACCTCGACCCGCTCCTTGTCGTGCCGCGCCTGCTGCGAGGCCGCCTGTTCCGTAGGCGCTGTCGGCGCCTTCGGGGCCGACGCCGCGGTGCTTCCGGTCGCCGGGGCGCCGAAGGTCACGAATGCACCGGCCGGCAGCGCCATGACCATGGCGATGACCGCTCCGCGGGGGAAAAACCGCACCCAGGCCTCCACAAAATCTGCGTAACCACGTTTTCACGGAGTGTTCGCCTGTTCCGTCGCACGCACATCACGGAACAAGAACACCGATAGTCCGAACCGGTGCCGTTTCACGGCGCCGGCGACCGGCTGGAGATCCGGCCCGCGGGCCGAAGAAGGCGTCGCCGTACGGCCTCATCGTCCGCCTCCGCGACCGCCGAGGGGTTGAATCCTCTCGAATTTCAGCGGGGCCGCTCGGGGCGCCACCGGGAAGGCGAAACGCGACGGAGGCCTCGCCCGCCGGGAAAATCTCTGGAATGGGATGTTCTCCCAGGTCACATCGGTCGCCAGGGTGTCTCGCCGGGTTTCCCTCCCTCCTCTTTCCCGGATGCGCGGGTACCGGGGTCCGTCCAGTGTTCACCGGACCTCGGCCGGTCGATTCCGAGGTTTTGGAGCGGGATTCCGTGAAGTCATGGGAACCGATATCCGGGCGCCGCCGTTCCGGATTGGACGTAATCAATTTTTCGGCCTCGCCACCGCCTTCTGAAGCTCGATTCACGGGCATCTTACGAGAGGTGAGGCCCGCGCTCATTGTCGATAAGCGCACAATCATTGTCATGGAGCGCAATCGAGTGAGGAGATCGCGGTGCGGTCGATTTCCGCGGTGCCGGCCGCCGGGCGTTTCGACCGGTGGCGGGGCGGGCGGTGTCCGAGACGACGTCGGCGAGACGGAGGAAGCTCGTCATCCCGGACGGACCGAGGTCAGACGGTGATGACGACCTTGCCGAAGGCCCTGCCCGAGGCGTAGTGGCGGTAGGCGTCGTGGGCCTTGCCGAAGGGGAAGACGCTGTCGATGAGCGGGCGGAGGCCGTTGGCCTCGATGACCTCGTTCATGGCGAGGAACTGGGCCCGGCTGCCGACCGCGACGGGACGCATGGTGGCGCCGGAGGCGAACAGCAGGCGTGGGTCGATCGGGGCGGCGGTGCCGGAGACGAAGCCCACACAGGCCACCTGCCCCGCCATGGCCGCCGCCCTGAGCGACCGCTCCAACTGACCGGTGACGTCGATGACGTGCTCGGCGCCCCGGCCGCCGGTCAGCTCGCGGACCCCGGCGGGCCAGTCGGGGACGGCCCGGTAGTCGACGACCTCGTCCGCACCGAGATCGAGCAGGCGGGCCGCCTTCTCCGGGCCGCTGGTCGTGGCGATCACCCGGGCACCGAGCGCCTTGGCGAACCGCAGGGCGAACAGCGAGATTCCGCCGGAGCCCTGCGTCACCACCGTCTGACCGGGGTGCGGTCCGCCCATGCCGGTCAGGGCGTTCCACGCGGTGACCGCGGCGCAGGGGAGCGTCGCGGCCTCCTCGTAGGACAGGTGACGGGGGATCGGTACCAGGGACTCCTCCTCGACCAGGGCGACCTCGGTGAGCATGCCGTCCAGGGAGCCGCCGCGCTGCGGCAGGTGCTCCAGGCCGAACGGGCCGTCCTGCCAGCTGGGGAACAACGTGGCCATGACGCGTTCGCCGACCCGCCGGGGATCGACCCCCGCGCCGACCGCCACGACGTCTCCCGCCCCGTCGGACAGCGGGATCACGTCCGGCTTCACCGGCAGCACGTAGTCACCGTGCAGGATCATCAGCTCGCGGAAGCTCAGCGACGTCGCGCGTACGGCGACCGCGACCTGCCCGGGTCCGGGGACCGGGTCCGGGTGCTCCCTGACCTTCAGGCTCGCGAGCCCGGCGCCGCTGTCGAGGTGGTAGCTGCGGATCGTCACGCCGGGACCTCGCCGTCGGTCGCCAGGGGCACCGGGGCACCGGTCTTGCCGTAGCCAAGGGCCTCGACGATCCGCCCGTCGCGGATCCGCATGAGGTTGACGCCGCGAACCGAGTCGGCGGGGCCGTCGCCGTACCGGTAACGCCAGCGGATCGTCGCGCGGTCCCCCGCGACCGTGACGTCCTCGGGGCTGAACTGCGTGGCGCGGTCCTCGGCGAGCGCCCGCCAGAACGCCAGGCACGCCTCGCCTCCCTCGACGCGTTCGCCGTCGGGGGCCGGTTGGATCGCCTCCATCACACAGTCGTCGGCGATCAGGTCGTCGAGGATCGCGGGGGCGTGCTCGACGAACGCCTGGTTGAAGCGGTCGACGACCTCGGCCGTGGTCCGGACTGACAATGTGACTCCTTGAGATAGAACGTTCGGTCTACAGGTTTATATCGACCGGTTGTTCTACTCGTCAACCGGTGGAATGCTGTCCCCATGACGACACGAACCGGACCCGGCCCCCGCGAACGTCTCCTGGAGGCGGCCGGGGAGCTGACCTACACCCAGGGGGTCGGGGTGGGCGTCGACGCCCTGCTGAAGGCCGCGAACGTGGCGCGCCGCTCGCTGTATGAGCACTTTGGCGGCAAGGACGGGCTGATCGCCGAGGTGCTGCGGCGCACCACCGCCGAGGACGAGGAGGACTACCGGCGGACGATGCGGGCGGCGGGGGAGGATCCCCGCGCCCGGCTGCTGGCCGTCTTCGACCGGCTCGCCGAGATCGTCGGCAGGCCGGACTTCCGGGGGTGCCGTTACCTGGCCGCCGACCTCGCGCTGGCCGACCCCGGTCATCCCGCCCACGCCGTGACCCGCGACTACCGCGAACGGGTGCGCGGGTTGTTCGAGGACGAACTGGTCAGGCTGGGACACCGTCGGCCCGAGCGCGCCGCCGGCCAGCTTCTCCTGCTCGTGGACGGTGTTCTCGCGGCGGGGGCGACCAGGCCGGGAACGGGCCCCGCGGCCTCCGCGCGTGAGCTGGCCGGGTTCGTCCTCGACGCCGGGAACTGACCCGGTCCCCCGTGGTTGCCCTGGGGGAAGCAGGGGAACGATGGGAGATGTTGTGGTTTGTCCCCCGTGAGTTCGCCGTGGCGCGAACGGCCACTTCGACGGCGACCGGCAGTTGCCGACGGCGACCGGCAGCGACAGGGGGACACGGTGAGCACGAGGTACGGGGTCCACTCCGAGGTCGGCACGCTGCGGCAGGTGATCGTGCACCGGCCCGACCTGAGCCTGAAACGGCTGACCCCGGTCAACAAGGACGAGCTGCTCTACGACGACGTGCTCTGGGTCGGCCGCGCCCAGATCGAACACGACGCGTTCGTCGGGATGATGCGCGGGCGGGGCATCGAGGTGTTCTACCACCAGGAACTGCTCGCCGAGGCGCTCGAAGCCGCCCCCGAGGCGAAACGGCACGCGGTCGAGCGCACGGTCACCCACCTGACCGTCGGGCCGTCCCTCGTCGACGAGGTCCGCTCGGAACTCGCCTCGTGGAGCGGGGCCAGACTCGCCGAACACCTGATCGGCGGGCTGACCAAGGAGGAGTTCGCCGCCGCCGTGCAGGCCGGGCGTGAGGGCTTCGACGCGCGCTCCCTGGTCGCCGCGATGGCCGAGCGGGGGGCGTTCATCCTGCCGCCGCTGCCCAACTCCCTCTACCAGCGCGACCCCTCGGCCTGGCTGTACGGCGGCGTCTCACTCAACCCGCTCTACTACCACGCCCGGCGGCTTGAGACGATCAACCAGAGCATCGTCTACCACTTCCATCCGATGTTCGCCGACGACGGCTTCGCCTACTGGTACCCCCCGATGGGCGACGACGGCCGCTTCGACGAGGAGGACTTCGGGCACGCCTGCATGGAGGGCGGCGACATGATGCCCATCGGCAACGGCGTCGTCGCCGTCGGCGTCAGCGAACGCACCAGCCCCGTCATGGTCGAGCACCTGGCGAAGGAGCTGTTCACCGCCGGGGCCGCGACCCGGGTGCTGGCGGTCAAGATCCCGCCGAGCCGCTCCTACATGCACCTGGACACGGTCTTCACGCTGCTCGACGTCGACAAGGCGACCGGATACCCGCCGGTCGTCGAGAACGCCGAGGTCCACTCGCTGCGGCCCGCCGACAGACGGGGCACCGCCGTACGGGTCCACCGCGAGCCGGGCCTGGCCGCCGCGTTCGAGGACGCCCTCGGGATCGGCAAACTGGACATCATCCCCACCGGGGGCGACGACTACCAGCGGGCCAGGGAGCAGTGGGACAGCGGCAGCAACTTCGTCGCCCTGGAGCCCGGGGTCGTGGTCGGGTACCACAAGAACGAGTTCACCAACCGCAAGCTGCGTGAGCACGGCGTCGAGGTGATCGAGATCGAGGGGTTCGAGCTGGGCAAGGGCAGGGGAGGCGGGCACTGCATGACCTGCCCGATCCTGCGCGACCCGGTCTGACCACGAGAGCCTCTCGGGAAGGACCGCGATGACGCATCCGGCACTGGTGTTGTTCCTGGCGCTGTTCGGCCTCTACAGCCCGGTCGCGGCCCTGGCGTCCTACCTGCCGATCGTCCGGCCGTACGGCGGCGGCCAGGTCAACCGGCTGGCGGCCGGGCTGGCCCTCAACGTCGCCGTGTTCGTCCTGGCGGCCCTGTGGGTCGGGGAGCCGCTGCTCAAGCTGCTGGGCATCAGCACCGCCGCGCTGACCGCCACCGGAGGCATCGCCCTGGCGTACGCCGCCATCCCGCTGATGCGCGGGAAGGCCGGAGCCGTCGAGGAGCTGGAAAGGCTCCAGGAACAGGAGAGGCCGGAGATCGCGCCCTCGCCCGAGCCCCCGCCGGACCCCAAGTCGATCCTCTTCACCCCGCTCAGCTTCCCGCTGACCGTGGGCGGCACCACCTTCGCCTTCGGCGTCGCGGCCTCGGCGGAGGCCTCGACCGTGCGGGACAAGCTCGCCCTGTCGGTCGCCGCACTGTGCTTCGCCGCGGTCACCGGGCTGACGCTCTACCTGTCGGGGCACGTCCAGCGGCGCATCTCGCTCAAGGGGGCGATGCTCCTGGACCGGGTGGCGGGCATCCTGCTGACCGCGATCGCCGTCATCCTGCTCGCCAACGGCTTCACCGACCTCGTCACCGCCCGCCTCGGCCGCTGACCGCCCGGAGCCGCCTGTGGTCTCGGGTGGTCTCGGGCGGTGGCCGTCCGGGGTCACCGGCCGCCGACGAAGGAGCGGGCGGGGACGAACAACTCGTGCCCGGTGTCGAAGAACACCCGCACCCCGGCGTCCGTCCACTCGGTCGTCCGTACCGAGGCGGCGAACGCCCCGAGGCCCACCCGGTGGCCGTAGGAGAGACCGGGGTCCCGGCCGACGAAGATCTCGTGGGACTCTCCCAGCAGGGTGCTCCTGCGGACCAGTGCCAGAAGGTGCGCCGAGCCGTCGTCGTACGCCACGGTGGCCGGTTGGACGTCACGGTGGAGCACCTCGGAGCGGGGCAGGCTCGCCGCGAGGGACAGCGCCACCCCCATCGCGACGCCGAGAAGGAGCACGCCGAGGAGTCTCAGGCGTGTTCCCGGGGCTGAAGGTGCTGACATCGGCGGCCTCCGTCTCGGGGATCGGTCACCTGGTTCGTCGCTCCCGCGCCGTGGAAGGTTCACGCCCTTCCCGACACACGGCGGGGCGGGACGGTGGCGCGGGCTGTACCGCGGGTCTCCGGCAGGCTGGATCGATCGTCGCGTGCCCACGCGGACATGCTTGGCGGAACGGCGGCCGGGCCCGTCACGCGGGATGCGGGCCGTCGTCGTCAGGAGAAAACGACGCCCGAAAAAACATGATTCATCGGTGTTCAGAACTTTTCCGGGGCGGGGTCTGTCAGACGATGCGTGGGTTCACCGGCCTCCGGGGCTCCCGGCGCCTTTCACGCGTGAGCACCCGTAGGTCCCAAGGACAGCCCTCCGGCGTCCGGCTCGACGGCCGGGTGCCGGGATCATGACGAGGAGAGAGATGAGATCGGTCTTGCTCGGCGCGGCCACCGGCCTCGCCGTCCTGTTCACCGTGGTCCCGCCCGCCACCGCCCAGCTCACGACCCGGGCGGCCCAGGCCGCCGCGCCGGAGGCGGGGAACACCGGGAACACCTGGAACGCCGGGCACGCCGGGAACAGGGTCGTGTACGGCTGGGCCGTACGGTCGGGGAACTCGGCCTTCTCGATCACCCCGCGCAGGGCCGTCCGCGGCCAGGTGGGGGAGAGCGGCCTGCTCGCGTGGGAACTGGGCAGGAAGGCCGGAGCCCCTCTCACGATCCGTTACACCGGGAGGCTGGACTTCCGCCAGGTGAACAGGACGTGCGGCAGGCCCTCGGCCGGTTATCCGTACGACACCTCCGACAGGAGCGCCTACGGCACCAGGAAGTGTTCCTCGGCCCACCTGCGGAAACTGCTGAAGGACAGGATCCCGGTCCGGGTCGAGTACACCGGCGCGCTGGTCGCGGTCAAGGTGCGGGAGCTGGTCCTGCCCTGACGAGGGGCCGCCTCGGAGGACGCCCGCGGGCCGGGGAGGGACGTTCCCGGCAGGACTCCGGATTCGCCCCATCGGAACGGGCCGTTCGCCGCCGATATCCCGCAGGAACGTGAACAACGTCAAAAGGGACGGCATTTTCTGATGGTTTCGTAGAAGGCGAAACCTGTATGTCGTGGTGAAACGTTCACCGTCCCAAAGCGGACTCAACGGCCCGTCGGCTTCGGCTTCGGTATGTTCGCGACCTATGGTCGGGAGATGGACCAACGTCGGCGTGTGCCGCGTACCGACGCCGTGCTCGCCGACCCCCGGCTCGTCGCGGCCGAGGGCCGGCTGGGAAGAACGGTCGTCAAGGAGGCGGTCGTCCGGGCGCAGTCACGGGCCCGGCAGGGCGGGATCGAGCCGGAGCGGGTCGCGGACGCGGCCGTGGAGGGGCTTCCGCCGTACGCGGCGAGCCTGCGGCCCGTGCTCAACATGACCGGCGTGATCGTTCACACCAACCTCGGCAGGGCGCCGCTGTCCCGGGCCGCGGCCGAGGCGGCGACGGCCGCCGCCGGATACACCGACGTGGAGTTCGACCTGGCGAGCGGGGTCAGGGCCCGCAGGGGACGGGGCGCCCTGGACGCGCTCGTCGCCGCGGTGCCCGGCGCGCGGGACGCGCACGTGGTCAACAACAACGCCGCGGCCCTGGTGCTGGCGGCGACCGCGCTGGCGGCGGGCCGGGAGATCGTGATCAGCAGGGGTGAGCTGGTGGAGATCGGGGACGGCTTCCGCATCCCCGACCTGCTCGTCTCGACCGGTGCGAGGCTGCGTGAGGTGGGCACGACCAACCGCACCGTCTACGCCGACTACGAGCGGGCCGTGGGGCGGGAGACGGGCTTCGTGCTCAAGGTGCACCCGTCGAACTTCCGCGTCGAGGGCTTCACCGGCTCCGTCGGGGTGGGGGAGCTGGGCCGCCTGGGGGTGCCCGTCGTGGCCGACATCGGCTCCGGGCTGCTCACCGGGGAACGGCTGCTGCCGCAGGAGCCGGACGCGGCGTGCGCGCTCGCCGCCGGGGCGGGCCTGGTCACCGCGAGCGCCGACAAGCTGCTCGGCGGGCCGCAGGCCGGTCTGCTGCTCGGCCGCCCCGACCTGGTCGAACGCTGCCGGCGGCACCCGCTGGCCCGCGCGCTGCGGGTCGGCAAGACGACGCTCGCCGCCCTTGAGGCGACGCTGCGCGGTCCCGAGCCCCCGGTGCTCGGGGCGCTGCGCGCGGACCCGGCCACGCTGAGCGCCCGTGCCCGGGTGCTCGCCGAGAAGCTGTCGGGGGCCGGGATCGACGCCGTCGCCGTGCCGAGCCTGGCCACCGTCGGCGGGGGAGGCGCCCCCGGCGTGAGGCTGCCGAGCGCCGCGGTGAGCCTGCCCGAGTGGCTGGCCGTACCGTTGCGGACCGGTGAGCCGCCCGTCGTCGGGCGGATCGAGGCGGGGCGGCTGCTGCTCGACCTCAGGGCCGTCCCCGGGGAGCGGGACGGCGACGTGGCCCGCGCGGTCCTCGGGGCGGTCGGCTGATGCAGGTCGTCGCCACGGCGGGCCACGTGGACCACGGCAAGTCCACTCTGGTGCGCGCCCTCACCGGGATGGAGCCCGACCGGCTGGCCGAGGAACGGCGCAGGGGGCTGACGATCGAGCTGGGATACGCCTGGACGACGCTGCCCTCCGGGGAACGCCTGGCCTTCGTGGACGTCCCGGGGCACGAGCGCTTCCTCGGCACGATGCTGGCGGGGGTCGGGCCGGTTCCGGCGGTGATGTTCGTGGTCGCCGCCGACGAGGGCTGGATGCCGCAGTCGCAGGAGCACCTCGTCGCGCTTGAGGCCCTCGGCGTACGGCACGGCCTGCTCGCGGTGACCCGCGCCGACCTGGCCGACGCCGCACCGGTGGTGGAGGAGGCCGGGGCCAGACTCGCGGCGGCGGGCCTGACCGGGGTCGAGGCGCTGACGGTGAGCGGGCACACGGGGCAGGGGCTCGGCGCGTTGAGGCAGGCACTCGACCGGCTGGTCTCCCGGCTGCCCGCGCCCGACCCCGAGGCGCCGGTGCGGCTGTGGATCGACCGGGTCTTCAGCGTGCGCGGCAGCGGCACGGTCGTGACCGGGACGCTGCCTGCGGGCCGGGTGACCGTCGGGGACGAGCTGGCGCTGGGCGGCGGCCTCGCCCGGGTGCGGGCGCTGGAGTGCCTGAAGGAGCCGGTGACCTCGGTGACCGGTGTGGCCAGGGTCGCGGTCAACCTGCGCGGCGGCGCCCCGGAGCGGGGCCGGGCGCTGTTCACCCCCGGCGCGTGGACCATGACCGACCTGGCCGACGTACGGCTCTCGCCGGTGGGGGGCACGGGCGAGGAGAGCGTCCTGCCGGGCAGGCTGACCGCGCACATCGGCTCGGCGGCCGTGGTGTGCGCGGTCAGACCGCTCGGCGACGGTCTCGTACGGCTGCGCCTGGCCGGGCCGCTGCCGTTGCACGTGGGGGACGTGCTGCTGTTGCGCGACCCGGGCAGGGCCACGGGGCAGGGCGTCGGAGGGGAGGGGGCCGAGGTACGGGTGCTCGCCGGGGCGAGCGTGCTCGACGTGCGCCCGCCCGCGCTGCGCCGCAGGGGCGCCGCGCGCCTGCGGGCGGCCGAACTGGCGGGCGCAGGGCAGGCGGGCACGGGGCGGGCGGGGACGGTGCCCGGTGCGGGGGAGCTGCTGCGCACACACCGGCTGCTGCGCGGGGCGGACCTGCTGGCCATGGGGTGCGTCCCGGAGGGCGAGCCCGTGTGCGGCGACTGGTACGCCGACCCCGCCCACTGGTCGTGGCTGGGTGAACGGCTGGCGGAGACGGTGGCACGGCACGCGGCCGGGCGTCCGCTTGAGCCGGGGATGCCGGTCGAGGCGGCCAGGAACGCGCTCGGCCTGCCCGACCGGAGGCTGGTCGCCGCCCTGGTACGGCCGCCGCTGGCCGTCACGGGCGGGCGGATCGTGAGTGGGCCGCCCCCGGGCCTGCCGGAGCCGGTCGCCCGCGCGGTCTCCCGGCTGCGCGCCGAACTGTCCGCCAGGCCGTTCCTCGCGCCCGAGGCGGGCCGCCTGGCGGAGCTGGGGCTGGGCCCCAGGGAGCTGGCGGCGGCCGTACGGGCGGGGATGCTGCTGCGGATCGCCGAGGGGATCGTGCTGCTGCCCGGCGCCGACACGGCGGCGGCGCGGCTGCTGGCCCGCCTGCCCCAGCCCTTCACGGTCAGCCAGGCCAGGCAGGCCCTGGACACCAGCCGCCGGGTCGCGGTGCCCCTGCTCGAACACCTCGACCGCGGCGGCCTCACCGAACGGCTCGACGGGGTCAACCGCCGTTGCCCGGTGACCGCTACCAGGTGACGGGGATGCCTTCGAAGCCGCCGGTGAGCGAGTTCTCCCGCGTGACGAGCTCCTCGGCGGGCACGGCGAGCGCCAGTGTGGGGAAGCGCTGGAACAGCGTGCCGAAGACCGCGCGCAGCTCGATCCTGGCCAGGCTCGCCCCGATGCAGTAGCGGGCGGCGTAGCCGAAGGCCAGGTGCGGGTCGTCGGTGTCCCGGGAGACGTCGAAGCGGTCGGGGTCGGCGAAGACCCGCGCGTCACGGTTGGCCGCCGTCGTGCTGATGACCACCGCCTCGCCGCGCCTGATCGTGACCCCTCCGACGGTCACGTCCTCGTGCGCGTAGCGGGGCATGCCGTGGTTGCCCGGCGCGGCCACCCGCAGGATCTCCTCGACGGCCGTGTTCACCAGTGAGGGGTCGGCGATCAGGGCGTCCCGCTGCCCGGGGTTGGCCAGCAGCAGCAGTACGCCGTAGTCGATCCGGTTGACGGTCGTCTCGTGTCCGGCGAACAGCAGCCCGGCGGCGAGCGTGGCGATCTCCTCGTCGGGCGCGTCCATGGTCGCGAGGTCGGAGAACACGTCACCGGCCGGGTTCTCCCGCTTGGCGCCGATGATCTTCCTGGTGTACTCGCCGAGCTCGGTCAGGGCGGCGGCCGAGCGCTCCCGGTCCGTCAGGTCCGTCATCGTCTCGGCCAGTGCCCTGAAGTGCTCGCGGTCGCCGTACGGCACGCCGAGCAGCTCGCAGATCACGAGTACGGGCAGCGGCAGGGAGAGCACCTGCCGCAGGTCGGCCGGGCGCGGCCCCTCGGCCATCCGGTCGAGCAGGCCGTCCACCAGCTCCTGGACGTGGGGGGCCAGGGCGGCCATCCTCCGGGCGGAGAAGACGGGGGTGAGCAGCCTGCGCATCCGCTCGTGCTGGGTCTTCTCGGTCTCGATGTCGCCGATCGGGCCGCCGAGGATCACCGAGTTGGAGATCCTGGCCGCCCGGTCGGGGTCGGGCGCGGAACGGCCGAGTCTCCGGTCGGCGAAGGCCTGCCTGGCCTCCTCGTAGCCGGAGACCAGCCAGGCGACGTCGCCGGTCGCGGTGCGCACCCGGGCCACCGGCTCATCGGCCTGCAACGCGCGGTACGCCGCCGGGACGTCGAGCGGGTCCTGCCGGTCGAAGGGCAGCCTCGGCAGGTCGTCGGGGCCGGTGTGGTCGTTGACGGGTTCGTCCATGGACGGAGGGCACCCCCTGGGTTCGGCGGCGGAACCGCTGTCGGACGCCTCGCCGTACGGCGGGGCGATGGATAGTGCGATCTTCATGATTTTTCGTACCATGATTCTTTTTTGACCATATCTGTAGGTATGGCCATGTGGACCATGTGAACCGCGCCATATCCGGTAAACGCGTTCCATTCTTTGGAATGGCGTGTCGCCGGAGGTTCGTCGCGGCGTCAGGACGTCGTCGGCGGGCCGCAAAATCAGCGGGCAGGGGCAAGCTTGGGAATGCGCCTCTCCAAACCCCCTGGTCAAGGGGAGTATCGTCCATATATGCGGATTAAGGCGTGTTATTGGATGGCGCGGCTTTCCCTCCCGTCCGTCCGCCAAGGGCGGGCGGACCGGCACGTGACGGCGGGCACGGCCCGGGAGCGCGGCCGTCCGCGGGCCGGGCGCCGGAGATGAGGCGCTGATGGTGCCCGAGTACCCCACCTTCCTCGAAGGCCGTTCCCCGCGGAGCGGCCTCGACGCGCTCGCCGACGACCTGGTCAAGGCTCTGGAGAGCGTGGGAGCCCACCTGGGCGCGGTCTACCTGCTGGCGCCGGACGCCGACGTGCTGGAACTCGCGGTGATGAAGGGGGCGCCCCGCGACTTCATCCGCCCCTGGGAGCGGATGAGCATGGCCATGCCCATGCCGGTCACCGACGCGATCCGCCACCGGCGGCTGGTGTGGGTCGGCGACGAGAAGGAGATGGCCCGCGTCTACCCGGGGGCGGCGCTGGTCATGCCGTACGAGTTCTCCCTCGCCGCGGTGCCGCTGCTCGGCGCCGCGACCGTCTCCGGCGCCGTCCATGGCACCGTCTACGGGGGGATGTTCGCCCTGTGGGCGGGCACCCACTCGTGCGAGCTGTCCGAGGACGAGCGCGAACGCCTTCTGCGCGCCGCCGCGGAGATGGCGCGGGGGCTTGAGGAGGCCGACAGGCAGGGCCGCAGGCTGCGTCCCGGCCTGGAACCGCGCGTGCTGCCCGCCCCCAGCATGCAGCCCGCCGAGGTGATCGCCGCGGTCGCCGACCGTCTGCCCGAGGGCATCTGCGGGCTCGACGCGGGAGGCCGCGTCACCTTCGTCACCCCTCGGGCCGCCGCGCTGCTCGGCATGCTCCCGGCCCGGCTGCTCGGCTCCCACCCGTGGACCCGGGTGCCCTGGCTGAACGACCCCGTCTACGAGGACCGCTACCGCGCGGCCATGATCAGCCAGCAGGCCGCCTCGTTCGTCGCGCTGCGCCCGCCCGACCGCTGGCTGTCCTTCGAGCTCTACCCGGCGCTCAACGGGGTGACCATGCGCATCTCCCCGGCCATGGTCGAGGCGGCGGACATGCCCGTCCAGCCCCTGGAGACCGGCTCGCCGGGCCCCGTCGCCGAGGTCGGCCTGACCCTCCCGACCAGGGTCGGCGCCCTCTACCACATCCTCCATCTGGCCAGCACGCTCACCAAGGCCGCCAGCGTGCAGGACGTGGTCGACCTGGTCGCCAACCGGCTCATGCCCGCCTTCGGCGGTGACGGGATGGCGCTGATGGTCGCCGAGGACGGCAGGATGAGCGTCGTCGGCGACCGCGGCTACCCGCCCCACCTCAGGGAGCACTACGACGGCCTCCCGCTGACCTCGCCGACCCCGAGCGTGCGGACCATGGTCACCGGGGTGCCCAGCTTCTTCGGCTCCCAGGAGGAGCTGGACGAGGTCTACGGCCCGGAGGTCGCCGTGGACGACGGCATGGCCTCCTGGGCGTTCCTGCCGCTGATCGCCTCGGGACGGTCCGTCGGCACCTGCGTGCTCGCCTTCGCCAGGAACCACCGTTTCACCGTCGAGGAACGCGCCCTGCTGACCGCGCTCGGCGGCCTGATCGCCCAGGCGCTCGAACGGGCCCGCCTCTACGACGCCAAGCTGGAACTCGCCCACGCCCTGCAGCAGAGCCTGCTCCCGCACGCCCTTCCCCGGCTGCCCCGGCTGAGCGCCGCGGCCCGCTACCTGCCCGGCACCGAGGACATGGACATCGGAGGCGACTTCTACGACGTCATCGGCCTCGCCGACGACACCGTCGCCGCCGTCGTCGGCGACGTCCAGGGGCACAACGTCACCGCGGCGGCCCTCATGGGGCAGGTGCGCACGGCGGTTCGCGCCTACGCCACCGCGGGCGCCGACCCCGGCGAGGTCCTGGCCCGCACCAACCACCTCCTGGTCGACCTGGACCCAGGCCTGTTCGCCAGCTGCGTCTACCTGCGGCTCGACCTGCGCCGGAACCTGGCCTGCCTGGCCCGCGCCGGGCACCCCCAGCCGCTGATGCGCCTGCCGGACGGCCGGGTACAGGTGGTCGAGGTCCCCGGCGGGCTGCTGCTGGGCATCGACCACTCCGTTGACTACCCGCACACCGAGATCCCGCTGGAGCCGGGCTCGACGCTGGCCCTCTACACCGACGGCCTGGTCGAGACCCCCGGCGTCGACATCGACGAGGCGCTCGCCGACCTGGCCGTCGAACTCGAACGCGTCGGGGAACGCCCCCTGGAGGAGGTGGCGAGCACCCTGATCAGGCACGCCCAGCAGACCAGCCACCGCAGCGACGACATCGCGCTCCTGCTGCTGCGCCTGGCCGCCGGGCCGTACCCGGGCGGGACCCCCGGCGGGACCAGGGTGGTCCTGGGGTGACCGTCTCGCCGTGGCGCGCGCGGGGTTCAGTCCTGCGGGGGGATCCCGGAGTAGGAGCGGGCGATCCCCGCGGTCACCCTGAGCAGCGGCTCGACCAGGCGTTGCAGTCCTCTGGCCCGCCGGGAGGACAGGACGATCCCGACGGCGGCGACCGCGTGGCCGTCGACGAGCACCGGCGCCGCCGCGGAGCAGGAGCCCAGGCTCATCTCCTCGAACGTCAGCGCGTACCCCTGGGCGCGCACCGTGGCCAGTTCCCGGGCCAGCCGCCCCGGCTCGACGATCGTGCGCGGAGTCGGCCGTTCGAGCTCACGCCCCAGATAGGCGGCCTGGAACCACTCGGGCTCGTGGGCCAGCAGGGCCTTGCCGACCCCCGTCGGATGCATCGGCAGCCGGCCTCCCGTCCTGGAGACCAGCCGCACGGCCCGCCTGCCGTGCAGTTTGTCGACGTAGAGCACCTCAAGGCCGTCCCGCACGGCCAGGTGCACGTTCTCACCGGTGTCGGCGTAGAGCTCCTGCAGCCACGGATGGGCGACCTCCTGCAGCCTGCCCGGCGCGAGCTGGCCGAGCTCCCACAGCCGCAGCCCGATCCGCAGGCGGCCGTCTGCCGTACGGCTCAGCGCCTGCCAGGCGACCAGCTCGCCCACGAGGCGGTGCGCGGTCGCCAGCGGTACCCCGCTGCGCCGGGAGACCTCCGAGAGGCTGAGATGGGGATGGCCGGTGTCGAAGGCGCCCAGGATCGCCAGGACCTTCGACGTCACCGAACGTCCCGGCTCCCGCGACCCCCCGGCCATCACGTCCCCCTGTCCCGGGGCGCCCGGACGGAAGGCGCCCCCAAGGACAATCCTCCCCCCTGTCTTCCGTCCAGTGGAAGGCGGGGCTCGGTTTTCCGCGCCGGGTCCACGATGCTCTCCCCATGACCCATCCCCAGCGGACACAGGTCGGGATCATCGGAGCGGGGCCCGCCGGGCTGCTCCTGTCCCACCTGCTGCACCTGCGCGGCATCGACTCGGTGGTGCTGGAACGCCGCAGCCGCGACCACGTCGAACGGCGGGTCAGGGCCGGGGTGCTCGAACAGGGGACGGTCGACACCCTCGTCGCCGCCGGGGTCGGTGACCGCCTCGTCAGGGAGGGCCTCGTCCACCACGGCATCGAGCTGCGCTACGGCGGCGCGGGCCACCGGGTGGCCTTCGAACGGCTGGTCCCCGGCCGCGCCATCACCGTGTACGGCCAGCAGGAGGTCGTCAAGGACCTCATCGCCGCCCGTCTCGCCGCGGGCGGCGACATCCGCTTCGAGGTCGGCGACGTGGCCGTGCACGACGCCGGGACCGACGCCCCCTACCTGACCTTCGACGGGGGGCGGCTCGACTGCGAGGTGATCGCGGGCTGTGACGGCTTCCACGGCGTGTCCCGGGCGAGTGTCCCCGAAGGGGAGCTCACCGTCCACGAACGGGACTACCCCTTCGCCTGGCTCGGCGTCCTGGCCAGGGCCGTGCCGTCCGCCGAGGAGCTGATCTACGCCTGGAACGAGCGCGGCTTCGCCCTGCACAGCATGCGAACCCCCGAGGTCAGCCGCTTCTACCTGCAGGTCCCCGCGGGGGAGGACATCGCGGACTGGCCGGACGAGCGGATCTGGGCCGAACTGCGCGCCCGTCTTGAGACGGTGCCCGGCTTCACCCTGACCACCGGGGAGATCCTGGAGAAGGGCGTGACGCCCATGCGGAGCTTCGTGGCCGAGCCCATGCGCCACGGCAACCTGTTCCTGGCGGGCGACGCCGCGCACATCGTCCCCCCGACCGGCGCCAAGGGCCTCAACCTCGCGGTCGCCGACGTGCGGGTGCTGACCGAGGCGCTGGCGCACCGGTACGCCACCGGCTCGGACGACCTGCTCGACGCCTACTCGGAGACCTGCCTGAGGCGGGTCTGGCGGGCGCAGCACTTCTCCTGGTGGATGACGACGCTGCTGCACACCTTCGACACCGACGACGCCTACGGGCGGCGGCTGCAGATCTCCCACCTGGACTACGTGACCTCCTCCGAGGCCGCGGCGACCACGCTGGCGGAGAACTACGTCGGCCTGCCGTACGAGCGTGACCTCCCGGAAACGACAGGAGCACGAACACTGTGAAGGACGTCTACATCGCGGACGCCGTCCGCACCCCGATCGGCCGGTACGGCGGGGCCCTCGCCTCGGTCCGTCCCGACGACCTGGCCGCCGGGGTCGTCAGGGCGCTGCTCGACCGTTCCCCGGGCCTTGACCCCGCCAGGATCGACGACGTCGTCCTCGGTGCGGCCAACGGGGCGGGCGAGGACAACCGCAACGTGGGCCGGATGGCGGCGCTGCTGGCCGGGCTGCCCGTCACGGTGCCCGGCGCCACGGTCAACCGGCTGTGCGCCTCGGGCCTGGAGGCGGTGATCCAGGCCGCCAGGGCGGTCGCCGTCGGCGACGCCTCCCTCGTCGTGGCGGGCGGCGTCGAGTCCATGAGCCGCGCCCCCTGGGTGCTGCCCAAACCGGAACGGGCCTACCCGCGCGGCCACGAACAGCTCCACTCGACCACGCTCGGCTGGCGGCTGGTCAACCCCAGGATGCCGGACCGCTGGACGGTCTCCCTCGGCGAGGCCACCGAGACGCTCGCCGCCCGCTACGGCGTCACCCGTGAGGCCCAGGACGAGTACGCCGCGCGCAGCCACCGGCTGGCGGACCGGGCGTGGCGGACGGGGGCGCTGGAGGCGGAGACCGCGCTCGTCGAGGGCAGCGACCTGACCGCCGACGAGTCCATCCGTCCCGACACCTCCCCGCAGGGGCTGGCCAGGCTCAGGCCCGCCTTCGCCGCGGAGGGCACCATCACCGCGGGCAACTCCTCCCCGCTCAACGACGGGGCGGCGGCCCTGCTGGTCACCGACGCCGAGGGGCTGGCCGAGCACGGCCTGCGCCCCCTGGCCAGGGTGGTCTCGACCGGCGCGGCGGGCGTCGACCCGGTCAGCTTCGGCATCGGCCCGGTGCACGCGGTCGCCAAGGCGCTGGACAGGGCGAAACTCTCCCTGGGCGACCTGGCGACTGTGGAGCTCAACGAGGCCTTCGCCGCCCAGGTCCTGGCCTGCATGGCCGAATGGCCCGGCCTCGACCCGGAACTCGTCAACCCCGCGGGCGGCGCCATCGCGATCGGCCACCCGCTCGGCTGCTCGGGAGCCAGGCTCGCGGGCACCCTGGCCCACCGTCTCTCCAGGACCGGCGGGTACGGCGTGGCCACGCTCTGCATCGGCGTCGGACAGGGACTCGCGCTCGTCCTGGAAGGAACAGAAGGGTCATGACCCACCACCCTCCCTATCTGAGCCCGGACTACCGCAGCAGCGTGCTGCGGGCGCCGTCCAGGCCACCGGTCGCCTTCCGCGCCGACCCGGACGCCGTCGAGCTGACCGGCCCGGTCTTCGGGCACGACGAGATCGGAGAACTGGACGCCGACCTGACCCGCCACCACGCGGGCGAGCCGATCGGTGAGCGGATCATCGTCACCGGCCGGATCCTCGACTCGGCCGGCAGGCCCGTCCCCGGCACCCTGCTGGAGGTCTGGCAGGCCAACGCCGCCGGGCGCTACGCGCACCGGCGCGACCAGCACCCCGCGCCGCTCGACCCCAACTTCACCGGCGCGGGGCGGTGCATGACCGACGAGCAGGGCCGCTACCGGTTCGTCTCGATCAAGCCGGGCGCCTACCCGTGGCGCAACCACCACAACGCCTGGCGGCCCGCGCACATCCACTTCTCCGTCTTCGGCACCGCGTTCACCCAGCGCCTGGTCACCCAGATGTACTTCCCCGGCGACCCGCTGTTCCCCTACGACCCGATCATGCGGTCCATCCCCGACCCGGCCGCCCGCGAGCGGCTCGTCGCCCACTTCGACCTGGACGTCACCGAACCCGAGTGGGCGCTCGGCTACCGGTTCGACATCGTCCTGGGCCGCACCCCGACGGAGGAGCAGTGAGCGCCGTGCCACCGACCCCGTCGCAGACCGTGGGGCCGTTCTTCGGCTACGCGCTGCCCTACCCCCAGGGGCCCGACCTGGTCGCGGAGGGGCACCCCGGGGCGATCACCGTCACCGGGCGGGTGCTCGACGGGGCGGGCGAGCCCGTGCCCGACGCCATGCTCGAACTGTGGCTCGGCGAGACGGGCACCAGAAGGGCGCTGGACCGCGCGGGTGAGGGCGTCTCCGGCTTCGGGCGCTGCCCGACGGACGCCGACGGGTCCTACCGGTTCCGCACCGCCAGGCCCGCCGGGCCGTACCTGGCGATGCTGGTCTTCGCCAGGGGGCTGCTGCGCTCCGTCGCCACCCGCGTCTACCTCCAGGACGGCCCCGACCCGCTGCTCGACGCGCTCGACCCCGCGCGCAGGGCCACCCTGATCGCCGAGCCCGACGGGGAGGGGGGCTACCGTTTCGACGTGAGGCTCCAAGGGGAAGGGGAGACGGTCTTCCTTGAGTTCTGACCCTTCCTTGAGTTCCGGCCCCGCTTCGGGCTCCGAGCAGGACACCGGCCTGCTGAGCCCGGTCAGGGCGGGCACGGCGGCCGAGGCGGCCACCTCGGACCGCGCGTGGCTGCGCGCCATGCTGACGGCGGAGGCGGCGCTGGCCCGCGCCCAGGCCCGCGCGGGCACGGTGCCGCCGGAGGCGGCGACGGTGATCGGCCGGGTCGCGGGCGCGCTCACCCCGGACCCCGCGGACCTCGCCCTGCGGGGCAGACAGTCGGCCAACCCCGTCGTGCCGCTGGTCGCCGACCTGCGGCGGGCCGTCGCGGAGACGGCCACCGGGGCAGCCACCGGGGCTGCGCGGTACGTCCACCACGGCGCCACCAGCCAGGACATCCTCGACAGCGCCGCCATGCTCGTCTGCCGGGACACGATCGGGATCATCGGCGCCGACCTCGACCGGGCCATGGCCACCCTCGCCGGGCTCGCCGAGACCCACCGCCACACGCTGACGGCGGCCAGGACACTCGGCCAGCACGCCGTGCCGACGACCTTCGGCCTGAAGGCGGCGGGATGGCTGTCCGGCCTGCTCGCCGCACGGGCACGGCTGCGGGACCTGCGCACGCCCGCCCAGCTCGGCGGGGCCGCGGGCACCCTGGCCGCGCTCGGCGGCGACCCGGCGCTGCCCGCGCTGTTCGCCGAGGAACTCGGGCTGGCCGCGCCGCCGGTGCCCTGGCACGCGGAACGGTCACCGGTCGCGGAACTGGGCGCGGCCCTCACCCAGACCTCCGGCGCCCTCGGCAAGACGGCCCTCGACGTGATCATGCTCGCCCAGACGGAGGTCGGCGAGGTCGCCGAGTCCTCCACGGGGGGCTCCTCGGCGATGCCGCACAAACGCAACCCCGCGCTGGCGGTGCTCGTGCGCTCCGCGGCCCTGCAGATCCCGGTGTACGGCCAGCTCCTGGCCTCGGCGCAGCTGGCCGAGCACGAGCGGGCCGCGGGCGCCTGGCAGGCCGAGTGGCACGCGACGCGCGAGTGCCTGCGGCTGACCGGCGGCGCCGCCGCGACCACCGCGGAGCTGCTCGCCGGGCTGCGGGTCTTCCCTGAGCGGATGCGGGCCAACCTGGACCTCACCGGCGACCGCGTCGTCTCCGAACGCCTGGCCACTCTGCTCGGCAGGGACCGGCTCGACCGGGCGGCGGCGCAGGAGGGCCCACTCCGGCGGACGCTCGCGGGGGAGGTCCCCGAGGAGGCGTTCGACCCCGCGGGCTACCTCGGGGCGGCGCAACCCCTCATCGACCGAGTTCTGACCGCCTACCGGGAGCAGTCTTGACGATCCTCAGCCACCGCGTCGACGGGCCCGCCTGGGCGCCGCTGCTGGTGCTCGGCCCCTCGCTGGGCACCACCCTGCACGTGTGGGACCCGCAGATGGAGGCGCTGACCGCCTCCTGGCGGGTGCTCCGCTACGACCTGCCGGGTCACGGCGGCTCGGCGCCCGTGAGCGAGGTCACCGTCGGCCTGCTCGCCGACGCCGTGCTCGCCCTGGCCACCCAGGAGAAGGCCGACAGGTTCGCGGTCGGCGGCATCTCCCTCGGCGGCGCCGTCGCCGCGACCGTCGCCGTCACGGCCCCCGAGCGGGTCAGCCACCTGGTGCTGTGCTGCAGCTCCGCCCGCTTCGGCGAGCCCGGACCGTGGCACGAGCGGGCGCACGCCGTACGGCGGGACGGCATGAAACCGCTGGCCGACGTGCTGCCCGCCCGCTGGTTCAGCGCCCCCGAAACCGGCACCGAGGCTGTCATTGAGGCCGTCACCGAGGTGCGGCGGATGCCGTACGGGGTGGACGTGGGCTCCTACGCCGCCTGCTGCGAGGCGCTGGCGGACTACGACCTCACCGGTGAGCTGGGCGCGGTCGCCGCGCCGACCCTGGTCGTCGCGGGCGCGGACGACCCGGCGACGCCCCTGGCGCACGCCCTCACCCTCGCCGCCGGCATCCCCGGCGCGCTGCTCACGGTCGTGCCAGGCGCCTCCCACCTGGCGGGCGTCGAACGGCCGGAGGAGGTCACCGCGGCGATCGTCCGCCACCTCGGCGGCGAACGCGCCGCCGAGGGGGCCAGGACCAGGCGGCGGGTGCTCGGGGACGCGCACGTCGACCGCGCCGAGGCCGCGACCACCGGCTTCACCCGTGACTTCCAGGAGTTCATCACCCGCTACGCCTGGGACGGGATCTGGAACCGTCCCGGGCTGGACCGCCGTACCCGCAGCTGTGTCACCCTGACCGCCCTCGTCGCCGGGGGCCACCTGGAGGAACTGGCCATGCACGTCCGCGCGGCCCTGCGCAACGGGCTGACCCCCGACGAGATCAAGGAGGTGCTGCTGCAGAGCGCCGTCTACTGCGGGGTGCCCGCGGCCAACGCCGCCTTCGCCGTGGCGCAGCGGACCCTGGACGAGGTCGGGGTGCTCTGACCTGGCCCTGCGCGTGACGCGTCCGGGAGGTAAGGAACCGGATGAGTGGGTAGGAGAGCGCCCGTGAACGGCGAAACGCACATCACGGGATCAGAAGGACCGGCACCGGCGCCCTCCCCGATCACGGCGGACCTCGTGCTCTCGGTCAACCGGGAGCGGCACCCGATCACCGTGGACACCAGGGAGACACTCCTGGACACGCTCCGCGAGCGGCTCGGGCTGACCGGCGCGAAGAAGGGCTGCGACCACGGGCAGTGCGGGGCGTGCACCGTGCTGCTCGACGGCAGGAGGGTGAAGTCCTGCCTGACACTGACCGTGACCCTGGACGGCAGGCGGGTCGTGACCGTGGAGGGGCTGGCGGACGGCGACGGGCTCCACCCGCTGCAGACGGCGTTCGTCGAACACGACGCCTTCCAGTGCGGCTACTGCACCCCGGGCCAGCTCTGCTCCGCGGTCGGCGTGCTGGCCGAGGCGGCGGCCGGATGGCCGAGCGCGGTCACCCGCGACGACGGCACCGGCTCCGGCGTGAACCTCGACGAGGAGGAGATCCGCGAGCGCATGAGCGGCAACCTGTGCCGCTGCGGCGCCTACGTCAACATCGTCGCGGCCATCGGGGAGGTGGCGGGATGAGGCCCTTCTCCTACCTGAGGGCCCCGGACGCCCCGAGCGCGGTCGCCACGGCCGTCGGCAGGCCGGACACCATGTACCTCGCGGGCGGCACGAACCTGGTCGACCTGATGCGGCTCGGTGTCGCCGTCCCCGACGTCCTGGTCGACGTCAGCGGGATCGCCTCCGGCACGATCGAGGAGACCGGGGACGGCGCCCTGCTGATCGGCGCGGGCGTGCGCAACAGCGACCTGGCCGCCGACCCCCTGGTACGGCGCCGCCACCCCCTGCTGTCCCAGGCGGTGCTCGCCGGGGCCTCCGGCCAGATCCGCAACATGGCGACCGTCGGCGGCAACCTGATGCAGCGCACCCGCTGCCCCTACTTCCAGGACGTCACCAAACCCTGCAACAAACGCCTGCCCGGCACCGGCTGCCCGGCCAGGGCGGGAGAGCACCGCAACCTGGCGATCCTCGGCCACTCGGACGACTGCGTGGCCACCCACCCCTCGGACATGGCCGTCGCGCTGGCCGCGCTCGGCGCGATCGTGCACGTCGAGGGCGCCGAGGGGCCGCGGACCGTGCCGATGCCCGGACTGCACCGGCTGCCGGGGGAGGAGCCGGAACGCGACACCGTGCTCGGCCAGGGCGAGCTGATAACCGCCGTCGAGGTGCCGCCGCTGCCGTTCCCCGGCCGCTCGCGTTACCGCAAGGTCAGGGACAGGGCGTCGTTCGCCTTCGCGGTCGTCTCCGTCGCCGCCGTCCTCGACGTGGCCGACGGGACGGTGCGCGACTGCCGGATCGCGTTCGGCGGGGTCGCCCACGCGCCCTGGCGGGCCGAGACGGCCGAGGCCGCGCTGCGCGGCGCGGCTGCGACGGAGGCCGAGTTCACCAGGGCCGCGGAGGCCGAATTGGCCGCCGCACGGCCGCTGCCCGGCAACGCGTTCAAGGTCCCCCTGGCCCGCAACGTGCTCGTCCGCACCCTCGTCGACCTCGCGGAGGCGTCATGACCACCCTCGCGGGCCCCGGTGCCGCCTCCTCCGTCGGTTCGGCCCTCGACCGGGTCGAGGGTCTGGAGAAGGTGACGGGCCGGGCGAAGTACGCCTACGAGTACGCTCCGGACGACCTGGTCTACGCCGCGCCCGTGCAGGCGGGCATCGCCAGGGGAGAGGTCCGCGCGGTCGACGCCGACGCCGCCCTCAAGCTTCCCGGCGTGATCGCCGCCATCTGGTACGGCAACGCCCCCAGGCTGGCCCCCGCGGAGAACGCCGAGCTCTCGGTGCTCCAGTCGCGCCGGGTCGCCTACCGGGGCCAGTACGTCGCGGTCGTGGTCGCCGAGACGCTGGAGAACGCCGTCGAGGCGGCCAGGCTGCTGCGGGTGGACTACGACGTCGAGGAGCACGACGTCGAACTGCGCGCCGACCACCCCGGTATGTACCGTCCGGAACGGGTCAACCCGGTCTACCCCGCCGACACCGAGCAGGGAGACCCGGACGCCGCCCTCGCCGCGGCCGAGGTGGTGGTGGACGAGGTCTACTCGACCCCCGCCGAGCACAACAACCCGATGGAGCCGCACGCCACCGTCGCCGTGTGGGACGGCGACGGGCTGACCCTCTACGACTCGACCCAGGGGGCGACCTCGGTCCGTGACATCGTCGCGCCGCTGTTCGGGCTGCCGCCGGGCAACGTCCGGGTCGTCTCCCCGCACGTGGGAGGCGGTTTCGGGTCGAAGGGCACGCCGCTGTCGCCGGTCGTGCTCGCCGCGCTGGCCGCCAAACACGCCGGGCGGCCCGTCAAACTCGCGGTGACCCGCAGCCAGATGTTCTCGGTGATCGGCTACCGCACCCCGACCATCCAGCGGATACGGCTCGGCGCCGACGCCCGTGGACACCTCGGGGTGATCGTCCACGACGTGTTCGAGCAGAGCTCACGGATCAGGGAGTTCGCCGAGCAGACGGCCACACCCACCCGGATGATGTACGCCGCCCCCAACCGGCGCACCACCCACCGGCTGGTCAGGCTGGATGTGCCCACGCCCTCCTGGATGCGTGCCCCGGGCGAGGCGCCCGGCATGTTCGCCCTGGAGTCGGCGCTGGACGAACTGGCCTTCGCCTGCGGGATCGACCCGATCGAACTGCGCGTCCGCAACGAGCCGGAGACCGACCCGGAGAGCGGTCTGCCCTTCAGCTCCCGCAACCTGGTCGCCTGCATGCGCGAGGGGGCGCGCAGGTTCGGCTGGGCGGACCGCGACCCGGCCCCCGGCGTCAGGCTCAGGGACGGCCTGCTGGTCGGCACCGGCGTCGCGGCCTCCACCTACCCGGTCTACCGCCGCCCCTCGAAGGCGAGCGCGACGGCCCTGGCCGACGGCACGTTCACCGTACGGATCGCCGCGATGGACATCGGCACCGGCGCCAGGACCGCGCTGACCCAGATCGCCGCCGACACGCTGGGCGTCCCGCCCGGCCTGGTCCGCGTGGAGATCGGCGACAGCGCGCTGCCCGACGCCTCACTCGCGGGCGGCTCGATGGGCACCGCCTCCTGGGGCACGGCCGTGGTCAGGGCCTGCGAGGCGCTCACCGCGGCGCTGCGGGAGCGGGACGGCCAGGTGCCCCCGGACGGCGTCGAGGTCTCCGCCGACACCGCGCGGGAGATCGGAGGGGAACGGCGTTTCGCCCAGCACGCCTTCGGCGCCCAGTTCGCCGAGGTCGGGGTGGACCCCGCGACGGGGGAGACACGGGTGCTGCGGCTGCTCGGGGTGTTCGCCGCGGGCCGGATCGTCAACCCCAAGACCGCCCGTTCGCAGTTCGTCGGCGGCATGACCATGGGCATGTCGATGGCGCTGTTGGAGGAGAGCGTCATGGACCGTGAGTTCGGCGACTACCTCAACCACGACCTCGCCCAGTACCACGTGGCCGCCTGCGCCGACGTCCGCGACGTCGAGGCCGTCTGGATCGAGGAGGACGACCCGCACCTCAACCCGATGGGGACCAAGGGCATCGGCGAGATCGGCATCGTCGGCACCGCCGCCGCCGTGGCCAACGCCGTCCACCACGCGACCGGGGTCCGCGTCCGCGACCTGCCGATCCGCATCGACAGGCTCGTGCGCTGATCTTCAGGCACACCGCGGGCAGGCTCGCGGACGCGGCGCCCGGCTGGCTCGTCGAGACGGTGCGGATCAGGCCCGCGGCGCCCCGCCCGTGGCCGATGCTGCGCACGGCGCTGGCCGTGGTCGCCCCGCTGCTGGCGGGACTCGCCATGGGGCGCATCGCCCTGGGGCTGCTGCCCGCCATGGGGGCCATGGGCACCGCCCTGGCCGACCAGGGCGGCTCCTACCGGGCCAGGGTCGTCAGGATGGGCGCCACCGCGCTCGGCGGCGCGGCGGGCTTCCTGGTCGGGGCCGCGGCCAGGGAGACCGGCTGGTGGGCGGTGCTGGTCACCGTCGCGGTCGCGGTGCTGTCCGCGCTGGTCAGCACCACCGGCGCCGCCGGGTCGAGCGCCGGGCTCCAGCTCCTCGTGATGACCGTACTCGGCACCGGCGTCCCGCTGGGACCGCCGGGGGCCGGCACACTGCTGTTCCTGCTCGGCTCGGCGTGGGCGCTGGCGCTCGCGCTGGCCGACTGGCCGCTGCACCCGAGGGCGCCGGAGGAGGCGGCGGTGATCGCGGCCTACCGGGCGCTCGGCGCCCTGGCCGCCGGGCGTGACGCCGGTACCGTCGTCGCCTTCGACACCGCCCTCAGGAACGCCTACGACACCGTGTTCGGCGCCCGTTCCGCGTCGGCGGGGACCGACCCGTGGCGCACCCGCGCGGTCGCCCTGCTGAACCAGGCCTCGCTGGTCCGCAACGCCCTGATCTCCCTCGACCTGGAGGGGCGCGACCCGCCGGAGGGCACGAAGGCGGCCGTCGAGGGCGTCGCGGACGCGCTCGCCGGAGGGCCGCTCCCGGCGAGGACGCCGGGGGAGGGGCCGGACTCGCCCGCGACCCGCGCCCTCGGCTCGGCCCTCGAAGGGGCCGTCGAACTGCTGTACGGCGGGGACCCGCCCGCCGACGGCCCGCCGTACGAGTGGCGGGACCGGGGTGAGCGCCTCAGACAGGCCTGGGAACGGATGTGGTCGGGCCGGCTGACCCGTGTCTACACCGTCAGGCTCGCGCTGTGCGTGGGGGTCGCGAGCGCGTTGAGCGAACTGCACCTGGTCGAACGGTCCTACTGGACGACGCTGACCGTCGCGCTGGTGCTCAAACCCGACTTCGGCTCGGTCTTCGCCCGCGCCGTGCAGCGAGCCCTCGGCACTCTCGCCGGCACGGTGATCGGCACCGTCGTGCTCGTCGCCGTGCCGTACGGCCCCGCGCTCCTGGTCCCGGTCGCGGTCTTCGCCGCGCTCCTGCCGTACGGCATGCAGCGCAACTGGGGGCTGATGTCGGCCTTCCAGGCGCCGCTGGTGCTGTTGCTGGTCGACCTGCTGACCCGTGGCGGGCCGAGGCTGGCCGAGATCCGGCTGGTCGACACGCTGGCCGGGTGCCTGATCGTCCTGCTGCTGGGATACCTGCCGTGGCCCGCGAGCTGGGAGGCGCCGGTCGGGCCGAGGTTCGCCGACGCGGTCTCGGCGACCGCCGACTATCTCCGGCACGCCTTCGACCCCGGGCACACCGGCAGGGCGGCGCTGCGCCACCGCGTCTACGACGCCCTGGCCGACCTGCGCACCGTCTTCCAGCGGGCGATGACGGAACCGGCCGTGGTCAGCAGGCGCGTCACCACGTGGATGCCCGCGATGACCGCCCTCGAACGGGTGGCCGACGCGACCGCCGCGACCGTCGCCAGGACCGAGCACGGCGCCCCGCGGCCGTCGGCCGGGGCGGTCGGGGCGGCGGTCGCCTCACTTGAGGGGATCGCGCGGGACGTGCGCGCGGGCACCCCGCCGGGACGGCCGGAACTCGCGCGGGAGGACGCGCTGGAACGGGTGAACGCCGCGGTGCGCGGCCTGGGCGACACCGTCTCCGGGCACCACACCTGCTGACCCGGCTAGCCCTCCCCGGCGCGCTCCTCTGAGGCCAGGGCGGAGTGCCGGTAGGAGTAGGCGAAGTACACGACCAGGCCGATCGCGAACCACACCGCGAAGCGGACCCACGTCTGCCACTGCAGGAAGGTGATCAGCCAGAGTGAGAAGAGGATGCCGATCGCCGGGACGACGGGCATCCCCGGGCAGCGGAAGGTCCTGGGCAGGTCGGGCCGCCGGTAGCGCAGGACGATCACCGAGGCGCACACCACGACGAAGGCCAGCAGGATGCCGATGTTGGTCAGCTCGGCCGCCTCGACGATGGGCAGGAACCCGGCGATGAGCGCGGAGATGACGCCGACGATCCACGTCACCCGGGTCGGCACGTGCCGGGTGGGGTGCGTCTTGGCGAACCACCTGGGCAGCAGTCCGTCACGGCTCATCGAGAACCACACGCGGCTGACGCCGAGCATGAAGGTGAACATGACGGTCAGGATGCCGACGATCGCGCCGACCGCGATCACGTCGGCCAGGCCCCGCAGGCCGACCGCCTTGAACGCCGTGGAGAACCCGCTCTCCTTGTCGATCTCGGTGTAGTGCTGCATGCCCGTCAGCACCAGGCAGGCCAGCACGTACAGCACCATCGAGACGCCCAGCGAGTAGATGATCGCCTTGGGCATGTGGCGCTGGGCGTCCTTGGACTCCTCGGCGGCCGTGCTCATGGCGTCGTAGCCGAAGACGGCGAAGAACACCGTGGCCGCGCCGGTGAACGCGCCGCCGATGCCGTAGGGGAAGAAAGGGGTGTAGTTCGAGGTGTTGATGTGGAAGAGGCCGACCACGATGACCAGCAGCACCACGGCGACCTTCAGGCCGACGACCGCCATCTCGAACCTGGCCGCGTTGCGCATGCCGAGGTTCAGCAGGTAGGCGATCAGCAGGCACAGCAGGGCGGCGAACAGGTCGACCCGGTGCCCCGCGCCCGTCCCCGGCGCGCCGAGCATCCACGAGGGCAGGTTCACGCCCAGGTCGCCGAGCAGGAAGGAGAAGTAGCCCGAGATGCCGATGGCGACGACCGCGACGATCGCGGTGTACTCAAGCAGCAGGTCCCAGCCGATGAACCAGCCCGCGATCTCGCCGAGCACCGCGTAGCCGTAGGTGTAGGCCGATCCGGCCTTGGGGATCAGCCCGGCGAACTCGGCGTAGGAGAAGGCCGCCGCCGCGCTGGCGATTCCGGCGATCAGGAAGGAGACGACGACGGCCGGTCCGGCGATGCCGTTGGCGACGGCGCCCGCCAGGGTGAAGATGCCCGCGCCGATGATGCCGCCGACTCCGATGGCGGTGAGCTGCCAGAGTCCCAGCACGCGGGTGAGCTGTTCGGTTCTTCCACCCTCGGGTTCCTCGATGTGCTCGATGGGCTTGCGGCGCAGAAGGCCGGTTCCCGTCCGCAGTCTGGCCATGGCGCTCCCCTCGCACGACGACTCACGACGACTGCGGCGGACGACCCGATCTGGCCCGCCACGTCCGGGTCTTACCCCTTTTTCGTGATGCTTACTCCATGAGAGGTGTTCTGTCAGATTGGGGAGTATTGGCTGGTAGGAGGGGTTTCTGCAGGGTAGCGTCGAGGTATCGAATCCCGGACACGGGGGGAGACGCCATGCCGAGCGATCCCGATCATGTGCTCGACGCCATCGACGGAGTCGTCGACGAGTGGCTCGCCATGAGCGAGGACTCCATGCGCTGGGCGCCACCGGAGAAACCCGCGCCGAGACCGCGGCTCACGCTGCCCACGCCACCCCTGCCGCCCCTGGTCGAGGGGCTGCTGCAGGAGGCGGGCGCCCGCGCCCAGGCCGTGGTCGAGGCGTTGCGGCCGCTGGGGGAGGGGGTGGCCGGAGTCCTGTCCTCGATCTTCGACGGCGACGCCGTACGCCGTCTGATCGAGCCCGCCGACTGGCCCGAGGAGCACCCCGAGCTCGACGTCGACGACCCTGAGGAGCCTCAGCCGCCCTCGGGGGCGTCGGCTGAGGCGTCGCCGGGGGCGTCGTCGAGGGCGAACCGCAGGTAGCGCTCGGCCGAGCGCCGCACGGCCCGCGCCCCGTCGGTGCGCACGACCCGCTTCCACCAGCCGCCGTAGACCCGCTCGAAGTCGTAGGGCTCAAGCAGCGACAGGGCGCGGCGGACCGTCCTCGGGCGCTCGGGGATGAGATTCGGGTAGCTGTACATGAACGAGACCCAGCGCCGGTCGGAGACCACCTGGAGGATGTCGCCGGAGAACAGCGCCGCCGGGCCGTGCGCCCCCTCGCGCCGGTGCAGCACCTGGCCGCCCTCGAAGTGCACGCCCGCGTTGACCAGGGTCAGGTCGTCGCCGATCTCCAGGGTCTCGCCCTCCCAGAACACGACCGACTCGTCCGGGCGGGCCACCCACGCGCGGTCCTTGGCGTGGATGTAGACCGGCGCGTCGAAGGCGTGCGCCCACTCGACCATCGAGCCGTAGAAGTGCGGATGGCTGATCGCGATGGCCTTGATCCCGCCCAGTTCGCGGACCTGCCGGACGACCTCCTCGTCGAAGTGGGTGACCATGTCCCACAGCACGTTGCCCCCGGCGGAGCGCACCAGCAGCGCGCGCTGGCCGATCGCGGTCGCCGGGTCGGTGCCCAGGCCGACGACGCCGGGCCCCTCCTCGGCGACCACGGCCCTGTGGCCGGCCGCGCTCAGCTCGGCCAGCGACGTCCAGCGCTGCCCCTGCCAGCCGACGTACTGCCGCTCGTCCTCACAGATCGGGCAGTTCTCCCTGAGAGCGGCGTACTGAACACCACAGGTCACACAGATCGGCAGGTCGTTCACGGTGACTCCCTCGTGAGCCGTACGGTTCCCCGAAGACTTCCTGAGCCGACGCTAGCCGACGGGTCCGCGGGGCAGGTCGTAGGCCTGGGCGAGAAGTTCGTAGGAGCGGATCCTGTCCTCGGGGTCGTGCACCATCGTGGTGATCATCAACTCGTCGGCCTCGGTGCGCTTGCGCAGCGCGTTCAGGCCCTCCCTGACCTCCCCGGGGTCGCCCAGGACCACGTTGGACAGGTAGTCCTCGACGAAGACCCGCTCGGCCGGGGTGTAGGGGTGATCCCGCGCCTCCTCGGGCGTCGGCACCGGCTGGGGAGCCCCCCTGCGCAGCCTGAGCATGGACAGCGCGCCGGGCAGCGCCAGGCTCAGCGCCCGCTCCGAGGTCTCCGCGGCGACGGCGGAGACCCCGATCATCGCGTACGGCCGCTCCAGCACCGCGGAGGGCTGGAAGGCGGAACGGTAGAGCTCAAGGGCGGGCAGGGTGTTGGCCGCGCTGAAGTGGTGGGCGAAGGCGAACGGCAGGCCGAGGATGCCCGCGAGCTGGGCGCTGAAGCCGCTCGATCCGAGCAGCCAGATCGGCGGGCGCCCCGACTCCGGAGTCCTGGGGGTGGCGACGACCTTGCGCAGCGGGTGCCCCTCGGGGAAGGAGCCGTCGAGGAAGGCGGTCAGCTCGGCCAACTGCTCGGGGAAGTCGTCGGCGTCCGGGCCGTTCCTGCGCAGCGCCCGAGCGGTCGCCTGGTCGGTGCCCGGCGCCCTGCCGAGCCCGAGGTCGATGCGGCCGGGATGCAGCGCGTGCAGGGTGCCGAACTGCTCGGCGACGACCAGCGGGGCGTGGTTGGGCAGCATCACGCCGCCGGAACCCAGCCGGATGGTCCGTGTCGCCGCGGCGAGATGGGCGATCAGCACGGCGGGGGAGGAACTGGCGACCGAGGGCATGCCGTGGTGCTCGGCCACCCAGATGCGGTGGTATCCCCACTCCTCGGCTCTCCTGGCCAGCTCGGTGCTCGCCCGCAACGCCCTGGTCGGGCTCACTCCCGACCCGACGACCGCCAGCTCCAGGATCGAGAGCGGGACCTCGGCGGCCCCCCGGGCCACACCTCGGATGATGTCTTCAGCCATGACAGTGGCAACCCCAACGAACCGGAGGGTATTTCCGGTTGCCCGGGATCGTCCTTCCGCCCGAGGCCGGTGCCCCCGCCGGACCGGGGGCACCGGGGACGGGACTCAGCGTCTCCAGGCGCAGACGGCGGTGCGGTCGTCCTCGTGGGACTCGTCCCGGAAGCTGAGCTGCCAGAAGAACTCGGGCAGGGACGGCACCGAGGGCTGCGACCACCAGGCGGAGACCTGCTCGCTGACCTCCTCCTCGCCCATCGGCCTGGCCAGGCCGCCGGTGCACAGCAGCAGCATGTCGTCCCGCAGGAGATCGGCCATCGCGGTCCCGGAAGGGCCGTCCCCGGGGAGCGCGTCCGGCGTCCGCGCGCCGTCCCCGGCGGGCAGGACCGGGGACCAGTGCCCCTCGCGCAGGAGCGACGCCGTGCCGTCGCCGGTCCGCGCCACGTGGACGCGGTGCTCGGCGGTGTCGATGATCGCGGCCAGCAGGGTGGTGCGCAGGGCGGCGGCGGGAACGCCGGTCCGCTCGGCCCGCTCGGCGAGGTCACGGGTGACGGCGGCGAAGAAGTCCTCCACCGGGGCGCCGTCCTCGGCGTGCCGCAGCAGGCCGAGCAGGTTGCGGCGGGCGGAGGCGCAGGCCTCGGCCGCGCCGACGTGGGACAGTTCCGCGTCCGCGAGTCCTCCCGCGGCGCACGCGAGCAGCCGGGAGCCGTCGATCTGCCACAGCCCCATCGCGTCCCTGCGGGGAGCCCCGTCGCGGCGGTTGGCCTCCCCTCTGACGGAGGCCGCCCTGACGGACAGCTCCGGCAGGTCGGCGCCGTCGAGCTCACTGTCCGGTCGTTTCCCGATCGCGTCGGGGACCGCCCCGGTGACGGGACGCGCCATCGGCCGCCCGCCGATGACGAGCGGGTCGAGGACCCTTCCTGCGGGGACGAATCGTGGCTTCGCCTGGAGTCGCTTCACATCCGTGCTTTCTGTTCGATCCGATGTCAGACCGCGTCCGCGGGCATGGGAGGGGAACCCTCCTGATCTGGTCTGGTCGGGACGATCGATCGCACGCCGGTCGGGGCGGACGGCCCGTGCGGGCTCCGTCACGAAGGGCCGGCGTCCTCTCGGTCGTTGGAGCTCCCGGCCGGGAATCCCGAAATTACCCTAAACCCTGGCAAATCATTTGATATCGGGAATTGGACTTGCTAATCCGGCTTTTGGTGCGCATGTCAAACCGACGTGGCAGGGCGTGCGGGGGTTTACCGCAGGCCCAAAAACAATCACCACTGTGACATGGCCGGGGGCGCCCGCCGTACGGCTCGTGCCCGGCGGTGGGAACGACCGGGCCGAGACCGGACGGCCCGCTCAGCGGGGCACTCGCCCGTGCGATCCGTACGGCTCGGCTCGCCGGGGTCCTCCGCGGAACTTTGGACTTCATTTGCTGATTAATGCTGATATCTCGGTGAATATCGGTGCATATGGGGAGGAGGTCCTAAATATTCCTAAGGAGTGATCCGCGGGGGTTTCAATGATGAGAAGGATCATCGTGCTGCTGGCCACCGTGGCCGTCGTACTCGGTGGCGGTGCCACCAGAGTCCTCGCCCAGCCCAGCCTCAACGAACAGGACAAGACCTTCCTGGCTCAGGCCCACCGGTCGAACCTGACCGAGATCGAGGCGGGCAGGCTCGCCGAGAAGAAGTCGAGCAACCAGGCCGTGCAGAACATCGCCAAGAAGATCGTGGCCGACCACCTCAAACTGGACGCGGCCGTCAAACGGGAGGCGCAACGGGCGGGCGTCACGCTTCCCGAACAGCCCGCGCCCAAGCAGCGCGCCACACTCGACAAGCTGTCGAACCTGAACGGCGCGGCCTTCAACAACGCCTGGATCAGGGCGCAGATCGCCGGGCACCGCCAGACCCTCACGGTCATCAACACCGAGCTGAGGGACGGCTCCTCCGCCGCGGTCAAGAAGGTCGCCTCGGAGGCCAAGCCCGTCGTGCAGGCCCACCTGGAGATGTTGCAGCAGGCCAGGGGCAACGGCGGCGGCGGGGGCGGCAACGGCGGCGGTGGCGGTGGGGGCGGGTCCCCCGCGCCGCGGAGCACCCCGACCGGCAGCATCCTCCCGCACGAATAGGCCCGCCTGGGAGAAGGCGCGGTACGGAGACACCCCTGACCCGGCTCCGGCCGGGTCAGGGGTTTCCGGAAAGGCCCTGATGACCCAGATAACGCAGGACCGCCAGGACGCGGCGGTTCCCGCTCGCGGTCGGCGGCAGGCCCAGCTTGGTGAACACACCGGAGACGTGTTTCTCCACGGCCGCGGCCGACAGGTGCAGCCGCGCCGCGACCTCGGCGTTCGAGCAGCCCTGCGCCATCAGCGCGAGCACCTCCCTCTCGCGGGGGCGGAGCGGGGGAAGGTCATCCATGGCACACCGTCTTCCTGGAGGTAGGGAAAACCGGAGAGTTGGCGCAGGCCCCTTGCGGGTTTGCGGCCGTACGGCCTAAATGTAGGCCATGCGGTCGAAAATTACGCCGGATGGCCGGAAAGCACCGGGCAGGAAGAAGTCCACGTTCATCGAGGAGACGCGCAGGCGTCAGATCGTGGGCGGCGCGATCACGACGATCGCCAGCGCGGGGCTCGCCCAGGCGTCGCTGGCCCGGATCGCCGACGAGGTGGGGATCAGCAAGAGCGTGATCTCCTACCACTTCGACGGCAGGGACGAGCTGATCGAGGAGATCGTCACCTCCCTGCTGGCGGAGTCGAACCGGTTCATCAGGTCCAGGGTCGAGCGGGAGACCGGCGGCCCGGCCAGGCTCCGCGCCTACATCGAGGCGAGCTTCGCCTTCATGGCCGACCATCGCGAGAACTTCGTCGCCATGGTCGACATCTGGGGAAGTTTCGGGACGGCGGAGGCGAAACGCGCCTTCAACGCCACCGCCTACGACCCCTGCCGCAGGCACATCGAGGGGATCCTGCGCAGAGGACAGCAGGACGGCGACTTCCGGGACTTCACCCCCCGCACGCTCGCCTCGACCGTTCAGGGCGCCATCGACGGTGTCATGCTGCAGTGGGTCTTCGACGAGGCGGCCGTGGACCTCGCCGGGTGCGCCGCCGAGCTGGCCGACATGTTCGACCTGGCCACCCGCGCGAGCGCCCCCGGGGAGGCCCGGTGAGCGCCACCAGCCTCGGCGACCTGCTCAGGAGGCGGGCCGCGACCGACGGGCGACGGCCGCTGTTCCGCTTCGGCGGCGTCACCACCACCGTCGCGCAGGTCGAGGAGCGGACCAACCGGCTGGCGGCCGTGCTGCGGGCCCACGGGGTGCGCCGCGGCGACCGGGTGGCCGTCATGCTGCCCAACGGCGTCGGCTTCCCCGTCGCCTGGCTGGCCGTGGGCAAGCTCGGCGCGGTCACCGTCCCGGTCAACGCCGGCTACCGGAGCGACGACCTCGCCCACGTGATCGCCGACTCGGGCGCCGTGCTCGCCCTCGCCGGTACGGCACAGGCCGCGCGGGCGCTGCTCGGCACCCGGGTCGGGCAGGTCGGGCTGCTCGACCCGGCCGGCGCGGGGCCCTTCGGGCGACCGGTCCCCGGCGCCTTCGACGCGGGAGCGGAGGCCGACGCCGCCTCGCCGTACCTCGAACCTCCGCAGGTCGGCCCCGAGGACCTGGCGAACCTCCAGTACACCTCGGGCACGACGGGGTTCCCCAAGGGGTGCATGCTCACCCACGGCTACTGGCTGCGCCTGGCGGAGCTGGCGGCGGGCATCGTCGGGGCCGGTGAGGACGACGTCGACCTGACCGCCCAGCCCTTCTCCTACATGGACCCGCAGTGGAACACCGTGCTGTGCCTGATGAAGGGCATCCCGCTGGTGATCCTGCCGAGGTTCTCCGCCTCGACGTTCTGGCGCTCCGCGCGTGAGGAGGGCGCCACGTTCTTCTACCTGCTCGGCACCATGCCGGTCTACCTGTACCGGCAGCCGGAGGACCCGCTGGACCACGCGCACCGGGTCAGGCTCGTCCTGTGCTCGGGCATCGTCGCCGACCTGCACGCCGCGTTCGAACGGCGCTGGGGGGCGCCCTGGCGGGAGGCGTACGGCATGACCGAGACCGGCGTCGACCTGGCGGTCCCGGCGGGTGACGACGCCTGTGTCGGCAGCGGGGCCGCGGGGGTTCCCGTACCCGGCAAACAGGTCGAGATCATCGACGGTGAGATCGTCGTCACCGGCAGCCCGATGATGCTCGGCTACTGGAACGACCCCGAGGCCACCGCGGAACGCATCCGCGACGGCAGGCTGTACACCGGCGATCTCGGCCGCAGGGACGAACGCGGTTACATCCACCTCGTGGGCAGGCGCAAGGACATGATCCGCCGCGGCGGTGAGAACGTCGCCGCCGCCGAGGTCGAGGCGGTCCTCGCCCGGCACCCCGCCGTCCGGGCCGCGGCGGTCGTCGCGGTCCCGGACGACCTGCGGGGCGAGGAGGTCAAGGCGTTCGTCCAGGTCGCGACCCCCGTGCCACCAGGGGAACTGGTGGAGTTCGTCCGAGGGCGCCTGGCCGGTTTCAAGGTGCCGCGTTTCGTGGAGTACGTCGAGGAGTTCCCCATGACCCCGTCAGAACGGATCGCCAAACACCTGCTGCCCTCAGGCAGGGAGAACGAGTACGACGCGCTCGGGGAGGCCGTGTGAGCGACACCGTCGAAAACACCGCCGAAAACACCGCCGAAAACACCGCCGAAAACACCGCCGAGGACACGGCCGAGGACACCGTCGAGGACACGGCCGAGGACACCGTCGGAGACGCCGTCAAAGACATCGTCACGGCCCGCCACGGCGCGGCCCTGGTGGTCACCTTCGACCGCCCCGAGGTGCTGAACGCCTTCAGGGACCGCACGTTCGCCGAGCTCGGCGCGGCCCTGGACGAGGCGGAGCGGGACGAGACGGTGCGCGCGGTCGTCCTGACCGGGCGCGGACGCGCCTTCTCCTCGGGCGTCGACCTCACCGAGACACGCGAACGCCTGAGCCGTACGGCGTCGCGGGACCTGGCCGCGACCGTCGAGGACTTCCAGGACGTCACCAGGCGCCTGGTCGCCTTCCCGAAGACCGTCATCTCCGCGGTGAACGGCATCGCGGTCGGCGTGGGCGCGGAGCTGGCGATAGCGAGCGACCTGCGGATCGCGGCGGAGGAGGCCGAGTTCGCCTTCATGGAGGTGCGCCGCGGCCTCTACCCGACCAACGGCGTGCTGTACTTCCTGCCCCGCCTGGTCGGGCACGGCAGGGCGGCCGACCTGCTGCTGTCGGGAGAGCGGATCGGCGCCGCCGAGGCGCTCGGCGCGGGCCTGGTCAGCCGGGTCGTGCCCGGGGAGGACCTGCTCGCCACCGCCGTCGCGCTGGCCGAGACCATCGGGTCGGCCGCCCCCGTGCCGGTCGGCCTGATCAGGCGGCACCTGCGCAGGACCTGGGAACTCGACCTGGAGGGCGTGCTCGCCCTGGAGGTCGAGGGCTGCCTGGCCTGCCTGCGCAGCGCCGACCTCGCCGAGGGGCTGCACGCCTTCGGTGACGGGCGCGGCCCCGAGTTCCACGGCGACTGAACCGGCCGCCGCCCCTTCCACCACACCCGCTCTGGAACGGCCGTGTCACTCCGGCACGACCGCGCCGGCCCGGACCGGCCATGCTCACCCGGAACGGCCGCGCCGGCGCGGAGGAACCCCGGAACGGCCGCGCCGTTCCCGGAACGGCCGTGAAGCCCGCAGACCGTTCCGGGAGATCCCCCGTCCCTTCGCACCCCGCCTGTCCGCCGACCGTGGCCGCAGGCGGCCCTGGCGTGACCGCGCGCCCGGACCCGTGACGCCGGAAAAACCCGCTCGGGGGCCACGAAACCAAGGAGCCTCGATGGCGCAAGGTGAGACAGCGCTCCGCCGCGGACTGCGGCGGCGGCACATGACAATGATCGGCATAGGCGGCGTCATCGGCGCCGGCCTGTTCGTCAGCAGCGGCTCGGTGATCGCCATGGCGGGTCCCGCCTCGGTCGTCGCCTACGCCGTGGGCGGCGTGATCGTCGTCCTGGTGATGCGGATGCTCGGCGAGATGGCCGCGGCGCACCCGACCACCGGGTCCTTCTCCCGCTACGCGGAGCTGGCCCTGGGCCGCTGGGCGGGATTCCTCGTCGGCTGGGGCTACTGGTACTTCGCGGTCGCGGTGATCGCCTTCGAGTCCGTCGCGGGCGCCAGGCTGGCCTCCGGCATCGTCCCCGGCCTGCCGGTGTGGCTGGGCGCCCCGGCGCTGCTGGCCGTCCTCACCGTGGCGAACCTGGTCTCGGTGCGGGTGTTCGGCGAGACCGAGTTCTGGCTGGCCTCGGTCAAGGTCGTCGTGGTCGTCGCCTTCCTGGCCGTCGGCGCGCTGTACCTCACCGGGCTGTGGCCGCACGGCGGGCCGGGCCTGTCCGCGCTGACCGAGCACGGCGGGTTCGCCCCGAACGGCTGGGCGGCGGTGCTGGCCGCGCTGGTGACGGTGGTCTTCTCCTACTTCGGCGCGGAGATCGTCACGATCGCCGCCGCGGAGTCCGCAGAACCCGCCAGGGAGGTCGCGCGGGCGACCGTCAGGGTGGTGTGGCGGGTGCTGGTCTTCTACGTCGGCTCGATCCTGCTGATCGTCGCGGTCGTGCCGTGGAACCGGGTCCCGGCCAACGGGGAGGACAGCCCCTTCGCCACCGCCATCGAGGCCTTCGGCGTCCCCGGGGCGAGCGGCCTGATGACCGCGGTCGTCCTGGTCGCCGTGCTGTCGATCCTGAACGCGGGGATCTACGGCTCCTCGCGAATGCTGATGTCCCTGGCCGAGCGCGGGGACGCGCCCGCCGTACTGGCCAGGGTGCGGCCCTCGGGGGTGCCCGCCCCGGCGATCCTGGCGGGAAGCGGTCTCGCGCTGGTGGTCGTGGCCGTCGCGGGCCTGGTCAGCCCTGATGAGATCTTCGCCTTCCTGCTGAACGCCTCCGGCCTGCTCACGCTGGTCCTCTACCTGTTCATCGCGGTGAGCCAGCTACGGCTGCGCGCCCGCACCGACCCGGGGACGCTGCAGGTGCGCATGTGGGGCCACCCCTGGCTGAGCTGGACGGTGCTCGTCCTGCTCGGCGCGGCCCTGCTGGCCGTCTCCGTCTCTCCCGGCGTCGGGCCCGTCGTGCTCGGCGTCGGCGTCATCCTGGCCGTGACGCTGCTGGCGTACACGGTCAGGACCCGGCTGGGCCGTACGGTCCCGCCGGTCACCGATCCACTGGAGGTCCCCTGATGCGTCCGCCCGGCAGAACCTCGGCCGTGGTCGCCGTTCTCACCGCGCTGTTCCTGCTCCTCACCGCGGGTCCCGCGGCCGCCGCCGAGGCCGGGTTCGCCTGCCTCGTCGGCAGGGCGGCCAGGCCACCGGTCCCCGGGGTCATCCTTGACGTCCGGGGCCCCGGGGTCGCCTACACCGGCGCCGCCGGCGCCTTCCGGCTCGGCGGCAGGGACCTGCGGCCGACGGACGCCTTCCGCGCGGCCAGCGTCACCAAGACCTTCACCGCCGCGACCGTGCTCAAGCTCGCAGAACAGGGCAAGCTACGCCTCGACGACCCGATCAGCAAATATCTCGACCCTTCCCTGGTCGGGCGGGTGCACGTGCTCGGCGGCCGTTCCTACGGCGCGCGGATCACCGTGCGCGAGCTGCTCGACCACACCGCGGGCCTGTACGACTACGCCGCCGACGAGAGGTGGATCGCCGAGGTCGCCGCCCATCCCCGCAGGACGTGGACACCGGAACGGCTGGTCGACTGGGCTCTCGCCCACGGCAGGCCGTACTTCAGGCCGGGCAGGGGCTACCACTACTCCGACACCGGCTACATCCTGGCCGGGTACGTCATCGAGAAGGTCAGCGGCCTGCCCCTGCACCGCGCCTACCGCACGCTGCTCCTCGACCCGCTCGGGCTGCGCGGGACCTACCTCGAACACTGGGAACGGCATCGCGGGGCGCCGCTCTCGCACCCCTACCTCGGCTCCGTGGACACCAGGAACTGGAACCCGACCTTCGACACCTTCGCCGGAGGCGGCCTGGTCTCCACCGCGGCCGACCTGACCACCTTCTTCCGCGCCCTGTTCGAGGGCGGGGTCTTCCGCGACCCGGCGACGCTGCGGGCCATGCTGACCGCGACCCCGCAGAGCAAGGGCACCTACGGCCTCGGCATCCAGCGCCTGACATCCGGCGACGAGGTCCTGTGGTTCCACCCCGGAGCCTGGGGCGCCGTCGCGGCCTACGCGCCCGCGCGGCGGATCTCGGTCGTGGCGACCGTCAACCAGGCGCAGGACGAGGGGGCGCTGGCGGCGCTGTTGCGCGACGCCTACGCCACGGCCCTCGGCAGGTCCGTTCCCGGCTGCGGATGACGACCAGGATGAAGTCCCACTATCCCCCTGGGAAGCGGCAAAGGTCCCTCAAAAGGGTCGTAACACGGTAATCGCCGACCTTGTCCTCCCAGGTCACCGCCCTAGTCTGGACATCACCCAAGGGCCGTTCCCGCCACGGGGACGGCCGAAGGGGCCGGGGGGTTCCGTGAGGATTGTCGTCGATCTCAACCGTTGTGAGGGCTACGCCCAGTGCGCCTTCCTGGCGCCGGACGTCTTCTCCATGCACGGCGAGGAGGCCCTGATGTACGACCCGGGCCCCGGCGAGGAGCGGCGCGAACAGGTCCTGCGGGCCGCGGCGGCCTGCCCGGTGCAGGCCATCACCGTCGAGTGGGACACCGCGCGACGGCCAGGGGGAGCGCTGACCGATGTCGGCTGAGACGGCCGCACGGGAGCTCAGACGGCGGGGCCGGGTGGTCGTCGTCGGAGCCTCCCTCGCGGGGCTGCACGGAGCCGAGGCGCTGCGCGCCGGAGGCTTCACCGGATCGCTGACCGTGATCGGCGACGAGCCGCGCGAGCCGTACGACAGGCCGCCCCTGTCCAAGCAGGTCCTGCTGGGCAGGACGGCGGCGGAGGCGACCACACTGCCGCGCGCCCGCGACCTCGACGTCCGCTGGCGGCTCGGCGTGGCCGCGACCGGGCTCAACCTGGCCGAACGGCGGGTCAGCCTCGCCGACGGCGACGAGATCGAGTACGACCGCCTGCTCATCGCGACCGGCACCCGCGCCAGGCCGTGGTTCAAGGAGACGGAGGCCGCCCTCGACGGGGTGTTCGTCCTGCGCACCGCCGACGACGCCGCCGGGCTCAACCGGCATCTGGCGGCGGGCCCCCGCCGGGTGCTGGTCGTCGGAGCCGGGTTCACCGGCTCGGAGATCGCCTCCGCCTGCCGGGAGAGGGGCCTTGAGGTCACGGTCGCCGAGCGCGGCCCCGCCCCCCTCGTCGGGGCGCTCGGCGGCGTCGTGGGCGCGGTCGCGGCGCGGCTGCAGCGTGAGCACGGCGTGGACCTGCGCTGCGGCGTCACGGTGACCGCCCTGGAGGGCGACGCCGCGGGACGGCTCAGGCGCGCCCACCTTTCCGACGGGAGCGCGATCGACGCCGACGTCGCGGTGGTCGGGCTCGGCGCGATACGCAACACCGAGTGGCTCGCCGGATCGGGGCTGGCCGCCGGGCCGAGGGGCGTCGCCTGCGACGCGGGATGCCGCGCCTTCGACGTCCACGGCATCGTCACCGACGACGTCTTCGTCGCCGGGGACGTCGCCAGGTCCCCCCACCCGCTCTTCGGCTACCAGTTCCTCTCGCTCGAACACTGGGGCAACGCGGTCGAGCAGGCCGAGATCGCCGCCCACAACATGATCAACTCAGGGCTCGACCGCCGCCCCTACCTGTGGGTCCCGGCCTTCTGGTCCGCCCAGTTCGGGGTCAACATCAAGTCCATCGGCGTCCCGCCCATGGGGGAGGAGATCGTCGTCACGCAGGGCGCCCTGGAGGAGGACCGCTTCGTCGTGACGTACGGCTTCCAGGGGCGCGTCATCGCCGCGGTCGCCTTCGACCAGGCCAGATGGATCGACTTCTACCGCAGGCTGATCGAGTCGGCGGCGCCCTTCCCGCCCGACTTCCCCAACGTGGACAGGCGCGCCGGGGGCATCCGGCCGATCCCCGCCGACTTCCCCGACCCCTCCCTGCCGAGCCACGGCCCGACCGTGACGCTGAGCGGATACGCGCCCAGCGAGCGCAGACTCCAGTTCACCCCGGCCCGCGCCTGACCGGCGACGCGCCAGCCGACGCCCGAGGACCGTGAGGACCGTGAGGACCGTGAGGACCGTGAGGACCGTGAGGAAGCAGCCATGACGCAGGGCACCCTGCTGCGGCAGATCACCGACTACGCCAACCGCGCCGACCCCTACCCGCTGTACGCCGAACTCCGCAGGACACCGGTCTCACGGCAGGACGACGGGGTGTACGCGGTCAGCACCTACTGGGAGATCCTCAGCCTGCTGCACGACCCGAGGATCAGCTCCGACATCCGTAACCGGCTGCCGGGCGCGGCGGGCGGCCTGCCGCCCGACGCCGAGGAGGACACGGGCCTGCCGCCCAGCTTCATCAGGCTCGACCCGCCCGAGCACGACCGGCTGCGGCGGCTGGCGATGCGGCCGTTCGGGCCTCCGCACACCCCCCGGCGCATCCACGACATGCGCGGGGATCTCAGCCGGATGGTCACCGGCCTGATCGACGACCTGGGGGACAGGCGGGAGGCGGACCTGGTCGACGACTTCGCCTACCCCTTCCCCGTGATGGTGATCTGCAGGCTCCTCGGTGTGCCCCACGAGGACGAGGCGCGTTTCCACGTCTGGGCGGAGAGGATCGTCGCGGGCATCGACCCGAGTTCGTCCGAGGACCCCGCGCAGCGGCAGCTCACCGCCCAGCAGGCCCGGGCCGAGCTGGGCCGCTATCTCGCCGGGCTCGCCGAGGAGCACCGCCGTACACCCGGCGACGACCTGCTGTCGGCCATGGTCACCGCGCAGGACCCGCAGGGACGCCTGACACCGATCGAGATGATCACAACGGCCGTCCTGCTGTTCATCGCGGGCCACGAGACCACCGTCAACCTCATCACCAACGGGATGCTCACCCTGCTGCGTCACCCCGAGGCCCTGGCCAGGCTCAGCAAGGAGCCGGAGCTGGCCGTACCGCTGGTCGAGGAGCTGCTGCGCTTCGAGCCGCCGGTGCAGTTCCTGCCGCAGCGCACCGCCCTGGCCGACATCGAGGTCGCCGGGACCGTCATCCCGAAGGGGGCGCCGATCTGGCTCGTACTGGCCTCGGGAAGCCGCGACCCCAGGCGTTTCGACGAGCCCGACAGGTTCGACCCGGAACGGGCGGACAACCAGCACTTCGGCTTCGGCAGTGGAGTCCACTACTGCTTCGGCGCGCCGCTGGCCCGCCTTGAGGCGCAGATCGCGCTGACCCAGCTGGCCCGCAGGCTCAGCGACCCCGGGCTCGCCGAAGACCCGCCGCCCTACCGGCGGAATCCGGTCCTGCGCGGCCCCCGCCACCTCAGGGTCGCCTTCGACGGCCTGACGGGGTAGGCCGGACGGCCGTCAGCTCAGGTAGTCGCGCAGCGCCTGGGACCTGGACGGGTGACGCAGCTTGGACATGGTCTTGGACTCGATCTGGCGGATGCGCTCCCGGGTGACCCCGTAGACCTTGCCGATCTCGTCCAGCGTCTTCGGCTGGCCGTCGGTCAGCCCGAACCGCAGGGCCATCACCCCGGCCTCACGCTCGGACAGGGTGTCGAGGACGGCGTGCAGCTGCTCCTGCAGCAGCCCGAACGCCACCGCCTCGTCGGGGGTGATCGCCTCGGAGTCCTCGATGAGGTCGCCGAACTCGCTGTCGCCCTCCGTGCCGAGCGGGCTGTGCAGGGAGATCGGCTCACGCCCGTACCGCTGGACCTCGACGACCTTCTCCGGGGTCATCTCCAGCTCGCGGGCCAGCTCCTCCGAGGTCGGCTCACGGCCCAGGTCGGACATCATCTGCCGGTGCACCCGGGCCAGCTTGTTGATCACCTCGACCATGTGGACCGGGATGCGGATCGTCCGCGCCTGGTCGGCCATCGCCCGGGTGATCGCCTGCTTGATCCACCACGTGGCGTAGGTGGAGAACTTGAACCCCTTGGTGTAGTCGAACTTCTCCACCGCGCGGATCAGGCCCAGGTTGCCCTCCTGGATCAGGTCCAGGAAGAGCATGCCCCGGCCGGTGTAGCGCTTGGCCAGCGAGACCACCAGACGCAGGTTGGCCTCAAGAAGGTGGTCCTTGGCGTGACGGCCGTCCTCGGCGATCCACTCCAGCTCGGCGCGCACGTCGACCGGCAGCCGGTCGCCCTCGACCTCCAGCTGCTCCTCGGCGAACAGGCCGGCCTCGATGCGCTTGGCCAGCTCGACCTCCTGCTCGGCGTTGAGCAGGGGAACCTTGCCGATCTGCCGGAGGTAGTCCTTGACCGGGTCCACACTCGCACCCGCGACCGTCACCAGGGCGTCGGGCGTCTCGTCATCGTCGTCGGCCAAGATCAGCACGTTTTCCTCAGCGGAGGCCGTCACGGCGATCACATCCTTCATGGAGCCGGCAGGGCAAACACCTGTGCATTTCAACGTACGTCCTGCACGGGTGTGCTGCGGCCACTCAGGGGCGGCGTGGCGCGGGACATCCGGGGCCGGTGGGGCGCGCGGTACGGCGGCCGCACGCCACCGGGAAGGACACGGCGGCGGGCACAACGGTGGTCACTGTGACGGTTCCGGCCCCTCGGGACAGGAGATCCCTCATCGGACGCGTGATTTTCGCTCCTTTCCTCGTCGGCGTTCCTGGAACGCGGTGGGGAACGACCCGGAAACACCCGCGACGCGGCGCGGCGGGTCCAGGTCGTCAACGTTCTCCGCCGGCGACCGGAAGATGACCCGCAACGAGGGGTACGGCGGGCCGCCATGCCGTGAAAGCGCTTGTCGTGATGGATGATGATCTCGCCGGAGACGCGAGGAGAACCGGCTTCCGGCCTGTTGGGGCGTGTGCAACAATCGCCGGGCGAGTTCCCGGTGCCGAAGGGCCCGCCGGAGGCTCGGACGGCCGCCTCCGGCTGTCTCCCGGCGTCACCTCGCGCGGGCACCGGGGGACCGGACCGAGGAGGTGGGGGCGCTGCCGCGTGGCGAGCGACCACTGGACGAGGGAGACAGCGCGCTGCTGCGGTTCGCGGCCGAACTGCGCGAGCTGAGGGAGAAGGCGGGTGGCCCGCCGTACCGGCTGCTGGCACGCAGGGCGCACTACTCGGTGGCGACGCTGTCCGGCGCGGCGGCGGGCAGGAGACTGCCGAGCCTGGCGGTGACCCTGGCCTACGTCGGCGCCTGCGGGGGCGACGGCACCGAGTGGGAGCGGCGCTGGCACGAGGTGGCCGCGGAACTCTCGGGGAGCGGCCCGCGGGGGACAGGGGAACGGGCGGCCGGGCAGGAACCGCCGTACGTCGGCCTGGCGGCCTTCCGCAGTGAGGACGCCGACCGGTTCTTCGGCCGCGAGCGGCTCGTCGAGGAGTTACGGACCCGTCTGGCGCGGCGGAGACTGGTCGCGCTCTTCGGCACCTCGGGCGCGGGGAAGTCCTCGCTGCTGCGGGCCGGGCTGGTGCCGCGCAGGAGGGCCGAGGGCGGACAGGGCCCTGTGGTGCTGTTCACCCCGGGTCCGCGCCCCCTGGAGGAGTGCGCGCTCCAGCTCGCCCGGCTCACCGGGGACACCCCGGGCGGGCTGTGCGAAGAACTGGCGGCCGGCCCGCGCGGCCTGCACCGGATCGTCCGCCGGGCCCTGGCCGGCCGGCCGGAACAGGCCGAGCTGCTGCTGGTCGTCGACCAGTTCGAGGAGGTCTTCACCCTCTGCGACGACGAGACGGAGCGCGGCCGTTTCCTCGCGGCGCTGGTCACCGCGGCCGGCGCGGGCGACAGCCGCTGCCGGGTCGTGCTCGGGGTGCGCGCCGACTTCTACGCCCACTGCACCCGCCACCCGGACCTGGTCGAGGCCTTCGCCGACGCGCAGCTCGCCGTTGGACCCATGACCACCGACGAGTTGCGCCGCGCCGTCGTGCAGCCCGCGGTCCGCGCGGGCTGCACGGTCGAGACCGCGCTGCTGACCGCCGTCGTGGCCCAGGCGAACGGGCAGGCGGGAACGCTGCCCTCGCTCTCGCACGCCCTGCTGGAGACCTGGCGCAGACGCAGGGGGAACACGCTGACCCTGGCGGGCTTCCAGGCGGCGGGCGGCCTGCACGGCGCGCTCGCGCAGACGGCCGAGTCGCTCTACGCCGCCTTCGGCCCCCGGAGGCAGCGGCTGGTCAAGAGCCTGTTCCTGCGGCTGACCGCCCTCGGCGAGGGCACCGAGGACACCAAGCGGCCCGTCTTCCGCCGTGAGCTCGACCAGGACGACCCCGACACCCCGGTCGTCCTGGAACGCCTGGCGGCCGCGCGCCTCATCACCCTCGACCGCGAAACCGTGGAGATCTCCCACGAGGCACTGCTGGGCGCATGGCCCCGGCTGCGCGGCTGGCTGGCCGAGGACCGTGAGGGGCTGCGCGTCCACCGCAGGCTCACCGAGGCGACCGGCACCTGGGAGTCGCTCGGCCACGACCCGGGAGCCCTCTACCGAGGGGTCGGGCTCGCCCAGGCGCAGAGCTGGGCCGAGACGGGAGACGCCGTGCTCACCGGCAGGGAGCGCGCCTTCCTCGACGCCAGCCTGGCCGCGCGGGCCGCCGAGCTCGACGCGGGCAGGCGGCACACCCGCCGCCTGCGCCAGCTCGTCGCCGCGCTCACCGCGCTGCTCCTGCTGGCCGTCACCGCCGTCGTCTACGCCGCCGACGCCAACGGCACGGCCACCCGCCAGCGCAACATCGCCGTCTCCCAGAAGGCCGCGGGCGAGGCCGCCGCGCTGCGCGCGACCAACCCCGCCCTGGCCGCCCAGATCGGGCTCGCCGCCTACCGGCTGGTGCCGACGGAGCAGGCCAGGGGGACCCTGCTGAGCGCCTTCGCCACCCCCTACGCCACCCGCCTGACCGGGCACACCGACAACGTCGGCGCGGTCGCCTTCAGCCCCGGCGGGCACACGCTGGCCAGTGCGAGCCGCGACCGCACCGTGCGGTTGTGGGACCTGGCCGACCCCCACCGCCCGGCGGCGCTCGCGGTCCTGACGGGGCACACCGGCGGCGTCGGCGCGCTCGCCTTCAGCCCGGACGGGCGCACGCTGGCCAGCGCCGGGCAGGACCGTACGGTGCGGTTGTGGGACCTCGGCGGCCCTCGCCGCGCCGCGGCGCCGGTCGTCCTCACCGGGCACACCGGCGATGTGAACGCGGTGGCGTTCAGCCCCGACGGACGGGTGCTCGCCAGCGCGGGAACCGACCGCACGGTGCGCCTGTGGGACGTCGCCGACCCCGCACGCCCCAGACCGCTGGCCCGCGTGACCGGGCACGACGACGCCGTCGTCTCGGTCGCCTTCGACCCGCGAGGCCGTACCCTCGCCAGCGCCGGGCAGGACCGTACGGTGCGGCTGTGGGATCTCACCCGGCCGCGGGCCCCTGCCCGGACGGCGGTCCTGACCGGGCACACCGGCACCGTGAACGCGGTGGCGTTCAGCCCGGACGGCCGCTCGCTGGCCAGCGCGAGCCAGGACCGCACCGTCCGGCTGTGGGACACCGGCGACCCCGGGAAGGTCCGGGAGAGGCGTGTCCTGCGCGGCCACACCGACGGCGTGCGCTCGGTGGCCTTCAGCCCGGGAGGACGCGACCTGGCCGGTGCGAGCACGGACCGCACGGTGCGGATGTGGGACGTGTCCGACTCCGGCGCCGAGGAGCCCGCCGTGCTGTCGGGCCAGGCCGGGGCGGTCGTCTCGGTGGCCTTCGCCCCCGGCGGCAGGAGCCTGGCCAGTGCCAGCGACGACCACACCGTCTGGGTGTGGGACCTGCCGGGTCCCGTACTCGCCGCGCACCGCGACACGGTCTGCTCCGTCGCCTTCAGCCCCGACCGGCGCGCCCTGGCCAGCGGGGGATCGGATCGTACGGCGTGGCTGTGGGACGTCGCCGACCCCTTCAGGCCCAGGGCGCTGAGCGAGCTGACCGCGCACCGCGGCCCGGTGTGCGGGCTCGCCTTCGCCCCCGGTGGCCGTGTCCTGGCCACGGCGGGCCGCGACCGCACGGTGCGCCTGTGGGAGGTCACCGACCTGCTCCGTCCGAAGGCCCTGGCGACGCTCACGGACTTCGCCGGCGACGTCAACGCGGTGGCCTTCTCGCCCGACGGCCGTCTCCTGGCCACGGCGGGACCCGACCGCGAGGTGCGGTTGTGGGACGTCTCCCGTCCGGTCCGGCCGGAGCCGGTGGCGACGCTGACGGGTCACACCGACGGGGTGAGCGCGGTGGTCTTCTCCCCGGACGGGAAGGTGCTGGCCGCCGGCGGCTGGGACCGTACGGTGCGGTTGTGGGACGTCTCCCGTCCGGTCCGGCCGGAGCCGGTGGCGACGCTGACGGGTCACACCGACGGGGTGAGCGCGGTGGCGTTCTCCCCGGACGGGAAGGTGCTGGCCGGCTCCGGCTTCGACCGCACCGCCAGGCTGTGGGACGTCTCCCGCCCGGGGAGCGCGCGGCCCCTGTCCACGCTGACCCCGCACACCGACACCGTCTACGCCGTGGCGTTCGCCCCCCGGGGCCACATCCTGGCCACGGCCGGAGCCGACCGCACGGTGCGGTTGTGGGACACGACCGACCCGCGCCTGCCCGTGGAACTGGCCACCCTCGGCGGCCACACCGAGGGGATCCACGCGCTGGCGTTCAGCCCGGACGGGCACACCCTGGCCACCGCGGGCCGGGACCGCACGGTGCGGCTGTGGGAGATCGACTCCGAGCGTGCCGCCGCCCTGGTGTGCGCCGTCGCGCACCCCAGGATCACCCGCGCCGAGTGGGGCCACCACTTCCCCGACATGCCGTACGAGCCACCCTGCCGGTGACCACCCGGTGACCACGGACAGCACACAGGGAGAAGACAGCCGGTTCGCACCGATGCATGCTGGGGCAGAACGCGCCGCCGCGGTGAGGTGTTCGGCAGACCTCCTTCCCTGGAGGTTCCCTGCGAGTTTCCCTGCGAGAGGACAGGCTCGTGACCCAGTTGCAGGACGTGATCTCCGACCTGGCCGCGGAGGGCGAGGAAGTCGACCGCATGGTCGAAGGCCTCGACGCCGACGGGTGGGCGCTTCCCACCCCCGCGCCCGGATGGACGATCAGACACCAGATCGCGCACCTCACCTTCATCTTCCGCCTGGCCGAACTGGCGGCCTCCGACCCCGAGACGTTCGGGGCGCTGGCCGCGCGGGCGGGCAAGGACTTCGACGGGGCGGTGAACGCCGCCCTCGCGGACTATCTGGACGACCCGCCGGAGAAACTGCTGGCCCGCTGGCGGGCGGGACGCGCGGCCTCGCTCGCGGCGCTCGCCGCGGTGCCGGAGAACCAGGTCGTGCCGTGGCTGGTCAGGCCGCTTCCGCCCGCCGTGCTCGGCTGCGCCGGATACATGGAACTCTTCGGGCACGGCCAGGACATCGCCGACGCGCTCGGGGTACGGCGGGAGCCGACGGACCGGATCAGGCACCTGGTCTGGTTCGCCACCCTGACCAGGGACTTCGGCTACCAGGCGCGGGGCCTGACGCCGCCGGGTGAGGAGTTCCGCTTCGAGCTGACCGCGCCCTCCGGCGAGTCGTGGGCCTTCGGGCCCCAGGACGCCGGGCAGCGGGTCGTCGGCCCGGCCCACGACTTCTGCCTGCTCGTGGTCAGGCGCAGGCACCGTGCCGACCTCGCGCTCACCGCCTCGGGGGCGGAGGCCGACCGGTGGCTGGACATCGCCCAGGCCTACCGGGGGCCCGCAGGCCAGGGCCGTACCCCGGGACAGTTCGCCACCCGCTGACGGAAAACCCGCGACGACCTCCACGACGACCCCGCGCGGCCCGGGGCGCGCCCACGACGGGCGCGCCCCGGGCCGCGCACGCGTGAGGCGGATGACGTGATCCGTCCGCCGGGGTGGCGCAATCCAAGAGATGCGTCACGACCCGCGGGAAGGGAGCATGAAAGGGTCACCCGAGCAGGGAGGTCCCATGCCCACCGTCTTCGGATCGCTGCGCAGCCTGCTGCTCGCGCCCTCCCTGGCCGAGGTGACCTTCGCGGGGCGCGGCTTCCAGGTCGTCCCCTCCGAGGCGACCCGGCGCCTGGAGGCGATCCCCCAGGCGGTGGTGTGCGGGTTCGAGTGGGGCGTCAACGCGCGGGACCAGTGGGAGGTCGAGCGCAGGCTCGCGATGGTCGACCGGGAACTGCGCGGCTTCGCCTACGAGGGCGCGACGATGGCCTGCGCCGTCCTCGACGCGATGGGCGGCGGCCGTGGCACCCGCACCCGCGACCTCCTGCTCGGCCCCGGCAGGCCGCACCTCTTCCTGACCTACATCGGCATCGGGTTCGCGCTCGCCCGGCTGCCGAGGGTGCTGTGGAGCAGGGCGGTTCCCGACCTGACGGGCCTGCCGTACCACCCGACGATGAGCTGGCTGGCCGTCGACGGGTACGGCTTCGACCGCGCCTACTTCGACACCGCGCGCTGGGTCGGCCGGCAGCGCGTGGCCGCGCCCTACCCGTGGGAGGGCATGCCGGACTACTTCCCGAGGGCGGCGGACCAGGGGGTCGGCCGGGCGCTGTGGTTCGTCCACGGAGGCCGTCCCGGCGACGTCGCGGCCACGGTCGGGCGCTTCGCGGAACACCGGAGGGCCGACCTGTGGAGCGGCGTCGGGCTGGCGGCGGCGTTCGCGGGCGGGGCGGAGGCGGAGGATCTGGCCGCGCTGCGCGAGGAGGCCGCCGGGCACGGGGCGGAGCTGGCCCAGGGCGCGGTCTTCGCGGCCAAGGCCCGCCACTACGCGGGGTTCGTGCCGCCGCACACCGAGACGGCGGTCCGGGCCCTGGCGGACCTGACCGCGGAGGCCGCGGTCGCGCTCGCGGACGACTCGGCCGTCGAGCGGGGCTCCGGCGGGCTGCCCGCCTACGAGCTGTGGCGCGGGAAGGTGCGCGCCCACCTGTCCCTGCGGACGGGCTGACGGCGGACGCCGCATTTCCGCGTAATTGTTGCGGCCTTTTTGTGAATTGATGGCGCGGGACCATCCGCTGTCGTCGCCGTTAATCATGCGCCCGATTGCAGGAAGGCTTCCTTTGTCTTTCCGTGAGCACGTTTGAAGTAGACAGTCGGTCAAGGTGCCTGTGTAGATTTGTCGTCAGATGGGCGAGGAGACGAATCTATCCGGAATAAGGGGCGTGAGGCGGCAAGTGGCCAATGCGTTGAGGGCGCTGAGGCGCCGAATTCTGACCCCGGGCGTCTCGGCCACGAAACTCGGGACGCGCGGTTTCAATGAGAAAAGCCCACAGGCGAGGGAATTGCTGGAAACGATTGGTGAATCGTTTCTGGCCGGTTACGCGCACGTGGCCGGTTCACGCTCGGCCCGTGAGGCGGAACAGCGGCTTGAGACGATTCCCACCCGTTTCCGCGGCTTCGCCTACGAGGGCGCGGGCATGGGCTCCGCCGTACTGGACGCCCTGCCGTTCACCGGGGGCCGCAGAACGGGAGACCTCCTCGCCGGGCGCGGTGACGACCACCTCTACATGGTCTACGTCGGGGTCGGCTGGGCGATGGCCAGACTGCCGCGTTTCCTGTGGCCCGACGTCTCGGCCTACGATCCGCTGCTGCGCTGGCTCGTCCTCGACGGGTACGGCTTCCACCAGGCCTACTTCCACACCGGCCGCTACGTCCACGCCCGTTTCCGCGATCCCGACTTCCCCTGGACGGCCGACCGCTTCCGCTGGTACGCCGGGCACGCCATCGACCAGGGCGTGGGACGGGCCATGTGGTTCGTCGGCGGGACGGACGTGGAACTCGTCGCCACGATGATCGACGGATTCCCCGAGGAACGCAGGGCCGACCTGTACGCGGGCGCCGGGCTGGCCGCCAGCTACGCGGGCGGCGCGGAGGAGGGGGAACTGCTGGCCTTCTGGGAGCGCGCGGGCCGATACCGCCCGCAGATCGCCCAGGGCTGCGCGTTCGCGGCCGAGGCCAGGCAACGGGCCGGCCTCGTGGTGCCGCACACGCTCCTGGCCACCCGGGTCTTCTGCGACATGACCCCGGAACAGGCGGCGCGGATCAGTGAGAAGGCCCGTCCCGACGGGCCCGTCCAGGGCGAGGTGCCCGCCTACGAGGTGTGGCGGCGGCGCATCGCCGACGAGTTCGCATCCCTTGGGAGGTGTTAGGACGTGACAGCGACAGCGGGCTGGCTGCGCAGGCAGCTCCCCGGAGTCCTCGCGCTCGTGCTGATCGTGAGCGCGTTCGTGGTGGCCCGCATTCCCACGCCCTCGGCCGCGGACACGGCCCGCATGGCGAGCAGGTACTCCTTCGCCCCGATGTCCATCGCCCTGCCCGGAGGCTTCCGGCAGCAGGAGATCCGCGGGGTGCACCCCGACTACACGCACATCGACGCGTGGATCTCCTCGGTCGGGGCGGCGATCGCGATGAACGACCTCGACGGTGACGGCCTGTCCAACGACCTGTGCCTGGTCGACCCGCGCATCGACCAGACCGTGGTCACCCCCGTCCCCGGCGGGAAGACCGACAGGTACGCGCCCTTCGCGCTCGACCCCGGCGCGCTGCCCATGAACGACCACATCGCCCCCATGGGGTGCGTCCCCGGCGACTTCAACGAGGACGGCCGCCTCGACCTGCTCGTCTACATGTGGGGCCGTACGCCGATCCTCTACCTCGCCAGGCCGGGTGCCACCAGGCTCGGCCCCGGCGCCTACCGGCCGGTCGAGCTGGTGCCCGGCCCCAACGCCACCGGTGGCCTCTACAGCGGCCCGCAGTGGAACACCAACGCCGCGACCGTGGCGGACTTCGACGGCGACGGACACGACGACGTCTTCATCGGCAACTACTTCCCGCAGAGCGCGGTGCTCGACTCCCGCGGCACCGGCCTGGTGCGCATGAACCACTCCATGTCCGACGCGCACAACGGCGGGGACGACTTCTTCTTCCGCTGGACCGGCTCGGTCACCGGAGCCGACCCCTCGGTCACCTACCAGCGGCTCGACGACGTCCTGCCCGAGACGGCCTCCAAGGGGTGGGAGCTCGCCGCCGCCGCCACCGACCTCGACGGCGACCAGCTGCCCGAGCTGTACCTCGCCAACGACTTCGGCCCCGACCGGATGTTCTACAACCGCTCGACGCCCGGCCACATCAGGCTCTCGCTCGTCGAGGGGGTGCGCTCGCCGCTGATCCCCAAGTCCAAGACGATCGGCCACGACTCCTTCAAGGGCATGGGCCTCGACTTCGGCGACCTCAACGGTGACGGCGTCTACGACATGTTCGTCAGCAACATCACCACCTCCTTCGGCATCGAGGAGAGCAACTTCCAGTTCATGTCCGCCTCCGGCGACAAGGCCGCCCTGCGCGAGAGGCTCAGCCGGGGCGAGGCGCCGTGGACCGACCGCAGCGCCCAGGCGCGCACCGCCTGGTCGGGCTGGGGCTGGGACGTCAAGATCGACGACTTCGACAACGGCGGGGACCTCAGCATCGTCCAGGCCACCGGGTTCGTGAAGGGCGAGGTCGACCGCTGGCCGCAGCTGCAGGAACTGGCCACGGCCAACGACCAGCTGCTGCAGAACCCCTACTGGTGGCCGAACGTGCGCGCGGGCGACGACGTCGCGGGAACCCAGACGCTGCACTTCTTCGTCAGGTGTCCCGACGGCACCTACGTCGACGTGGCCAGGGAACTCGGGCTGGCCGTACCGGTGCCGACGCGGGGGGTCGCGACCGGTGACGCCGACGGCGACGGCAGGCTCGACTTCGCGGTCGCCAGGCAGTGGGGCGAGCCCGTCTTCTACCGCAACCAGAGCCCCTCACCCGGGGCCTTCCTCGAACTGCGGCTGACCCGCGAGGCCACCCCGGTTCCCGGCGCGCTGCCCGCCCCCGGCTCGCCGGTGACCGGCGCGCAGGTCACGGTGACGACGCCGGACGGGCGCAGGCTCCTCGGCAGGGTGGACGGCGGCAGCGGGCACTCGGGCAAGCGCAGCAGCGAGGTGCACATCGGGCTCGGCAGGAACGTCACCGGTCCCGTGCGGGTCAACCTGCGCTGGCGCGACCGGGCCGGACAGGTACACGACCAGGATCTTCAGCTGACGCCGGGCAGGCACCGCCTCGAACTCGGCGGCCAGGCCAAGGAGAGATGACCGAGATGTCTGACAGGACGCACAACCCCCCGCGCCACGACCCCAAGGTCACCATCGCACTGCGCAACTTCGCGATATCCATCACGGTCTTCAACACCGTCGGCTACATCCTCCTCGGGTTCGAGCAGCCGTGGCTGTGGCCCTTCGTCGCCGTGGCGACCGGCTACGTGGTGGAGATCGCGCTTGAGTTCGTCTCGGCCAGGGCCGAGGGACGGGCGCCGCGCTACACGGGCAACGGCCCGCGCGGCCTGGTGGAGTTCCTCTACCCGGCGCACATCACCAGCCTGGCCATGAACATGCTCATCTACGTCAACGACCAGATCCTGGTGATGATCTTCGGGGTGGTCGTCGCGGTCGGCGCCAAGTGGGTGCTGCGGGCACCGGTCCGCGGGAAGATGCGGCACTTCATGAACCCGTCGAACTTCGGCATCGCCGTCATCCTGCTGATCCTGCCCTGGGCCAGCATCGCGCCGCCGTACCACTTCACGGAGAACGTCGACACCTGGATCGACTGGCTCATTCCCGCGATCATCATCCTCGGCGGCAGCATGATCAACGGCAAGCTCACCGGGCGGATGTGGCTGATCGCCGCCTGGGTCGGCGGCTTCGCCGTGCAGGCGGTCCTGCGCGGCCTGTTCTTCGGCACCTCGATCTCCGGGGCGCTGGGCATGATGACCGGCGTCGCCTTCATCCTCTTCACCAACTACATGGTCACCGACCCGGGGACGAGCCCGTCGAGACCCGCGGCGCAGATGCTCTTCGGCGGCGGCGTCGCCCTGACGTACGGCCTCCTCACGGCCGTGCACATCCCCTACGGCATCTTCTTCGCCACCGCGGCCGTCTGCCTCGTCCGCGGGGTCTTCCTGTGGTCGCTCCACTTCGTGGACAAGGGCCGCGAGCAGCGCGAGACCCTGGCGCGCCTGACCGCGCGCGCCCAGGACGGCCTGGCGAGCACCGGCAAGGAGGTCGCCTCGGTATGAGCAGGATCGCGATCGTCGGCATGGCGTGCCGCTATCCCGACGCCGCCTCGCCGAGGGAACTGTGGGAGAACGTCCTGGCCGGACGGCGGGCGTTCCGCAGGCTGCCCGACACGCGCATGCGGCTTGAGGACTACTGGGACGCCGACCCGGCCGCCCCCGACCGCTTCTACGCGCGCAACGCGGCCGTCATCGAGGGCTACGCCTTCGACCGGATCGGTTACAAGATCGCCGGAAGCACCTACCGCTCGACCGACCTCACCCACTGGCTGGCGCTCGACACGGCCGCGCTCGCCCTGGCCGACGCGGGCTTCCCCGGCGCGGAGGGACTGGCCAGGGAACGCACCGGCGTCATCGTCGGCAACACCCTCACCGGGGAGTTCGCCAGGGCCAACCTGATGCGGCTGCGCTGGCCGTACGTGCGGCGCACCGTCGCGGCGGCGCTCAAGGAGCGGGACTGGGACGACGAACGGCTCGCCGGTTTCCTCGACGACCTGGAGGCCGCCTACAAGAGCCCCTTCCCCGTCCCCGACGAGGACACCCTGGCGGGCGGGCTCTCCAACACGATCGCCGGGCGCATCTGCAACCACTTCGACCTCAAGGGCGGCGGCTACACCGTGGACGGCGCCTGCTCCTCCTCACTGCTGTCGGTGGTCACCGCGGCCAGGGCCCTGGCCGACGGCGACCTCGACGTGGCCGTCGCGGGCGGGGTCGACCTGTCCATCGACCCGTTCGAGATCGTGGGCTTCGCCAAGACCGGCGCCCTGGCCAGGGGGGAGATGCGGCTCTACGACCGCGGGTCGAACGGCTTCTGGCCCGGCGAGGGCTGCGGGATGGTCGTGCTGATGCGCGAGCGGGACGCCGTCGAGGCCGGAAGACGGATCTACGCGACCGTCGCCGGGTGGGGCGTCTCCTCGGACGGAAGGGGCGGCATCACCAGGCCCGAGGTCAGCGGGTACCGGCTGGCGCTGCGCCGCGCCTACGAACGGGCGGGCTTCGGCATCGAGACCGTCGCCATGTTCGAGGGGCACGGCACCGGCACCGAGGTCGGCGACAGGACCGAGCTCACGGCCCTGACCCAGGCCCTCTCCCACGCCGGCGGCCCGCGTGCGGCGATCAGCTCGATCAAGGGGATGATCGGGCACACCAAGGCCGCGGCCGGGGTCGCCGGGCTCATCAAGGCCACCCTGGCGGTGCACCACCAGGTGCTGCCGCCGACCACGGGCTGCGTCGACCCGCACCCGGTGCTGACGCAGGAGACGGCGCGGCTGCGGGTGCTGCGCAAGGCGGAGCCGTGGCCCGGCGGGACGCCGGTGCGCGCGGGCGTGACCGCCATGGGCTTCGGCGGCATCAACACCCACGTGGTCCTTGAGAAGCCCGGCCCGCGCAGGCAGGCCAGGTTCGACGGCAGGACCAGGGCGCTCGCCTCCTCGGCCCAGGACGCCGAACTGCTGATGCTCGACGGCGCCTCACCGCCAGAGTTGCGCGAACGCCTGGCCGAGCTGGCGGACTTCGTGCCCGCCCTGTCGTACGCGGAGCTGGGCGACCTGGCCGCCACGCTCCAGCGTGAGCTGCGCGGCCTGCCGTACCGGGCGGCCGTCGTCGTCTCCTCGCCCGAGGACGCCGAACGCGGGCTGCGCCGGGTGCTCGCGGCCCTCGACGCGGGGGAGATCCCGCTGTTCTCCGCCGACGGCAGGGGCTTCCTCGGCCACGTGAGCGGGCCGGGCAGGATCGGCTACCTCTTCCCCGGGCAGGGTTCGGGCAGGGGCACCAGCGGCGGTGCCCTGCGCAGGCGCTTCGCCGAGGTCGAGGAGGTCTACCTCAGGGCGGACCTGCCCTCGGGCGGCGACATGGTCGCGACCGAGGTGGCCCAGCCGCGCATCGTCACCGGCTCCGTCGCGGGCCTGCGCGCCCTGGCCGTCCTCGGCGTCGAGGCGGACGTCGCCGTCGGCCACAGCCTGGGCGAGCTGTCCGCGCTGCACTGGGCGGGGGCGATGGACGAGGAGACCCTGCTGCGGGTCGCCGCGGCCAGGGGCAGGGCCATGTCCGAGCACGCCGCCTCGGGGACCATGGCGGGCATCGCCGCCTCCCCGGACGCGGTCACCGCCCTGACCGGGGACCTGCCCGTCGTGATCGCCGGATACAACGGCCCCCGGCAGACCGTCGTGGCCGGGCCGGCCGACGCCGTACGGGAGGCCGGGCGCAGGGCCCTCGCGGAGGGGCTGCAGTGGACCCCTCTGCGGGTGTCGCACGCCTTCCACTCGCCGCTCGTCGCGCCCGCCGCGCGGGAACTGGGCGAACGGCTGGCCGGAGAGGAGTTCGACCGGGTCGGGGCGCGCGTCGTCTCCACGGTCACCGGGGAGGCGCTGACGCCGGAGACCGACATCCCGGCGCTGCTGCGCAGGCAGGTCACCGACCCCGTGCTGTTCGCCCAGGCGGTGGAACTGGCGGCCAAGGACATCGACCTGTTCGTCGAGGTCGGCCCCGGACGGGTGCTCAGCGGGCTGGCCGCCGCGGTGACCGACGTGCCCGCGGTCGCGCTGGACACCGACGAGGAGTCGTCGGCCGGGCTGCTGCGGGTGGTCGCCGCCGCCTACGTCGCCGGAGCCCCGGTCGCGCACGAGGCGCTCTTCCACGGCAGGCTGGTCAGGCCGCTGCGGCTCGGCGAGCCGCTGTCGTTCTTCGAGAGCCCCTGCGAGCGGGCCCCCGAGGTACGGCTGAGCCCCGCCGTACGGCCCGCGGAGCGGCGGGAGACCCCGCGGGCCCCGCTGCCGCCGCAGGAGGGCGGCGAGGAGGAGAGCGCCCTGGACATGCTGCGGAGGCTGGCCGCGGAGCGCGCCGAGCTGCCCATGGACATGGTGCGTGCCGACAGCCACCTGCTCGACGACCTGCACCTGAGCTCCATCACGGTCGGGCAGATCGTCAACCAGGCGGCCCGGCGGATGGGCCTGTCCTCGGCGCAGGCGCCGACCAACTTCGCCACGGCGACCGTGATGGAGCTGGCCGACGCCCTGGGCACGCTCGCCGAGACAGGACAGGGCCAGGAGACGGCGGCGACGGTCGCCGGCGCCGCCGCCTGGGCCAGGCCGTTCGCCGTGGACCTCGACGAGGTGCCGCCGCCCGCCGCACGCGTACGGGAGGACAACGGCCGCTGGACGCTGTACACGGCGGGGGAGCACCCCTTCGCCGAGACGCTGCGCCGGGAGCTCGAAGGGGCGGGCGTCGGCCGGGGAGTCCTGGTCTGCCTGCCGCCCGAGTGCGCGCGGCAGGACCTGGAGCAGGCCCTGCTCGGTGCCCAGGCGGCCCTGGCGGCCGAGCCGGGGACCCGGTTCGTCCTGGTACAGCACGGCAGAGGCGCCGCCGGACTGGCCAGGACGCTCTTCCTTGAGGCGCCCCACCTGCGCACGACCGTCGCGCACGTGCCGGTGACCGGACAGGCCGTCGGCTGGGTCGTCGGCGAGGTCGCGGCGACCACACGTTACGCGGAGGCCCACTACGACGAGGAGGGCACACGCCGGGTGCCGACCCTGCGCGCCATGCCCGTACGGCCCACCCGGGTCGTCCAGTCGCTGGACGGCACGGACGTGCTGCTGGTGACCGGAGGAGGCAAGGGCATCACCGCCGAGTGCGCGCTCGCCCTGGCCTCCGACAGCGGCGCCGCCCTCGTCGTCGTCGGACGCTCAGACCCGGAGCAGGACGAGGAGCTCGCGGCCAACCTGCGGCGGATGTCCGACACCGGGGTGACCGTCAGGTACGCCAGGGCCGACGTCACCGACGCGGACGGGCTGCGCGCGGCCGTGGCGGAGGCGACGGCGGAGACCGGGCCGGTCACCGCGGTGCTGCACGGCGCGGGACGCAACGAGCCGGGCGCGATCACCGGCCTGGACATGGCGGCCTTCCACCGCACCCTCGCCCCCAAGGTCGACGGGCTGCGGGCGGTGCTCGACGCGGTCGATCCCGGCTCGCTGCGCCTGCTGGTGACGTTCGGCAGCATCATCGGCCGGGCGGGACTGCGCGGGGAGGGGCACTACGCCACCGCGAACGAGTGGCTGGCCTGCCTCACCGAGGAGGTCGCCCGCGACCACCCCGGCTGCCGTGCCCTGTGCGTCGAGTGGTCGGTCTGGTCGGGTGTCGGCATGGGGGAGCGGCTCGACGTCGTCGAGACGCTGTCCCGGGACGGCGTCACCCCGATCACCCCCGACCAGGGGGTAAGGATCATGCGCAGGCTGCTGGCCGACCCCGAGACGCCCACCGTCGTGGTGGTCAGCGGGCGCACCGAGGGCGTCGGCACCGTCCGCCACGACCTGCCCCCGCTGCCGCTGCTGCGCTTCGTCGGCAGGCCGCTGGTCCGCTACCACGGCGTCGAACTGGTCGTCGAGACCGAGCTGAACGCGGGCACCGACCTCTACCTCGCCGACCACCACCTCGACGGCAACCTGCTCTTCCCCGCGGTCTTCGGCATGGAGGCGATGACCCAGGTGGCCGTGGCGACCCTCGGCACGGCCCGGGAGAGGCCGCCGACGATCGAGCAGGCCGAGTTCCTGCGGCCCATCGTGGTGCCGCCGGACGGCACGACGACGATCAGGATCGCCGCCGCCGTCACCGGGGACGAGACCGTCGAGGTCGCCGTGCGCAGCGCGGAGACCGGCTTCGACGCCGACCACTTCAGGGCGCGGCTGCGCTTCGACGGGGAGGCGGCCCAGGACGGGCCGCCGGAGCAGGTCGCCGAGGGGCTGCCCCCGGTACCGCTCGACCCGGCGGCCGACCTGTACGGCGAGATCCTGTTCCAGGGCGGGCGTTTCCAGCGGCTGCGCCGCTACCACAGGGCCGCGGCCAGGCACGTCGACGCCGACGTGGCGGCGGACGGGGACACCGGCTGGTTCGCCGGGTTCCTCTCCGGTGAGCTGCTGCTCGGCGACCCCGGCGTACGCGACGCGCTGATGCACGGCAACCAGGTCTGCGTGCCGGACGCGACGCTGCTGCCCTCGGGGATCGAACGCCTCCAGCCGGGCGGCGCCGCGCTGACCGAGGCGGACGGGCTGCGCTACTGCGCGACCGAACGGCTGCGCGACGGCGACACCTACGTCTACGACATCGCCGTGCGGGACGGCGCGGGCCGGGTCGTCGAGCGCTGGGACGGGCTGCGGCTGCGGGCCGTACGTAAGGGGGACGGGCGGGGGCCGTGGGTCGCGCCGCTGCTCGGCCCCTACCTGGAGCGTACGGTCGAGGACCTGACCGGGGCCGCCGTCGCCGTCGTCGTCGAACCCGGCCCCGCCGAGCCTGACCCTGGGCCCGGCCCCGACCTGCGGAGCCTGCCCGACCTGCCCCACCTGCCGGAACGGACCGGGAGCACGGCGGAGCGCAGGGCCATGACCACCGTGGCGGCCGGGCGCGCCCTCGGGCGTCCCGTCGAGGTCCGCCACCGCCCCGACGGGCGGCCCGAGGTGGACGGCGGCAGGACGGTCTCGGCCTCCCACGGCGCCGGGCTGACCCTGTGCGTCGTGGCCGTCGGCACGACCGGCTGCGACGTCGAGACCGTGCGGGAACGGACGGTCGAGGACTGGCGGGGACTGCTCGGCCCGCACTTCGGGCTCGCCGAGCTGGTCGCGATGGAGCTGGGCGGCAGCCTGGACGCCGCGGCGACACGCGTGTGGGCCGCCGCCGAGTGCCTGCGCAAGGCGGGCCTGCCCCCTGGGGCGCCGCTCACCTGGACCTCGGAGCGGCGGGACGCGTGGACGGTCCTCGCCTCCGGCGGCCTGCGGGTCGCGACACTGGTGACGACGCTGCGGGACGCCGTGGAGCCGGTGGTCTTCGCGATCCTCACCGAGGGGCGGCGGTGATGGGCAACTACTTCGAGTATCTGCACACGGTCGGCTTCGAGGAGACCAACCTCGTCGGCAACGTCTACTACGTCAACTACCTGCGCTGGCAGGGGCGCTGCCGGGAGATGTTCCTCAAGCTCCACGCCCCCGGCGTGCTCGGCGAGCTGCAGGAGGACCTGAAGCTGTTCACGCTGCGGGTGGACTGCGAGTTCTTCGCCGAGATCACGGCCTTCGACGAGCTGTCCATCAGGATGCGCCTGGTGGACCTCGCCCAGACCCAGATCGAGTTCGGCTTCGACTACGTCCGGCTCGACCCGGGAGAGGCCCCATGCGGGGAGACGCTGGTCGCCAGGGGCAGGCAGCGGGTCGCGTGCATGCGCGGCCCGAACAGCCGGACCGTCCCGGCCAGGGTCCCCGAGCCGCTGACCCGCGCGCTCGAACCATACCTGTCCTAGGAACGGCCAACCGGGGAGATCAGTATGAGCGTCAATCCTGAGCCGTCCCACGAGACGGGTTCCGCCGGACCGGAGCCGGAAACCGGGACGAGCGCCGTGGCGGACCCCAAGGCGATGCGCAGGGCGTTCGGGATGTTCGCCACCGGCGTCACCGTGGTGACCGTCGGCGGCGGCGGTCCGCACGCCATGACGGCCAACTCCTTCACCTCGGTCTCGCTCGACCCGCCGCTCGTGCTGGTCTGCGTCGACCGCGGCGCGATCATGCACGGCTGCCTCGCCGCGGAGGGGACCTTCGGGGTCTCCGTCCTGGCCGCCGGCCAGGAGCCCCTGGCCAGGCACTTCTCCAACCGGTGGCGGCCCCTGGGAGCCGCCCAGTTCGACACCGTCGACTGGCTTCCCGGGCCGCTCACCGGCGCCCCGCTGCTCGCGGGCACACTCGCGCGCTTCGAGTGCGAGCTGTGGCGCGCCTACGACGGAGGCGACCACTCGATCTTCGTCGGGCGGGTGCTCTCCATGGAACAGCAGGACGACCGGGACGGCCTGCTGTTCTTCCACGGCAGGTTCCGCCGGATCATCCCAGATCGAAGCGAGGTGACAGCTTGAACCCCACCGGAGGAGGCGCCGCGGCCGTGCCGGGCGGCGGGGCGTCGTCCCCGGCGCCCGGCCGGCTGAGACCGCCCGGACCGCCGCGCAGAGCCGCGATGGGCCTGTTCCTGAAACTGGCCCGTGACCGGCTCTCGCTGATGACGTCGGCCGCCGAGCGGTACGGCGACGCGGTCCGGATCTCCCTCGGGCCGAAGACGCTCTACTTCTTCAACCACCCCGACCACGCCAAGCACGTGCTGGCCGACAACAGCGCCGGCTACCACAAGGGGATCGGACTGGTCCAGGCGCGCCGTGCCCTCGGGGACGGGCTGCTGACCAGCGAGGGCGAGCTGTGGCGCAAACAGCGCAGGATGATCCAGCCCGCCTTCCAGCACCGGCGGATCGCCCAGCAGGCGGGTGCCGTCGCGGAGGAGGCGGCGGGACTGGTCGGCAGGCTGCGGGCGCACCGGGAGGGCGAGCCGGTCGACGTGCTGGGGGAGGTGACCGCCCTGACGCTCGGGGTGCTCGGCCGTACCCTGCTGGACGCCGACCTGGGCGCCTTCGGCTCGGTCGCGCACTCCTTCGAGGCCGTGCAGGACCAGGCGATGTTCGAGATGGTCACGCTCGGCGCGGTGCCGACATGGCTTCCGCTGCCCAGGCAGCTGCGCTTCCGCCGGGCCCGTGAGCAGTTGCAGCGGGTCGTCGACCGCCTGGTGGCCGAACGTTCGGCGCGCGGCGCGGCCGAGGGGGACGACGTGCTGTCCCGGCTGATCGTCTCGACTGGGCAGGAGACCGATCCCCGGGTCGGCGGCAGGCGGATGAGGGACGAGCTGATCACCCTGATGCTCGCCGGGCACGAGACGACGGCCAGCACCCTGGGGTGGACCTTCCACCTGGTGGACCGCAACCCCGGGGTGTGGGACGGGCTGCACGCCGAGGCGGTCGAGGTGCTCGGTGACCGGCTGCCCGGCTACGAGGACCTGCACCGGCTGAGGTACACCACGATGGTGGTCGAGGAGGCCATGCGGCTCTACCCGCCGGTGTGGATCCTGACGCGCAGCGCGCAGCGGGACGACCTGGTCGGCGCCTACCACGTGCCGGCCGGGGCGGACGTGCTGATCTGCCCCTACACGCTGCACCGGCATCCGGGGTTCTGGAGGGACCCTGAGCGCTTCGACCCGGAACGGTTCGCCCCCGAGGGAGCCGCCTCCCGGCCGAGGTACGCCTACATTCCCTTCGGCGCCGGTCCCCGCTTCTGCGTCGGCAACAGCCTGGGCATGATGGAGGCGGTCTTCGTGGTCGCGATGGTCGCCAGGGAGCTGCGCCTGACCGGGGTTCCCGGCCACCGGGTGGTCGCCGAGCCCATGCTCTCGCTCAGGATGCGCGGAGGGCTCCCGATGACGGTGCGCCCGGCCGGGTGAGGGGGTTTTCGGGGCGGGAGGTTCCGGGACGGGACGGCGACGGCCGCAGGCCTTCATGGCTGCGGCCGTTTCCGATGGGCGCGGGAGGTCAGCTCGCCACCGAGTTGAGCGCCACCAGGCGCACGTCGAGCAGGGCGAGCAGCACCGGGGGGTCGAGGGTTCCCATCGGCCGCAGCTGTACGTCGGCGGGCTTGACCACGACGTCGCGCCGCACCGTGATCGGTCCGTAGCTCCCGACGTAGAGTGACGGGTCCCTGCCCAGACTGCTGATGATCTTCTCATTTCCCGGGGCGACGGAGTGGGCCAGCAGATGCCAGGTGCCCTGGGGCACCCTCTCAAGCACGTAGGGGCCGGGCCTGCGCAGCACCGTGCAGCGGACCGGCGGCCCCTGTGGGATGCAGGTGGGGAAAAGCCCGACGAAGATGAGGCCGCACTGACCCGTGGTCGGAGCCCAGATCTTGCCCTGGACGGTCGTCAGCCGGGTCTCCTCACCGTCGTTCCTGCCGCTGGTGAGGATCAGCGGGGCGAAACCGCCGTGCTGCCGGTAGGTGGTCGGCGCGAGACCGACGCAGCTCTTGAAACGGGAACTGAAGGTGCCGACGCTTGAGTAGCCGACCTGGATGCTGATGTCGGCGACGCTCAGCGAGGTCGACAGGAGCAGCCGTTTGGCCTCCTGCAGCCGCAACGCCGACAGGAAACGCCCAGGTGAGATACCGGTTACCTGTCTGAAGACCCGGGAGAAGTGAAATTTGCTGAACATGGCGGTGCGGGCCATGTCATCGATGGTGAGCTCGTCGCCGAGATGCTCACGCATGGTCTCGATAACTCGTCTCACAGCTTTCTCAAGAACTTCCTCCATCATTCCTCTCCGTGTGTTGAATATTCATCAATATGAATGACGGGAAAGGTCGGCCTGTAGTCGGCTGGTCGTCTCGGAGAGTTCGACTCCCATATTCATTCGCCCCTTCCGGGGCTTGTATGTGCCAGTCGAACGACTAATAAAAAAGATCGGCATCAATATTTCTAAATCAACATCTGACTGCTGTCAACTGTGCTAGTGAAGCGTGCTCACCGTGTCTGAGCTGCTACTCTAGGTTGTGAGCGGCGTTAATTGGGTGTTAGTGCGCCACAGAAAACCCTGAAGAATGAGGCTTGACAGGACGGCAATTCAGAAGATGCGTCGGACGGGGTGCCGCTCGGACGATGGATCAGACCGGAACTGAATTCGATATGTGAGTTCCAATTGGTCGCAGATCCCGCCGTGCCGGGCCAGGGCCTCGACGTCCCGCGCCCGCTGCCGGGCCGGTCCGTGAAACGAGGGTTCGGCCGACGCGCCGGCTTCCGGCCCCCACGCCGCACCCCCTCGCCGACAGGAGGAAACGCCGGTGCAACCGGGTATCCCAGACGAAGAACAGGCCAGGACCATGACGCTGGAGGCCTTCGCGGACACGATCGTCCCCGGTGAGAAGCGCTCACCCGGCGACGAGGCGGTCGCGGGGGCGGCGGCGGGCGGGGGCGCGGTCGCCGCGGGCGCCGTCGAACTGCTCGAAACCCCCGCGGCCGGGCTGGCGCCCGCGCTCGGTGACCTCGCCCGGCTGCTCAACGAGCACGCGCGGGCCTACGCGGACCAGAACGGGATCGACCTGACCGCGGCGCTGCCGCCGTTCGTGGCCCTGCCGTTCCCGCATCGGACCGCCCTGGTCGGGATACTGACCTCCCCCGGTCACCCGGAGCGGGAGGTGTGGGTCAGCGTCGCGCTGTTCAGCAACATGGCCTTCGACACCGCGGCCCACATGCACACCCTCGACGCCCTGGCCGCCGGTCACCCGGGGCTGACGGCGATGGGCTTCTCCGGGCCGCAGGAGGACGGCCTGTGGCGCTTCCCCGTCTACTCCTACGGCCGCGAACTGGCCCGCCTCCACCCGGCGACGACCTCAACGGGGAGCCCCGCATGACCGTGACCGAGACGACGGACGTCCTCGTGGTCGGCAGCGGCTTCGGCGGCGCGATCACGGCCTACCACCTCGCGGCGGGCGGCGCGCGGGTCGTGGTGCTCGAACGCGGTCCCTGGCTGCAGGGCGAGGACTTCGACCACGACTTCAAACTCGGGTCGAGCTACACGCGGATCTTCGACTTCGTGGTCGGCGACGGCATGAGCCTGCTCGGCGGCAACTGCGTCGGCGGCGGCAGCGTCGTGTACTTCGCCGCCATGCCCCGCGCCCCCCGCTTCGTCTTCGACCGCAGGGGGGCCATCGGCCGCAGGATGTGGCCCAAGGCCGTCACCCGCGACACCCTGGAGCCCTGGTACGACCGGGTGGCCGAGGCACTGCCCGTGACCAGGCAGGACTGGGACGCGGTCACCTACTCGGGCGGCCTGTTCGCGGCGGCGTGCGCGCACGCGGGGCGCACGGCCAACCCGGTGCCGGTCGCCATCGACGGCGAGAGGTGCACCAACTGCAACTGGATGATGGCCGGGTGCCGCTTCGACGCCAAACGGTCGCTGCTGTTCAACTACCTGCCCGCCGCGGTGGCGCACGGCGCCCAGGTACGGCCCATGCACGAGGTGCAGCGCCTGACCAGGAACGACGACGGCGGCTACCGGGTGCACTACGACATCGTCGACGACGAGGACTACCGGGTGCACACCGGGAGCGGGACGATCGACGCCAAGATCGTGATCCTGGCCGCGGGCGCCGGGGCGACCCCGGTGATCCTGCAGCGCTCCGCGCCGGACCTGGGGGCCATGCCGTACGCGGTCGGCAGGTACTTCTCCGGCAACGGCGAGCGGCTCAACACCGCGATCCTCAACGAGGACAGGGTCCGTGACCTGCTCGGGCTGTCCCGCGGAGACGGCCCGGCCTACGCGGCCTCCCAGATCGGCAAGGGGCCGTGCGTGGCGAGCTGGGACCGCCTGGACGGCACGCTGCCCGAGTACTCCCGCTACTCGCTGGAGCAGCTCTACTTCCCGCCCGGCTTCGGCACCATCCTCGCCCAGGTGCCCGACGCCACCGGCCCGACCTGGTTCGGCGCGGAGAAGAAGGAGATCGTACGGCGCTGGCAGTCGTGGCTGACCGTCTTCACGATGAGCGAGGACGACAACGAGGGAGTCTTCGGACCGCCTCCGCCGACGGGCAACGCCGTACGGATCTCACAGCAGATGCTCGGGCGCGGCCCCATCCAGTACCGCCCGACCGCCAACACGCTGCGCGGCTGGGAACTGGCCGACGCCGAGGTCCGCGACATCCTGGAGCGCGACGGGCTGTCCAGGGTGATGCCGTGGACCAACGACGTGGTCGGCGCCTACACCGTGCACCCGCTGGCCTCCTGCCGCATCGGCGACGACCCCAGCACCTCGGCGCTCGACGACCGCCACGAACTGCGCGGGCACCCGGGCATCTTCGTCACCGACGGCTCGGCCGTGCCGGGGGCGCTGACGGTCAACCCGGCGATGACCATCGCGGCGCTGGCCGAACGCGCCGTCCCGGGCATCGTGCGGGCCGCCAGGCAGCGCGGCGTCGAGGTCACCTACGGCGCCCCCTCCCCGGACGGCGCCACGAGCGGCAGGCGCGCCGCGCTGCCGTTCGTGCCCAGCCTGACGCACAAGTAGCCCCCCGGGCGCGGGCGGGTGAGCCCGCGCCCGGCCGACCTCAGGGAGCGCGCGATGGAAACGACACTCCTGCGGCGGGTCCTCAGGAAACCGCTGCGCGGCTCGCTCCGCCAGGTCAGGCACGTCCGCCCGGTGCCGCCCGCGCGGGCGCGGGGCCTGGTCGCCGAGGTGTACACGCGCTCGGAACGGGAGTTCGGCATGCTGGCGCCGCCGGTCGCCCTGCACTCGCCCGCCCCGGAGATCCTGGCCGCCTGCTGGATGATGCTGCGGGAGACGCTGCTGACCGGCGGCGGACCGGGCCGGGCGGTCAGGGAGGCGGTCGCGACCGGCGTCTCGCTCGGCAACGCCTGCCCCTACTGCGCGGGCGTGCACGGCGCCGCCCTGGGCGGCCTGGTCCCCCCGGAGGGTGGCGCGCGGCGTGATCTCGCGCCGGTCGAGGAGTGGGCCAGGGCGAGCGGGACGCGCGGGCGGGCGACGCCGTTCCCCGGGGAACAGGCCGCCGAGCCCGTCGGGGTCCTCGTCGGGGTCGCGGTCACCTTCCACTACCTCAACCGCATGGTCAACGTGTTCCTCGACGAGACGCCGCTGCCGCCGCGGACACCGGGGATGGCACGCGGCACCCTCATGCGGACGCTGGGCCGGCTCATGCGGCCGACCGGTGGGGGCGTCGAGCCGGGCGGCTCGCTCGACCTGCTGCCCATGGCCCCGCTGCCCGGCGACCTGTCCTGGGCGGCGGGCGCGCCGGGCGTCGCGGGCGCCTTCGCCCGCGCGGCCTCGGCGATCGAGGCGGCGGGCCGCCGTTCGGTGCCGGGCCCCGTCCGTGACCTGCTGACGGCCAGGCTGGCGGCCTGGGACGGCGGCCACCCCGGGCTCGGCGGGGCGTGGGCGGAGGAGGCGGTCGCGGACCTGGCCGCCGAGGACCGCCCCGCCGGGCGGCTGGCCCTGCTGACGGCCTTCGCCTCCTACCGGGTCGGCGAGGCCGACGTGGACGCCTTCAGGGAGAGCCGCGGGACGGGAGACCGGGAGCTGGTCGAACTGACCGCGTGGGCGAGCATGGCCGCGGCCAGGACGGTGGGCGGCTGGACGCGCGGGGAAAGTCCGTGAACCCCTTTCCCCGGCCGGTGGAAAACGCCCGGCCGCGGCACGGGAAACGCGCCGCGGCCGGACATTCGAGAAAGCTTTCCTTTTCCGGGGGCCCTCAGGTGCGCGCCGTCGCGCAGCCACACGCCATGGCCGACCGCTCGGATTCGTTCGGACGGCGGTGCAGGACCATCGCGACCACCATCGGGGCGAAGACGACGGCGTTGTAGAACAGGTGCAGCTCGACCCGGGGAAAGAAGACCTGCAGGACACTCGTGGGGACCGGCCTGCCCATCAGGTGGTTGCCGGTCATCGCCTGCAGGAGCAGCAGCAGGTGCTCGAAGTGGTGCCAGACCTGGATGCCGAGTGAGATGTTCCACCAGGTGCGGGAACGGCCGGTGAACCCCTTCCTGAGCATGACGAGACCGATGAGCATGAACAACGCGTAGCCGTAGTGCATCCACTCGGAGGTCACCAGCCACGGGAACGGCAGCCCGAGCACGCCGCGCGCCTGCGGGACCGGCCAGCCGAGGACGTAGATCTGCACGGCCTGCGCCACGTGCTCTGCCCAGTGGGCGACGACGAGCACGAGGAAGACGTTCAGCCAGGTCCTGTGCCGGGGTCCGTTGACAATTGCCATTCTTCCAGGAAAGCGACCCGCCGAAGCCGCCTCAGAAGCCATGCGGAAACCTCCGCTCTCGCGCCGAACAATTTCTCTGACGTTGCGACGACAACGTCGTCAACCGTAGCGGTGCCGAATCGGCCGCTTCTTCTCCTGGATTGCCGAATTCGCCTTACGCGGACGATAACGCCGGTCCGCTGAAAGCACAATGGGAGAAGACAATGGGATCTTCACTCGTGCACGCTTGCTGCGAAACGCCCAGTGATTCCGCCATGAGCGAGGTATTTCTGATGCTGGTGAGCGTGACAGGCGGCACCGGATTCGTCGGGGCCCATTCGGTCGCGGCGTTCCTGCGGGCGGGGCACCGGGTCCGCCTGCTCGTCCGCGAACCGTCCGGGGTCGCCCGCGCCCTGGCCCCTCTCCTGCCCGGCCCCGCGCCGGGCGGGAACGCCGACGAGGACACCTTCGCGGGCACCTTCGGGGACGCCGTCGAGGTGGTGACCGGAGACGTCACCGACGGTGAGGCGGTCGGCCGGGCGGTGCGGGGGGCGGACGCCGTGCTGCACGCGGCGGCGGTCTACACCTTCGACAGCAGACGGCGCGCGAGTGTGCGGCGGACCAACGAGCGGGGCGCCGAGGTCGTGCTCGGGGCCGCGCGCGCGGCGGGAGCCGACCCGATCATCCACGTCTCCAGCGTCGCGGCGTTGTTCCCCGCCCCCGGCGGGGTCGTCCGCGAGGACACCCCCGTCGGCAGGCCCCGCGAGCCGTACATGGCGAGCAAGGCGGCGGCCGAGGCCGTGGCCCGGGGCCACCAGCGGGAGGGCGCCCCGGTGGTGATCACCTACCCGCCGGCCCTGCTCGGCCCGCACGACCCCAGGCTCGGCGACCAGACCGCCAGGCTCCGTGACGTCCTGCGGGGCCTGATGCCGGTCTGGCCGCTCGGCGGGCTGCCACTCGGCGACGTGCGGGACACCGCCGCGCTGCACGCCGGACTGCTCACGCCGTACGGCGGCGGCCCGGCCAGGCACTTCGGGCCCGGCCACTACCTGACGACCCGGCGCTATGTGGAGGTGCTGCGCGAGGTGACCGGACGCCGCCTGCCGACGCTCTTCCTGCCCGCCCGCGCCATGCTCCCGGCCGGGCTGCTGGCCGACCTCGCGCAGCGGGTGTGCCCCTGGCACATCCCGGCGCAGTACGGCGCCGTCTACGTGTGCGCCTGCGCGACACGGGTGGCGGAGGGGGCGAGCACCGGCGGCGTCGTCCCGCGGCCCGTCGCCGAGACGGTCGGCGAGACCGTGCGCTGGCTGCACGCCAACGGGTCGCTGTCGGACCGGCAGGCGGGCACGGCGCGCGGGGACCTGACGCCGGTGAGGGCGTCGTGACCCCGGCAGGCAGGCGGACCGGCCTGCGGGACGACGTCAAAGACGTGCCCGCCCCCTCCGACGCGCGAGGGGAGGACGGGCCCGGCGAGCCGCCGCGCTCGATGGACCTGCTGCGTGAGCGGCACGGCAGGTTGCGCGGCCGGATCGCCGCGGGCTCCCGGGCCGCGGTCGAGCGGCAGCGGTCGCTGGGCAAACGGACGGCGCGGGAGCGGCTCGACCTGCTGCTCGACGAGGGCTCCTTCACCGAGATCGACATGTACCGCCGCCACCAGGCGAACGACCTGGGGATGGGTGAGCGGCGCCCGCACACCGACGGGGTGGTCGCCGGCTCGGGCACGGTGGACGGGCGCCGGGTCTTCGTCTACGCCCAGGACTTCACGATCTTCGGCGGCTCGCTGGGCCACGCGCACGCGGCGAAGATCCACAAGGTGATGGACCTGGCGATCGCCACCGGAGCGCCCCTCATCGGGCTCAACGACAGCGGCGGCGCCCGTATCCAGGAGGGGGTGATGTCCCTGGACGGCTACGGCGGCATCTTCCGCCGCAACGTCCAGGCCTCCGGCGTGATCCCGCAGATCAGCGTGATCCTCGGCCCCTGCGCCGGGGGAGCGGCCTACTCCCCGGCCCTGGCCGACTTCACCTTCATGGTCCGCGAGACCGCGCGGATGTACCTGACCGGCCCCGACGTCGTCGAGGCGGTCAGCGGCAGGCGGGTCACCCACGACGAACTGGGCGGCGCCGAGGTGCACGGCGGTCGCTCCGGGGTGGCCACCTTCGTGCACGACGACGAGGAGAGCGCGCTTGAGGACGTGCGCTACCTGCTGTCCCTGCTGCCGAGCAACAACCTGGAGCCGCCGCCCGCCGGGCCGCCGCGCCAGGCCACGACCGACCACCGGCCCGGGTTCGCCGAGATCGTGCCCGTCGAGCCGAACAGGCCGTACGACATCCGCTCGGTCGTCGCCGAACTGGTCGACGACGGCGAGTTCCTCGAACTGCAGGAGGGCTGGGCGCCGAACGTGGTGTGCGCGCTGGCCCGCGTCGACGGCGAGGTGGTCGGCCTGGTCGGCAACCAGCCCATGGTGCTCGCGGGGGTCCTGGACGTCGCGGCGTCACAGAAGGCGGCGAGGTTCGTCCGCTTCTGCGATGCCTTCGGCATCCCGCTGGTGACACTGGTCGACGTCCCCGGCTTCCTGCCCGGCCCCGACCAGGAGCACGCGGGCATCATCAGGCACGGCGCCAAACTGCTGTACGCCTACTGCGAGGCCACCGTGCCCCGCGTCCAGGTCATCCTGCGCAAGGCGTACGGCGGCGCCTACATCGTGATGGACTCCCGCTCCATCGGCTGCGACCTCTCCCTGGCCTGGCCGACGAACGAGATCGCCGTGATGGGCGCGCAGGGAGCGGTCAACGTCATCTTCCGCAAGGAACTGGCCGCCGCGGCCGACCCGGCCGAACTGGCCGCCGAACTCGTCGCCGAGTACTCCGAGCGGCTCATGCACCCGCACTACGCCGCGGAACGGGGGCTGGTCGACGACGTGATCGACCCGGCGGAGACACGCGCCGCGGTCGCGCGCGCCCTGGCCATGCTGCGCAACAAGCGCCAGACGCCGCCGCAGCGCAAACACGGCAACATCCCCCTCTAGGTTCCGTTCCGCGGAGCCTCACGCCCGCCGCGGTCACGCAGGCGGTGCCTCGCGGAACAGGCCCTGACCTCCGGTCTCCTCGACCTCGGCCCGCATCCGGTCCCCGGACAGGGCGACCGATCTCCTCGCGCTGTCCAGGTCGTCCCCCGAGCTGACCATCAGGGCGGTGAGCTGGGCCTCGAAGCAGCGCTCGGCGTCGTAGGGGGCGATGAGGTAGCCGCCGAGCTCCAGGGTGACCAGCCCGTGGATCGCGCTCCACATCTGGTGGGCGACGAGTTCGGCGTCCTCCGCCCTGAACCGGCCCGCCTCGAAGCAGCGGGTGGCGCACTTGACGACGTTGCCCAGCGTGTAGCGCCCGTGCTGGCGGTCCTCCTCCGTCAGGGAGAAGCCGGCCAGCGACGCCCCGCCGAACATCACCGCGTACAGATGCGGGTTGGCCAGCGCGTTGTGGCGGTAGGCCCTGCCGAGCAGCGCCATGTCGGCCACCGGGTCACCGGTCTGGCGCACGTGGGTGAGATGGCGCTGCAGCCGGGCGAACCCCTCGTGCACGATCTCCCGCACCAGCCCGCTCATGCCCCCGAAGTGGGTGTAGACCGCCATCGTCGAGCTGTCGGCCTCGGTGGCGAGCCGCCGGGTCGACAGGGCCTGCGGTCCCTCCTCGGCGAGCAGCCGGGCGGCGATGTCGACCAGTGCGGGACGTGTCCTGGGGTCTGCTCGGCGGGGACTCATGTTGACAAGTATTACATAACGCCGATATGTTTCTAAGCACAACACCGTTATGGTATTGCTGACCCCGCCCGGAGGAGGCGCCTCATGGCCGCCCCAGCTCGCGCGTCCGGCCCGGCCCCCACCTGGGTGCCGTCACCGTTGCGGCTCCCCGTCGAGGGAGCCCTTCCCGAGGGGCTCGACGGGTGCTTCCTGCAGGCCTTCCCGCATCCTCTCGGCGACGGAAGGACCCTCCTGTCCGGCGTCGGCCTGCGCGGGGGAGAGGCCTTCCGGCACCGCGCCCGCACGACCGTCCCTCCGGCGAGCCCCTTCGGGCCGGTGCCCGCCCTGGCCCCCGCCGTACGGCCCGCGAACCCCGGCGGCCGGGTCCCCGGGCCCCTCTCGCTCGCCAGGCCCGTCCGCGACCCCGCCACCGGCCGGTGGCACGCCGTCGCCTCCTACCCCGGGCTGGGACACGCCGAGCACCTGGTCGCCGACTCCGGCGGCGCCGTCCGCCACGCCCGGCCCTTCGCCCTCGACGGCGCGCCCCTCATGAGCGCCGCCGCCCTCACCGGGCACCACGTCGTCGTGTTCGACCCGCCGGTCCTCCACGACCGCGCCGCCGCCCTGGCCGGGACCCGCCCGCCGTACTCCTGGCGGCCGGGCGCGAGGGCGCGCGTCGGCCTGCTGCCCCGCGAGGGGGCGCCGGAGCCGCGCTGGTTCGAGATCGGCCCCTGCCACGTCTCCCGGGCGGTGAACGCCTACGAGGAGGACGGGAAGGTCGTGGTCGACGCCGTGCGCCACCCCCGGGCCTATGACGGGGCCCCCGGCCCGCAGGGGTCGCCGCGGCTGTGGCGCTGGACACTCGACCCGGTCACCGGCGCCGTCGGGGAACGGGAGCTGGCACCGGGGGCGGAGACGGCCCTGGCCGACGAGCGGGCGACGGGGCGCGCGCACCGCCACGTGTTCGGCTCCCGTGACCCGCGGGAGGGCGCCGCGCTCGTCCGGTACGACCTGAGGACCGGCGGCCTCCGGGAACACCGGCTCGGCGCGGGGAAGCGCGCCGGGGACCCCGTGTTCGTGCCCCGGGGGCCGGCTGAGGGCGACGGCTGGCTCCTCGTCTTCGTCCGGGACGACGCCAGGCGAGAGGGCGGGTTGCTGGTGCTCGACGCGCTCGACCTGGCGGCCGGGCCGTACGCCGTCGTCCACGTCCCCTGCCCGCCGCCCGCCTACGGCCGCGCCGCCTGGCTGCCCGCCTGACCCCGGCGGAGAGCCGCACCGGAGAGCGCCGGAGAGCGCCGGAGAGCATCGCAATCCGGGAGATGCGCTGTACAGCGGGCGGATGTGACGCTGACTGCGTGACCGGACGCGACGGCGGCCGTCCACGGCGGGGGTGACGGCCCCGGCCGCCGGCGCCCGCCCGTGCCCGTCGTGCCCGCGAATCCGCCCCGCCCCCGGCCCCCGGTTCCCGCCCGCGCGGGCGGCCCGCACGGCGGGCTCAGGCGGAACGAACGGATTGGAGTACGCGATGGCTTCCCCTTCCACCCAGGGTTCCGTCCAGGGACGCTTCGCCGCCCAGGCGGCGCTGACCCCGGACGCGACGGCCGTCTCCTTCGGCGACCTCCGCCTGACCTACCGGGAGCTGGACGAACGGGCCAACCGGCTCGCGCACCTGCTGCTCGGACGGGGAGCCCGTCCGGAGAGGCCGGTCGCGGTGCTGATGGAGCGTTCGGCCGACATGGTCGCCGCCATCCTGGCGGTGCTCAAGACCGGGGCGTTCTACCTGCCGCTGCACACCTCCCACCCGCTGGAGCGCATCCAGTGGATCATGGACCACGCGGGCGCGCCGATCCTGCTCGCCGACGCGACGACCCTCGGGCGCGGCCTGCCGGAGGGCGGCCCGCTCGTCGTCGTCGACGGAGGCCGTGAGTCGGCGGGGGAGTCCCCGGCCGACCCGGGCGTGGACTCCCACCCGGACCAGCTCGCCTACCAGATGTACACCTCGGGCTCGACGGGAGAGCCGAAGGGCGTCGGCGTCACCCACCGGGGCGTCCTCGGGCTGGCCTTCGACTCCTGCTGGGAGGGCGGGCGGCACGAACGGGTGCTGATGGTCGCGCCGCACGCCTTCAGCGTCTCCACCTACGAGCTGTGGGTGCCGCTGCTGAACGGCGGCCGGATCGTCGTCGCGCCCCCCGGCGTCCTCGGCGTGGCCACCCTGGGCAGGCTCGTGACCGAGGAGGCGATCACCGGTCTGCACCTGACGGCCGGGCTGTTCCGGGTGCTCGCCGAGGAGGCGCCCAAGTGCCTGGCCGGGGTGCGCGAGGTGCTGACCGGCGGGGACGTGATCGCGCCCGAGGCCGTACGGCGGGTGCTCGACGCCTGCCCGGACACGGTGGTCAGGGCCATGTACGGCGCCACGGAGACGGCGCTGTTCGTCACCCACGGCCCGATGACCGCCCCCTACACCGAGGAGGGCGCCGTACCGGTCGGCGGCCCGCTCGACGACGTACGGCTGCGCGTCCTCGACGAGGCCCTCACCCCCGTCCCGCCCGGCACGGTCGGCGAGCTGTACGTGGGCGGCACCCGCCTGGCGCGCGGTTACGCGGGCCGGGCCGACCTGACCGCGCAGAGCTTCGTCGCCGACCCGTTCGCGGGACCCGGCGAGCGGATGTACCGCACCGGCGACCTGGTACGGCTGACCCCCAGGGGACAGCTCGACTTCGTCGGCCGCGCGGGCGACCAGGTGAAGATCCGGGGCTTCCGGGTCGAACCCGCCGAGATCGAGGCGGTCCTGGCGAGACACCCCGGGCTCGCCCACGTCGCGGTCGTCGCCAGACGGGCCGAGGACGGAGAGAGAAGACTGGCCGCCTACGTCGTGCCCGGACCCGGTGGCGCCGACGTGGAGGCGTTGCGCGCCCACGCGGCGCGGGCGCTGCCGGACTACATGGTGCCCGCCGCGTTCGTCGTGCTCGACACCCTGCCGCTGACCCCCAACGGGAAACTGGACCGCGCGGCGCTGCCCGGGCCCGACTTCACGGGCCTGCCCGCCTACCGCGCCCCGAGCGGCCGGCTTGAGGAGACCCTGTGCGCCCTGTTCGCCGAGGTGCTCGGCGTGACGCGGGTCGGCGTCGACGACAGCTTCTTCGACCTCGACGGCCAGTCGCTGCTGGCGATGCGGCTCATCAGCCGCATCCACGCGGAACTGGGCGAGGACCTGCCGATCAGCGCCCTGTTCGACACCCCGACGGTCGCGGGCCTGGCGGCGCGGTTCGGTGGCGCCTGACGGCTTGTCAGCTCTTCGAGCCCTCGCGTCTGAAGCCCGGTAACGGAGAAGGAGAACGAGATGGCCAACCCCTTCGAGAACCCGGACGGAACCTTCCTCGTGCTGGTCAACGAACAGGGTCAGCACTCCCTGTGGCCCGTCTTCGCCGCCGTGCCCGCGGGATGGGCCGTCACCCACGGCCCCGCGGGACGTGAGGACTGCCTCGGCCACGTCAGGCGGCACTGGACCGACACCCGGCCCCGTGACCTCGCCGCCCACCTGGACACCCCGCGCTGAACGCCCAGGCCGGGGCCGTACGCCGCGATCCGCACGGGTCCCTCACCGGCCGTTCGCGGGTTCCGCGGACACGCGGGGGCCCGCACCCACGGACACCACCGGCAACCGGCCGCGCGCCGGTTCCCGACCACCGCAACGCACGAGGAGTGGCACGTGACCATCGACGCCGCGCGCGGTACGCCCCCGGGGACCGTCACAGCGCCCCCGCCGCCCCCGCCGCCCCCGCCGCCCCCGCAGGAACCCGTCCGGCTGCTCACCCCGGACGGCAGGCGGGTCGAGCACCCGGACTACGACGCCGTCTTCACCGCGCGGGAGGTCAGGAGCCTCTACCGGGACCTGGTGATCGTCAGGAGACTCGACGAGGAGGCCCTGGCCCTGGCCAGGCAGGGAGAGCTGGCCGTCTGGCCCTCGCTGCGCGGCCAGGAGGCGGCGCAGGTCGGCTCGGCCCGCGCCCTGCATCCCGGGGACATGGCCTTCCCCAGCTACCGCGAGCACGGCGTCGCCTGGTGCAGGGGCGTCGACCCGGTGCGGGAACTCGGCTCCTTCCGGGGGATCAACCACGCCGGGTGGGACCCCAGGGAGCACAACCTGCACCTGCCGACGATCGTCATCGGCAGCCAGGTCCTGCACGCGACCGGCTACGCCATGGGCGTCCAGCGCGACGGCGCGGAGGACGCGGTGATCGCCTACTTCGGCGACGGCGCGACCAGCGAGGGCGACGTCAACGAGGCGTTCGCCTGGGCGGCCGTGCAGAACGCGCCGATCGTGTTCTTCTGCCAGAACAACCAGTGGGCGATCTCCGAACCCACCGAGCGGCAGTCACGCGTCCCGCTGCACCGGCGCGCGGACGGCTTCGGCTTCCCCGGCGTCAGGGTGGACGGCAACGACGTGCTGGCCTGCCTGGCGGTGACCGCAAGGGCGCTGGACAACGCGCGCAGCGGGCAGGGGCCGACGCTGGTCGAGGCGTTCACCTACCGGATGGGGGCCCACACGACGACGGACGACCCCGGCCGCTACCGCCCGCGCGCCGAGACCGAGGCCTGGCTGCTCAAGGACCCCGTCGAACGGGTCAGGACCTACCTGCTGGCCTGCGGCGCCGCGGACGAGGCCTTCCTCGCCGAGGTCGAGACGGAGGCGGAACGGATCGGGGCGGACCTGCGCACCCGATGCCGGGAACTGCCCGATCCGGACCTCGACGAGCTGTGGGACAACGTCTACGCGGCCGAGCACCCGCTGGTCGAGGACGAGCGCGCCGCCTTCGCCGCCTACCTCGCCTCCTTCGAGGACACGCCGCGATGAGGGAGACACGCGAAGGGAGGCACGACGGTGGGCGTTGAGACCCTGTCTTTGTCCCGGGCGATGAACGAGGGCCTGCGCAAGGCCATGGAACGCGACCCCAGGGTCCTCGTCATGGGGGAGGACGTCGGCAGGCTCGGCGGTGTCTTCCGGGTGACCGACGGCCTGCAGAAGGACTTCGGCGAGAGCAGGGTCATCGACACGCCCCTGGCCGAGTCGGGCATCGTCGGCACGGCCATCGGGCTCGCGCTGCGCGGCTACCGCCCGGTGTGCGAGATCCAGTTCGACGGCTTCGTGTTCCCCGCCTTCAACCAGATCACCACCCAGCTCGCCAAGATGCGGTTGCGTTCCCTCGGCACACTCGAACTTCCCGTCGTCGTCCGGATCCCGTTCGGCGGCGGCATCGGCGCCGCCGAACACCACAGCGAGTCCCCCGAGGCGTACTTCACCCACACCGGCGGCCTGCGCGTGGTCGCCTGCTCCAACCCCTCCGACGCCTACACGATGATCCAGCAGGCCATCTCCTGCCCCGACCCGGTGATCCTGTTCGAGCCGAAACGGCGCTACTGGGACAAGGCGCCGGTCGAGCTCGACCTGTCGGGGGCGGTGCCCCTCGGCCGGGCCGTGGTCGCCCGCCCGGGGCGGGACGTGACGCTGCTGGCCTACGGCCCGGCCGTACGGACCTGTCTCGAAGCCGCCCAGGCCGACGGGAGCCGCTCCGTCGAGGTCGTCGACGTCCGCTCGCTCAGTCCCCTGGACGAGGCGACGGTGTTGTCCTCGGTGCGCAGGACCGGCCGGTGCGTCGTCGTGCACGAGGCCCCGGTGTTCAGCGGGTACGGCGCGGAGCTGGCGGCGAGGATCACCGAACGGTGCTTCTACGACCTGCGGGCCCCGGTGCTGCGGGTCGGCGGCTTCTCCACGCCCTACCCGCCCTCGCGCCTCGAACGGCACTACCTTCCCGACCTCGACCGCGTCCTCGACGCCGTCGACCGGACCATGGCCTGGTGAGCATGAGTGAGCTGAGACGGTTCGCGCTCCCCGACGTCGGTGAGGGGCTCGTCGAGGCGGAGATCGTCAGGTGGCACGTGCGCCCCGGCGAGCCCGTGCGGGTCAACCAGGTCATCCTTGAGATCGAGACGGCCAAGGCCGTCGTCGAGCTGCCCTGCCCCTTCGCGGGCGTCGTGGGGGAACTCCTCGTCGAGGAGGGCACGACGGTCGAGGTCGGCACAGCGCTCATCACCGTGGCCGTCGGCGGGGACGCCCCCCGGGTGGCCCCGCCCGTCGCCTCTCGGGAGCAGGAGCGGGTTCCCGTGCTCGTCGGGTACGGGGCCATGCCGGGCGCGACGAGCCGCAGGCCGCGCAGGCGGACCGCCCCTGAAAGGCCCGGAAGATCCGAAAGGCCCGGAGGGAGCGGAGACGGTGGCGCGGGCGAGCCGACCGTCCGCAGACTGGCCAAGGACCTCGGCGTCGACCTGGCCGCCCTCGCCAGGACCGGCCCGGGAGGATCGGTCACCCACGAGGACGTCCGGCGGGCGGCGGCCGTACCGGACCCGGAGCCCGGCGGCGGGCAGGAGCGGATCCCGGTCAGGGGGGTGCGCAGGCGCACGGCGGAGGCGATGGTGCGCTCGGCGTTCACCGCCCCGCACGTGACCACCTGGCTGCAGGTCGACGTCACCGCGATGACGGAGCTGGTCACGAGGCTGCGCGGGCTGGCCGACTTCGCCGGGACCAGGGTCTCGCCGCTGCTGCCCGTCGCCAGGGCGCTGGTGATCGCGGTCAGGCGCAACCCGATGATCAACTCCTCGTGGGACGAGGCCGCCCAGGAGATCGCGCTCTGGCGGCGGGTGAACCTCGGCGTCGCCGTCGCCACGGAACGCGGGCTGATCGTCCCCAACGTCAAGGGAGCCGACGACCTGTCGCTGCCCGCCCTGGCCCGCGCCCTGACGGAGCTGACCGAGACCGCGCGGGCGGGCGGGACCACCCCCGGGGACCTGTCGGGGGGAACCGTCACGATCACCAACACGGGCGTCTTCGGGGTGGACGCCGGAACCCCGATCCTGCCGCCGGGTGAGGCGGCGATCCTCGCGCTCGGCCAGATCAGGGACATGCCCTGGGTACACGAGGGACGGGTCACGGTCCGCAGGGTCGCCACGCTGGCGCTGTCGTTCGACCACCGGATCGTGGACGGCGAACTGGGCGCCACGGTGCTCCGCGAGATCGGCGCCATGCTGGAGGATCCGCTCCTGATGCTCGCCTGGTCCTGACCGGCCCCGGCACGAGGACGCCGCCCGGCCGTGGGGCCGGGCGGCGTCCGCGCGAGCGGGTCAGGCCGGGTTGACGGGGCTGTTCTGGTAGGCGGCGAGCCGCCATTGGCCGTCCTCCTTGACGACCAGCCAGGAGGCCCGGATGGCGCGTTCCGGGGAGACCTCGGTCTCACCCGGAGCCAGCACGCCGCCCTGCGTGATCAGCACCCCGGTCGTCTCGCCGAGGAACCTGATGTCGATCGGGCGCCCGGTCACCTGGGTGCCCTTGAACGGGCCCTCGAACGCCTCCGCCATGAACGAGTGGATCTCCTGACGGCCCTTGCGGTAGAGGCCGGGCAGGATCATGCTCCCGTCCTCGGTGAAGACGCCGGCGAAGGCCTCCGCGTCGTGTTCGGCCCACGCGTCGACGACGCGCTGGGGGACGGCCGCCACGGCGGCCCTGTCAGCGTCCGAGGGGCTGGTCGTTGTCATGTTTCTCCCTTTCTCCTGGCTGTCCGATGGTCGTCGGGAAGTCTCAGGCGGCCTCGTCCGGAATCTCCCAGGCGGGGGACGGGCACGCGCGGGCACGCGCCGCCCTCCTCCGTGCCAGGGTCCAGGTCACACCCTCCGTCTCCTTGTCGTCCCCCGGCGGACAGGACGGGTCCTCCCGCCGGGCCGGGGGCAACTCGGACACGCGGCCGGTCGGCCGTCCTGATGCGGGAACGTCGGCGGTCAGCACCATTTCCTCCTGGGAACCAGCTGGGAACTAGCGGATGAGAACCGGGAGGCGTGCCGCTCGTACGGTCACGGAAGGCGGGAGAACGGTGGTCCCCATGAGACGGTCGGGAACCGCCCGGAGCCGGACGCCCCTGTCATCCACTGTCATCCACCGGCGATGGCGGCGACCGCCTCCGGTGTGCTCACCCTCCGACCGTCCCACCCGGCCCCGGGGCCCCGCATCTCTCGGATTGCGCTGTCCGGGAGAACCGCGGTGATCAGCGCAATCTGGGAGAAAGGCATCGCCACCACCGGGTGTCACCATTGAGTTCCGCGGCGCCGCCCACAACTTCCCCGAGGAGTCGAGGTGCGAGACGAGCAGACAGGCCCCGTGACCCGCCCGCTGACCGGTGAGGAGTACATCGAGAGCCTGCGCGACGACCGTGAGATCTACGTGTACGGCGAACGCGTCAAGGACCCCACGACCCACCCGGCCTTCCGCAACCCCATCCGGATGACGGCGCGGCTCTACGACGCGCTGCACGACCCGGCCAGGCGCGAGGTCCTCACCGCGCCGACCGACACGGGAAGCGGCGGATACACCCACAGGTTCTTCACCACGCCGCACAGCGCCGAGGACCTCGTCGCCGACCAGCGGGCCATCGCCGAGTGGGCGCGCATGAGTTACGGCTGGATGGGCCGCAGCCCCGACTACAAGGCCTCCTTCCTCGGCACGCTCGGCGCGAACGCCGACTTCTACGAGCCCTTCGCCGACAACGCGCGCCGGTGGTACGCCGAGTCGCAGGAGAAGGTCCTCTACTGGAACCACGCCATCGTCCATCCCCCGGTCGACCGCGGCCGCCCGCCGGACGAGGTCGCCGACGTCTTCGTCCACGTGGAGCGGGAGACCGACGCGGGCCTGGTCGTCAGCGGGGCCAAGGTGGTCGCCACCGGCTCGGCGCTCACCCACTACAACTTCATCGCCCACTACGGACTGCCGATCAAGAGACGGGAGTTCGCGCTGGTGGCCACGGTGCCGATGGGCGCGCGGGGGATGAAGCTGATCTGCCGCCCCTCCTACACCGCCGCCGCGGCGGTGATGGGCAGTCCCTTCGACTACCCGCTCTCCTCGCGCCTCGACGAGAACGACACCATCCTGGTGCTGGACAAGGTCCTCATCCCCTGGGAGAACGTCTTCGTCTACGGCGACGTGGGAAAGGTCCAGCTGTTCACCGGGCACTCCGGCTTCATCGAGCGCTTCACCTTCCACGGCTGTACCCGCCTGGCGGTGAAACTGGAGTTCATCGCGGGCCTGCTGGCCAAGGCGCTTGAGATCACCGGCACCAGGGACTTCCGGGGCGTGCAGAGCAGGATGGGCGAGGTCCTGGCCTGGCGGAACCTCTTCTGGGCGCTGTCGGACGCCGCCGCGCGCAACCCCGTCCCGTGGCGCAACGGCGCGGTGCTGCCCAACCCCCAGTACGGCATGGCCTACCGGTGGTTCATGCAGGTCGGCTACCCCAGGATCAGGGAGATCGTGCTGAAGGACGTCGCCAGCGGGCTGATCTACGTCAACTCCAGCGCCGACGACTTCAAGAACCCGGACATCCGTCCCTACCTGGACAGATTCGTCCGGGGCTCGAACGGGGTGGACGCCGTCGAGCGGGTCAAGGTCATGAAGCTGCTGTGGGACGCGGTCGGCACCGAGTTCGGCGGCCGGCACGAGCTGTACGAGCTCAACTACGCGGGCAACCACGAGAGCACCCGCGTCGAGCTGCTGCTCGGGCAGGGCGCGTCGGGGCAGATCGACGACTACAAGGCGTTCGTCGAGCGGTGCCTCGGGGAGTACGACCTGAACGGCTGGACCGTCCCCGACCTGTCCTCCTTCGACGACCTGCGCCACGCCAGGAACGACCTGCTCAACGGCTGACCCCGCCGCGCCGTCCGGACACGCCCGGACCGGGACAACCGTGGGTTCGCACCGTTCCGCGGGCGGCGCGGCCTGAGGTGGCCACGCCCTCCGCATGGCGCGGGCCGCGTCTTCGGTGAAGACTGACGGGGAAGTACACGGGGGTGTGACGGGGGGTGTGACGGTCGGCGGACCCCGGAACGGCGCCGGGGAGAGTGGAGAGAACGGGTGCGGCGCTCATGCTCCCTTGGCTGGCGTGACTCCGAGTACCTCGCGGCCCGGCCGGGACGGGATCGGGTCAACCGGTTCGTCGTGATGCTGCTGGTCCTGCAGCGCGCGAGCTACCTGGTGCCCGCCGTCGCGGGAGTCTTCAGCGCCGACCGCCTCTACCGGAGCGCCGCGCTGAACGTGGTCCTGCTGGCCGTCGCGGTCGCCTGGAACGCCGCGCTGGTCGTGACCACCCGGCGCCGGGGCTGGTTCGCCCGCTGGGCGGTGGCCGCGGACGTCGCGGTGACCTGCGGGCTCCTGCCGGCGGTCGGCGCCAACTGCCTCGGTGACTCCCGAGCCCCGGCGAACTGGTCGTCGTCGGCCCTCATGGCCACGGGGGCGTTGACCGGGGCGGTCGCGGAGTCCCTCGCGTGGGCGTGGGCGCTGCTGCCGCCCGCACTGGCCTACCTGGTGGCGCACGCGGGCGACCTCGGCAGCAGGTACCCGTTGCCGATCGACATCGCGGTGCGCCTGAACTCCTACCTGTGGTTCGCGGTCATCGTCTGCTTCATCCACCGTTACCTGCGGGCGCAGGCGAACCGCCTGGACGACCTGGCCGACCGGCGGCTGGCCACAGAGACGGGCCACGTCGCCGACCAGGCGCGTTCCGCCGAGCGTCTGGCGCACTACCGGCGGCTGCACGACACGGTGCTCACCACCCTGACGGCCATCGCCCGCGGCGGTCTCGACCACAGGGAGGAGCAGGTACGGCTGCGCTGCGCCGCCGACGCGGAGTACGTCAGGCTGCTCATCGGGCGCGAGGGCACCGGAACGGCCGCCCGCCTGGAGGACAGCCTGGCCAAGGTGATCACCAGGGCCTCCGGGCTCGGGCTGCGGGTCCGCTACGCCGCGGCCTGCCTGCCCGAGCGGGTGCCCGCGGCCGTCGTCTCCGCTCTCGCGGACGCCTCCCAGGAGGCGCTCAACAACGTGGCCCTGCACTCGGCGACGAAGGAGGCCTGGCTGACGGTCATCGGCGAGGACGCGCACGGGAACGTTCCTGAGGACGGCCGGGGCCGTCGGGTGACCGTGCGCGTCGTGGACCGGGGGAGAGGCTTCGACCCGGCCTCCACAGCCCCGGGATTCGGGCTCGCCTCCTCCGTCGCCGGCCGCATGCGGGAGGTCGGCGGTCAGGTCACCGTCCTGTCCGCCGAAGGCGAGGGCACCTGCGTCGAACTGGTCTGGCCCGGTGACCCGGCAGGGAGCGGGGCGGGGCCGGTCCTCGACGGTCACGTCAACCGAGACGGAGCCCGGCCCCCCACCGGGCCCGGAGGGGCCGGGCGTCAGAGCGACCGCGGCGCACACGGCTGACCCGCGGTGCACGACCCCGTCGCGCCCCCCACCAAGTGGCCCACGTTCCAGACGGACCCTCAAGAGCTCCCCCCGCCCGTGAGGAGCGTCGGCTTGTGCCGTACCGGTGCCGTGCGCGAGGGGTTTGACCTTGTGCTTTACCGGCGCCAAGTGTGAGGAGTGTCCGGCTTGGGCGCGTCGGTGCTTGGACTGAGGAACGCAGGAGCGAAGCGACGGAGTGACGAGGGAAAGCACCGACTCGAAAGCGCCCAAGCCCGCGCCGCCGAAGGCGGAGCAAAGAGACACAACCCGCGACGCCGAAGGCGGAGCAAAGAGACACAGCTATCTCAACCAGCCGTCCTCCCTCACCCGGGTGGCGAGGTCGAGTTTGGTGTAGGCGGGTCTGCCCGCTCTGCGGTACTTCTCCTTGACCCGGTCGAGGTAGTTCTTGGCGGTTCCCGGCTGGACTCCCGCGCTGCGGGCCGCCGCGGACAGCGTCATCCCCGACGCGTAGGCCAGCAGTACGGCCCGTTCCTGGGGGGAGAGCACGGGGCGGTCGGCAGCGCGGTCGGACAGCCAGCAGAGCGCCAGTTCGGGGGAGTGCGTGCTTCCCCGGGTGGCGACCTCGCGGACGGCGGAGGTCAGCACGCTCAGGTCGTGGTCCTTGGTGAGGTATCCACCGGCCCCGGCCCTGACGACCTGGGAGCCCATGCTCGGTGAGGTGATCACGCTCACCACGAGCACCCGGCTGCCCGTGGCCACGATCCTGCGTACGTTGCCGATCGGGTCGGAGCGGTCGGCCAGGAGCAGGTCGAGGATCACCACGTCGGCGGGGGCGTGTCCTCTGGAGAGCAGTTCTGTGACCGTGCGGGCGGTGCCCGCCAGGCGTATGTCGGGGACTCCGGAGAACCAGGCGGTCAGTCCGTCGAGCAGCATCCGGTCGTCGTCGACCACTGAAACCGCGATCATGGTTGCCCTTCCCGGCACCGAGGAAACGGGGTGGTCTCGCCGTGATATGAACGCGTCAAAATCCCATTATGTCCTTACTTTTCGACCTGACTAACATAGATCATTACGCCAGTCGAAGTGCGAAATATGACATATACCAAGGCATACAGCGCCTGAGTCACGCCCGGTGGGAGGGCTCAGCCCCCGCGAGCCGTACGGCCGGGCAGGAGGGCCTCGCCGCCGAGCCAGGCGGCCAGCCGCTCACGCTCGACGAGGATCAGCCCGCCCTGGTTCGCCTCGGTCAGGGCGGGGCGGGTGAGGCGGCCGGAGGTGACCAGGACGCCGGTGTGCCCGGCGAAGGCGTGGGCCAGCGCGCCGAGGAAGTCGCGGACCTGGGGGGCGCCGACGCTGCCGGTGTAGCGCTTGCACTGGAAGGCGAAGGGGCGGCCCCCGGGGCCGATCGCGGTCAGGTCGACGCCCCGGTCGCCCGCGCCGCCGAGCAGCCTGACATGACGGAAGCCGTCCCGGCGCAGCAGTTCCGCGGTGAGCCTCTCGAACTCCGCCCCCGTCAGCCGGTCGACCCGCTCCAGCTCGGAGTTCTCCCGGAACCACCTGCGCTCCCGCTCGGCCGTCGCCCTGGCGCGCGCCACGGCGAAGGCCGTGGCCAGGACGAGCGCGGCGACGGCGGCGGCCACGAACCACGGCCAGTTCCGCTGCAGGAAGGGCAGGGCCGCCCTGAGCAGCAGGAACACCAGCGCGGCGCCGAAGAGCCAGAGCAGGAGACCGGTCTCGCCTCCCTTCCCGCGCTTTCCCGCGCCCGAGGGTCGTCTTCTTCCGGCCGGTCGCCGGTCCGCCATCGTGTCAGCTCCCGTCGTCAGGGGGTCGAAGCAGTGAGTGTGAACGACGTCTCCGACAGAAACGGTCATGAGAGGAGGGAGAGTTCCCCCTTTCGCGGAAGAAAGTCCCCCCGGGGACCGATCGCGTTGGCGAGGCCGTACGAAAGGGAAAAACCATAAAAGAGCGGATAGTTCGCCATATAAGGCTTATGGAGAGAACGCGAACTTCATTTGGGTGCCGCCCCGTGGCCCCGAGGGGCGCCGCCCGGATCGGGTCCCGGTACGGCCCGGCGGGGGCGAGGTGGCGGTGCCGCCGTACCGCGCGGTGGGGGGCGCCGGGGCGCGCGGGGCGGCGGCGGACCGGGGAGCGCTCTCTCGTTTGACCCGGAAAGATGTGCACAGTCTTGGAACCCTGTGAAATCGCTATTGGATTTTGATTTAAAATGGTAGGGTTTCTCCCTATCATCGCCGCATGGACATGGAAATGCGCCATCTTCGGGTCATCCATGCGATCGCCGAGCACGGCAGTATCTCCAAGGCGGCCTCCTCCCTCGGACTGTCCCAGCCCGCGCTGGCCGGTCAGCTGCAGCGCATAGAGCGCATGCTCGGCGGCCAGCTGTTCGAACGGGCCCACGAGGGCAGCCGCCCGACCGCGCTCGGCGGATGGATGCTGGAGCGGTCGAGTTCGCTGTTGCACGCCTTCGGCACCCTGCAACGGGATGCGCGCCACTACGTCGAGCGGGGTACGGGGAAACCTCTCGTGCGGGTCGGCTGTGCGCCGATGTCGCTGGCGGGATACGTCAGCAACTGCATGTACGACCTGGTGCCCGGGGTGGACTTCACCATCCGTACCGAGGAGTGCATGGACACCCTGCACTCCTTCATGGAGACGGGCAGGCTGGAACTGGCCGTCCTGGGTGACTATCCGGGCTACGAGCTGACGCCGCCGCCCGGGGTGGTGTACGAGATCCCGGTGATCGAACCGATCTTCATCGGGCTCGCGGAGTCCCATCCGCTGGCCCGGCAGGAGGAGATCGATCTGGCCGACCTGGCCGGCGACGACTGGGCGATGCCCCCGCAGGCGGAGGTGGGCCACAGGGAGCACTTCTGGGACGCCTGCAGGAAGCACGGCTTCGCCCCCAGGCTGAACTTCTCGGTCAGTCCCGCCCTGGCCTACGACCTGATCAGAGCGGGCAGGTGTGTGGGGATGTTCCAGGCGATCTACCAGCCGCACCCGGGGATCGTGGTCCGCCCGCTGGTGGGCACCCCCATGTTGTTCCGCTACATCATCGCCTGGACCCGGCACGGTCCGCTGGCCGAGCACGTGGTCTCCCTGATCAGCAGTGCGATCCGCAGGTACTGGAGCGAGGCGCTGAAGGTCCCCGTCTACGCGGCCTGGCTCGAACGCCATGGACAGCCCCTGCGTTTTCCGTAGTGTCCCATGCCGGTCGTCTTGATGGGGTTCATGCGGCAAATCTGGTTCGAGTGAAAAAATTGGAAAAGTGAAGACGTATCATATCAAGGGGAAAGATTTTCATCTTCCGGATGAGCGTGCCGAGAAGGATGTGGCCGATGCTTTTGAGGCCACAAACCATGGGATTAGACCGCTGCTGCTCATGTTCTGACATCGTGGAAACGCCGCAATGATCAGCGGCTCAGAACACGATTCCGGAGGATCAATGAAGCTCTATCGCTCATCGCTCCGAAGCGCCGCGACGGCCGCCGCCGTCGCGGCGCTTCTCGGGAGCGGATTGACCACCGTATCGGCCATTCCCGCCCAGGCGGCCCCCTGCACCGTCAACATCTACAAGGTCAACACAGGTCATGGCGGGTCGAGTGTGTACGTCAGTTACATGGGCGCCGAGCTGGTCTATCAGGATCCGAAGGCGGATGATTCCCCCGTTACCGGGCCAAGTTCCTATGTGATGAAGCCCAACCAGGTCAATGGCAGACGTGCCGTCTACCTGGCCGGTGGCCGCCTGGCCTGGATGTACGCTCCGGCGCTGGAATACGAAACCTGTCGTTAGCCGGATTCGAGAGGGCGGCCCGCGACCGTGCGGCGCCGCCCTCTTCTCTTTTCCTCCGGGCGAACCTTTCCGTGGAGGCCGCCCGGACGGCCCGGGGAAAACCCGGTCCGGGAAACGGCGCCCGTCTTTGCGGTGGTCGGCCCGGGCGGAAAAGGTGTGTCCGAAACGGACCGCCGTTATTCATTGCACAGGAAGGTTTCCTATTTAATAATGTTGTCAGCGCAGCGTGTCCACGGTGCGGGGCGCAGTCTCTCCGCATCCCGGCCGCTCCGCCGTACCCCCCGGAGGTTCGTGTGGCCATTGGCCTCGGGGCGCTGACCGGCCCGGTCGTTCTCCCGTGGGCGATGACCGGGCCTGACAACGACATTGACTCCGGTTGTGCCGGAGGTCTTTGGCGCCACCCCTGATGTTCGCGGGATGGGGAATGACCTGCGGACACTCAAGAACGGCCTGGTCGTGCGACCGTCGGCCGGCATATGACACCGACGATTTCAGCCGCTCATCCGATGGGTAACGGGTGTCCGCTGACCAGTGAATACGCGCCTGCCCCCTGTCAAGAGATGAACGCCTGATCACCCCATAGTGGCGGACTATGGGCAGCTGGAGGGTTCCTGACATGTCGTAGTAATGGCACCTTTGGTCCAGCCCTGGCCGGCCACGGCTCCTTGGTCCCTTTCCCCCCAGGGGACTTGTGAGAGGAGTCATCCAGAGTGAGATCCAAGCTCAGAACAGGTGCCGTCGCCGTACTGGCGACAGCGGCGCTGGCGGCTTCCACGTTCGCGAACGCGCCCGGCGCCTACGCGGCCAAGCCCGCGGTGGACGCGAAGCCCACCCCCGTGGGAGCGGCGCAGAAACTCGACAGGGCGTTCACCCCGCCCAACGCCAGAGGCCGCGAGCGTGCGATCGCGAACGCGGGCAAGGCGCTGGCCGCGGAGTCCGGGACACTGCGCAAGAGCGCACAGGACAAGTTCACCCTGGCCAAGACCATCGACGGCGCGTACGGCCTGCAGTACCTGACCTACGCCCGCACCCACCGAGGGCTGCCGGTCTACGGCGGCGACGTGATCGTGACCACCGACCGGGCGGGTGACCAGCTCGGCCAGGTCGCCTCCGGCCAGCGGGCGGAGATCAAGGTCGGGGTCACCCCCAGGGTCAGGTCCTCGGCGGCGGCGGCCACCGCCCGCGCCAAGCTCGCCAAGGTGGAGAGCGCCGACTCCCCGACCCTGCTGGTCCACGCGGCGGGCACCCAGCCGAAGCTGGCCTGGGAGGTCGTGGTCAGGGGCGCCACCGAGAAGGCGCCCAGCGTGCTGCACGTCTTCGTCGACGCGCTGACCGGCTCGGTGCTGGACTCCTACGACGAGGTCCGCGCGGGCACCGGCAACAGCTTCTACAACGGCAACCCGGTCACCATCCAGACCTCGGGGTCGTCCGGTTCCTACACCATGCGTGACACCACCCGCAGCGGCCTGGCCTGTGGCGGCCAGAACGGCTCGGCCTACACCAAGAGCACCGACTCCTGGGGCAACGGCTCCGGCACCAACCTTGAGACCGCCTGCGTCGACGCCCTCTACGCGGCGCAGACCGAGTGGAACATGCTCAGGGACTGGCTGGGCCGCAACGGCTTCAACGGCCGGGGCGGCGCCTTCCCCATCCGCGTCGGCCTCAACGACGTCAACGCGTACTGGAACGGGTCCTACACCAACTTCGGCCACAACCAGTCGAACAACCAGCAGGCGACCCCGATGGACGTCGTCGGCCACGAGTTCGGCCATGCCATCTTCCAGTTCTCCGGCTCCGGGGACGGCGGCAGCGGCAACGAGGCCGGCGGTCTGAACGAGTCGACCGGTGACATCTTCGGCGCGCTGCTCGAAAGCTACGCCAACAACCCCAACGACCCGGCGGACTACCAGGTCGGCGAAGAGGTCAACCTGGTCGGCCAGGGGCCGATCCGCTACATGTACAAGCCGAGCACCAACGGTGACCCGGACTGCTACAGCTCCTCGATCCCGAACACCGAGGTGCACGCGGCGGCCGGTCCGCAGAACCACTGGTTCTACCTGCTGGCCGAGGGCACCAACCCCGGCGGCGGCAAGCCCACCAGCCCGGTCTGCTCCGGATCGTCGAACCTGACCGGCATCGGCATCCAGAAGGCCGGCCAGATCTTCATGGCCGGGCTCAACAACAAGACCTCGCCGTGGACCCACGCCAAGGCGCGCGCCGCCACGGTCGCCGCGGCCAAGCAGCTCTTCCCCAACAGCTGCGTCGAGTGGAACGCGGTCAGGGCGGCCTGGAGCGCGGTCAACGTCTCCGCCGGTTCCGGTGAGGGCACCTGCACCATCCAGAACCCGAACGACTTCTCGGTCTCCCTCAACCCCACCTCGGGCAGCGTCCAGGCGGGCCAGCAGGCGACCTCGACCGTCGGCACCACGGTGACGGCGGGCAGCGCCCAGTCCATCACGCTGCGGGCCTCCGGTCTGCCCTCGGGGGCGAGTGCCTCCTTCAGCCCGCCGACCATCACCGCGGGCCAGAGCTCGACGCTGAGCGTCACGACCTCGTCGAACACGCCGAACGGCACCTCGTCGATCACGGTCACCGCGGACGGCACCGACGTCGACAGGACCGCGACGTACTCGCTCACGGTCAGCGGCGGCCCGCCCGGCGGCGGTGAGGCACCGGACATCAGCCTCGCCAACGTCAAGGCGCACCTGCAGCAGTTCCAGAGCATCGCCAGCAGCAACGGAGGCAACCGCCGTTCGACCGGCGCCGGCTACACCCAGTCGGTCAGCTACGTGGAGAACAAGCTCCGCGCCGCGGGCTACACCGTGACCCGGCAGAGCTGCACCTCCGGCTGCAGCGGCGGCGCGGGTCCCAACCTGATCGCGGACTGGCCGGGCGGCGACGCCAACCAGGTCGTCATGTCCGGCGCCCACCTCGACAGCGTCTCCGCCGGTCCCGGCATCAACGACAACGGCTCGGGCTCCGCCACCCTGCTTGAGGTCGCGCTGACCCTCGCCGCGAAGAACCCCACCATGACCAAGCACGTGCGGTTCGGCTGGTGGACCGACGAGGAGCAGGGCCTGCTCGGCTCGAAGTACTACGTCGGCTCGCTCAGCTCGGCCGAGCGCTCCAAGATCAAGGTCTACTACAACTACGACATGGTCGGCTCGCCCAACGGCGGCTACTTCATCAACAACATCGCCACCGCCGCGGCGGCCGATCTCAAGGCCTTCTACACCAAGATCGGCGTCCAGACCGAGGAGAACGTCGAGGGCGCCAACCGCTCCGACGACGCCTCCTTCCGCAACGCGGGCATCGCCACCTCCGGTGTGGCCGCGGGTGCCAGCGACATCAAGACCTCGGCCCAGGCCACCAAGTGGGGAGGTACGTCGGGCAGGGCGTACGACTCCTGCTACCACTCCTCCTGTGACACCACCAGCAACATCAACGACACCATCCTCGACCGGGCGGCCGACGCCGCAGCGTACGCGGTCTGGAAGGGCGCCGTCGGCGGCGACACCCCACCCCCGACCGACGACTTCTCGGTCTCGGTCAGCCCGTCCTCGGCCACGGTCCAGGCCGGTGAATCGGCCTCGGCGACGCTGAGCACCCAGGTCACCTCGGGCAACGCCCAGTCGGTCTCGCTCAACGCCGGCGGCGTGCCCTCCGGCGCGAACGTGAGCTTCAGCCCGGCGACCATCACCAGCGGGCAGAGCTCCTCGGTCAGCATCACCACCTCGTCCGCGACCCCGGCGGGCACCTACTCCATCAGCCTCAACGGCAACGGGACGAGCGCCAACCGCTCGGCCGTCTTCACCCTCACCGTCGGCGGGACCGGCGGCGGGCGCACCTTCACCAACGACACGCCCTTCGAGATCAACGACGGCTACCAGGACTACACCGACATCGACGTCGCCCTCGACGGGGAACCCGAAAGCACGTTCACCGTCACGGCCGACATCCAGCACACCTGCTCGCAGGACGTGCGCATCACCCTGTACCAGCCGAACGGGTCCGCCCGGGTGCTGAAGTACGAGGGCTACGAGGCCTGCACCCCCTACGACGGGCCGGTCACCTTCACCGTGAGCAACCCCTCCAGGCTCGGCAACGGCACCTGGTCGCTCATGGTCGGCGACTACTTCCAGGGAGACACCGGAGTGGTCAACTCCTGGAGCATCTCCTTCTAGCGGGAACACCCCAAGAAACCGGAGAGCGAGCACCCGGCGGTGGCCCGGACCTGTGAGGGTCCGGGCCACCGCCCCCGCCGTTATCCGGGAAGCCTGCCCGGCAGGTCGGAGACGCTCTCGCGCCAGGCCCGGTGCAGGTCCGCGAACCGGCCCGCGTCCCGGACGAGCCGATCGGGCGGCCCGTCCTCGACGATCTCGCCGCCCTCCATGACCAGGACCCGGTCGGCGATCTCGACGGTCGAGAGGCGGTGCGCGATGATCAGGGCGGTCCGGTCGGCGAGGATCGTGCGCATCGCCCGCTGCACCAGCCGTTCCCCCGGTACGTCGAGACTTGAGGTCGCCTCGTCGAGGATCAGCACCGCCGGGTCGGCGAGGAAGGCCCTGGCGAAGGCGACGAGTTGCCGCTGTCCCGCGGAGAGCCGTCCGCCGTGCTTGCCGACCTGGGTGTCGTAGCCGTCGGCGAGCGCGGAGACGAAGCCGTGGGCGCCGACCGCCTTGGCGGCCTCGACGACCTCGGCCGCGGACGCCTCCGGCCTGCCGAACCTGATGTTGTCCGCGACCGACCCGGTGAACAGGAAGTTCTCCTGCGTCACCAGGACCACCGCCGCGCGCAGCGTCTCGTCGTCCAGGTCGCGCAGATCGACCCCGTCCAGCAGCACACGCCCGGCGACCGGGTCGTAGAACCTGGCCACGAGCTTGGCCAGGGTGGTCTTGCCCGCCCCCGTCGTGCCGACCAGCGCCACACTCTGCCCGGCGGGAATCGTCAGGTCCATCCTGGGCAGTACGGGGGTCCCGTCGAGGTAGGAGAACTCGACCGCCTCGAACCGGACACCACCGCGTGGCCGTACCAGCGGCACGGGGTCACGCGGCTCGGCGACGTCGGGTCTCTCCTCCAGCACGCCGGAGAGCTTCTCCAGCGCCGCGCCCGCCGACTGGAAGGCGTTGTAGAACTGGCTGATCTCCTGCATCGGCTCGTAGAACTGACGCAGGTAGAGCAGGAACGCGGCCAGCACGCCGACCGTGACGTGGCCGCCGAGCGCCAGCCACCCGCCGTAGAGCAGGATCGCGGCGATCGTGACGTTCCCGATCAGTTTGACGACCGGTGCGAAGATCGAGATCAGGCGCATGCCCTGGATGTTGGCGTCGCGGTAGTCGACGTTGAGCCGGCCGAAGATCTCCTGGTTGCGCGGCTCCCTGCGGAAGGCCTGGACCGCCCTGACACCGGCCATCGACTCCACGAAGTGGACGATCAGCAGCGCGACCGTCTCCCGTGTCCTGCGGTAGGCGATGCTCGACTGCCGCCGGAACCAGCGGGTGAACAGCAGCAGCACCGGCAGCGGGAGCAGGGCGACCAGGCCGAGCCGTACGTCGAGGACGAGCAGCAGGACGGCGGTCCCGGTCAGGGTCAGCACCGCGGTGACGAGCCCGTCGAAGCCGGATTCGAGCATCTCGTAGATGGCGTCGATGTCGGAGGTGAGCCGGGAGACGACCCGGCCGGAGGTGTAGTCCTCGTGGAAGGACAGCGACAGCCGCTGGAAGTGGGCGAAGACCCGCCGCCGCAGTTCGAGCAGGACGTCCTGGCCGATACGGCCGGAGCGCCTGAGGAACACCTGCCGGGTCGCCGCCTGGAGCGCCGCGGCCACCAGCACCGCCATGACCACCGCGACGAGCGTGCCCGGTCCCTGTCCCGAGGTCATCGGCGGGATGCCCGAGTCGATGCCAACCTTGACCAGGAACGGGATGGCCAGCGAGGCCCCGTTGCAGACCACGATGACCGCGACGAGCACCGCGATCTCCCGCCGGTACGGCCGCAGCAGCTCGGCCAGCAGCCGTCGCGACCGGGCGCGCAGCAGGAAGGAGGCCCGCTCGGACAGCTCGTCCTGGTTCTCCGCGGCGACGCCCCGCCAGCCCGGGCTCTCGCCGGTCGTCTCCGTCTTCTGGTTCTCCTTCGTGGTCCCGCTCACAGCAGCGCCTCCTGTTCGTCCAGCGGCTCGTCGAGGGCCGCCGACAGCAGCTCGCGGTACTCGGGAACGGTCGCCATCAGCTCGTGGTGCGGGCCGACGTGGGTGATCGTGCCGTCGAGCAGCAGGGCGACCCGGTCGGCGAGCAGCACCGTCGAGGCGCGGTGCGCGACGACGATCCCGGTCGCGTCCCGCAGCACCCGCCTGAGCGCCTCCTCGACCAGGGCCTCGGTCTCGACGTCCAGGGCGGAGAGGGTGTCGTCGAGGACGAGGACCTTCGGCCTGGCCAGCACGGCGCGGGCCAGGGCCAGGCGCTGACGCTGGCCACCGGACAGCGACATGCCCTGCTCACCGATCCTGGTCTCCAGCCCCCACGGCAGGTCGTGGACGAACCCGGCCTGGGCGATCTCGACGGCCGCCGCCATCTCCTCCTCGGTGGCGTCGTGCCGTCCCAGTGTGAGGTTCTCCCTGACGCTCATCGAGAACAGCGTCGGCTCCTCGAAGGCGGTGGCGACCATGGTGCGGAGCGCGGTCAGGGACAGGTCCCGCACGTCGTGGCCGTCGAGGGTGACCCGGCCCTCGGTGACGTCGTGCAGACGGGGCACCAGCGAGGTCAGCGTGGTCTTGCCCGACCCCGTCGCGCCGACGACCGCCACCGTCTCCCCGGGACGGACGTCCAGCCAGACGTCGCGCAGCACCGGCCTGTCCGCGCCGGGGAAGGTGAAGCCGACCCCCTCGAAGCGCAGGTGCCCGCGGGGCCGTTCGACCGCGTCCGTGCCGCCGACGATGGCGGGCTCGGTGTCCAGGACCTCCATCACCCGGTCGGCCGCGGTCATCGCCTCCTGGCCCATCACCAGGATGAAGCCGAGCGCGGAGATGGGCCACACCAGCTGCAGCATCAGCGTGGTGAAGGCCACCATCGTGCCCAGGGTCAGCGCTCCCGTGCCGACCGCGAGCGCACCGGTCAGCAGCACCACGGCGAGGGTGACGTTGGGGACGACCTCAAGGAAGGTGAAGAAGCGGGAGGACAGGCCCACCTTCTCCATCGCGGTGCGGTAGATCTTCAGCGCCGCGTCGCCGAAGACGCCGCCGACGTACGGCCCCCGCCCGAAGGCCTTGATCGTGCGGATGCCCGCCGCGGACTCCTCGACCAGGGTGGCCAGGTCGCCCTGCTGGTCCTGGACTCGGCGTGAGGCGTCGACGTACCCCCGCTCGAAACGCAGCGAGATGAGGGCGATCGGCAACGCCGAGGCGGCGACCAGCAGGCCGAGCGGCCAGTACATGTTCAGCAGCAGGCCCGTGACCGTCACGATCTGGACGCTGATCAGGACGAGGAAGAGCATGCCGAAGCCGAGGAAGCGCCGGATCGCCGACAGGTCGGTCGTCGCGCGGGACAACAGCTGCCCGGACTGCCAGGAGCCGTGGAAGCCCATCGGCAGCCGCTGGAGGTGGGCGTAGAGGTCGTCGCGGATGCTGGTCTCCACGCCGAGGACGGCCTCGCCGAGCATCCACCTGCGCAGCAGGACCAGCAGCGCCTCACCCGCGCCGAGGGCCAGCGCGAGCAGGAACAGCGGGAGCAGCGCGCCGGTCTCACCGCTGGCGACGGGGCCGTCGATGACCTCCCTGCCGATCAGCGGGATGACGATGCCGATCCCGACCCCGGCCAGGGCGGCCAGCCAGATGACGATCAGCCGGGTCGTGTAGGGACGGAGGTAGGGCCGCAACCGCCACAGTGACGAGATCCTGGCGCGGCGGGGGTGGGGGAGAGGGGAACGGGTGGTACCGGATTCTCGCGCTGAGGCGACGGTATCGGGGGGCATCAGCAGGCAGCACACTCCTTACTGGGTTCAGCACTGTCCTCGCAGAAGGGCCCGTAAAGGCTAAAACCCCCGTCAAACGGTTTTCCGCGTCACGGGCCCCGGTGAACGCCCGCCGGATCGGTCCCCCCGTCCGGCGTGCGGCGACCATCAGAGTGTCCGCAACGGTTCAGACGCCGACAACTGTCCTGAAAGTGGGCCTCCCCTGACATCGGGGCCACACGACCCGCGTCTCCACTCACGGGTGGAGTTCTCCTGTCTCCACCCGTGCTCCGATCCGCGCCGGGACCACCGTCCCTACCGTCGGTGACATGGATTCGCTGCAGATCGCCGTCTTCTCCCTCGTCGTCCTCGCCCTCGTCGTCTACCGCCAGATGCGGACCCGGCCCGCCGCGGGACGCGGCCTGCTGGTCTTCGGCCTCATCCTGACGGGGGCCGGGGTGTACGGCGGCGGCCTCCTGGAGGAGAGCCCGTCCGTCCTCGGCGTCGCCGTGATCGCCGTCGAGGCGGTCATGGCCGTCGCCTTCGGCGCCCTGCGCGCCTGGACCGTGCGGGTGTGGCGGGAGGCCGACGGGGTCGCCTGGGCCAGGGGCACCGCATGGACCCTGGCGGCCTGGGTGGTCTCCTTCGCCGCCCGCCTGGCCCTGTTCGCCGCGGGCGGCGCGCTCGGCCTCACCTACCGGCCGGCCGCCGCCCTCGTCTTCGCGGGCCTGACCGTCGCGGCCCAGGCCGTCCTGGTCGCCAGGAGGGGGCGGATGCTCGGCGAGGCCGTACCGGCGTGGGTGCCCGCCTCGCAGCCGGCCGGGCGGGATCGGTAACGTCCGTGGCGTGACGACGCGACTCAGGGACACCACGATCGCCCCCGTTGTCCTGCGGGCCGGGGTGATCGTGTTGTTCCTGATCGCGCAGGCGGGTGCCGGGGCCGGGTTCGGCCTGTCGGGGGAGAGGCTCGCGGTCACGCTCCTGGCCTTCGCCGTCGCCGGGTTCCTCGCCGTGGCGATCCTGCCGTCGGCGACCGGGCCCTCGCCGCGCATGCCGCTCCTCGGGGTGCCGGTCAAGGTCGTGGCCCTCGGCCTGGCGGTGCTGCTCGCGCTCTGGCTGGAGATGGTGGCCGTCGACGGACCGGCCGTCGCGGTCCTGCTCTTCGGCGTGGGGACCGCCGCGGTCAGGTATCCCCTCGCCCGCTCGCTGCCGATCGGAGGGCTCGCGCTGGGCGGGCTGCTGGTGGCCGGGGCGGTGACCGGCGCCCTGGAGCGGGACCTCAGCCTGGCCTTCAGCCTCTGCATGGTCTTCATGATCGCCTACTCGATCAGGGAGCGCAGGGCCGCCAGGAGCGCGCAGGAGCGGGAGGCGGTGCTCGCCGAGCGCGCCCGTATCGCCAGGGAGATACACGACATCCTCGCCCACAGCCTGTCGGCGCAGATCGTGCACCTGGAGGGGGCCAGGATGCTGCTGCGCGCCGACCGGCCGGGAGAGGCCCTGGAGCGGGTCGAGCGCGCCGGTGACCTGGCCAGGAACGGGCTTGAGGAGGCACGAAGGGCCGTGTCCGCGCTGCGGGAGAACCAGCCGCCGCTGCCCGAGGCGCTGCGGAGGCTGGCCGAGGAGTTCCACGCCGCGACCGGGCAGGAGTGCGCCCTGCTGACGTCGGGCAGGCAGCGGCGGCTGCCACCGGAGACCGAGCTGGCGGTGATCCGCACCGCCCAGGAGGCGGTCACCAACGTGCGCCGGCACGCGCCCGGCTCCCCGGCGACCGTACGGCTCGGCTTCCACGGCGGCTCGTGCGAACTGGAGGTCACCAACCCCCTGGCGGACTCCCCGGGGACGCCCGGGGGAGGATACGGGATCGTGGGCATGCGGGAACGGGCCGAGCTTCTCGGCGGGACGCTGGAGTCGGGGGAGCGGGAGGGGATCTTCCTGGTCCGGCTGCGGGTGCCCGCGTGAGCGCCCGGGTGCTGGTGGCCGACGACCAGGCCGTGGTCCGCGAGGGGCTGGTCCTGCTGCTCGGCCTGCTGCCGGACGTCGAGGTGGTCGGCTCGGCCGGGGACGGGCTGGAGGCACTGCGGCTGGTCGCGGAACTGCGTCCCGACGTGGTGCTGATGGACCTGCGGATGCCGAGGATGGACGGGGTCGAGGCGACCCGGGAGATCCGTGCCGCCTTCCCCGCGACCCAGGTCGTGGTGCTGACCACCTACGCGGACGACGAGTCGGTCTTCGCCGCGCTGCGCGCCGGGGCGCGCGGCTTCCTCACCAAGAGCGCGGGCGCGGAGGAGATCGGCAGGGCCGTCGCGGCGGTCGTCAACGGCGACGCCCAGCTCGACCCCGGCGTGCAGCGCCGCCTGCTCAACGCCGTGATGGGGGAGCCGTCCCCGCCGCCGGGCCGTACCCGGCCTGCGGAGCGGGAGCGGCAGGAGCGGCGGGGGCGGGGGCCGCTGCCCGACGGGCTGACCCCGCGTGAGGCGGAGGTGCTGCGCCTCATCGCCAGGGGACTGTCGAACGCCGAGATCGCCGCCGTCCTGTTCATCGGCGAGGCCACCGTCAAGACGCACATCAACAACCTGTTCGCCAAGGCCCGGCTGCGCGACCGGGTCCACGCCGTCACCTACGCCTACCGCGTCGGCCTGGCGGAGCCGGAGACCGGCGGGGCGTAGGGAACGCGTCAATAAACGGTGCGAAGGCGTATGGAACCCATCAAGGCGCGCAAAAACCCATAAATCCCGCGATTTCCTTGTCGCATGGCCGCCAAACGGCGGCCGGGAACGTATGCGCCAACAAGGAGTGAGGATGGCCGACGTCATCTTCGTCGCCCTGACGATCGCGATCTTCGCGGTCCTCGGGCTCGTCGTCAAGGCGGTGGAACGGCTGTGAGCGCCGTCAACGCCATCGGCCTGGTCGTGGCCGTCGTGCTGGCGGCCCTCATGGTCGCCGCCCTGTTGTTCCCGGAGCGCTTCTGATGTCACCGGCCCTGTCGGGGATCGTGTTCATCGCCTCCCTGATCGTCGCCCTCGCGGTGGTCCACCGCCCGCTCGGCGACTACATGTACCGCGTCTACACCGCCCCCGGGCACCTGGCCGCCGAGCGGGTGATCTACCGGCTGGCCGGGGTCCGTCCCGAGGCCGGGCAGCGCTGGAGCGCCTACGCCCGCGCCGTGCTCGCCTTCTCCGCGGTCTCGGTCCTGCTGCTGTACGGCCTGCAGCGCCTGCAGGAACGGCTGCCGCTGAGCCTGGGCATGCCCCCGGTCACCGGCCACGTCGCCTGGAACACCGCGGTCAGCTTCGTCACCAACACCAACTGGCAGGCCTACTCCGGCGAGTCCACCATGGGACACCTGGTGCAGATGGCCGGGCTCGCGGTGCAGAACTTCGTCTCGGCCGCGGTCGGCATGGCCGTGGCGATCGCCCTGGTCCGCGGCTTCGCCCGCGGCCGGAGCGAGGAACTGGGCAACTTCTGGGTCGATCTCGTACGCGGCTCGGTCCGCATCCTGCTGCCGATCGCCTTCGTCGGGGCGCTCGTGCTGGTCGCGGGCGGCCTGGTGCAGAACCTCGCCGCGCCGTACGAGGTGACCACCCTGACCGGCGGCACCCAGGCGATCACCGGTGGCCCGGTCGCCAGCCAGGAGATCATCAAGGAACTCGGCACCAACGGCGGCGGTTTCTACAACGCCAACTCCTCCCACCCCTTCGAGAACGCCACCGGCTGGACGAACTGGGTGGAGATCTTCGCGATCCTGCTGATCCCGTTCGCGCTGCCGCGCACCTTCGGCCGCCTGGTCGGCGACCGGCGGCAGGGATACGCGATCGTCGCGATCATGGCCACCCTCGCCGTCGTCAGCGTCGCGGTGCTGACCGGCCTGGAACTGGCCCACAACGGCACCGTCCCGCAGGCTGTCGGTGCCGCGACCGAGGGCAAGGAGGTGCGCTTCGGCGTCGCGAACTCCGCGACCTTCGCCGCGGCCACCACGCTCACCTCGACCGGCGCCGTCAACTCCTTCCACGACTCCTACACCGCGCTCGGCGGCATGGTCACGATGGTCAACATGATGCTGGGCGAGGTCGCGCCCGGCGGCGTCGGCTCCGGTCTGTACGGCATGCTGGTACTGGCCGTGATCACGGTGTTCGTCGCCGGGCTGATGGTCGGCCGCACCCCCGAGTACCTGGGCAAGCGGATCGGCGCCCGCGAGATCAAACTCGCCTCGATGTACTTCCTGGTCACCCCCGTCCTGGTGCTCGTCGGCACCGCGCTGGCGATGGGCTCGTCCGAACAGCGCGCGAGCATGCTCAACGGCGGGCCGCACGGCCTGTCGGAGGTGCTCTACGCCTTCACCAGCGCCTCGAACAACAACGGCTCGGCCTTCGGCGGCCTGACCGTCAGCACGCCGTGGTACGACACCGCGCTCGGGCTGTGCATGGCGTTCGGCCGGTTCCTGCCGATCGTGTTCGTGCTGGCCCTGGCCGGCTCCCTGGCCCGCCAGGACCCGGTTCCGGTCTCGGCGGGCACGCTGCCGACCCACCGGCCGCAGTTCGTCGGCATGGTCGTCGGAGTGACGGTCGTCCTGGTCGCGCTGACCTTCCTCCCCGCCCTGGCGCTCGGCCCGCTCGCAGAAGGAATCCGGTAGACGTGTCCACCCCAACGCTCCAGGCCCCGGCCCCGGGGAGCCCGCGCAAGGAGAGCCGGGTCGGCGGCGGCCTGCTCGACCCCGCCCAGCTGATCACCTCCCTTCCCGCCGCGTTCACGAAGCTCAACCCGGCCACGCTGTGGCGCAACCCCGTCATGTTCGTCGTCGAGGTCGGCGCGGTCTTCACCACCGCCCTCGCGATCCTCGACCCCTCGTTCTTCGCCTGGGCCGTCGTGGTCTGGCTCTGGCTGACCGTGCTCTTCGCCAACCTCGCCGAGGCCGTGGCCGAGGGCCGGGGCAAGGCGCAGGCCGCCACACTGCGCGCCGCCAAGCGCGACACCGTCGCCCGCAGGCTCAGGGACTGGCGGCCCGGCTCCGAGGAGCCCTCCTACGACCAGGTCGGCGCGCCCGAACTGCGGCAGGGCGACCATGTGGTCGTCGAGGCGGGGGAGATCATCCCCGGCGACGGTGACGTGGTCGAGGGCATCGCCAGCGTGGACGAGTCGGCCATCACCGGCGAGTCAGCGCCCGTCATCCGCGAGTCCGGCGGCGACCGCTCCGCCGTCACCGGCGGCACCAAGGTCCTCTCCGACCGGATCGTCGTACGGATCACCCAGAAGCCCGGGGAGAGCTTCATCGACCGGATGATCGCCCTGGTCGAGGGCGCCGACCGGCAGAAGACCCCCAACGAGATCGCCCTCAACATCCTGCTGGCCGCGCTGACCGTCATCTTCCTGACCGCGACCGTCACCATGCAGCCCCTGGCCATCTACTCCAAGGCCGTCAACCCCGGGGTCCCCGACTCGCTCGCCCTGACCGCCGACGGCGTCAGCGGGATCGTGCTCGCGGCCCTGCTGGTCTGCCTCATCCCCACCACGATCGGCGCCCTGCTGTCGGCGATCGGCATCGCGGGCATGGACCGGCTCGTGCAGCGCAACGTGCTGGCCATGAGCGGCCGCGCGGTCGAGGCCGCGGGGGACGTCTCCACGCTGCTGCTGGACAAGACCGGCACCATCACGCTCGGCAACCGGCAGGCCGCCGAGTTCGTCCCGGCGCCCGGCGTCTCCGCCGAGGAACTGGCCGAGGCGGCCCAGCTGTCCAGCCTCGCCGACGAGACCCCGGAGGGCCGCTCCATCGTCGTGTTCGCCAAACAGGCCTACGGCCTGCGTGAACGCGCCCCCGGTGAGCTGGCCCACGCCGAGTGGGTGCCCTTCACCGCCCAGACCCGCATGTCCGGGGTCGGGGTGGACGGCCGCCAGGTCCGCAAGGGCGCGGCGACCGCGGTGATGAAGTGGGTGCGCGACCACGGTGGCCACCCGACCGGCGAGGTCGGCGCGATCGTGGACGCCGTCTCCGCCTCCGGAGGCACCCCGCTGGTCGTCGGCGAGATCACGGGCGGCCCCGGTGGCACCGCCAGGGTGCTCGGCGTGATCCACCTCAAGGACGTCGTCAAACAGGGCATGCGCGAACGGTTCGACGAGATGCGCAGGATGGGCATCCGCACCGTCATGATCACCGGCGACAACCCGCTGACCGCCAGGGCCATCGCCGACGAGGCCGGGGTCGACGACTTCCTGGCCGAGGCCACCCCGGAGGACAAACTCGCGCTGATCCGCAAGGAACAGCAGGGCGGGCGGCTGGTCGCGATGACCGGCGACGGCACCAACGACGCCCCCGCCCTCGCCCAGGCCGACGTCGGGGTGGCCATGAACACCGGCACCTCCGCCGCCAAGGAGGCCGGGAACATGGTCGACCTGGACTCCAACCCCACCAAGCTCATCGAGATCGTGGAGATCGGCAAGCAGCTGCTCATCACCCGGGGCGCGCTGACCACCTTCTCCATCGCCAACGACGTCGCCAAGTACTTCGCGATCATCCCGGCGATGTTCGCCGCCGTCTACCCGGGCCTGGACGCGCTCAACGTCATGCGGCTGGCCGGCCCGCAGTCGGCGATCCTGTCGGCGGTGGTGTTCAACGCGATCGTCATCGTCGCGCTCATCCCGCTGGCCCTGCGCGGGGTGCGCTACCGCCCGGCCAGCGCCTCCAGGCTGCTCAGCCGCAACCTGTGCGTCTACGGCCTCGGCGGCGTCGTCGCGCCGTTCGCCGGAATCAAAGTCATCGACCTGCTCATCCAGTTCCTTCCAGGGATGTCTTAAATGGAACGCCTGCCCGGCTGGCTCAGCCGTCACCTCGCCGCGCTGCGCGCGCTGCTCGTCCTCACCCTGCTCCTCGGGCTGGCCTACCCCCTTCTCGTCACCGGAGTCGCCCAGGCCGTGTTCGGCCACCAGGCCGACGGATCCCCCGTCCAGAAGGACGGCCACGACGTCGGCAGCGAGCTGATCGGCCAGAGCTTCACCGACGCGGACGGGACTCCCGTCAGGAGGTACTTCCAGAGCCGCCCCTCCGCCGCGGGCGACGGCTACGACCCGCTGGCCAGCGGCGCGAGCAACCTGGGCCCCGAGGACGTCCTGGACGTCCTCCCCGTACCGGGTGACGCCGGTAGGCCGTCCCTGCTGACGCGGGTCTGCGCCCGCTCCAGGGCGGTCGGGGAGCTGGAGGGCGTCAGCGGCGGCAGGCCGTACTGCACGCCGGACGGGGTCGGCGCGGTGCTGAAGGTCTTCCCCGCGACCGGCACCCCCCAGCGGGTGGTCAGCGCCAACCAGGCCTGCCCCGTCACGCCGTTCCTCACCGCCTACCAGGGCGTCAGGGTCACCTGCGCCAAGCCGGGGGAGGACCTGTCGGCGGGCCGTACGGTCCCGGTCCGCGGCACGGGGATCGCGGTCGTGCCCGCCGACGCCGTCACCGCGAGCGGCTCAGGGCTCGACCCGCACATCTCCGTGGCCTACGCCGAACTCCAGGCCCCCCGGGTGGCCAGGGAACGCGGCCTGGGCGTGGCGCGGGTCAGGGAACTGATCAGGGAGCACACGACCGGCAGGCCCCTGGGCTTCATGGGCGAGGCGGCGGTCGACGTCCTGGAACTCAACCTCGCCCTCGACAGGGGATGATCGTAGGAAGAGGCGAGAGGAGATGAGCGGGCGATGAACGGGGCGCGCGGGAAACTGCGGATCTACCTGGGCGCGGCCCCCGGCGTCGGCAAGACCTACGCGATGCTCGACGAGGGGCACCGGCGCCTGGGACGCGGCACGGACGTGGTCGTGGGGCTCGTCGAGACCCACGACCGGCCCCGCACCGCGGCGCTGCTCGACGGCCTTGAGACCGTCCCCCGCGCGACTCTGGTCCACCGGGGGGTGAGCTTCACCGAGCTGGACGTGGACGCCGTCATCGCCCGCAAACCGAAACTGGCGCTGATCGACGAGCTGGCGCACACCAACGTGCCCGGCTCGCGCAACGCCAAGCGCTGGCAGGACGTCGAGGAGATCCTGGACGCGGGGATCGACGTCATCTCCACCGTCAACATCCAGCACCTGGAGTCGCTCAACGACGTCGTCCAGGAGATCACCGGCGTTCCGCAGCGCGAGACCGTCCCCGACGAGGTGGTACGGCAGGCCGACGCCGTACAGCTGGTGGACATGGCGCCGGACGCGCTGCGCCGCAGGATGGCCCACGGCAACATCTACCTTCCGGAGAAGGTGGACGCGGCCCTGTCGAACTACTTCAGGGTCGGCAACCTCACCGCGCTGCGGGAGCTGGCGCTGCTGTGGGTCGCGGGCAAGGTCGACGACCAGCTCGACCGCTACCGCGCCGAACACGGCATCGCCGGGACCTGGGAGGCGCGCGAACGCGTCGTGGTCGCGCTGACCGGCGGCCCCGAGGGCGACACCCTGGTACGGCGGGCCGCCAGGATCGCCGCCAGGACCAAGGGCGCCGATCTGCTGGCCGTCCACGTCACCCGTTCCGACGGGCTGAACGGCACCGACCCGGCGCACCTGGCCCGCCAGCGCGCCCTGGTGGAGAGCCTGGGCGGCACCTACCACCAGGTGGTCGGCGACAGCGTCCCGCGCGCGCTGCTCGACTTCGCCGGTGGGGTCAACGCCACCCAGCTCGTGCTCGGCGCCTCCCGCAGGGGACGTTTCGCGCAGCTTTTCTCCCGGGGGGTCGGGGTCACGACCACCGCCATGTCCGGCTCCATCGACGTCCACATGATCACGCACGGCGAGGTGGGCAGAGGAGCCGGGCGCGACCGGCCGAGGGCGGCGCTCACCCGAGGACGCAGGATCGCGGGCTGGGTCATGGCGCTGCTGGGCATCCCGGCGATCACCGCGCTGCTCGCCCCGCTCAGGGACGGCCTGAAGCTGTCGAGCGCGATCCTGATGTTCCTGCTCATGGTGGTCTGCGTCGCCCTCGCCGGAGGGATGTGGCCCGCGGTCACCGCGGCCGTCGCCGGGTTCATGCTGCTCAACTACTACTTCACCCCGCCGGTCGACCGGTTCACCATCGCCGACCCGGAGAACATCTTCGCGCTCAGCGTCTACGTGCTGGTCGCCGTCATGGTCAGCGCGGTGGTCGACCTGGCCGCCAGACGGACCAGGGAGGCGGCCAGGGCGAGCGCGGACGCCGAGGTGCTGTCCACCCTGGCGGGACACGTGCTCAGAGGGGAGGCGGCGCTGGCTTCCCTGCTGGCGCGGCTGCGTGAGACCTTCGGGCTGACCTCCGTCACGCTGCTCGAACGCACCGGCGAGCCCGCCCCCGACGACCGCTCCGAGCCCGCGGCGTGGCGGATCGCGGCCACCTCGGGAGGGCCGCCCTGCGCCACCCCCGGCGCCGCCGACACCGACGTGGTGATCGACCGCGACCTGGTGCTCGCCGCGCGCGGCAGGCTGCTCGACGCGGCCGACCGCAGGGTCCTGGAGGCCTTCGCCGCGGAGGCGGCCGTCGCCCTGCGCCAGGAGCGGCTGCGGCGTGAGGCGGACCTGGCCGGGCCGCTGGCCGAGGCCGACAGGATGCGCACCGCGCTGCTCGCCGCCGTCAGCCACGACCTGCGCACCCCCCTGGCCTCGGCCAGGATCGCGGTCGACAGCCTGCGCAGCACCGAGATCGACTGGAGCGAGACGGACCGGCGGGAACTGCTGGCCACTGCGGACGAGTCGCTGGTCAAGCTCGACCGGCTGGTCGCCAACCTGCTCGACATGAGCCGCCTGCAGGCGGGGGTGCTCGGACTGGCCCTCGAACCCGTCGCGGTGGGGGAGGTCGTCCCGCGCTCCGTCGACGACCTCGGGCCGCTCGGCGAGCGTGTCGAGGGCGACATCCCGCCCGGCCTGCCCGAGGTCGTCGCCGACCCGGCCCTGGTCGAGCGGATCCTGGTCAACGTGATGTCCAACGCGGTGCGTTACACCCCGGGAGACCACAAGGTCCTGGTCACCGCCAGCTCCTACGGCGACAGCGTCGAGGTCCGCGTCATCGACCGGGGCCCCGGCGTGCCGAGGGAGGCGCACGACCGGATCTTCATGCCCTTCCAGCGCCTGGGCGACCGCGACAACCACACCGGTGTCGGCCTCGGCCTCGCCCTCTCCAGAGGGCTGGCCGAGGCGATGGGCGGGACGCTCACGCCGGAGGAGACACCAGGGGGAGGCCTCACCATGATCCTGAAGCTGCCCATCGCCCCCGAGGAGCGGACATGACCCGCGTCCTCGTCGTCGACGACGAACCGCAGATCCTGCGCGCGCTGCGCATCAACCTCCTGGCCAGGCACTTCGAGGTCGCGGTCGCCGACGGCGGCGGCGCCGCCCTGCGCGAGGCCGCCGACTGGCACCCCGACCTCGTCGTCCTGGACCTCGGGCTGCCGGACATCGACGGGATCGACGTCATCCACGGGCTGCGCGGCTGGACCAAGGTGCCGATCATCGTGCTGTCCGGACGGGCGGGCAACCAGGACAAGGTCGAGGCCCTGGACGCCGGGGCCGACGACTACGTCACCAAGCCGTTCAACATCGACGAACTGCTGGCCCGCATCAGGGCCGTCACGCGCAGGACCACCGTCCACGAGGCTGAACTCGCCCGCGTCGAGGTCGGCGCGCACGTGGTCGACCTGGCGGGCAAGACGATCTCCGGAGGGGTACGGCTGACGCCGACCGAGTGGCAGCTGCTGGAGATCCTGCTGCGCAACCCGGGCAAGCTCATCAGCCAGCGCCAGCTGCTGACCGAGGTCTGGGGCGCCGCCTACGTCAGGGAGACCCACTACCTGCGCCAGTACATGGCCCAGATCCGCAGGAAACTGGAGCCCGACCCGGCCCGCCCGGTCCACCTGCTCACCGAACCCGGCATGGGCTACCGCTTCCAGCCCTGAACGAACCCCGTCCTGGAAGGGCGGGCGACGGGACAGCACCGTAATCCTGAAAAATCAGGAAAAGGCGGCTCATGCCGTGCGGGGGCGTGCGATGGCCGTCATCAGCAGGCCGCCGGACACCAGCCACCGGCCGTCGAACCCCGTCAGCGGGCGCCCCTCGACCAGCGGGCCCTCGACGAGGATGCGGGCGCTGAAGACGCCCGAAGGGTCGAAGGTGACGTGGGCCTCCTCGAAGCCGAGCCAGCGCCGGGCCAGGGGGTACCAGGCCTTGTAGACGCTCTCCTTGGCGCTGAACAGCAGCCGGTCCCAGTGCACGTCCCCGCCGAGCAGTTCGAGCTCCTTGCGTTCGCCCTCCGAGGAGACGGCCCCGAGCACGTCCTCGGGGAGCGGCTCGTGGGGCTCGGCGTCGATGCCGACGGTCAGGGCCTCAAGAGAGACGGCGGCGGCGCGGTAGCCCGCGCAGTGGGTGATGGCGCCCGTCACCCCGCCGGGCCACGTGGGTGCCCCGCGCTCGCCGGGCAGGATCGGCACGGACGGCAGTCCGAGATCGGCCAGCGCCCGCCTGGCGCAGTGGCGCGCGGTGGTGAACTCGATCCGCCGTTTGCCGACCGCGCGGGCGATGACGGCCTCCTCCTCGGGGAACAGCGTGGCCTCGGGCGGGTCGTCGAAGGCCTCGGCGCTCGCCACCCAGGACGGCAGAATCCTGTCGATCACGAGGCCGCCCCGGGGGAGGACAGGATCAGGCGCGGCCTGCCGGGCGGGGTCGGCCGGGGCCGCCACTCACGGGGATAGCCGAGGGAGACCTCCTCGAAGCGCACGCCGTCGTGCCAGGTCGTCCTGGGGATGTGCAGATGGCCGTAGACGACCGCGGCGGCGTCGAAACGCAGGTGCCAGTCGGCGGTCAGCTCGGTGCCGCACCAGATCGCGAACTCCTGGTGCCGCAGGATCCTGGTCGGCTCACGGACCAGCGGATAGTGGTTGACGAGCACGGTGGGCACGCCCTCGGGGCGTCCGGCGAGCCTGCGTTCGGTCTCGGCGATCCTGGCCCGGCACCAGGCGGCACGGGAGGGGTACGGGTCGGGGTGCAGGAACATCTCGTCGGTGCACACCACCCCCTTCTCGTACGCCAGGGCCAGCGCCTCCTCCTCGGTCGCCGCGCCGGGCACCCGGAAGGTGTAGTCGTAGAGCACGAACAGCGGGGCGACGGCCACCGGCCCGCCGGGCCCCTCCCACACCGGGTAGGGGTCCTCGGGGGTCACCACCCCCAGGTTCTGGCAGACCTTCACCAGGTGCCGGTAGCGTTCCTCGCCGCGCAGCTGGACGGGGTCGCTGGGATGGGTCCACAGCTCGTGGTTGCCCGGCGCCCACACGACCTTCGCGAAGCGCTCGGAGAGCAGGCGCAGTGCCCACTCGACGTCGGCGACCGCCTCGGAGACGTCCCCGGCGACCAGCAGCCAGTCGGAGGGGGAGTCCGGCCGCAGCCCCTCGACGATCCTCCGGTTCTCCTGGTATCCGATGTGCAGGTCGCTGATGGCCAGCAGCGAGGTCATGCTTGCACCGTCCTCGGTGGTTCAGAGGTCTCCCGGGCCACGGCGGCCCGGGGTCGTCCGCCGGGGCGGGCCCACGCGGCCGCGCCGTACGGCGTCGCCGCCTCCGTCCCCGTCCGCCCCGATGCCAGGAAGATATCCGGAACCCCCGCGATCACCAAGAGGGTGGGTTCGGGGAGCCACGGCCGTACGGCATGGGCGGGTCAGGGCGGGCGCCGGTCCCCGGAGAGGGTGAGGGCGCGTTCCAGCAGGCCGAGCAGCCGGGTGTGCTCCCGGCCGCCGCGCTGTTCCGGGGGAAAGGTGTTCAGCGCGGCCCGCAGCCAGCAGGCGGCGACCCCCGGAGCCGACTCCATGACCGCCGCGGCGGCCTCGCCCAGGGCCGTCAGGTGCTCGTGCTCCGTACACGCGGGCGTGGGTCTCGCGGCGGTGCCCCGGCCCGTCCCCTCGTGGGGCGAGCCCGACCGCGGCCGCGCCCGTCCTCCGTGCGCGGTTCTCTCACATGTGGTTCTCTCACGCGCGGTGCCGACCCGCTTCCACCGGACCGCCGACTTGTCGCCCGCCACGCCATCACCCGACCAGACCGACTCCATAATGTCAATATTACCTACCGATTTATAGGGTATATCTGCGACGTGTGACTTCGGGAGCGGGAGGCCGGTGGCGGCATGCCCATGATCAGACCTTTACCCCGGTTTGCAGCGCCGGAGGTGTCGGCGTCTCGGACACGCGTCGTAGCCTGACGACTACCGCGGACAACGGAGCGTTCACCCATGCCAGTGACATCGACCATGCATCCGGCTGTCGGCGCGGCCTTCCTCAGACGCGACCGCGCGGGCCGGGCACTCGCGGCGGACGCCGAACGCGTCGCCCTGGCCTGCCGTGAGATGGCGTCGCGGTTCCGCAGGGGCGGAAAACTGATCGTCTTCGGCAACGGCGGCTGCGGCACGGACGCGGCCCACATCACCGCCGAGTTCATGCACCCGGTCATCGTCGGCAGACGGACGCTTCCCGCGCTGGCGCTGAGCAACGACTGCGCGACCGTCACCGGGGTGAGCGGAAGGGAGGGCCTCGCCGAGGCCTTCGCCCACCAGGTGCGCCGCTGGGCGGACCCGGCCGACATGGCGCTGGGGATCTCCCGCGACGGCCGCTGCGAGAACGTGCTGCGCGGTCTGGAGACGGCGGGGGAACTGGGCCTGCTGACCGTCGCGCTCACCGGGGGCGACGGCGGGATCACGGCCGGGCGGGGCGTTGCCGACCATCTGCTGACGGTCGACTCCGACGACCCCGCCGTGGTCAAGGAGGTCCACGTGACCCTCTGCCACCTGCTGTGGGAACTGGTCCACGTGTTCTTCGAGAAGGCGGGACCCGTGGGCGAGGGAGCGCGATGAGCACGCTTGAGGATCCCGCCGCCGGGGCGGTGCCCGCCCTCTACCCCTTTCCCGCCCCGGGACGGCGGATCGCCGCCCCCGCACGATCCGACTCCGCCGCGGCGCTGGCCGAGGCCCGCAGGTCGGCCGAGGAGAAGGCGGCCGAGATCGTACGGCTGCGCTGGCAGGTCGCCGAGGTCGCGGGCGACGAACTGGCCGAGTGCGCCCAGGAGATGGCCATCAGGTTCGCCGCGGGAGGCAGGCTGTTCGCCTTCGGCAACGGTGGCGGCAGCACCGACGCCCAGCAGGTCGCGACCGCCTTCCTGCACCCGGCCTACGGCCTGTCGCTGCCCGCCCTCAGCCTGACCGGCGACGTCGCCGTGGTCACCGCGCTCTCGAACGACGTGGGCTTCGAGGCCGTCTTCGCGCGTCAGCTGGCCACGCTCGGAAGGCGCGGCGACATCGCCCTCGGCCTGTCCACGAGCGGCGGCTCCTTCAACGTCCTGCGGGCCCTGGAGGAGGCCGCGCACCAGGGCATGCTCACCATCGGGCTGGCCGGGGACCAGGGCGGCAGGATGGCCGGGCTCGGCCTGCTCGACTATCTCTTCGTCATCCCGTCGTCGTCGGCGCACCGAGTCCAGGAGGCCCAGGCGACGGTCTACCACGTGCTGTGGGAACTCACCCAGCGAGCGCTCGGGGTGAACCCGCCGGGCACGGGCTGAGGGCAGGCGGCGACAGGACAGAGACACAGGACAGAGACACAGGACGGTGGCACAGCGGCGACGGGGTATCGGCGGGCGACGGGCGCGAGGTGGCGGGAGGCGGCATGACGGCGTGGACCGGAGACGGGATCCCCTCCGGCGTGCCCGCGCGGATCGCCCGCAGGGTCGCCGACGCCGTGCTGTACCGGGACCGATCGCCCGCGGCCCCGGGGGAGCGGCCGGGAACGCTGGTGCCGCCGGGACGTCCCGAGGAGGAGGGCACCTCGTGGAGCATGACCGAGTGCCTGCTCGAACGGGCGCAGGACGCCTCGGTCCACCTGTGCCTGCGCTTCCTGCACCTCAGGAGGTGCGGTGTCGAGCGCACCCGGCCGGAGTCCGGGGAGGGGACCTTCCTGTCCTACGACGAGGCGACCGAGCGCGAGATCGGAGTGTCCTTCCCGCTGGCCGTACTGCTCGGCGGGGAGCGGACGACGGAGGTGAACGTCCCCGGGGACCGCTTCACCGAGCAGATCCGCGGCCCCCGCGGCGGACCGGAGGGGCGGGTGGTCTGCGAGCACCTGCCGTTGGACGCTGCCCTCACGATGAGCGCCGAACGCCTGGCCGGGCCGTGCGGGCTCATCCGGTTGCGTGTCGTGGCGCGCAACACCGCGCTCCTGATCGGGCGGGGGGTCTCGGGCGAGTACGCGCTGCGGCGGTCGCTGCTTTCGGCGCACCTGATCGTCGAGACGGACGGCGGGGGCTTCGTCTCGCTCGCCGATCCCCCCGAATGGGCCGGGCCGTTCGCCCGTGCCTGCCGCAACGAGCACACCTGGCCCGCGCTGGTCGGTGAGCCGGGGCACCGTGACGCGGTGCTTTCTTCGCCCGTGGTCCTGCCCGACCACCCGGACGACCCCGCGCAGGCGGGGGATGAGGAGGCCATCGCGTGAGGAGCTTCGCCATGGGAGGAGGACTGCCGCGACGGCCGCTGACCGCGGTGACGACAGCGGCGACGACGGTGGTGACGAGGGCGCTGGTGACGGGAGCCGGCTGGGTGGTCTACCGGGTCCTGCCCCGTCTCGGGCGCCGGGGCGGCCGCCCGGAGAACGGTGGGACGTGACACTCCGCGCGGCGGGAAGCCGCTGAGGAACAGGACAAACCGGGAACGAGGGAATCGGGCATGCACGAGTTCGGGGTCGCGGAGGCGATCCTCATCGCGGTCGAGGAACGCGCGGAGGGCCGGAGGGTGGGCCGGGCCAGGGTGCACGCGGGCGCCCTGCTCCGGGTGACGGAGCCGGAGATCAACCACGCCTTCGCCAAGGTCGCGGAGGGCTCGCTGGCCGAGGGGGCGAAGGTGGAGCTGCTCATCGTCCCCGCCCAGCTCATCTGCCGCAGGTGCGGCCAGACCGCGGCGGCGTTCGTCCCGCGCTCCGTCTGCGTCGAGTGCGACGGCACCGACGTCGAGACCGTGGGCGGCGACGACCTCTTCCTCGACTCCGTCCAGTTCCTGGAGTCCGCCCAGGCCGCCGGGCCCGTGGACGTGCCGGAGCACGCTTGACCACACCAGGGCGTTTTATGGCCTTTTTTGCGACTTCTTGCGTGATGGGGTGATTTATTAGCACGGAGCCCGGGGATGGATCGTCAGGGAATGCGATGATCATGGCCCATTCCGGCTCGCTCTCCGGTAGGCGCATCCGAATGCGGTTGCGGCTGCGAAGTTACCCCCAACAAGACAGAGGAGCGACGCCCATGGCCACCGTCACCCGCGAAACCGATCATCTTCGCGAGCGGATGAGCCGCTACCTGGACGAGTTCCTGGAGCGGGAGACAGCGGAGATGGCCTTCCTGGGTGAGGACCTCGACTTAATACGGCACACCCTGCTCGGTTTCGTCCGCCAGGGCGGCAAACGTCTCAGGCCCGCCTTCGTCCACTGGGGGCACCGGGCGGCGGGCGGCGAACCAGGGGACGAGGCCGTGCTCGCCGCGGGCTGCGCGGTCGAGCTCGTGCACGCGTGCGCGCTGATCCTCGACGACGTGATGGACGAGGCGGAGACCCGGCGGGGGAGGCCCGCCGTACACCTCGCGCTCGCCGAGCACCACGGCGGACGGGGCTGGCGGGGGGACGGGCGGCGTTTCGGGGAGTCGGCCGCGACCCTGTTCGGCATGCTCGCCTACACCTGGGCCGACGCGGCGCTGCTGCGCGCCGGGCCCCACCTCACCGACACGTTCGAGGTCTTCACCCGGATGAGGACCGAGGTCGTCGGCGGCCAGTATCTCGACCTCGCCTACGCCGCCGGGGGAGCGAGCAGCCCGGTCGAGGCCGCTCGGGTCGCGACGTACAAGTCGGCCAAGTACACCATCGAGCGCCCCCTGCACCTCGGCCACGCCGTCGCGGGCGGCGACCCGAGGCGGCGCGCCCCGCTCAGCGCCTACGCCCTGCCCCTCGGGGAGGCGTTCCAGCTGCGCGACGACGTGCTCGGTGTCTTCGGCGACCCGGAGGTCACCGGCAAACCCGTCGGCGCGGACCTGCGCCAGGGCAAACACACCTGGCTCACCGCGACGGCCAGGGAGCGGGCGGGCCGGTACGACGCCGCGCTGCTCGACGACGTCCACGACGAGGCGGACGTCGCGGCGGCCCGACGGCTGATCGTCACCACGGGAGCCCTGGAGACGGCCGAGGAACGCATCACGGACCTGGTATCCCTGGCCAGGGCGGCCCTGGACGAGGCGGACCTGCCGGCGGAGGTCGTGCGCGGGCTCGGCGAGCTGGCCGACCTGGCGACGCGGAGGCGGGCGTGAGCCCGGTCGTGGTCGTCGGCGCCGGGCTCGGCGGCCTGGCGGCGACGGTCAGGCTGGCCGCGGCGGGCAGGGACGTCACGCTCGTCGAGGCCAGGGACGTGCCTGGAGGCTGCTGCGGCTCCGTGAGCCTGGACGGCTACCGCTTCGACACAGGTCCCTCCGTGCTGACCATGCCGCAGGTGCTGGCCGACGTCTTCGCCGCGGCAGGGCACGACATGGAGAGCCTGCTGCCGCTGCGGCGTCTGGACCCCTACTACCGGCTGCGTTTCCACGACGGTTCCCACCTGGACGTGGTCGCCGGCCGGGACGCCATGGCCGAACGGGTACGCGAGCTGTGCGGAGCGGCCGAGGCCGACAGGTATCTCCGTTTCAGGGCGAGGCTCGGCGAGCTCTTCACCGCGGAGTGGCACGACTTCATCGACCGTGACGTGACACGGTTGCGGAGCCTGCTGCGCCCTCTCGCCCTGGCGAGGCTGGCCTCTCTGGGGGGTCTGCGACGCCTCGACCGGCTCGTCAAGGCCCACCTCACCGACCCCAGGCTGATCAGGGCGCACACCTTCCAGGCTCTGTACGTGGGGTTGTCCCCTCGTCAGGCCCTCGGCATCTACGCCGTGATCGCGCACATGGACACCGTCGGCGGTGTCTTCTTCCCCGCCGACGGCGGCATGCACGCCATCCCGCGGGCACTGGCCGACGTGGCGCGGAAGGCCGGGGCACACATCAGGTACGGCACGCGGGCCGTCAGGGTAGAGACCGGCCACGACGGGGTCCGCGCGGTACGGCTCGACACCGGCGAACGCCTGCCCGCCCGGCACGTCGTGGTCGCCTGCGACCTGCCCGGCGCCCATCAGGGGCTGCTGCCGCCCGAAGCGAAGGACTGGCGTCTGCGCCGCCCCCGTTTCTCCCCCTCGTGCCTGGTCATGCACTTCGGCCTCGACCGGAGGCTGGCCGACCAGGCTCACCACACGCTGCACTTCGGCAGCGACTGGGACTCCGGCTTCTCCGCCCTGCGCGCGGGCAGGCCACAGCCCGACCCCAGCCTGCTGGTCACCTACCCCGAGTCCGACTCCTCCGCCGCCCCCGAGGGCCACGCGACACTCACCGTGCTGGAGCCGACCGCGAACCTGCGTGGCGAAGGAGACTGGACCCGTCTGACCCCGTACCTGCGCGAACGTCTGCTCGGCAGACTGGCCGGCCTCGGCTACGGCGACCTTTCGCAGGACTCCCGGCTGACCTTCGACCCGCCCGCCTGGGCCGGGCTCGGCCACTCGGCGGGCACCCCTTTCGCCCTGGACCACCGCCTCACACAGACGGCCTGGTTCAGACCGGCGGGCGCGGCCGGCCGTGTCCCCGGCCTGCACTTCGCTGGAATGCACACCGCCCCCGGCGTCGGCGTGCCGCCGGTGCTGATCTCCGGCAGGCTGGCCGCGGAACGCATCCTGAGGACACCCCGATGACCCTGGCTCCTCCGGTGACGCTGACCACCAGCTACGAACTCTGCCGCAGACTCAACGCCCGCCACGGCCGCTCCTACTACCTGGCGACCCGGCTGCTGCCGGCCTGGAAACGTCCCCACGTACACGCCCTGTACGGTTTCGCGCGCCGTGCCGACGAGATCGTGGACTCTTTCGCGATGACCGGGGACCGGGCGGCCGCGCTGGACGGGTTCGCCGTACGTACGGCCCGCGCCCTCGCGGGTGTCCCCCAGGACGATCCGGTGCTTCCGGCGTTCGCGCAGACCGTGCGCTCGTTCGGCATCGACCACGGCGACATCGAGTCCTTCCTCGCCTCGATGCGGGCCGACCTGACCGTCAGCCGCTACACCACCTACGACGACCTGCTCGGCTACATGGAGGGGTCGGCGGCGGTCGTCGGCACCATGATGCTGCCGGTTCTGGAGGCGCTGCCCGGCATGGTGGAACGGGCCCGCGAACCCGCCAGGCAGCTCGGGTTCGCCTTCCAGCTGACGAACTTCCTGCGTGACGTGTCCGAGGACCTGCGACGTGGCCGGGTCTACCTGCCGCTGGAGGACCTGGAGAGGTTCGGGGTACGGGTCGCAGACCTGGGGTGGCCCACCCCCACCCGCGCCCTGCGCGAGCTGCTGGCCTTCGAGACCGAGCGGGCTCGTGAGCACTACAGACGCGCGGCCGAGGGGATCGACCTGCTGATCCCCTCCTCCCAGCCGTGCGTCCGCGCCGCCCACGAGCTGTACGGCGAGATCCTCAGCCGTATCGAGGCGGCCCGCCACGACGTCCTCGGAGCCAGGGCGGTCGTGCCGCTGGGCCGCAGACTGGCCGTCTTCACCCGGCACCTGTACGCGGCCTGTGTGGCGGACAGGGCCGAACGCCGGGTGGTCACCCGGAGTCCCCAAGGAGGGCGCGATGCCTGATCCGGTGGCCGTCGACGCCATGGGCGGAGACCACGGCCCAGCCGAGACGGTCGGTGGCGCGGTCGTGGCCAGCCGCGAGTACGGCGTCCCCGTCGTGCTCGTCGGCAGATCCGGGGAGATCCGCCGGCACCTGGCGCGCCACGGCGCCCTCGGGGAGATCGGCGTGGTGCACGCGGAGGAGGTGATCCCGATGGACGAGCCGGGCGCGGCGGCCACCGAGGCCGCCTCAAGCCTGAGGATCGGCTGTGAACTGGTCGGGCGGGGCGACGCCTCGGCGTTCGTGTCCTCGGGCCCGACCGGGGCCGTCGTGGCGTGCGCCGTCCGGGGCATCGGCAGGGCGCCGGGCGTGCTCAGGCCCGCCCTGGCCGTCGCCCTGCCCTCGATGACCGGTGGCGCGACCGTGTTGATCGACGCCGGGGCGACCGCCGATCCGGTGCCGGAGATGGTCGCCCAGTTCGCGGTGCTCGGCACCTCCTACGCCCGGCTGGTCCTCGGCGTGCCGGACCCGTCCGTCGGCCTGCTGTCGATCGGCTCGGAACCCGGGAAGGGGAACCGGGTGACCCGTGGGGCGGGGGAGCTGCTGTCCAGCCTGCCCCTGCGCTTCCACGGCAACGTCGAGGGACACGATGTGCTGGCCGGGACCGTGGACGTGATCGTCACCGACGGGTTCACCGGCAACATCGTGCTCAAGAACGTCGAAGGGACGGTGCGCGCGGCGCTCACCCTGGTCGCGGAGGGGGGAATCGCCACCTCCGAGGCGTTGCGTGAGGTCACCCGCCGCTATGACCCCGAAACCCACGGCGGGGCGGCGCTGCTCGGTCTGCGCGGCACCGTCGTCGTCGCGCACGGCGCGTCCGGGGCTGCGACGATCGCACGGGCCTGCGTGCTCGCCCGTGCCCTGGCGGACGGCGGCGTCACCGGCCGCCCCGGGGACTGGCCCGCCGCCGAGTCCGTTCGATGAGCCGGGCGCTCCCCTCAGGCGATGGGGTCGGCGCCGTTCCAGGTCCCCTCACTGGCGTACGGCGCGAACCGGGCGAACAACTCCTCGGAGTACCACCGCTGTGCCCTGGTTCGCTCGATCACCTCCCGATGCGCCCGTCCCCGGTAGGCGAAGTCCCGTACCGCGCCCGTGTCGCGCCACAGCGAGAACGTCGCCTGTCTGGCCAGCGGCCACTCGCCGACGCCGACGCAGGCCAGACAGCCGTCCTGGCCCAGCAGGAGACGGTCGACCCGGGGAACGGACCGGTAGAACGCCACCAGCCGGGACGGCCGGATCGACGCCCGGGTGAGTACGGCCACCGGCCCGCCGCCCGCCGCGTCGTCTCCGCCCGCCTCCGGTATGCCGGAGCCGAACGGTTCGACGCCACCCCACCTCCCACGCGAGGCCAGCGGCCTCAGCCGTACCTGCCATGCCTCCACGGCCCGCCCGCGCCAGCGCGCCACGATCGGGGAGGTCGCGAGGAAGCCGTCGAGGGCGGCCTCGTGCCGCCAGACCGCGAACAGAGCCCAGCGGCGCAGGTCCGCGCCCAGGCTCATCGACGCGCCACGGCCGGTGCCGAGCAGCCGCCAGAACACCAGCCCGTCGGTGCCCGTGAGTGAAGGCCGGTCGAAGGCCATGTGACCGACAGCCCCCAGATCCGCATATCTGATGAGATGGAATGAGGCGATGACTCCCGGACCGCTCTGCGCGCTGGTGGCTCTCATCGGCGGCTACCTCCTGGGATCCGTGCCGGTCGCCGTACTGGTCGGGCGGACCCACGGCTTCGATCCCCGCGAGGCGGGGGACCGCAACCCCGGCTTCTGGAACGTCATGCGAAGTCTCGGCCGGCGGGCCGCCGTACCCGTCTTCGCGGGCGACACCCTCAAGGGCACGCTCGCCGCAGGGCTGGCCCTGGCGGTGAGCGGCGCGCACACCACGGGGACCGGCGTGGTCGCCGGCGGCGGCGTCGTGCCGGTGTACCTGGCGGTGGCCGCCGCGATGGCCGGGCACGCATGGCCGGTGTTCGCCGGATTCAGGGGCGGCCGGTCCGTCCTCACCTTCGTCGGCGGCTTCGCCGTGATCTGCCCCCCGGCCTTCCTGCTGGGCGTCGTGGTCCTGGTCCTGGCCGCCCTGACGGCGCGTTCCTTCGCGGTCGGGGCCAGGGTCGCGGTTTTCGGCCTGCCGCTCCTCCAGCTGTTCTTCACCCCGATCGGGCAGGTGGCCGCGACGGGGGCGCTGATGTGTCTCATCGGCCTTCGTTTCGGACAGGCCGCCCGGTCCTCCCACACGGGCCGGGCGGCGGACGGTACGTGAGAGCGCCCATCTCGGCGGCGGGGTAGCGGCGGCCCCGCCACGAGCGCACGGGGCGCAGCGTCGCCTGCGTCAGCCGTACGGCCGTCAGCGGATCCAGCAGCGGAGAAAGCAGCACGCCGGGCCCCGGTACGGCGTAGTTGCCGCGCAACGCGCGGGCCAGCAGTGTCCGCGCGGCCAGCAGTCCCAGATCGAGACGGGTCGGCCTGCCGGAGAGCAGCCGCAGGACGGGCAGGGCGGTCGTCAGCCAGACGACCGCCAGGTCGGCGACCTGCCAGCCGGGCCCGGTGACGTCGCGCAACGGCAGCGACCTGCCCCACTCACGCCACACCCCGGCGGCGGACTCGTGCATGTCCACCTCCAGCAGCCCGCCCGCGTCCAGGAAGGCGACCGCCCAGCCGTCCGCCGCGAGGAGCCTGGCCAGCGCCACGTCGTCGGTCATGTGCCCGCGCACCCTGCCGAACCCGTCCGCCTCCAGCATCGCCGTACGGCGGAAGGCCATGCACTGGCCGTTGGCCACGACCCGGTGGGGAGGCGGTGGCGTTGACGGCCCGATCGGGCCGAACCGGTAGACCAGCGTCGCCAGGAAGGAGGCGTGCAGTGCCTGCTCGGCGACCCCGTCGCAGACGAAGCGCGGACCCGCGCTGACCAGGTCGTGGTGCGCCAGGGCGGCGGTGAGCGCCCCGACCAGGCCGGGGGCGGGCCTGGTGTCCGCGTCGAGGGTCACCACGACGTCGTTGACCGCGGCCGTGACCCCCTGCCGCAGCGCCCACTGCTTGCCGACCCAGCCACGGGGCGGCGGCGTGCCCGCGACGACCCTGGCGCCAAGCCCGGCCGCCAGGGCGGCGGTGCCGTCCCGTGACTCGTCGTCCACGACGACGACCTCGGCCACCGCGGGATCGGCCAGGAGCGCCTTCAGGCAGGGACCGATGCGCTCCTCCTCGTCGCGGGCCGGTACGACCACGGAGACCGGCGTATCCGTCGTCGTGGGACTCAGCCGAGGCAGGCGGTCACGGCCGCGGGCGAGCCGCACCGCGGCGGTGACCGCGGCCGCCGCCTGGAGCACGGTCAGTGCCCTCATCGGAGTCCTCATCGGCGCGTCCGGATACGCGGACGGCGGGCGTCCTGCTTCAGGGAGAAGTCCTCCTCCACGAGCGAGGCCACGATGCGACCGCCCAGCGTCACCAGCGGCAGCCCGCCGCCGGGATGCGCGGAACCGCCGACCAGGTAGAGGCCACGTCTGGGCCCTCTGTTGCCCGGACGCCTGAAGGGCGCCAGCGGGCCGTCGTAGGCGCCGCCGTAGATAGCCCCGCCCCATGCGCCGTAACGGTCCCGCAGATCGGCGGGGGTGAACAGGTCGACGAAACGCAGCCTTCCCGACAGGTCGTGACCACGCGCGGCCAGGCGTTCCAGAACCAGGTCCCGGTAGGCGGGCGGCGACATCGGCCAACGCAGCGGATCACGGGCGGGGACGTTGACCAGCATCACCCAGTTCTCCGCGCCGTCCGGTGCCTGCGACGAGTCGTCGACGGCCGAGCAGCCGACGTAGACGGTCGGATCCTCCGCGGGCCTGTGCCGCTCGAAGATGTCGGCGAACTCCCGCCGGTAGTCGGCTGAGAAGACCACCGAGTGGTGCGCCAGGCCTTCGGTCCTGCCCTCGACGCCGGCCAGCAGCAGGAACGCCGAGGACGACCTGCCGAGCCTGGCGATCCGCCGCAGCCGCCGCCGGTCAGGCAGGAGCCGCCCGTACAGCGCCGCCGCGTCGACGTTGGCGATCACCACGTCGGCCCGCTCGCGTTCTCCCGAGGCGAGCCGCACTCCCAGGACCCGCTCCGAGTCGGCGAGCACGTCGGTGACCCCGGTGCGCAGTGTCACCTCGACCCCGGCCTCCTCAAGCCGTGCCCGCAGGGCGTCCGCCAGACGGGGCAGGCCGCCACGCACGTACCAGCCTCCCTGCCCGTGTTCGAGGGCGGGGACGCATCCCAGCGCCGCCGGAGCCCGGTAGGGGTTCGCCCCCGCGTAGGTCGCGTACCGTCCCGTGTACTGCCGCAGGCGGGGATCGGTGAAGAAACGCCTGGCCAGACCGTCGAGCGTACGGCCTGGCGCGACCGCGAACAGGTCGGACAGTCGTGCTTGCGCGGGCGGCCGGTCGATCGGGCCCGCGAAGAACGTGCGGTGCGACGCCTCAAGACAGGTCCGTCCCCAGCGGTGGAAGGCCAGCCAGTTTCGGCCCTCCCCGGGCGCGAGCCGGTCGACCTCCGCGGCCATGGCGCCGGGATCACGGCGGGCCGTCAGCACCGAGCCGTCGGCGAAGCGGTAGCGGCACAGTTCCCGGGGTTCGACGAGGTCGAGGCCGAGCCCGGCGAACAGATGCGGCATGGTCAGCAGCGACGGGCCGAGGGAGAAGGCGAAGCCGTCACGCCGGTGCTCGGCCAGCTTGCCGCCGAGGCGGTCAAGCCGCTCGTACAGGCGCACCCGGTGGCCCCGCCCTGCCAGCAGAAGGGCGGAGACCATCCCGCCGACGCCGCCTCCCACCACGATCACGTCTGCCACGCGCGGCTCCTTCTTCTGACGCCCGACCAGGCGGCCACGGCGAAGCACCCCATGCAGGCCCCTCCCAGGACGGCCACCAGGGGGTCGGGCGGGGTGAAGACCACCGCGAAGCCGACCGTCTCCATCAGGGCCATCACGGTGTAGAGACCCACGAGTCCCGCGCTCGTCGTGGCGCCTGCCGCGGTGATTCCGTCGATCAGGACCATGACCAGCAGCGAGACCAGCAGCCAGCCGGCGAAGTTGCTCAGCGGGACACCGCGGTAGGGCCCGGGGACATGCCAGGTCCACAGGCCGAGCCGCGTCATCTGCGGGTCGAGGAACAGGTCCCAGGCGGTGAGCGCGCAGGCGCCGAGCACGATCCGTGTGACCCGGCCGCCCCTTGAAACCGTGGTGGCGGCCAGTGCCGTCGCGTGCGCGGCCAGTCCCATGCCGCCCCAGGCGAGCGCCACGATCACGGGCACCCCGCCCGGCTGCGGCCAAAGGACGTCGGTGTAGGCGTAGCCGCCGAACGGCAGCCCTGTTCTGACGCCGACCCACTCGGCGGCGTATCCCGCCGCGGCCGCGGCGCAGAGGGCCGCAGAGGCCCTGAACGGACCGTACGTCCCGGCGGCGAAGGCCAGGGCACAGACCGTGAGCAACAGCACGATCAGACCGGTCAGCCGGGCGGGCCGGGAGTCGAGACCGGACACGACCTGCGCCGCGACCATGACGGTCAGCAGGATCCCGCCCGTCGCATCCGGAAGGGAGGGTCTGGCGCGCGGGGCGCCCCGGGCGTCCGTCGTCGCGCCAGGACCCGGCCGTCCGCTGCTCATCTTCTCGCTGTGCCCCACGAACGGTCATTCGAGCGTTGCCCCATGGTCAGATTCACTTTGGCCTTCCGGAGTCCGTCCCTGTTCCCCACGGTGTTCCCTCCACCCGTGCCGCTCAGTGCCGCTCAGTACCGCTCCGTGCCGTTCCGCGCGGAGCGGCGCACCGGGTGCGGGAGGGGGAACGGCGGGTGTCGCGGCCGAAACTTTTTCGGAAATCCGGGACGAGGTTATCCGCCGCCACGAATACACATCAAAGGTTGGCGCGAAATATTAAGTTAACCAATGGTTTACATGGTTTGCACTGCATGCACCTTATGTCCATTACTTGCTCATGTAAAATCAGAAAGGGTTGTCCGTAAATCCGATTTGGGACTGAAAGAATAGATTATTAACTGCGCCCGCAAACCCGGGTTTCTGTCATTGCTTCTATGGGTTGAGGGTGGCCTGCAAAAAATCTGGTCCGCGTCATATTGATTCCGGTTGGTGCCTGTGGTTACGTCTGAATGTCGAACGATGGGGGATGAATTACCGCATTGTCCGAACATGGGAAAATTGTCGACAGCCCAAATCTGCCCAGGTCAAAGCCATTTTGGAGTACTGTGACGTTGTCCGGACTCTTGATAGAGGGATGTCATGAGCGAGAGCGTCTTCGGGGGAGGGGGGGTGAAGATGACGGGCTTCGGGGGAGCTCTCCCGTTCCGCCGGAGGTCGCCGCCGTGATTTCCGTATCCGCCGTTCCTTTGACCGATTTGCGGTCGTTCGAGTCTTTTTAGGTGGATGCGTGGCATGGGTATTATGTTCGAACAAGTGTCGCAACGGCGGCGAAGGTTAAACAGTTTCACGTTTCCGGCGCGCCGTCTCGTGCGCCGTTGCGCCTACCCCGTCCTTCTCGTCGCCGTCGTTTCGACAGCCGTGGTGGCCATAGGCCGCCACCTGGATTTCGGTCAGGTCAGCGCTCTTTTCCTGGCCGGCACGATCGCATACCTCGCACTGCTCGAACGGGTGGTCCCCTACGAGCGTGGCTGGCATCCCGACCGCCGCGAATGGGGCTGGTACGGTCTCTACCTCGTGCTGACGCTCGCCACCAGCAGCGTGGCGCAGTTCCTGGTGACGACCCTCGTCGGCGTCCTGGCGGTCCGGGTCCCGATGATCCCCCTGTGGGCGGAGATCCCCACGGCCCTTCTCGTCGGCTCGCTGGCCAGTTACGTGGTCCACCGGCTCGCGCACACCCGCCCCCTGTTGTGGCGCCTGCACGGTGTCCACCACGTCCCCGAGAAGGTCAACGTCGCCAACAACGGCGTCAACCACGCCTTCGACGTCCTGTTCGAGCAAGGGATCGTGCAGCTGTCGCTGGCGCTGGCCGGCTTCTCCCAGGAGGCGGTCTTCGCGGTCGGCCTGTTCGTCGTCGCGCAGGGCTACTTCGTACACGTCAACGCCGACATCCGCATCGGCCGGCTCAACTACGTCTTCGCGAGTCCAGAGCAGCACCGTCTCCATCACAGCACCGACCTGTCGGAAGCCGGTCACTACGGCTCCGACCTGTCGATCTGGGATCTCATGTTCGGCAGCTTCACATGGCGTTCCGGCCGCACACCGGTCGCCGTAGGGCTGACGGACCCCGCGTCCTTCCCCAGGACGGACGCAGTCCTTGCCACCTTCTCCCACCCCTGGCGCCGACGCCCCGCAGTGTCGTCGCCGGAGGCCGGTGGCCCGGCCGCCTGACCAGGCCGGGAACGCGCGCCGTACGGGCGCGTCCACTGTTGTCCGCTTTCCCCTCATGCTCGCGCACAGCGCCATCACACAAGGATCAATCGTGACGGACCTCAGTAATGCTACTCTCCGTGACAAGATCGCCATTATCGGTATCGGGTGTAGATTCCCCGGAGGAGCCTCCGATCACCGTACGTTCTGGCAGAACCTGATCGAGGGCAAGGACTGCATCACGCCGACACCCGCCGACCGCTACGACGTCGCGACGCTCGGCAGCCGGGACAAGACGAAGCCGGGAAGGCTCGTCGGCGGCAGGGGCGGTTACATCGACGGCTTCGACGAGTTCGACCCCGCCTTCTTCGGCATCAGTCCCCGCGAGGCCGACCACATGGACCCGCAGCAGCGCAAGCTGCTCGAGGTGGCCTGGGAGGCGCTGGAGGACGGCGGCCAGAAACCCGGTGAACTGGCCGGGACCGACGTCGGAGTGTTCGTCGGGGCCTTCACCCTGGACTACAAGATCCTGCAGTTCGCCGACCTGAGCTTCGAGACCCTGGCGGCGCACACCGCCACCGGGACCATGATGACGATGGTCTCCAACCGCATCTCCTACTGCTTCGACTTCCGCGGCCCCAGTGTCTCCCTCGACACGGCCTGCAGCTCGTCGCTGGTGGCCGTGCACCTGGCGTGCCAGAGCCTGAGCAGGGGCGAGACCAGCCTCGCGCTCGCCGGAGGCACCCTGCTGCACATGACGCCGCAGTACACCGTCGCGGAGACCAAGGGGGGCTTCCTGTCCGCCGAGGGGCGCTCGCGCACCTTCGACGCCTCGGCCAACGGCTACGTGCGCGCCGAGGGCGTCGCCGTGGTCGCCCTCAAGCGCCTTGAGGACAGCCTGCGCGACGGCGACCCGATCCACGCGGTGATCGTGGGCAGCGGGGTCAACCAGGACGGCCGTACCAACGGCATCACGGTGCCGAACCCCGACGCCCAGGTCAGGCTGATCGAGCGTGTCTGCGCCGAGGCGGGCGTCGAACCCGGCAGCCTGCAGTACATGGAGGCGCACGGCACATCGACACCGGTCGGCGACCCGATCGAGGCGGGCGCGCTCGGCCGCGCGCTGTCCATCGGCCGCAGACCCGGCGCCAAGTGCTACGTCGGCTCGGTCAAGACGAACATCGGGCACACCGAGTCGGCCGCGGGGATCGCCGGTCTGATCAAGACCACCCTGGCCCTGAAACACCGGAAGATCCCCCCGCACATCAACCTCGAACAGGTCAACCCGGCCATCGACCTGGAGTCGATGCCGTACGAGATCCCGGCGGAGCCGACCGACTGGCCCGAGCACGAGGGACCGGCGCGCGCCGGCGTGAACTCCTTCGGCTTCGGCGGCACGAACGCGCACGTCCTGCTTGAGGAGGCTCCGTCACGCCCGGCAGAGCCCGCCCCCGCGCGCGACACGGGACACGCCATCCTGCCGCTGACCGCGCGCGACCCGCAGGCCCTGCCCGAACTGGTCAGGGGCGTCAGGCAGGAGCTCGCGGCCGGTGTCTCGCCCGGCGACCTCGGCTACACGCTGGCCCGCCGCCGTCAGCACCTCGAATCACGGCTCTCCGTGGTCTACTCCTCACCCGAGTCGCTCGACGAGCGCCTGGCCGACTACCTGCGCGGCGAGCAGGGGCCGTACGTGCTGCAGGACCAGCGGCGTGAGGGACCGCGGCCCGAGCTGGTGTGGGTCTTCACCGGCATGGGCCCCCAGTGGTGGGCCATGGGCCGCCAGCTCCTTGAGAGCGAGCCGGTCTACCGCGAGGTGATCGAAGACTGCGACCGTGAGATCCGCCAGCAGGCGGGCTGGTCGCTGATCGAGGAGATGGGCGCGGCCGAGGCCGACTCCAACATGGCGGAGACCTGGCTGGCGCAGCCGGCCAACTTCGCCGTGCAGATCGGCCTGGCGGCGCTGTGGCGCTCCTACGGCGTGCACCCCGACGCCATCGTCGGGCACAGCACCGGCGAGGTCGCCGCCTTCCACGAGGCGGGCGTCTACGACCTGCGCGAGGCGGTCAGGGTCGTGCTGCACCGCAGCCGCCTGCAGCAGAAGCTGGTCGGCACCGGCACCATGCTCGCCGTGAGCCTGCCGGAGGACGAGGCGCGGAGCCGCGTCGCCCCCTACGGCGACCTGATCTCGGTCGCCGCGGTCAACAGCCCGACCGCGATCACGCTGGCGGGCGAGGAGGAGGCGCTCGGCAGGTTGCAGGCCGAGCTGCAGGCCGAGCAGATCTTCGCCAAGTTCCTCACCGTGCGGGTGCCCTACCACAGCGCGCAGATGGACCTGATCAAGGACGAGCTGCTGTCCTCGCTGGCCGGGCTCGAAGGACACCCCGCGCGGGTCCCGCTCTACCTGACGGGCAAGGAGGGCCTCGCGCGCGGCCCCGAGCTGGACGCGGAGTACTGGTGGCACAACGTCCGCGACAGCGTCCGCTTCCGCGCCGCCGTCGACCGCCTCGCCGACGACGGCTACGGCCTGTTCCTTGAGATCGGGCCGCACCCGGTGCTGGGCCACTCGATCAAGGAGTGCCTGGAGGCCAAGGACGTCGAGGGCAGGACGCTGCCCTCCATCCGCCGCCAGGAGGATGAGAACGCGCGCTTCACCATGTCGCTGGCCGCCCTGCACAACCTGGGCGTCGACATCGCCTGGGACAGGCTCTACCCCTCGGGCGAGACGGTGACGCTGCCGCGCTACCCGTGGCGGCGCGACCGCTACTGGACCGAGCCCGAGCAGGTCAGGCAGGTACGGCTCGGCAGGCTCGACCACCCGCTGCTCGGCCGCCGCCTGGCCATGACCGAGCCCACCTGGGAGGTCAAGCTCGACACCGAGGCGCTGCCCTACCTCGACGACCACCGCATCCAGGGCAACGCGCTGTTCCCCGCGGCGGGCTACCTGGAGATGGCGACCCAGGCGGTGCTGGCGATGACCGGCGGCACGGAGGCGACCCTGGCCGACGTCGAGCTGCGCAAGGCGCTGTTCCTGCCCGAGGGCGAGGTCAGGACGGTCCAGCTGTCCTTCTCCTCGGAGGGGGCGTCCTTCACCGTGGCCACGGTGCCCGACGGCTCGGGCGACCGGGTCGTGCACGCGGGCGGCGTCGTGCGCGCGGGCCAGCACCGCAGGCTCAACCCGGCACTCGACATCGAGGGGATCAAGGCGCGCAGCGAACGCCACCTCCGGGGAGAGGGCTGCTACGCGGCGCTGGCGGACATGGGCTACCACTACGGCCCCGCCTTCCAGGGGATCGAGGAGGTCTGGATCGGCGGAGACGAGGCGCTCGCCCGCATCCGCCCGCCCGAGGCGCTCGGCGGCGACGCGGCCAACGCGCACTTCCACCCGGCGCTGCTCGACGCCTGCTTCCAGACCCTGCTGACGCCGCTGGTCCTCAGCCACACCGAGGGGACCGGCATCCGCCTGCCGCTGTCGATCGAGGAGGTGCGCGTCCGCCCCGTCGGCGACCGGCCGCTGTGGGTGCACGCGACCGTCGTACGGCGCGGCGGCGACGAACTGGTCGGCGACATCGCCGTCCACGACGCCGACGGCGCCTCGCTCGGCCGGATCAGCGGCTTCCGCGCCGCCGACGTCGAGAAGGCCTCGACGGCGGTCGGCAGGAGCACCATCGACGGCTGGCTGGCCGAGGTGACCTGGGTCCGCAGGCCGTACGGCGAACCTGCGGCCGAGAGCGGCGAGGGCGCGGCGGAGAACGCCGGTGAGACCACGCGGGACTGGCTGATCCTCGCCGACTCGCGAGGGGTCGCCGACGAGCTCGCGGGCCTGCTGCGCGCCCGGGGCACCCGCTGCCACCTGGTCCGCCCCTCGGACGTCTACCGTCTTGAGGACGCCGACGGCGAGTCCGCGGTCGTCCCCGGCTCCGCCGACGACCTCGCCCTTCTGTTCGACGGCCTGGAGGCGAGCGGCACGTCGTTCGGCACCGTCGCGCACCTGTGGAACCTCGACCTGCCGTCGATCGAGGAGACCGACCGCGACTCACTCGCCGGGCACAACGGCCTCGGCGCCTACTCGCTGGTCGCGCTGGCCCAGACGCTTCCCGCGGGGCAGGACGACAGCAGGCTGCACGTCGTCACCCGGGGCGCGCAGGCCGTCACCGCGGACGAGGCGGCCGAGCCGCTCGGCGCTCCCGCGTGGGGCGTCACCCGGGTGCTGCGCCACCAGGAGCTGACCGCCTGGCGCGGCAAGCTCGTCGACCTCGACCCCGCGGGCGGGGACGTCAAGGCCGAGGCCGAGGCGTTGCTGCGTGAGCTGCTGACCGACGACGAGGAAGAGATCGCCCTGCGCGGCGGCGAACGCCACACCAGCAGGCTCGCGCAGGCCGCGGACCTGACCAGCCCGCTCCCGCTGCGGCTGCGCGCCGACGGCGGCTACCTGGTGACCGGCGCGTTCGGCGCGCTCGGCAGGCTGATGTGCCGCACGCTCGTCGCGCGGGGCGCCCGCAGGCTGATCCTCGTCGGCCGCACCCGGCTGCCGGAACGAGACCGATGGCGCGAGACGGACCCGGACACCACCGCGGGCCGCAACGTGCGCTTCGTCAAGGAGCTTGAGGCGCTCGGCGCCCAGGTGATCCTGGCGCCGCTCGACATCACCGACGAGGCGGCCCTGACCGCCTGGCTCGACGACTACCGGCGCAACGACTCCCCGCCCATCCGCGGCGTGTTCCACCTCGCGGGCCACGTCCGCGACACGCTCGTCCCCGAGATGGACCGGCAGGCCTTCGACGCCGTCCACGGCCCCAAGGTCGCGGGCGCCTTCCTGCTCCACCGCCACCTGCGGGACGAACCGCTTGAGCACTTCGTGCTGTTCGCCTCGATCGCCTCGCTGCTGACGACCGCGGGCCAGACGAACTACGCGGCGGGCAACGCCTTCCTGGACGCGCTGGCGCACCACAGGCGCGCCAAGGGGCTGCCCGCGCTGAGCCTCGACTGGGGCCCCTGGGCCACCGGCATGATCGAGGAACTCGGCCTGATCGACCACTACCGCAACAGCCGGGGGATGAGCTCGCTGCCACCCGACGCGGGCATGGCGGTGCTCGAACGCGTCATCGGCCAGGACAAGGCCCAGCTGCTGGTCGCGACCGTCGTCGACTGGCCGGTCTTCATGGCCTGGTACGACTCGCCGCCGCTGCTGGTGACCGAGCTGGCCGCGGCCGCGGACACCTCCTCGCCCGCGGAGAGCGGGGGCTTCCTCGACACCTTCCGCGAGGCCGACGAGGACAAGCGCAGGCTCCTGGTGACCGAGCGGTTCACCGCGCTGGTCGCGGGCGTGCTGCGGGTGCGGGCGGAGCAGGTCGAGCCCGAGGTCAGCCTCAACACCCTGGGACTGGACTCCCTGCTCGCGATGGAGGTGCGGGCCCGGGTCCAGGCCGACCTCAAGGTCGCGCTGCCGGTGGTCGCCCTGCTCAGCGGCACCTCCGTCGCAGACCTGGTCACCCAGCTGCACGACGGCTTGGCCGCCCTGGTCGCCGCGGACGCGGACGACGACGGCGCCGACGCCGCGGTCGAGGTGTACCTGGACGAGAACCAGTACCCCCTGACCCAGAACCAGAAGGCGCTGTGGTTCCTCAAGCAGCTCAACCCCGACGGCTTCGCCTACAACATCGGCGGCGCGGTCGAGGTGCGGGTCGAGCTCGACCCGGAGCTGATGTTCGACGCCGTCCGCGCGCTGATCCGGCGCCACCCCATCCTGCGCGGCAACTTCGTCCTGCAGGACGGGCAGGCGCTGCAGCGGATCTCCGCCGAGGCCAGGGAGGACCTCGCCCTGTTCGACGTGCAGGACGAGGAGTGGGACGACATCTACCAGATGATCATCCGTGAGTACCGCAGGCCGTACGACCTGGAACGGGACCCGCTCGTCCGCTTCCGCCTGTTCAAGCGGGGTGAGGACCGCTGGGTGATCATGAAGGCGGTCCACCACATCATCTCCGACGCCATCTCGACCTTCACCTTCATCGAGGAACTGCTGGCCATCTACGAGGGCCTGCGCCGGGGCGAGCAGGTCGAGCTGCCGCCGCTGACGGCCACCTACCTCGACTTCCTCAACTGGCAGAACCGCTTCCTTGCCAGTCCTGACGCGCGGCGGATGCTCGACTACTGGCGCGGTCACCTGCCGGCCGAGGTGCCGCTGCTCAGCCTGCCCGTCGACAAGCCCCGCCCGGCCGTGCAGACCAACAACGGCGCCTCCGAGTTCTTCGTGCTCGACGCCGACCTCAGCGCCCGCGTCCACGCGCTGGCCCGTGAGAACAAGATGACCGTGTTCATGGTGCTGCTGAGCGCCTACTACCTGCTGCTGCACCGCTACTCGGGACAGGACGACATCATCGTCGGCAGCCCGGTGACGGGCCGCACCCAGGAGGAGTTCGCCTCCCTGTACGGCTACTTCGTCAACCCGCTGCCGCTGCACGTCAGCCTCGCCGGTGAGCCGTCGGTCTCCGAGCTGCTGGCGCAGGTCCACACCACGGTGCTCAACGGCCTGGACAACCAGGAGTACCCGTTCGTGCTGCTGGTGGACAAGCTCGGCCTGCAGCACGACCCCAGCCGCTCGGCGGTGTTCCAGGCGATGTTCATCCTGCTCGCCCACAAGGTCGCCACCGAGAAGTACGGCTACCGCCTGGAGTACATCGAGCTGCCCGAGGAGGAGGGGCAGTTCGACCTGACGCTCTCGGCCTACGAGGACGAGGCCGAGCAGCGCTTCCACTGCGTGTTCAAGTACAACACCGACCTGTTCCTGCCCGAGACGGCACGGCGCCTGGCCTCGCACTACGTCAACCTGCTCGACGCGCTGACCCGCGCCTCCTCGGCGCAGCCCGCGACCCGCCTCGAACTGCTCGCCGCCGACGAGCGCGAGCGGGTCCTGGAGACCTGGAGCGGTGCCAGGCGCAGGACGCTGCACGAGACCCCCGTGCACGAGCTGATCAGCAGGGCCGCCGCCAGGAACCCCGGCGCGGTCGCGGTCACCGCCCCCTCGGAGACGGGCGAGACCGTCCGGCTGACCTACGCCGAGCTTGAGGAGCGGTCCAGGGCGCTGGCGGGCAGGCTGCGCGGCCTGGGCGTGCGTGAGGGCGCGGTGGTCGCGCTGTGCCTGGACAAGTCCCCCGACCTGATCGTCACCCTGCTGGCGGTGCTGCGGGCCGGTGGAGCCTACCTGCCGCTCGACCCCGACTACCCCGCCGAGCGCCTGGCCTACATGGTGCGCAACGTGGGCGCCGCGCTCGCCGTCGTCGACGAGTCGGGCCGGGAGAGCCTGGCCGGGGCGGCGGGGATGACGCTGACCCTGGAGGAACTGCACCGGGACACCGCGGAGGCGCGGGACGACGAGCCGGAGCCCGAGGTCGGGCTCGACGACCCCGCCTACGTCATCTACACCTCGGGATCGACCGGCAGGCCGAAGGCCGTGCAGGTCACCCACCGTAACCTGGCCTCCGTCAACGCCGCCTGGCGGGAGGCCTACCGCCTGGACGAGGACGTCCGGGTGCACCTGCAGATGGCGAGCTTCTCCTTCGACGTCTTCACCGGTGACCTGGTCCGCGCGCTGTGCTCCGGCGGCAACCTGGTCCTGGTCCGCCGTGAGCTGCTGTTCGACACCGCGCGGCTGTACCGGACGATGCTGGAGGAGAAGGTCGACTGCGGCGAGTTCGTGCCCGCGATCGTCCGTGGCCTGACGGCCTACTGCGAGCGGGAGGGCGAGCGCCTGGACTTCATGCGCCTGCTGATCGTCGGCTCCGACGCCTGGAAGGTCGAGGAGTACCGGCGCCTGCACGCCCTGTGCGGCTCGCGGACCCGCCTGGTCAACTCCTACGGCCTCAGCGAGGCCACCATCGACAGCGCCTACTTCGAGGGCCCGGCCGACGAGCTCGACCCCAGCCAGATGGTGCCGATCGGGCGACCCTTCCCCAACAGCGCGCTGTACATCCTCGACGAGCACGGCGAGCCGGTGCCGCCCGGCGTCCCCGGTGAGCTGTGGGTCGGCGGCGAGGGCGTCGCGACCGGTTACCTCGGCGACCCCGAGCAGACCGCGCAGCGCTTCGTCACCGTGACCCTCGGCCGCGGGGACGGGGCCGAACCGTTACGGCTCTACCGCACCGGTGACCTGGCGAGCTGGGACGCCCACGGCGACGTGCGGCTCCTCGGGCGCGTCGACGCGCAGATCAAGGTGCGCGGCCACCGCATCGAGATCGGCGAGATCGAGACGCGGCTCGCCGCCTGGCCGACGCTGGCGCAGGCGGTGGTCACGGTCGTCGCGGACGCGCGCGGCGAGAACGCGCTGTGCGCCTACTGCGTGCCCGCCCAGGGCGAGTCCCTGGACTGGCGCGAGCTGCGCAGGCACCTGGCCGGGTACCTCCCGACCTTCATGGTCCCGTCGTACTTCGTCGAGCTGCCCGAGCTGCCGCTGACGCCCAACGGCAAGGTCGACGTCGCGGCGCTGCCCGCGCCCGAGGCGGACACCGGGGAGCGGGCCTACGAGGCGCCGGTGACGCTGTACGAGATGCGCATGGCCGAGCACTGGAAGGCGCTCCTCGGCCTTGAGCAGGTCGGCCTACAGCACGACTTCTTCGAGGTCGGCGGCAGCTCGATCAAGCTGATCGAGCTCATCTACCGGCTCCAGGGCGAGTTCAACATCACGATCCCGGTCAGCCACCTGTTCAAGGTCACGACCCTGCACGGCATGGCCAAGACGGTCGAGCACATCGTCACCGGCAGGCTGGGCGGCGCGCAGCCGTACCTGTGGTTCAACCCCGACCAGGACCGGACGATCTTCTGCTTCCCGCCCGCCGGCGGCCACGGCCTGGTCTACCGGCAGCTGGCGGCGCACCTGCCCGAGTACCGGTTCGTCGCGTTCAACTACGTGGCGGGGGACGACAAGGTCACCCACTACGCCGACCTGATCGAGTCCCTGAGGCCCGAGGGCCCCTGCGACCTGTTCGGCTACTCGCTCGGCGGCAACCTCGCCTTCGAGGTGGCCAAGGTGCTCCAGAGCCGGGGGCGCGAGGTGCCGAACGTGGTCATCATGGACTCCTACCGCATCTCCGAGTCCTTCGAGCTCGGGGAGGAGCACCTCGCGATCTTCGAGCGTGAGCTGAGCGAGCACCTGCTCAGGCACACCGGCTCGGAGATCGTGGCCGAGGAGACGCTCGGCCAGGCCAGGGAGTACATCGATTTCTCCAGCCGCACGCCGAACCTCGGAGTGGTCTCCGCCGCGGTCAGCGTGATCTCCGACGAGGAGAAGGTCTCCTTCTACGCCGCCGCCGAGAGCGGCACCTGGCACGGCAGCTCCGAGGTCCGCACCGAGGTCTTCCGCGGTTCGGGCACGCACGCCGAGATGCTCGGCCAGGACCACATCGCACGCAACGCGGACCTGGTCCGCGAGATCCTCGCGGGAGGCGCCACCCATGCCGGCTGAGACCGAACAGGACTGGAGCGTCCGCGAACGACCTCCAGGAGGCAGGCCCCGGGTCCTCGTCATCGGCGGGGGCGTCGCGGGCATGGCCACCGGCTGCTACGCGCAGATGAGCGGGATGGAGACCCGCGTCCTCGAAAGGCACGTCCTGCCGGGGGGCTGCTGCACCGCCTGGGCGCGTGACGGTTACGTCTTCGACTACTGCATCGAATGGCTGATCGGCACCGCCCCGGGCAACAACGCCAACCAGGTGTGGCGGGAGCTCGGCGCGCTCGACGGCAAGACGATCACCAACTTCGAGATGTTCAACAAGGTCACCGACGAGACCGGAAGGTCGGTGACGTTCTACAACGACCCGGACCGCCTGGAGCGGCACCTGCTGGAGGTCTCTCCCGCAGACGCCGCCCTGATCCGGTCGTTCTGCCGTGACCTGCGGCGCTTCGTGAACATCGACCTGTACCCGTTCCTGAAGCCGCCGCCGCTGCAGACGGCGCGGGAGAAGCTCGGCACGCTGCGGACGGTCCTGCCCGCCTTCCGGCTGTTCTGGCGCACCGCGGCGACGCAGATGCACACCTTCGCCGACAGGTTCCAGGACCCGCTGCTGCGCCGGGCCTTCCGCAACATCTTCTTCCAGGACCCGGAGAGCTTCCCGGTGCTGCCGTACCTGTTCAACATGGCCAGCGCCCACAACGGCAACGCCGGATTCCCGCAGGGAGGGTCGCTGGGGCTGGCCCGCTCCATCGAGGAGCGCTACACCTCGCTGGGCGGCACGATCAGCTACCGGGCGAGGGTGGACAGGATCCTGGTCGAGGACGGGCGCGCGGTCGGGGTCGAGATGCGGGGCGGCAAGCGGTACTACGCCGACCACGTCGTCTCGGCCTGCGACGGCCACACCACCGTGTACGGCCTGCTGGAGGGCAAGTACACCAGCCCGAGGATCGAGAAGCTCTACGACGAGATGCTGAACCGCCCCGGCATCCTGTTCCCCGCGGTGGTCTCGGCCTTCGTCGGCATCGACGGCGACTTCGAGCCCGGCGACGCGCACAGCACCACCTACCTGCTGCCCGAGGAGGAAGGGGCCAGGCTGCCCGGCGCGCTGCAGAGCAGCCTGGTCGTGCAGCTGCGCTCGCGCTACTCCGAGGGGTTCGCGCCGCAGGGCAAGTCGGTGATCCACTGCACCTACTTCAGTGACTTCGGCTACTGGAGGACGCTGCGCACGGAGAACCGCAAGGAGTACTGGGCGCGTAAGCGGCAGGTCGCCGACTTCGTCCGGGACTTCCTGGAGCGGCGCTATCCGGGGCTCGGTGAGCGCATCGACCTGGTCGACGTGGCCTCGCCCGCGACGACCAGGCGCTACACCGGCAACTTCAACGGAAGCATCCTCGCCTGGAAGGCCTTCTCCGACGCCGACGACCTCGCGACCAAGCTGGTCAACGAGGACCGTATGCGGCTGCCGGGGCTGCGCGGCTTCTCCATGGCCGGTCAGTGGGTCGGCATGGGCGGCCTGATCCGCGCCGCCTCGACCGGGCGTTTCGTCGTGCAGTACCTGTGCGAGGAGCTGGGGATGGAGTTCAAGGCCTGGGAGAGCGACAACGACGAGGCCTGGCACCCGGGGAAGTTCGGCCACATGCCACAGCTCGACAAGCGGCTCGTGCGATAGGTGGCGACAGTGATCACCAAGGAGAACAGGGACGTGTCACGGCCCGGTCAGAACAGAGAGACGATGATCATCATCGGCGCCGGTCTCGGTGGTCTGTCCACCGGCTGCTACGCGCAGATGAACGGGTACAGGACCCAGATCTTCGAGATGCACGAGATCCCCGGCGGCTGCTGTACGGCGTGGGAGCGGGGTGACTTCACCCTCGACTGCTGCATCAGCTGGCTGCTCGGCAACGGGCCGGGCAACCAGATGCACCAGATCTGGCTCGAACTCGGCGCGCTCCAGGGCAAGCAGATGCGTCACTTCGACGTGTTCAACATCGTGCGGGGACGCGACGGCAGGGCGGTGTACTTCTACTCCGACCCCGACCGGCTCCAGGCGCACCTGCTCGACCTCTCGCCCGCCGACGCCAAGCTGATCAAGGACTTCTGCGCGGGGCTGCGGGCGTTCAGGAAGTGCCTGGCCGTCTACCCCTTCCTGAAGCCGGTCGGCCTGATGGGCCGGATCGAACGGCTGCGGATGCTGGCCTCCTTCGTCCCCTACTTCAACGTCATCCGCAAGTCGATGGCGGTGCTGATGACGGAGTACTCGGCGAGGTTCAAGGACCCGCTGCTGCGGGAGGCGTTCAACTTCATCCTCTACGAGAAGCACGCCGCCTTCCCGGTGCTGCCGTTCTACTTCCAGCTGGCCTCGCACGCCAACCTGTCGGCGGGCGTTCCCGAGGGCGGCTCGCTCGGCCTGTCCACCTCGATCGAGCAGCGCTACCTGCGGCTCGGCGGCAAGGTGACCTACAACGCCAAGGTCGAGGAGGTGCTGGTCGAGGACGACCGCGCGGTCGGCGTACGGCTCAGCGACGGCAGCGAACACCGCGCCGACATCGTGGTCTCCGCCTGTGACGGCCACACCACGATGACGAAGTTCCTCAAGGGGCGCTACCTCAACGAGGCCTACCGGAAGCTGTACACCACGACCATCAAGGAGCCGGGCATGGTCTTCCCCGGCTACTTCTGCCTGTTCCTCGGCCTGCGGCGCCCCTTCCCCGAGGGGGACCCCTGCACCACCTATCTGCTCACGGAGGAGGAGGCCGCCGACCTGACCGGCATCCGCCACCCGAGCATCAACGTGCAGTTCCGCAGCATGCACTACCCCGAGCTGTCGCCGGAGGACAGCACCGTGGTCTACGCGACCTACTTCTGTGACATCGCCCCCTGGCGCGCCCTGGCCGAGGGGCCGGAGCAGTCCAGCCGCAAGCACAAGGGAGAGGAGATCCACACCATGCCGGTACGGCGCGGCCGCGAGTACTCCGCGGCCAAGCGCCGGGCGCGGCTGGCGCTCATGGAGTTCCTCGAACGGCGCTTTCCCGGCATCACGGACGCGGTGGCCGTACGCGACGTGTCGACGCCGCTCACCCAGGTCCGCTACACCGGCAACTACGACGGGACCGTCCTGGGCTGGCAGCCGTTCGTGGAGAGCGGAGAGACCCTGGAGGAACTGGTCAAGAAGCACGGCCCCGGCCTGCCCGGGCTGGAGAACTTCTACCAGTCGGGCGTGTGGGCCACCACCGGCGGCCTGATCCGCGCCGCCGCGGCGGGCAGGCACGTCATGCAGTTCGTCTGCCGTGACGACGGCAAGGAGTTCACCGCCTCCATCGACGACACGGCTCCGCCGCCGACCCACCTCGTGATACCGGTCGGGCCGCGTCCCGGCCGGGCGGACGCCCCGGCGGAACCCCGCAGGCAGGCTGTGCCCACCGGCCGGTAGTTTCAGGGGGCGGCCGCTTCTCCGGCCGCCCCCATGAGCGTCTCCGCGACGGCCCGGGCCCGCAGGGCGGGGACGGTGGAGCGTTCACGCAGGGCGGTGACGATGGCGCCGTCCATGAGCATGACGAGTTGCGGCGCGAGCGCGGCGGCGCGGGGGTGCCCGGCGGCGGTGAGCAACGACTCGACGTAGCCGGTCACCCGGTCCTTGTGGCCGGCCGCGACCCGGTGCGCGGCGCCCGCGGGGTCGGCGGCCTCCACCATCGTGTTGATGAACGCGCAGCCGCGGAAGTCGGCGCGGGCGAACCGTTCGGCGAGCGCGTCGAAGACCGCCAGCGGCCCGCCGCCGTGCGCGGCGACCCGTTCGGCCAGCCACTCGCGCCACCGCCGGTCACGGCGTTCGAGCACGGCCACGACCAGGTCGTCCTTGCCGGGGAAGTGGCGGTAGAAGGAGGCGCGCCCCACCTTGGAGACGGTCAGGATCTGCTCGACGCCGACCGCGCGCACCCCCTGGGCGTAGAAGAGCTCCTCGGCGGTGTCCAGCAGGCGTTCACGGGCTCGGGTCGGCACGTCGTCGATTCTATCCGCCGTTGACGCAAATGGAACTGATCGGTACCGTCTTCTCAAACGGAACCGACCGGTACCGTTTTGGACTCTGATCATGGAGGACACCATGCCGAGGCTGCCGCAGCTGACCGAGGATCCCGACGGCCTGCTTGAGGAGACACGACGGCAACTGGGCAGAGTGCCCAACCTGTACGCCGCCCTGGCCAACGGCCCCGCCGCGCTCCGCGGCTATCTGGCCATGCGCGACGCGCTGTCCCGCGGCGTGCTCAGGGCCAGGCTGCGCGAGCAGATCGCCCTGCTGGTCGCCCAGGAGAACCGCTGCGTCTACTGCGTCAGCGCGCACACGCTGCGCGGCGGCCTGATGGGCATGGACGGGCGGCAGCTTGAGCGCACCCGCGACGCCCGCGACGACGACCCGCACACCGAGGCGGTGCTGCGCCTCACCAGGCAGGTCGTCAGGACGGGCGGCAGGGTGGACGACGAGGAGCTCGCCCTGGCCAGGAAGGCCGGGGTGACCGACGCCGAACTCGCCGAGATCGTCGCGCACGTGGCGCTCAACACCCTGTCCAACCACTTCAACCACCTGGCCCGCCCTGACCTGGACTTCCCCGAGGTGACCGTATGACCCTCACCTGGCGCACCGCCTCCGTCGAACTCGTCGAGGGATACCTGCTGACCGGCGAGGACGGCGCGCCCACCACCCGCGTGGGACAGGCCCGCGTCGCCTTCGAAGGGGGGTTCGCGCACGTCGAGGTGCCGGGCAGCGGTCGCGTCGAGGTGCTCTCCGCCCCGGCGATCCGCCTGGTCACCTACCGTTCCGAGGACTCCTGCGCCGTGTGACGCCCGCCGTGAACCTTCCGGCGGGGCCGCAGTCCCTCCAGGTGGTCCAGTACGGCTCGCGTCACCTCGCGCTTGGAGGCCGAGGGACGCTGGAAGCGCAGGTCGGCGACCTCCTCGAAGAAGGCGGCCCTGCGCTCGTGCAGCTCGGTCGCCAGGGCCAGCGGCTCCATGCCGAACCGCGGCCGGTACGGCTTGGCGGCGATCTTCTCGGCGACGAACTCGGGGGCGGCGTCCAGCCAGACGACCAGGGCGGGCTTCATCTCGGTCCGGGCGCCGGGGTCGTCGAGCACACTGGAGGCGGCGGCGATGACCGGAGCGGGCCGCTCCGCGAGGCAGGCCCGCAGGTGCTCGACCTCCCTGGCGTGCAGGACCTCCATCCCCTCACGCTCGGCGATCTCCGCGGCCGTGGCGCCGTAGCGTTCCCGGAGATACTCGTCGCTGTCGCGCACGGGCCTGCCGAGGCTCTCGCCGAGCAGGCGCGAAACGCTGGTCTTTCCCGCCCCCATCAGGCCGACCACGACGATCGGGATGTCGTTCGTCATGCTGCCCTCCTCCTGCCGGCGCCCAGGTGATCCCCACCGTCGCCTCTGCCCGGAAAACACCGTCCCATCCACCCTGGTTTCCCCTCTCCCATCGGCTTCCCGGCCTTGCGGGGGAACAGACCGGTTTGCTGCCTCCTGCCGGAGGACCGGAAAACGGGCACACGCGACGGTCCTCCACGGCGAACCTCTCGATGGAGGGCTGTTACAAAGCCGCAGGAAGACCGAGAAGTTTCCCTCCTACCGTCATCGTTGTGCCGGGCGGGGCGTGCTGAGACGCCTCTCGTCGGGTCCCGGCGCGTACGAGGCCCAAGGGGGAGACGATGAGAAGGATCACAACGGCCGTGGCCGTCACGCTGCTCGGGTTCGTGGTGGTGACCTGCGCGGCGGCCTGCGGGGCCGACGAGGTCAGGCGGCCGCTGGCCCAGACGTTGTCCCCGGAGGACGCGGAGCCGGTCTCCCACGAGGTTCCGCAGGAGAGCGGGGTCTATGTGATCAATCTGTACGGTGCCGAGGAGGGGCAGCCCGCCCGGCGCCCGGCGAACCTGGTCGCCTCCGAGTTCAGCACCCTCAAGGGGATCACCTGGCGGAGCTGGGGTCCGGAGAGGGCCGTCGGCGGCGGCAGGCTGAGCGGGACGTGGTGCCTGCCCGGCTGTCAGACCAGGCCGTACGATGCGACGATCACTCTCAGCAAGGCCAGGAAGGTCGGGGAGAGGCGCTACTTCACGAAGTTCGACATCACCGGTGACTTCCCCCGCCCTGACAGCCCCAAGGACACTCTGAGCGGGACGCTCCCGCTGCCGTTCTCCACCCCCTGAACTGCGGGTTTCTGAGCGGAGGGGTCAGCGGGTCGCATACCCTCCACACGATGATGACCGGTGTGAAGCGAGCAGCCCCCCTGAGCGCCGCCGTTCTGACCGCTGTTCTGACGATGATTCCGGTGGTGGCGGGGTGCGGAGCGGACGGCGGGGTGCGGGTGGAGGGGTCGGCGCCGCCCTCCAAGCCCCCCAGAGGGCCCGTCTACGTGATCGCCTACCTGGGAGATCCGCTGCGACGGCCGAGCAGGCTCGCGTTGGACGAGTTCAACAGCGTCACGGGGATTCGCTGGGAGTCCTGGGGAGGAGAGAGCGCCGTGGGAACGGGTGAGCTGAGCGGCACGTGGTGTCTGCCCGGCTGTCAGGAGAGGCCCTACCGGGGGACGATCACGCTCAGTGAGCTGATCTGGCACGAGCGGGCCGGATACTACGGCCGGTTCACGGTGAGGGCCGACGGCCTCCCTCCTGACAAGGCCAAGGAGCTGACCGGCGGGAAACTCACGGTGCCGGAGTCCTGAGACATGATCGACGTGCTCCTGGTCGAGGATGACCCGGTGATCCGCGAGGCCACTGGCATGGCCCTGGAGCTGTACGGCATGCGGGTGCGGACCGCGTCCGACGGACTGGGCGGCCTGGCCGAGTTCCGCGCCCGCCCACCGGATGTCGCGCTGCTGGACGTCATGCTTCCGCACCTGGACGGGGTCAGCCTGGCCAGGCGGATCAGGGAGGGCGGCGAGACCCCGATCATCATGATCTCCGCCAGGTCCGACGCGATCGACGTGATCAACGCCCTGGAGGCAGGGGCCGACGACTACGTCACCAAGCCGTTCGACGCCGCCGTGCTTCACGCCAGAATCCGCGCCGTGCTCCGCCGTGTCGCCATGCCCGGGCAGGCGAACGCGCCACTCGCCTTCGGCGACCTCGCGATCGACGTCGAGTCCATGGAGGTACGGCTGCGCGGCGAGCGGGTGGCGCTGACGCCGACCGAGCTGAAGCTCCTGCTGGAGTTCGCCGCGGAACCGGGGGTCGTGCTGTCGAGGGACACTCTGCTCAACCGGGTCTGGGACTACGCCTGGGACGGGGACACCAGGGTCGTCGACGTCCACGTGCAACGGCTCAGAGCCAAGATCGGTAACGACCGCATCGAGACCGTGCGCGGTTTCGGCTACAAACTGCGGAGATGACGCATGGGTCTGCGCGCGAAGCTCAGCCTGGTCATCGTGGGAATGTCGGTGCTCGTCGCCACGGTCCTGAGTCTTCTGGTCCACACACGTACGGCCGTCGTCACACTCGACTCCGCGCGGCGCGGTCTGGACGCCGAGCTGACGAGCACCCTGATCCGTCACCAGGAGGGGCAGGACACCCCGCTGGCGGCCGGAGACGTTCCCGCGCCGCTGGCCGCGGCCCTCGGCGAGGGGACACGCGCCACCTACCTGCAGGACGGCACCACTCTCTGGGCGGCGACCAGGGCCGACGGGCAGACGCTCTCGCTGCGCCGCTCCTACGAGGCGGAGAACGCGGAGCTTGCCCGGCTCGACCGCATCCTCCTCGGTTCCGGCCTGGCGGCGGCGCTGTTCGCCTCCGGTGTGGGGCTGGTGGTCGCGGGCGGGCTCAGCAGCAGGATCCGCGCGGTGGCGAGAACGGCCGCCCACATCGCCGAGGGGGACCTGTCCGCCCGGGTCGAGGCGCGGGGCCGGGACGAGATCGCAGCCGTCGGGGCGGCGCTCGACCAGATGGCCGACGCGTTGCGGGCCAGGCTCGAAGCGGAGCGACGGGTCACCGCCGACATCGCCCACGAGCTGCGCACCCCCGTCGCGGGACTGGTCACGGCGGCAGGGCTGTTACCGTCGGGGCGCCCCGCCGAACTGGTCAGGGACAGCGCCGCGACGCTGCGCCGCCTGGTCGAGGACATCCTGGAGGTGGCCCGGCTCGACGCCTCCGCCGAGACGCCGGTCAGGGAGGTCCGCTCCTCGGGGGCGCTGGCCAGGCGGGCGGTCGTGGCCTCGGGGGTGCCGGGCGTCGAGGTGGTCGTCGCAGGGGAGGCCGAGGTGGAGACCGACCCGCGACGGGTCGAGCGGATCCTCGCCAACCTCGTCACCAACGCGGCAAGACACGGAGCCCCGCCCGTTCGGGTCAACGTCACCGGGTTCAGCGTGACGGTCAGGGATCACGGTCCCGGTTTCCCCGAACCGATGCTCGTCATGCTCCGCGAGCACGGCCCACAGCGCTTCGGCACCGGGTCGGCCGCCCGTGAGGACGGCGTCGGCCTCGGGCTGACCATCGCCGCGGGACAGGCCCGTGTCCTCGGGGCGCACCTCAGCTTCGCCAACGCCCCGGACGGCGGTGCGATCGTCCGGCTGGACCTCGCCTGACCCGGTGGTGCCTGCCGGTGCCTGCCGGGGCCCGGCGGTGCGGAGTGGCCGGTACCGTCCGGACCGCCGGGCACCATCTGCGAGACGACGGAACCGGGCGCAGGCTCGCACACCGGGGCTGGAGATCGGCCCCGGATATTGTCTGAGCCCCGCGGTAGCGTCCCTGGCGACGCCGACGAGAACGGGGAACCCCATGAGTGACATCGCCACCCGCTATCGAACCCGTGCCGACATCTTCGCGGCCAAGATCGCCGCTGTGGAGCCCGGCCGCTGGTCCGACCCGTCCCCCTGTGAGGAGTGGACCGCGAGAGACGTCGTCGGTCACATCATCGACATGCACGCCGTGATGCTCAGGCCCCTGGGCCGGTCGCTGAGCCCCGCGCCGTCCGTCGCGCAGGACCCGCTCGCCGCCTTCACCGCGGCCCGCGCCGACGTGGAGGCCCTGCTCGACGACCCGGCCACCGCCGAGAGGAAGGTGGACACCCCGACCGGCAACGTGTCCGTCGAGCAGCACATCGACCAGGTCGTCAGCGCCGACATGGTGCTGCACGGCTGGGATCTGTCCCGGGCCACCGGGCAGGACGACACGATCGACCCGGCCGAGGTCGAGGCGATGTGGCCCCATGTTCAGTACATTCCCGATGAGATGCGCATCCCCGGTGCCTTCGGCCCCGGGGTCGTCGTCCTGGGGCCGGAGGTAGAGGTCCCCGACGACGCCCCGCTCCAGCACCGCCTTCTCGGCCTGTTCGGCCGCGACCCGAACTGGTCCGCCTGAACCGGGGAGGGCGGAAGCCCCGGCCCACGCGTCCGGGCCGGGAGGAGGGCTCGCGGAGGCGTCCTTGGTCACGGTCCGTTTCATGAGCCCAGGCAGGAGAAAGAAGCACGTACACGGGTGGGAGAGGGGGTGCTCCGGCGGAGCGGATCAGCCGGTGACGCCGGTCCTGGGGGTGAGGCCGCGTGAATAGTCCTTCGTCCTGACCTCGTCGTGCAGGCGCAGCCCCCTGGCGCCCATGTCGGTCAGGGTGCGGGCGGCGGAGGTGGGGATGTGGTTGATCAGCCACATCCCCCACGTCAGGGTCCGCAGTGCCCCGGGGCTGGTGGGGATGAGCCGCTTGGCCGCGCCGACGGCGAAGGAGCGGCTGCGCCGTACGTAGTCGCCGATCTCCCGCTCGTAGGCGGGGAAGGCGCGGGTGTGGTCGCCGCCTGCCTCGGCCAGCTCGCCCGCCAGGACGTAGGCGCCGACGACGGCCAGACTGGTGCTGCCGCCGACCGCGGGGCCCGGGCAGTAGCCCGCGTCCCCGGCCAGGCTCACCCGCCCCCGTGACCAGGTGTCCATGCGCAGCTGGGTGATCGAGTCGAAGTAGAACGCCGTGGCGCGGTCGAGCTCCTCGCCCAGCAGGCGGGGGACCTCCCAGCCCATCCCGGCGAACTGCTCCCGCAGCAGTTCCTTCTGCCGGGCGACGTCCCGGTGGTGATAGTCGAGTTCGGCCGGAGGGCGGAACAGGAAGACGGCGCGGGCGTCGTCCAGGTGGGCGCCGCCGTACACGCCGACCATCCTGTTGACGCCGGTGATGCCCGATATGCGGTCGCGCAGCCCCAGATAGTTGGGGATCGACATGACCGCCAGGTAGGCCCCGATCCAGGCCGTGTAGCGCGACTCGGGGCCGAAGACCAGGCGCCGGACGTTGGAGTGCAGCCCGTCGGCACCGATGACCAGGTCGAACCTGCGGGCCGGTCCCCGTTCGAAGGTGACCTCGACGCCGTCGGCGTCCTCGGTCAGGGAGGCGATGGAGTCGCCGAAGACGTACTCGGCGTCGTGCCGGGTGGCCTCGTACAGGATCTCGCCCAGGTCGTCGCGCATGATCTCGGCGTGCCGGTCGGACACGACGCGCATCAGCCTGCCGACGTCGAGTGTGTGCGGGCGGTCGCCGTTCTCCGCCAGGAAGGAGAGCCACTCGGTGCCGGTCTTCCTCGCCTGGACGGCCCCGGCCAGTCCCATCCTGTCGACGATGTCCATGGCCGGGCGGAACAGGTCGACCGCGTGGCCGCCGGCCTTGCGGGGGGAGGGGGCCCGCTCGACGACGGTGACGGCGAAGCCGTATCTGGTGAGCCAGTAGGCGAGGACGGGCCCGGCGACGCTGGCGCCGGAGATGAGGATCCGCATGCGCCGTCTCCTTACTTAACGGGAGGTAAGTTAATTACTTAACGATAGGTAAGCACGGTTGACGGCGGGGCGCAAGTCTTACTGAACGATAGGTAAGCGATACTCTTGGCTCATGGCGAGGCCCTCGGACACCAAGATCCGCATCCAGGCGACGGCGCGTGAGCTCTTTCGTGAGCAGGGTGTGCAGAACACCAGCCTCAAGCAGATCTCCGACCGGCTCGGCATCACCAAACCGGCTCTCTACTACCACTTCTCCTCGCGGGAGGAGCTGGTCAGGAGCATCCTGCAGCCCGTCATGGACACCCTGGAGGCGTTCGTCATCGGGCGTGAGCCGGGGGAGGGGCGGCTACTGCTCGAAGACTACTTCGATCTCATCTGGCGCTACCGCGAGGAGATCTCGATGGTGCTGCACGCGCCGACCGTGCTCGCCGAGCTGGAAATGGTCGATCGGATGTGGCGCTGGCGCAAGGAGCTGACCGTGCTCCTGCTCGGCCCCGCTCCCTCGGACGCCGCCCGGATCCGCTCGACCGTGGCGCTGGGCGGCATGGCCGACTGTGTGGTCGAGCACGCGGATCTCCCCGCGCAGGAGGTCAAGGCCGCCGCCGTCGAGGCCGCGCTCGCCGCCCTTGGACCGCTCGGCCAGGCGACCCCCTGAGGATCACCGAAAGGCGCTTTTCGGGCACCTAAAGTGACCGTATACCCTCCTTCGTACGAGTATGGGTGGTGTACGGGTGGGGACCGGTATCCGTTCTCCCAGACGGCCGTGTGGAATGTTGTGGGGTTCCTCCATGCGTGACCCGGCACCTCCTGGTGTGGGATCGACCTCATGACAGATGAAGGGAAGACGGTGTCACAGCAGGAAGGGACGGCGGGCTCCTCGTCGGGCTCCTCGTCGGGCCGAGGCTTCTCCACCGGAGATCTGGCCAGGGTCAGCGTGTTCGCCGCGCTGATCGCCGTGCTCGGACTGCCCGGGGCGCTGAACGTCTTCGGCAACGCGGTGCCCATCACCCTGCAGACGTTCGGCGTCATGCTCGCCGGAGCGATCCTGGGCACCTGGCGGGCCGGGCTCGCCGTAGCGGTCCTCATGGCGCTCGTCGCGACGGGACTGCCGTTGCTGGCCGGCGGCCGTGGCGGACTCGGCGTCTTCGTCGCGCCCTCCGCCGGGTTCCTGCTCGGCTGGCTGCCCGGCGCGATGCTGACCGGCTGGATCGTCGAGCGCGGCGGGCGCACCCCGGGCATCGTCCGCCTGCTGATCGCCTGCCTCCTCGGCGGCGTCGGGATGGTCTACCTCCTCGGCATTCCCGTGCAGGCGGCCGTGACCGGCGTCTCCCTGGGACAGGCCGCGCTGCTCAGCCTCACCTTCCTGCCCGGCGACCTGATCAAGGTGGTGCTCGCCTCCCTGGTGGTCAGGGGGACGCAGCGGGCCTACCCCGACGCCGTCCCCGCCGTGCGGCACGAGCGGCTCAAGGCCGCGGGGAGGCGTTGACCCGCCCATGCCGGTGGCCCTTCAGGTGGTGCGACACGCCTCGGAGCACCCGCGCCGGATCGCGCTGCGCGCTCCAGGAGGCGACCTGAGCTACGCCGGGCTCGCGAGGCGGACGGAGGCCGCCGCGGCGGCACTGCGGAGCCGGGGGATCGGCCGGGGCACGCTGACGGCGCTCAGCCTGGCCGACCCGGCCGAGTTGCTCGTCGCCGTGCTCGCCGCGGACCTGGCCGGCGCCACGCCGCTGGTCTGCGACCACACCTGGGAGCGGGAACGGCGCGAGCGGATCATGGCGACGGTCCCGGCCCACGTCCGCGTCGAGACCCCGCTGCCCTCGGACCCCGGCCCCGCCCCGGTGGACTCCGGGGCCTCGCCGCAGGACCGGGCGTGGGCCTGCTTCAGTTCGGGCAGCACCGGCAGGCCACGCGCCGTGGTACGAACCCGCGCGTCGTGGACGGGTTCGTTCCCGCACCTGAGCGCGCTCACCGGGATCGGCCCAGGCGACATCGTGCTGGTCCCCGGCCCCCTGACCTCCTCCCTGTACGGCTTCGCGGCCGTGCACGCCCTGGCGACCGGCGCCACGGCCGTCGTCCCCGGCCGCTGGCCGGCGAGGCCGGCCGCCCATCTGGGCGACGTGACCGCGGTCCACGTGGTGCCGCACCGGCTGCCCGCCGTACTCGACGCGCTGCGGGAGAGCGGCGGTGCACGGGGGCGGCTGCGCACCGCGGTCGTCGGCGGGGCGGCGCTGGGCGCGGGCGTCCGTGACCTGGCGGCGCGAGCAGGGGTGGACGTGGTCGCCTACTACGGCGCGACCGAGCTCTCGTTCGTCGCCGCCGACACCGACGGCCACGGCCTGCGGCCCTTCCCCGAGGTGGAGATCCAGGTCAGGACCGATCCGGGCCGGGAACTCGGTGAGGTGTGGGCGCGTTCGCCCTGGCTGGCCGAGGGATACCTGACGGCAGGGGCGGGCCCGCTGCGGATCGACGGCGACGGCTGGGCGACGGTCGGCGACGTGGCGGAGCCGTACCGGGCGGGGGAGGTTCTGCGGCTGCGCGGCCGGGGCGGCGGCGCGATACAGACCGGCGGCGCGACCGTGGTGCCGGAGGACGTCGAGGAGGTCCTCAGACGGGCACCGGGGGTCGACGACGTCGTGGTCGTCGGCTCACCGCACCCGGAGCTCGGCTCCGTGGTCACCGCGATCCTGGAGACGGACGGTCCCCGGCGACCCTCACGCGCCACGCTTGAGGAGGTGGCGCGCGGCGGCCTGGACGCCGCGCAACGGCCAAGGCGCTGGTACGCCGTCCGCAGCCTGCCGCGAACCCCGGCGGGCAAACCGGCGCGCGGCCTGCTCGCCGCCCGCCTGGCCGACGGCGACCCGGACATCAGGCGGCTCACCTGACATGAGACGGGACCCATCCTCACGGCCGGTCGTCGTCGCGGCCCGCCGCGGCCCCATCGGCACCGCCTTCCACGCCTTCAAGGAACTGACGGTCGAGGCGCTCGCCGCCCCTGTCATCGACGCCGTCGCCCGGGACGTCGCCCACCTGGGCCCGCCCGTCGAGGACGTCGTGCTCGGCAACTGCACCGGCCCCGGAGGCAACGTCGCACGGATCTGCGCGCTGGCCGCCGGGCTGGGCCACGGCGTCCCCGGCGTCACCGTGGACAGGCAGTGCGGCAGCGGCCTGGCCGCGATCCTGCTCGCGGGGAACGCGGTCGCCGCGGGAGAGACGGACCTCGTCGTCGCCGGAGGGGTGGAGAGCGCCTCGACCGCTCCGCTGCGGACCCGCCGCGGCACGGCCGTTCCGTACGAGCGGGCGCCGTTCGTCCCCGCGGGGTGGCACGACCCCGAGATGGGGCCCGCCGCCGAGGCGCTGGCCGCCGCGCGCGGTGTGACCCGCGAACGTCAGGACGCCTACGCCCTGCTGAGCCACGCCAAGGCGCTGGCCGCGCGGGAGGCGGGCCGGTTCGCCCAGGAGATCGTCACGGTCGGCGGCCGGGACGACGACCAGTGGCCGCGCCCGCTGCGCGCCCGGTCGCTGGCCCGGCTGCCCGCCGCGTTCGTGCCCGGTGGCACGGTGACCGCGGGCAACTCCTCCCCGGTCAGCGACGGGGCGGCGGCCGTCGCCCTCGTGCCGGAGTCGCTGCGGGCCGAGCTCGGGCTTGCGGGACTGCGGCTGCGGGCCGGAGCCGTCGTCGGCTGCGACCCCGCGCTTCCCGGACTCGGACCGGTGCCCGCCGTACGGCGGGTGCTCGAACGCGCGGGGGCCGGCCTCGGGGAGGTCGCCGCGGTGGAGATCGTGGAGGCGTTCGCGGCGCAGGTGCTCGCGGTGACCGACGAGCTCGGCCTCGACCCCCTCGGCGCGGACGCGGAGCGGGTCTGCGCGGACGGCGGCGCGCTCGCCCTCGGCCACCCGTGGGGCGCGACCGGCGCCGTGGTGGTCACCAGACTGTTCAGCAGGCTCGTACGGCAGGGCGCCCCAGCCGGGACACTGGGACTGGCCACGGCCGCGGTCGGCGGCGGCCTGGGCGTCGCCGCGTTGTTCGAGGTGGTGTAGATGATCGAGATGAACGACGTCGGGGTGCGGTTCGGGCGGCGTGAGGTGCTGCGCGGCATCACGGCCTCGCTGACCGAACGCAGGATCGGCGTGGTCGGGGCCAACGGCTCGGGCAAGAGCACCCTCGCCCGCCTGGTCAACGGCCTGGCCCTGCCGACCTCGGGCGGCGTCACCGTCTTCGGGCTCGACACCCGCCGTGACGCGGCCAGGATCAGGCGCCGGGTCGGGTTCCTGTTCAGCGACCCCGACGCGCAGATCGTCATGCCGACGGTCGCCGAGGACGTCGCCTTCTCCCTCAGGCGTGGAGGGCTGACACGGCAGGAGATCGACCTGCGGGTGCGGGAGGTCCTGGACAGGTACGGCCTGGCCGATCACGCCGACCATCCCGCGCACCACCTGTCCGGAGGCCAGAAGCAACTGCTCGCCCTGTGCTCGGTCATGGTGCTCGACCCGGAGGTCCTGGTCATGGACGAGCCGACGACGCTGCTCGACCTGCGCCACTCCCGCCAGGTCGCCGGCCTGCTGCGCGAGCTGCCGCAGCAGGTCGTGGTGGTCACCCACGACCTGCCGCTGCTGGCGGGTTTCGACCGCGTGCTGGTGCTGGACGAGGGACGGATCGTCGCCGACGACGAGCCGGAGGCGGCCATCGGCCACTACCGGAAGCTCATGGTGTGAACGCGCTCACCGGCGCCTACGTCCCCGGGGACTCGTTCCTGCACCGCCTGCCCGCCGGGGTCAAACTCCTCGGCCTGGCCCTGTCGTGCACCGCGCTCCTGCTGCTGCGCCCGCCCGGGGCGCTGGCGGGGGCGGCGTTCGCCGTGGCGCTGCTGTACGCGCTCTCCGGGGTCGGCGCCGCGGCGGCCTGGGCGCAGATCAGACCGGTCCGCTGGTTCGCCGTGGTCCTGTTCGCCATGCAGTACCTGCTGGACGGCTGGGCGGGGGCGCTGTCGTCCGTGCTTCGTGTCCTGCTCGCCGTCGCGCTGGCCGGGCTGGTCACGCTCACCACGCGTACCGCGGTCATGATGGCCACCCTGGAACGGCTGCTGGCCCCCGTCAGGTTCGTCGGCGCCGACCCCTTCCACCTGTCGCTGCTGCTCTCCCTCACCCTGCGCAGCGTGCCCGTCGTCGCCGGGCTGGCCACCCGGGTCAGGGAGGCGCAGCGCGCCAGGGGCACCGAGTGGAGCGTGCGGGCCTTCGCCGTACCGCTGGTGGTGAGCGCCCTGCGGCACGCCGACACCCTGGGCGAGGCCCTCAGCGCCCGCGGCCTGGACGACTGACCACAGATCTCCATAAAAGCGGAAAAATCCAGATCCTCCTCGGTTATCGTGTGGACGATCTTGGCGGCGACCGTCACCACGCGTCCGGAGGAAAATGTGGCCGAGGGCTTTCCTGACCGTGGATTCAAGGCCTACTGGTCGGCGATCGGGGTCTCGCAGTTCGGCACCGCCGTCAGCATGGTCACCATCCCGATGGTCGCCGTGCTGACCATCGGGGCCACGCCGGGGCAGATGACCTGGCTGGTGGTGATGGAGCTCGCGCCCGCGATGCTCGCCGGGGTTCCCGCCGCGGCCTGGGCCGACACGCTGCACCGGCGGTTGCCGCCGCTCATCGGCTGCAACGTCGTCCAGGCACTGGTCGTGGGGGCGATTCCGCTGCTGTGGTGGCTGGGCTCGCTGAACTATCCGGCGCTGCTGGCCCTGGTCGGGGTCTCCTCACTGGTCCGCGGCCTGCAGTCGGCGCTGTCCAGCCCGATCCTGGTGCAGATCGTCCCCAGGGAACACCTCGTCGACGCCAACGGGAAGACGAACGCGACCCGCGGCGTCGCCGACATCGGCGGCCCCGCGGCCGGCGGGATGCTGATGGCTGTCCTCGCCGCCCCCCTGGTCGTCCTGGCCGACGCGTTGTCGTTCCTGCTCTCCGCGGCGCTGCTCACCCGGGTCAGGACGCCGCCACCCTCCGAGCGGGCCCCGAGGGAGAGATCACGCGGCACCCTCGGCGAGGTCGTACGGCTGGCCCGCGCTCTGGGCCGCCGCTCCGGAGTGCAGGCACTGGCCACCCTGTGCGTCGCCCAGGGGATCATGCAGCCGATCCTCGTCCTGTTCCTGGTGCGGGAACTCGGCCTGGGGCCGGCACCGATCGGGCTGCTGCTCGGCCTGGGCGCGGTCGGCGGCGTCGGCGGGGGACTCCTGCTGGGCAGGGTCATCGGCCGGCACGGCCCGGGACGGACGCTGGCGCTCGGCACCGCCGTCTCCATGTGCTCCCTGCTCGCACTGCCCTTCTCCGCCCCCGGCGTCTCCGGAGCCGCCGCGGTCGTCCTGTTCGAACTCGCGGGCAGCCTCGGCGGCACCGTCATGGCCGCCACGGTCTACGGAACCCTCCAGAGCGCGGCCAAGGACGGTGAGGTGGCCAAGGTGATGGCGCTGGCGGGCACCTTCCTGCAGGTCGGCGGCCTGGTGGGCTCCTTCGCCGGGGGAGCGCTGGCCACGGCGTTCGGGCTGCGCGCCGCCGCAGGAACGGCCGCCGCCCTGATGCCGCTGCTCCTGCTGCCCCAGCTCGTCCGCTGGTACACGGCCCGGTGGCGGATCGACACGGCCACCATCGGGTGAATCCACGGTCGAATCCACGGTCCCGCCCCGGGGCGCTGCGGGACCGTGGATGTGTCACCTGGTCTCGACGGGCATGACCGAGGAGAGGCTCCGCTCGACGCGCTCGGCGTCGCCGAGCAGCACCGCCGTGGCCCGGCCCGGTCCCATGTAGGTCGAGGCCACGCGGTGCACGTCCTCGACCGTGGCCGCGGTGAGCCGTTCGACACGCCGCGCCAGGTGGTCCAGCCGCAGGCCGAACCCCGCCAGCGTCCCGGCGAACCTGGCCAGCCCCGCCTGGGTGGCCGTGGCGACCTGCAACGTGCCGATGGCGTACCGCCGGGCCTGCTCGACCTCCTCCGGCTCCGGCGGCAGCGTGGCGATCCTGCCCAGCTCGTAGAGGGTCTCGACCAGCGCGGGAGCCGTCACCTCGGTGGAGACGTCGACGGAGAGTATGACGGCGGAACCGCCGAGCGAGTGGTCGACGATCGAAGCGGGACCGTAGGAGTACCCCTTGTCCTCGCGGATGTTCTCCGTCCAGCGGGAGGAGAAGTAGCCACCGAAGATCAGGTTGGCCAGCTGCATGGCGGCGCTGTCCGGGTGGTCACGGCCGGGGGCGGGCAACGCGAACCGTATCGACGACTGGAGCGTGCCCGGCCGGTCGACCAGCAGCAGCGGCCCCGGCACCGGTGACGGTGCGGGCGGCATCGTCACCTTGTGCCCGCTTCCGGCCCACCCCCCGAGCCTGCGCCCGGCCAGTTCGATCGCCTCGCCGGGGTCCAGGTCGCCGACCAGCACCAGGACGGCGCCGTCGGGACGCATCCGCCGCTCGTGCAGGGCGCGTACCCGCCCGGCCTCGACCGCGCCGACCCGCTCGGGATCGGGCGTCTCCACCGCGTACGGGTGTGTGCCGTAGACCCGCTTCAGCAGTTCGGCCCTGGCCAGCGCGGGCGGCTGGCTCAGCGTCACCCGGAACCGGTCGGCGAGCCTGTCCCGTTCGACGGAGAACTCATGGTCGGGGTACCGGGCGTCGCAGAGCGCGTCCGCGAGCACCTCCAGCAGCCGGTCGAGACCGGAGGCCAGGCAGTCTCCGCTGACCAGCCACCGGTCGGGGCTCGCCCCGCAGTCGAGACTGCCGCCGATGGCCTGCGTCTCCTCGGCGATCACGGCGGCCGAGCGGGTCCCCGTACCGGAGAACAGCGTCTGCGCCAGCAGGGCGCCCTCGGCGATGTCCACCTCCGCCATCGGCACCCACAGCCGCGCCTCGACCAGCGGCGTGGTACGGCGGGCGATCGCCACCACCGTCAGCCCCGAGGGCAGCACCGCCTCCGCCTGCGGTGGCAGGACCAGAGGAACGGCGGGCTCCAGATCGGGCAGGGGCCGTACGGTCTGGGCGCTCATCGGCCCCTCCCCGCCACGACCTCGACCGAGGCCCGCCGGTCCGGGACCAGTCTGGCCGCGGCCGCTCCGACCTGCTCGGCCGTCACCGAGGACAGCAGCGCGGGCAGCTCGTTGAGCAGCGCCGGATTTCCTCGTTGCAGCTCCAGCACGGCCAGCCGTGTCGCCCGGTCGATCATCGTGTCCCCCTCGCGCAGCAGCAGAGCGGTCATCCGCGCCTGGACGCGCGACAGTTCCTCGGGAGCCGGGCCCTCGGTGGCCAGCCGCTCGGTCTCCTCGCCGATGACGTCGAGCACGTGCCCGGCGGACCCGCCCGCGGGCAGGTTGGCCTGCAGCAGCAGCGCCGTGGGGTCGAGGACGTCGAAGGGGTCGCCCATGAAACCCACGTAGCCGCTGACGCCGGTGGCCAGACGGTCCCCGAGCACGAGCCGGGAGACCAGACGCGAGGAGGCGCCGTCGGTGAGCACCTCCGCCAGCACCACGTACGGCAGATAGCCCGCCAGGTCGGAAACCGGGTCGGGTACCCGCCACGCCGCCGCGACCGCGGGGGTCGGCGCCGCCGCGTCCACGTAGGAGTGGTGCCGGGCCGCGGTGAGATCGGGCTCCGCCAGGACGGGCGCGGGCGGCGCCGGGCGCGCGGGCACGTCGCCGAAGTGCCGCCTGACGAGCACCTCGGCCTGTTCCACGGAGAAACCACCGGTGACGCACAACACGGCGTTCCCGCAGGCGTAGTACCGGTCGAAGAACTCCTCGGCCTCGTCGACCCCGGCCGCGTCGAGGTCGGTGAAGGAGCCGTAGCCGTCGTGCGCGTTGGGGAAGGTGTCGAACATCACCGGGGGGAGCCGCAGCCACGGGAAACCGCCGAAGGGACGGTTGAGGACGTTGACCCGGATCTCCTCCTTGACCACGTCCACCTGGTTGCGCAGGGTCTCCGGGGTGATCCGCGGCGCGCGCATGCGGTCGGCCTCAAGGAAAAGCACCCGTTCGAGGGCGTTGGCGGGAACCGTCTGGATGTATCTGGTGTAGTCCAGGTGGGTCGAGCCGTTGAAGGTGCCTCCGGCTCCCTGGATGTGCCGGAAGTGTGCGAGTTTCTCCAGGTTCTCCGACCCCTGGAACATGAGGTGCTCGAACAGGTGGGCGAATCCGGTACGGCCCTGCGGCTCGGACCGGATGCCGGCGCCGTACACGACGGCGACCCCGGTCACGGGGCAGTCCGGCTCGGGGGCGAGCACGACCCGCAGCCCGTTGTCCAGGGTGAGGCGCTCGACCCGGTAACCGGTGCGCGGCCGGATGAGGTTTGACGTCGGCATTCGCGGCTACCCCCCGACCTGGGGCGCGTGCCCGAAGAGGGGGATCAAGCCGTCCTGGCCGATCGGTTCTCCCACTGCCATGGTGTCCTTTCGTGATCGCCGGGCAGATGCCTCCCCAGTCTTCCCAGTCGGAGCCCGGGGCGGAAGTGGGTCCCTGATCACGTCTGGATTGTCCGTTTCCTGGGCAGTCGTGCGAGACTTTCGAGAGCGAGGTCCGCCCGCTGCTGGGCGGCACGTGAGGAAAGAAGGTCCGGGATGGTCAGGAAGGCTCCGCGAGAGGACGTCAACGAGGACGGGCTGGAGGTCGGCCCGCCCAAGGAGTGGGCGGCGGGCATCCCCGGGGTGACCCGGTCGCTGCTGACGTCCTACGCCCAGATGGGCGCGGGCCGTACGTTCCTCACCCTGGCCCGGGTCAACCAGAAGGACGGCTTCGACTGCCCCGGCTGCGCCTGGCCGGAGGGCGGGCACCGCAGCCCGGCGGAGTTCTGCGAGAACGGCGCCAAGGCGGTCGCCGAGGAGGCCACGACCCGCAGGGTCACCCGTGACTTCTTCGCCGCACACACGATCGGCGACCTGGCCCGCCACACCGACTACTGGCTGGGCCAGCAGGGGCGGCTCACCGAGCCGATGTACAAGCCGGAGGGCGCCGACCACTACGAACCGATCACCTGGGAGCGGGCCTTCGGCGTCGTCGCCGAGGAACTGCGCGCGCTCGGCGGCCCCGACGAGGCGGTCTTCTACACCTCGGGCCGCACCTCGAACGAGGCGGCGTTCGTCTACCAGCTCCTCGTTCGGCGCTTCGGCACCAACAACCTGCCCGACTGCTCCAACATGTGCCACGAGTCGAGCGGTTCGGCCCTCACCCAGACCCTGGGCATCGGCAAGGGCACGGTCTCACTGGAGGACCTGCACCGCGCCGACCTCGTCTTCGTGGTCGGCCAGAACCCCGGCACCAACCATCCGCGCATGCTGTCGGCCCTGGAACGGGCCAAGCGCAACGGGGCGCGGATCGTCGCGGTCAACCCGCTGCCCGAGGCGGGACTGCTGCGCTTCAAGAACCCGCAGCGCCCCTCGGGGCTGGCCGGGCGCGGCACGACACTGGCCGACCGGTTCCTGCAGATCCGCCTCAACGGCGACCTGGCGCTGTTCAATGCGCTGTCCCGGCTGCTGCTGGAGGCCGAGGACGCCGCCCCCGGCACCGTGGTCGACCACGCCTTCGTCCAGGAGCACACCCACGGCTTCGAGGAGTGGGCGGCCGACACCCGTGCCCTGGACTGGGCGGAGGTCGAGGAGGCGACCGGTCTCGACCGCGGGGCGGTCGAGGAGACCGCCCGCGACGTGCTCGGCGCGAAGTCGGTGATCGTCTGCTGGGCGATGGGTCTCACCCAGCACAGGAACTCCGTCGCCACCATCAGGGAGGTGGTCAACTTCCTGCTGCTGCGCGGCAACGTCGGCCGCCCCGGGGCGGGGGTCTGCCCGGTCAGGGGCCACTCCAACGTCCAGGGCGACCGGACGATGGGCATCTACGAGAAGCCCTCCGCGGCCTTCCTCGACGCGCTCCGTGACGAGTTCGGCTTCGAGCCGCCCCGCGAGCACGGCCTGGACACCGTCGAGGCGATCAGGGCGCTGCGCTCGGGCGCGGCGAAGGTGTTCTTCGCGATGGGCGGCAACTTCGTGGCCGCGACGCCGGACACCGAGGTGACCGAGGCGGCGCTGCGCCGCGCCAGGCTGACCGTGCAGGTCTCCACCAAGCTGAACCGCTCCCACGCCGTCTGCGGCGAGCGGGCGCTGATCCTGCCGACGCTGGGCCGTACCGAACGCGACAACGACCGGTTCGTCACGGTCGAGGACTCCATGGGCATGGTCCACGCCTCCCGGGGCAGGCTCAGGCCCGCCTCGCCGGACCTGCTGCCCGAGGTGGCGATCGTCTGCGGCCTGGCCCGCGAGCTCTTCGAGGACGACCCGCATGTGCCCTGGAAGGAGTTCGAGGCCGACTACGACGCGATCAGGGAGCGCATCGCGCGGGTCGTGCCCGGCTTCGGCGACTTCAACACCCGGGTCCGCGCCCCCGGCGGATTCGCGCTGCCCAACGCGCCCCGCGACGAGCGGCGTTTCCCCACGGCGACGGGCCGGGCGACCTTCACCGTCAACCCGCTTGAGGTGCTGCGGGTCCCCGAGGGACGGCTGCTGCTGCAGACGGTCCGCAGCCACGACCAGTACAACACCACGATCTACGGCATGGACGACCGCTACCGGGGCGTGAGCGGCGGGCGCAGGGTCGTCTTCGTCAACCCGGACGACCTGGCCGAACGCGGCCTGGCGGACGGTGAGACGGTGGACCTGGTGAGCGAGTGGCCGGACGGCGAACGCAGGGCGGAACGGTTCCGCGTCATCGCCTATCCGACCGCTCGGGGGTGCTGCGCGGCCTACTTCCCCGAGACCAACGTGCTCGTGCCGCTGGACTCCGTCGCGGAGACCTCCAACACCCCGACCTCGAAGAGTGTGGTCGTCAGGCTCGTCCGGCCCAACTGAGCACCGGGCGGCGGACGTGGACCGGCTCCCCGGGGCGGAGCATGCGAAACAGCGGTATGGCGTTGTGCAGCGGCACCCGCACGCACCCGTGGGAGGCGGGACGGCGCGGTACGAGCGTGGAGCCGTGCACGGCGATGCCGCCGTTGAAGTAGACCGGGTAGTACATCGCCCCCAGGGGGCCGGTCGACCAGCCGCGCACCCGCTCGCCGACCGTGAAGTCGCCGGGCGGCGTGTCGGCGAACCCGCAGTGTCCCCGGTCGCAGTAGGACTTGCGCGCGCCGGTCGAGACATGGCTGACGAGTACGGCCCTGCCGTCCCGCCACATCGTGAGCAGCTGGCGGGTCAGGTCGATCTCGACCCGTGAGGGGCTTCCCCCGGGCACCAGCGGTCTGATCCGCGCGGGCCTGGCCATCGCCCGCCGGGTGGCCGCGTCCACCCGGTCGAGGGCGGGCAGCCCGTTGGCCTTCTGGAAGGCCCACACGGCCATGCGCAGGGCGGAGTCGTACTCGGGGCCGGGAGCGCCGGGGGCGAACCCCAGCTCGCGCAGGCGCCTCTTCACCTGGCGGACCTCCTGCAGCCGGACGCCGAAGCGCAGGGTCTGCGGTGGCTGCCCGGCCGCCGAAGGAGGCGTGTCGTCCGCGTGGGCGGGCCCCGTGGACACGAGCGCGGCCGGGGTGAGAGCGGTGAGCACGACCAGAAGACAGCGGCCGACGGTACGCATGGTTCACGCCTGTCCGTTGCCGGGAGCGGATGTTCCCGGTGATCTTCCCGCAACGGCATGGAGTTGACGGGCTTTCCAGTGGTGTTCGTGCTGGGAGGGACGTGGCCCGGCGGGGAACGCCCGCCGGGCCCGTGGACCTCTACGACAGGAAGCGGGAGGTCATCAGGCGAAGGAGCGGGCGCTTCTCATGGATCGCCCCGGGACCCCGGCCATGGCACACCGGCCGGTGGCAGCCGAACCAGTGACGGCCGCCGTCGAGGTGGTGCCGGCTGTGGGTCCACACCTTCCCGGCCTGCCCTCCCGTTCCGCCCTCCACCGGAGGCTTGGGTGGACGCGGGGTCCGGGTGGGACTGGGCGTCGGTGTGGGAGTAGGTGTCGGAGTCGGGGTGGGTGTGGGAGTCGGAGTCGGGGTGGGCGTTGGGGTGGGTGTCGGCGTTGAGGTCGGGGTGGGTGTCGGAGTGGGTGTCGGTGTCGGTGTTGGTGTGGGCGTCGGTGTCGGTGTCGGTGCCCCGCAGTCGGGAAGGTCCCCGTTGAAGGGGTAGGCGTGGATCTCGTATCCGCCGTTCCCCGTGTGCGTGAGAGAGCCGTTGACGAACAGCCGCCCGTTGAAGCCCGGCATGCTCAGCGTCGTGGTGCTGGCCGGGTCGGCCACCAGGACACTGCCCTGGAAGTTGCCGCCGCCCTGCAGGTTCACCGTGGTCGCGTCGGGGAAGTTCCACAGCGACCGCTCACGCAGCGCGTTCCACGGGTCGGCGTCGGCGATGTCGCCGCTGAAGGTGTTGATCGTACGGCTGGTGCCCAGCATGTTGATCAGGACGGTCGCGTTCGCGGGGATGCCCTCGAACACGATGCCCTGCGTGGAGCCCCCGGGGCCGGTCAGGTCGAAGTCGACGTTGAAGACCTGGAGCGCGGAGGTGCCGTCACCGGTGAACAGGGTCTGGGCGCCCTGGTTCACCGCGGTCCCCGTCGGCGTGCTCGGAGGGTTTCCGGTCGAGTCGGCGTAGCACCGGCTGGCCTGCTGCAGCGCGGGCACCAGGTCCAGATAGGGGGTCGCCGCGTCCGGGTCCTCGACGAGGGTTCCGGTGACCGTGCCCGTCAGGGGACCCGCGTGCCGTACCACCCCGCCTTCGGCCAGGAGTCGCTGGCCCGGAGCGACGGTGACCGATCCGCCGGTGGTCAGGAAGTCGGCCCCCTCGGGAGGCGGCACCCGTGAGCCGACCCCCGCGATGCCCACGTTGTAGGCGGGGGAGGCGGCGGCGTCCTTGTTCTGGTCGAAGTCGCCCAGCACGACCGCCCGGCCCTCGGCCTCGGCCGCGAAGCCCCGGACCAGGAAGTCACCGCCGACGAAGGTGTTGATGGCGTTGTCACGGCCCGCGAAAGGACCGTTGTTCACCGGAGGGAAGGGGGAGGGGCAGTTGCCCGGTACGCAGGGGCCCAGGCCGAAGGGCAGTGTCGCGGCCATGACGGCGGGAAGGGCGATGACGCCTCCCACCACGACGGCGAGGACCCCGGCACCTCCCGTCAGCAGCGAAGGGCGGCTGAAAACCCGGTATTTCCCGGGTCGTCGCATCTTTTGGAGCATGATCGATTCCTTTTTCCGAACGAGTCCTCCTCATCCTGAGCGGGAACATGATCATTTCCGTGATGGAAGCCCCCTGGTTGGTCACTGTTTGCGATCTACGGGGAAAAGCAAGGCGAAGATCAGTGCGGGACCGTGGCGAGCAGGTGCCGCAGGTGGTCCCGCAGGACCACGGCGTTGTTGTGCTCGGTGTCCCGTGCCGAGTACAGCAGGGTGACCGGCCCCTTCCTGGCGGCGTCGAGCAACGGCCGTACGGCCTCCGGGTTGGCCTCGAGCTCCCGCAGGTAGCGGTCACGGAACTCGGCGAACCGCTCGGGGCGATGCCCGAACCATGTCCTCAGCTCCGGCGAGGGCGCGACGTCGCGTGTCCAGCCGTCGAGCCTGAGGTCCTCCTTGCGCACGCCCCTCGGCCACATCCCGTCCACGAGGAAGACCGCCCCCGTGGCGGGTTCGGGATCGTACGCCCTGCTGATCGTGATACTCCCCATCCTCCGGACCTACCCGTCGCCGGTGCCGTGAAGCCGTACGAGAGGTTATGAGGATTTTGTGAGGGATCTGCCAGAGGAGGTTCCTAGATTCGTCCTCGCCTCACCGAAACGCCTCACCGAGACAAGAAAGACGAGGACGAATGGACATGACCATGTGTGCCGTCACGCGGGGACCGTCGGACCCGGCGCGGACGTTCGCCGGGCGCGGGGGCGCCGGCCACGGGGACGCGGTGCGGGACGACGGCGTCCGCATCACCCGTGGCGTTCGCATCACCTGATCCGGGCCGGGGAGGGGCGGACGGGGGTGTGCGCCCCTCCCCGGTTCTCAGCCTCGGCCAGGCGCAGCCGTACGGCCGCCGCCCGGTCGTCGTCGAGCTCGGCGAAGATCTCCGCGGCCTCCCGCCAGTGCGCCCGCGCCGCCTCGTGGTCGCCGCAGTCGCGCAGGACCTCGCCGAGCAGGTCCAGGATCTCGGCCTCGTCCAGACGGTCGTCGAACTCCCGCATCACCCGCAGCGCCTGCGACAGCAGGACGCAGGCCTCCTCGTGCCGGCCGAGCCCGGCGTTGGCCGTGCCCAGCACGCGCAACGCCTCACCCACGCGATAACGGTCACCGAGCTCGGTGTAGCCGTCGAGCGCCGCCCGCGCGCCTGCCAGCGCCTCGTGATGGCGGCCGAGTTCGTTGTCGTTCCTGGCCAGGTCGTTGAGCGCCTCGGCCTCAAGACGCCGGTCACCGCTCAGTCTGGCGATCTCCAGCGCCCGGCCGTAGCACGACGCCGAGTCGGCGAACCTGCCGAGCCTGAAGTAGGTGGCGCCCATGTTGACCAGGACGTCCCCCTCAAGCCCCGGCTCCCCGATCCGCCGGGCCACCACCAGCGCCTCCTCGTAGTGCGCGACGGCCTCCTCCGGCCTGCCGAGCAGCGCGCTGACCCAGGCCAGGTGGTTGAGGGCGAACCCCTCCTCGTACGGTTCATCCGCCCGCCCGCTCGCCTCGGCCGCGACGCGGAAGACGGTGGCCCAGGCCTCTCCGGGCACGTGCAGGTCGAGGAAGGAGGCCAGCAGCCGGGGAATCCGCCAGGCGGCCTCGTGCCGGTCGAGCGACGCCGCGCGCCGGGCGGCGGCCATCAGGTTGGGCAGTTCCTCCTCGTACCAGTCGACCGCCTCCTCGGGACCGCCGAAGCTCGGCAGGCTGAGCCCGGGCGGAACCGGCCCGTGTCCCGAGTCCCACACGGCCGGCGGCAGGTGTTCGGCGGCGGCGCGGGCCGCGTGCAGGTACCAGTCGAGCACCCGGCCGAGCGCGGCCTCCCGCTCCCGCCGGTCCTCTCCCTCCCCGGCCCGTTCGGCGGCGTAGTCGCGCAGCAGGTCGTGGAAGTCGTACCGGCCGGGGAAACGGGACCTGAGCAGATGGTCGGCGGTGAGCCGGTCGAGCAGCGGGGTGACCTCCGCGAGGCCCGCGCCCATCAGCGCGGCCGCGGCCCCGGCGCTCACCTCGGGTCCGGGGTGCAGGCCGAGGAGCCGGAACAGCCGTGCCGCGTCCTCCTCAAGGGCGCCGTAGGTCCACGAGAAGACCGTGCGCAGGTCGGTGTGCCCGCCGTCCCCGGCGTCGAGCGCCGACAGCCGGGTCGCCTCGTCCCGCAGGTCGGCGACGAGCCTGCCGAGCGGCACGGCGGGGAAACGCGCCGCGCGCTCGGCGAAGATGCGCAGCGCCAGCGGGAGACGGGCGCACCGTTCGACGGCCTCCGCGACCGCCTCCGGCGCGGCGGCGACCCGGTCCCGGCCGAGGACCCCGGCCAGCAGTTCCGTCGCCTCCCGCTCGGACATCTGGTCGAGTACGACGCGCCGCGCGCCGTACTCGACGACGAGGCCGCGCAGCTGGTTGCGGCTGGTGACGACGACCACCCCGCCGGAACCGGGGATCAGCGGGCGGACCTGCTCGCTGCTGCCCGCGTTGTCGAGCATCAGGAGCGTCCGCCTGCCGCTCAGCAGCGTCCTGAACAGGGCGGAGCGCTCGTCGAGACCGGCGGGAATCCGGCCCGCCGGGGTGCCGAGGGCCCGGAGCAGCGTCTCCAGGGCCTTGGCAGGGTCGACGGGCGGTTCGGGTCCGTAACCGTGCAGGTCGAGGTAGAGCTGCCCGTCGGGGAAACGGTCGGAGATCCGGTGCGCCCAGTGGACGGCCAGCGCCGTCTTGCCGGACCCCGCGGTCCCCTGGAGGGAGACGATTCTCGGCCCCGTCGTGGGAACGTCCTTCCCGAGCAGCAGGTCGAGCGCGGCCAGCTCGGTCCTGCGGCCGGCGAAACCCGGCGTGTCGGGCCGCAGCTGCCGGGGGACGGGAACGGGAGCCTCCTCACGCGGCGCGGCTGCGGGTGCCCGCGGAGACCGGCCGGGCGACTCACCGGCCAGGATCGCCTGGTAGGCGGCGCGCAGCGAGGGGGCGGGATCGACACCGAGCTCCTCGGCCAGCAGCTCACGCAGTGAGTGGTAGGCCTGGATCGCCTCCGCGTGACGCCCGCAGCGGTGCAGCGCGAGCATCAGCAGCTCCCAGAACGGCTCCCGCAGCGGGTGGGCACGGGTCAGCTCGCGCAGCGGGGTGACCAGCTCGGCGTGCCCGCCGGTGCGCAGCCCGATCTCCAGGCGTTCCTCCTGCAGGCGCAGCCACTCCTCGGTGAGCGGCCCGACCTCCTGGTCGTGGAGCACGGCCGAGTCCACGTTGGACAGCGCCGGGCCCCGCCACAGCCCCGCCGCCTCGGACAACGCCCGCGAGGCCGCGGCCAGGTCGCCCGCGGCGGCGGACCGCCGCCCGCTCTCCGCCAGGGAGCGCAGCCGCAGCAGGTCCAGCGACCCGGCGTCGACCTCGGCCCGGTAACCGTCGGGAAGGGTGCGGATGACCTCACCGGGTTCCAGTTGCCGCCGCAGCCGGTTGACGTAGCTGTGCACGGTCGCCCTGGCCCTGGCGGGGTCGTCCGTCTCCTCCTCCCACAGCCAGGAGACAAGCCGGGAGACCGGGACGGTCTCACCGGGGCGCAGCAGCAGACCGGCCAGCACGACACGCAGCTTGTTGCCGCCGACCGGCACCTCCCGGCCCTGGGAGATTACGGTCAGCGGGCCGAGTACACGAAATCTCACACCATCACCTGTGACGCGGAACCGACGAGCCCGCCGTCCGGTCCTGGGACGGCGGAGGCGGCGCGCCACACGCTACCGCCGCTCGGCCCCACATGCCTCCTCGTACGGCGGAGGCGGGCGGCTCAGGCGTCCCGGGCGAGCAGTTCCTTGAGCGCGTCGTCGATGAAGGCGGTGTCCACCGGGTTGAGGCCGCCACCCGCGAAGTGCCCCCACGACCCCGGGATCACCCGCAGTTCGGCCGAGGGCATGTGGGAGACCTCCCACTCGTTGTCCTCCGGCGGGAAGTAGAGGTCCTGCCGGCCGGGCATGATGATCGCGGGCATCCTGATCGAGGACAGCGCCTGCTCGGTGCCGCCGGCCCCGGGGGTCTTGCCGATGTCGGCGTTCTGCCAGGTCCACAGCATCGTGAGCAGGTTGTTCGCGTCGCGTTTGACGAACAGCCCCTCCCAGAAGCCGACGAGGAAGTCCTCAAGCGAGCCGTAGTCGAACGGGTCCCGCTCGTAGGTCCTCTCCCGGTAGAACTGCTGGGAGAAGCCCCAGCCCGCGTAGACCCGCGCCAGCGCCCGCAGACCGGTCCAGGGCTCCTCGGTGTACCAGCCGTGCTTCCAGGCGGAGTCGGCGGTGAGCGCGGCCTTGACCCCCTCAAGGAAGACGATGTTGTGCAGGCTGGTCCTGGCCGAGCCGCAGAAGGGCAGGATGCGCCGCACCATCTCGGGATGGCTGACCGCCCACTGGTAGGTCTGGCCCGCTCCCATCGACCAGCCGGTGACCAGCGCGAGACGCTCGACGCCGAACACCTCGGTGACCAGGCGGTACTGCGCCTCGACGTTGTCGTACATCGTCACGTCGGGGAAGCGCGCCCTGTCGTGCGGCGGCGGGGTGTTGCTCGGCGACGACGACAGGCCGTTGCCGAACATGTTCGGGATGATGATGAAGTATCTCGACGGGTCCAGGGCCATGCCCTCGCCGATCAGCCACTCGTTGTCGTAGTGCTGGCCCGAGTACCACGTGGGGTAGACGATCGCGTTGCCCTTGTCGGCGTCGAGCTCGCCGTAGGTCTTGTAGGCGAGCTTCGCGCCGGGTAGCGTCGCGCCGTTCTGCAGCCGCACGTCCCCGAGCTCGAACACGTCGTAGTCCATCGTGGCCTCCCTCGCCGACCACCGGTCCCGGCCGTCCCAACCCCCTCATGGTAACCGGGACACTTCGGACAATCAGGAGGTAGGCAGGGATCTGACCTGCCCTTTCCTCCCGCCGTACCCGTCCCCGCGCCACAAGCCCGCGGCGCGGTCCGAGACCACCGGGGTCGCCACCCGTACCGGGCGCCGCGCGAGTCTTCCCTTCGTGGGGGTTCTCGGGGCGCGCGACGGCCGGGTGGCGCTCTGGCGGGAGTATCAGGACACCGCGGGCATCGCGCGGGCCCTCGGAGCGGGCTGACCCCGCGTGGGGAAGGGCGCGCTCAGCCCACCCGGGACAGGACGGGGAGCAGGTGGACCTCGGCGGCCGGAGGGAGGGCGCAGGCGAGCCCGCCGAGCCCCCTGGCGTTCTCGCCGCAGACGAACACGCTGATGTGACGGCGCATCCGCCCGTGGTCGTCGCGGAGCCTGCGCTCAAGCGACGGATGGGCACGGCAGAGCGTGTCGAGGGCGGCCCCCAGGGTGGGGCGGCCGCCGTCGCGGTCGGCGACCGCGAAGACGCGAAGCTCGACCATGTCGCCCGCCCAGCGCCCCAGGGCTGAGGGGAACACGAAGGTGACGAGTGTGGCGGACCTGGTCAACGTTCTTCCTTTCCGATGCGGCCTCATGCTGTCACGGCGCGGGACGCCGCGTCCCGCGCTCAGCCGGTCAGGTATGGCAGTGGGCGCCCCGGCGCCGTCCCTCCTGGGGACGGTCCCGGTGGATGTCCGCGGGCGGGACCCCACCGCGCTGGAGCCTGAGGATCGTCTCCTCGACCATGTCGTCGGGTCCGCAGACGTAGACCTCGTGCCCGGCCCACGGCCGCAGGCGGTCGACGACCTCGGGCAGCCGCCCCCGTTCACCGCCGTAGCGGGGCTCGTCGGAGACCACGGGCACCACTTCGAGCCTGGGCACGCGTGAGCGCATCCTCATCAGGTCGGGCAGGTCGTAGAGCTCGCGCGAGGTGCGGGCGCCGTACAGCAGGCGGACGCGGGGCGGGGTGGCGTCCGAGGTGATCACGTGTTCCACGATGGCCTTCAGCGGGGCCAGGCCGGTGCCCCCGGCGACGCACAGGATGTCACGTCCGCGCTCGGGCGGCGTCATCGTGCCGCCCGGCGCGCCGAGCGTCACCGTGTCCCCGATCCGGGTGTGCCCGACAAGGGCGGAGGAGACCCAGCCGCCGGGGACGGCCCTGACGTGCAGGCGGACGGTGTTGTCCCGCCTGGGCGCGTTGGCGATGGAGAACGGGCGCCACACCCGCGGCCAGCGCGCGGTCTGCACGTCGACGTGCTGGCCCGGCAGGTACGGCAGCGGCTCGCCGGGCCGCAGGGTTATCACCGCGATGTCCGGGGCGCGCAGTTCATGACCGATCACCTCGGCGGTCCACCAGGCGGGCGAGGTCCGGGCGTCCTCCTCGGCGGAGGTGATCATGATGTCGGCGGCGGCGGTGTAGGCGGCCAGCCACGCGGCCTCCATCTCGGGGCTCCACACCTCGGCGGCGAAGCGTCGCACCGTGGCCAGCAGGGCGTTGCCGAGCGTGGTGTAGTGCTCGGGGAGCACGCCGTACCTGCGGTGGCCCCGGCCGAGCTCGCCGAGGAACGACGACAGGCCGTCGAGGCTGTCGAGGCTCCACACGATCCTGGTCAGCGCGCCGAACAGGCGGTCGCGCTGGGTGTCCATCGCCGGGGGGAACATGGCCCGCATGTGCGGGTTCTCCGCGAACAGACGGCCGTAGAAATACGCGGCGGCCTTGTCCGCGACGGGTTCGATGACGGCGAAGCTTTCCTTCACGAGACGCGGATTCAAGGACATGGACGGAACCCACCCTAATTGACCGGATCGAATGTCCGATCACGCAGACCTACCTCCTGACGAATCCGGGTGATGAGCGTCCTGCGGCCCCGGCGCACCAGAGCGCTCGCATTTGAGTCTTCCATCACCATGTGAGGCTCACAACGTGTTCTCAGCAATATGGCGGGAATTCAAACTATCTGTAATTGCGAGACTATTTTTGGCGATCGTGCTATAGGAGTGACCTGGGTGGTCACAAATCGTATTTATCCGAACTTTGTTATTTATCCCTTGTGTGGGTGTTTGCCGTGTCGCCTGGTGCGGCCCGTCCCGTCCCTGCGTGGCGACGGCGCGGTGAGACGACACTGAGACCTTCAAAAGCGTGACATAACCGAAATAGGGTGCGCCATGATAGGGAAGTTGCTGAAGACGGGACGGGTGCCGCCCGGAACGGGGACGCCGCCGTCGCATGGCCCCCTTGGAGTTCCACATGCCCCGACCCCTGATCGGTGTCACCGCTTACCTTGAGGCCGCCCGCTGGGGCGACTGGGTCCGCGAGGCCGTCCTGTCACCCCCCTCCTACGTGCGCGCGATCGAGAAGGCGGGCGGGATCGCCGTACTGGTCCCGCCGACGAACCCGGCCGCGGCCGGCGACCACGTGCGGCGTCTGTCCGGGCTGGTCCTCGCGGGCGGTGGCGCGCTCGACCCCTCCCTGTACGGCGCGTCCCCCGAGGGCCGCGCGGGCGCGCCCCAGCCCCACCGTGACCGGTTCGAGCTCGCTCTCGCCCGCGCCGCCGTACGGGAGGGTCTGCCGTTGCTGGCCGTGGCCAGGGGCATGCACGTCCTCAACGTCGCCCAGGGCGGCTCGCTGATCCCGTGGCTCTCCGACGAGGTCGGTCACGACCGTCACTCCGCCGCGGGCCGGGAGCACCTGATCCAGATCAGCGTCTCAAGCGGCCTGGGCAAGGCGGTCGGCGACCACGCGGAGGTGACCGCGCCGCACCACCAGGCCGTCAAGAGGCTGGGCGAGGGGCTGCTCGCCGTCGCGTGGGCCGACGACCAGATCGTCGAGGGGGTCGAGCTTCAGGGGCACCCCTTCTGCGTCGGCGTCCAGTGGCATCCGGAGCGCGCCGGCGACAACCGGCTGTTCGAGGCGCTGGTCCAGGCGGCGCGCTGAGGTGCCCCCGAGGTGTCACAGGTCGCAGGCGCCTGCGGTGTCGAGGGTCCGGGGCCTGCGCACGTGGTAGACGAAGGCGGGGGGAAGGTTGCCCCAGACGGTCCTGCCGACGACGACCTCCTCGAAGGTCTCGTGCAGACGGCGCCGGAAGCGCTGCGCGGGCCGCATGCGCTTGGCGAAGCTGTAGGCGAAGGTCGTGAAGGCCGTGTGCGGGCTCATGGTGGCCACGACGGCGTCCAGCAGGCGCGTCTGGGTGTCGGCGGAGAAGGCCGCCCAGGGCAGGCCGCTGATGACGGCGTCGGCCTTCTCAAGACCGCGCTCACGCAGCATCTCGGGCAGCCGCGCCGCGTCGCCGACCACCACGTCCACCTTCGGGTGCCGCTCCGACAGGAACGAGGCCAGCGCGGGATTGATCTCCACGGCCAGGTGGTGCCCCCTGCCGTTCAGCCGCCGCTGGATCTCCGCGGTGAACGCCCCCGTCCCCGGGCCCAGCTCGACGATCACGGGATCGCCCCGCTGGGGGACCGGGGTGGTCACCGTCTCGGCCAGCCGCCGTGAGCTCGGCGCCACCGCCCCAACGGTTCCCGGGGAGCGTAGCCACTGCCCCAGAAAGAGCGTGGTGTCTTTGGTCATGCTGTGAAGGGTAGAGGCTGAAGCGGGCGGAATGGCCCCGTAATCCGATTGATTTTCCTTCCGCCATGAGGAGGAGAGGGCCGACCTACCTCAGGAGGAGAGGCGCGGGCGCCGTGAACGGGTTCCGTCCCGGCGCCGTCCCCGGAGCACGGCGAATCCGCCACGCGGCGGATCGGCGGGTACCCCTGGAGGCTGACGACCCGGCGGATCCGCGCGGCCACGATGTGTCCCTGAACAGTCATTGCAGGAAGGACACATCTCATGCAGGAGGGCATCACCCGGCCGCTCGCGGCACCGGAGCGCTCCGTCTCCGCGGGCCTGCTGTACGGCCTGCGCGTTCTGGTGACCGCGCAGGCCGTCGGTCTGATCGTCGCGGCCTCCTTCGCGGGCCAGGCCGTACAGGGCGGAGCCGATCTGGCCGAGACCCACGTCATGGTCGGGATGGTGGTGCACCTGATCGCACTGCTGCAGACCGTCGCGGCCGTGCTGTTCTGGCGGCCGGGCCGAGGCGCGGGATGGCCCGCGGCGGCCAGCGCGGGCCTGCTCCTGATCGGCATGGGGCAGCACTTCACCTGGAACCTGCTCGGCACACACGTGCCCAGCGGGCTCACCCTGTTCGGGCTGACCGTGGCCCTGCTCGTCTGGGTCTGGTCGCCCCGCGCCGCGGTCCGCGGCCGCTGAGGCGCGGCGCGGGCGGTCTCCCGGCCCGCGCGCCTCGCCCGACCCCCGGAACCTCGGAAGGCCCGGGACGCACGAGACGGATCCGTCTCGTGCGTCCCGGGCCTTCGCCGTGCCGCCAGGGCCGCCCGGAGACGAAGGTCGTTGACAACGACAGTTGCGAATAGTTGGATGTTATGTGGGTCAAGGAACATCCGTGGCCGGGTCCGTCACCCGCCGTCCTTGTCGCCCGTTCGGTGACGATCGAAGTGCTCGTGCTGTGAAAGCACAGTTCCGGCCCCATTTTTGGCGTTTGTGCAGCGCCGTACCATGCCCAAATAGTTCAACGTTCAACCAAACGTCGACCTGTGGGTGCCGGTTCATCAGTGAACTACATCGCAACAGGAGAAAAGTCATGCTGGAGAGAATCGGGCCTTACACCCTTTTGCTCGCCCGGGTCGTCATCGGCATCGTGTTCATCGCGCACGGCCTTCAGAAGCTCCTCAGCAGCGGGATCGACGAGGTCACGGCCGGGTTCACCCACCTCGGCATCCCCCTCGCCGCCGTGGCGGCCCCGGCCGTGGCGGGCAGCGAGGTCCTCTGCGGCCTCGCCTTCATCCTCGGCGCCGCCCTGCCTGTCGCGGGCGTCATCCTCGCCCTCAACATGGTCGGCGCCTACGTCTTCGTCCACGCGGGCAAGGGCTTCTTCTCGCAGCAGGGTGGGTTCGAGTACGTCCTGGTCCTGTTCGCCATCTGCCTGGCGATCGGGTTCAGCGGCGGCGGGGCGCTGGCCCTGGACAGGCTGTGGCGGCGTGACCGCTCCCCGGTCGCCGTGGGAGCCGCGAACTGAGCCGTTGCGGCGGACCGTGACCGGGTCCGCCGCATCCTCCCCGGGTGCGGGACGGGCGACACGCCCGGCCCGCGCCCGCGGCACACTCCCCCCACGACCTCGAAGAACCTTCACAGGGTTCCTGCCGAAGCTGTGAAGAGACCTGTGGTGCCCGTCACCTGCGGGATGCCGCGGCGAACGCAGTAGGGTCGGCTTCAGGTACGGGGAGGGAGACATTCGGGTGAATCCGGAAGCATCGGGTGCCGAAGACCGCATTTTGACGGTGCCCAACGCGCTGAGCCTGGCCCGGCTTGTCGGAGTCCCGGTCTTCCTGTGGCTGGTCCTCGGGCCGAAGGCCGACAGCTGGGCCGTGGCGCTGCTGATGCTGGCCGGCCTGTCCGACTGGCTCGACGGCAAGATCGCCCGCGCGTGGAACCAGACCAGCAGGCTCGGCCGCCTCCTCGACCCGCTGGCCGACCGCCTCTACATCCTGGCCACCCTCTTCGGCCTGGCCATGCGCGAGATCATCCCCTGGTGGCTGGCCCTGGCGATCCCGCTGCGCGACGTCATGCTGCTGGGCATCCCGCCCATCCTGCGCCGCCTGGGGTACGGCCCCGCGCTGCCCGTGCACTTCCTCGGCAAGGCCGCGACGGCCAACCTGCTCTACGCCTTCCCCCTGCTCTTCCTCGCCCACCACGACGCCTGGTACGCCGGGCCCGCCCGCATCGTCGGCTGGTCGCTCGCGATCTGGGGCACCGGACTGTACTGGTGGTCCGGGGCGCTCTACTGGGTACAGGTGCGTCAGCTCATACGCGGAGCCGGACGCATTAAGAGGTGATGTGTGAAGGCCGTCGTGATGGCGGGCGGGGAGGGGACTCGGCTGCGGCCGATGACCGCCAACCAGCCCAAGCCACTGCTACCCGTGATCAACCGGCCGATCATGGAACACGTGCTGCGCCTGCTGAGGCGGCACGGGTTCACCGAGACCGTGGTGACCGTGCAGTTCCTGGCGGCGCTGGTCCGCAACTACTTCGGTGACGGCGACGAGCTCGGCATGAGCCTGTACTACGCCACCGAGGACACCCCTCTCGGCACGGCGGGCAGCGTCAAGAACGCCGCGGACAAGCTCAGGGACGAGCCCTTCCTGGTCATCTCCGGCGACGCGCTGACCGACATGGACCTCACCGACATGATCCGCTTCCACCGGGAGAACGGCGCGTTGGTGACGATCGGGCTCAAACGCGTCCCCAACCCCCTGGAGTTCGGCATCGTCATCGTCGACGACCGGGGCAGGGTCGAGCGCTTCCTGGAGAAGCCGACCTGGGGCCAGGTCTTCTCCGACACCGTCAACACCGGCGTCTACGTGATGGAGCCCGAGGTCCTCGACGAGATCGCCGCGGGCGGGGTCGTCGACTGGTCCGCCGACGTCTTCCCCCGTCTGCTGGCGCGCGGCGCCCCGCTGTACGGCTACGTCGCCGACGGTTACTGGGAGGACGTCGGCACGCACGAGAGCTACCTCAGGGCACAGGCGGACGTGCTCTCCGGGCGGGTGAGGGTGGACATCGACGCCTTCGAGGTCTCCCCGGGCGTCTGGGTGGCCGAGGGGGCCTCGGTCGACGCCGACGCCGTGCTCAAGGGTCCCCTGTACGTCGGCGACTACGCCAAGGTCGAGGCGGGGGCCGAACTGCGCGAGTTCACCGTGCTCGGCAGCAACGTGGTGGTCAGGGAGGGCGCCTTCCTGCACCGCGCCGTCGTCCACGACAACGTCTACGTCGGCCCGAGCGCCCACCTGCGCGGCTGTGTCGTCGGCAAGAACACCGACCTGATGACCGGGGTCAGGATCGAGGAGGGCGCCGTCGTCGGCGACGAGTGCATCATCGAGGCCGAGGCGTACGTCTCCTCGGGCGTCAAGGTCTACCCCTTCAAGACCGTGGAGGCCGGGGCGGTCGTCAACACCAGCGTCATCTGGGAGCCCAGGGGCCAGCGCAGCCTGTTCGGCCCGCGCGGCGTCTCCGGCCTGGTCAACGTGGAGATCACCCCCGAACTGTGCGTACGGCTCGCCAGCGCCTACGCGACCACGCTGAGGAAGGGCGCCTCGGTCATCACCTCCCGGGACTCCTCCCGGGCGGCCAGGGCGCTGAAGCGGGCCGTGATCAGCGCGCTGACCGCCAGCGCGATCAACGTGCTCGACCTGGAGGCGGCCCCGCTGCCCGTCTCGCGCTTCCACACCGCCAGGGAGAACGCGGTCGGCGGGATCGCGTTGCGCACCACCCCGGGCGACCCGCAGAGCGTGGACATCGTCTTCATGGACGAGCACGGCGCCGACCTCTCCCAGGGCGCCCAGCGCAAACTGGAGCGGGTCTTCTCCCGCCAGGAGTTCCGCCGAGCCTTCCCCGGGGAGATCGCCGAGCTGAGCTTCCCGGCCAGGGCGATCGAGGACTACACCTACGAGCTGCTGCGCTGCGTGGACGTCACCGGGGTGCGCGACGCCGACCTGAAGGTCGTCGTCGACTGCGCGGGCGGCACGTCCTCACTGGTGCTGCCCAGCCTCCTGGGCAGGGTCGGCGTCGAGGTGCTCACCGTCAACAACCGCCTGGACGACGCCTCGCCGACCGAGACCCTCGCCGAGCGCCGCCGGGCCCTGCAACGCCTGTCCGAGCTGGTCGGCTCGGCCAGGGCGGCCTTCGGCGTGCGCTTCGACCCGGTGGGGGAGCGGATCGCGCTCGTCGACGAGACGGGCCAGCTGATCAGCGAGGAGCGCGCCCTGCTGGTCGTACTCGACCTGGTCGCCGCAGAGCGGCGTGGCGGCAGGGTGGCCCTGCCGGTCACCACGACCCGGGTGGCCGAGCAGGTCTGCCGCTTCCACGGCGTGCAGGTCGAGTGGACCTCGACCGCGCTGGACGCGCTGACCACCGCGGCCAGGGCGGAGGGCATGGTCTTCGCCGCGGACGGGCGGGGCGGCTTCGTGGTACCCGAGTTCGGCCCGACGGTCGACGGCCTGGCGGTGTTCCTGCGGCTGCTCGGCCTGGTCGCCAGGACCCGCCTTTCGCTCAGCCAGATCGACGCCAGGATCCCGCAGGCCCGGTTGCTGCGCCGTACGGTCCCCACGCCGTGGGCCGCCAAGGGCGTGGTGATGCGCTCGGTCATCGAGGCCGCCGAGCTGTACCGGATAGACACGACCGACGGGGTGCGCGTCGTGGCGCAGGACGGCAGCTGGGCGCTGGTGCTGCCGGACCCGGCCGAGGCGGTGACCCACCTGTGGGCGGAGGCGGGGGACGTCGACTCGGCGCAGAGCCTGATCGAGCACTGGGCCAGGGTCGTGGAGGGGGCGGCGGCGACCTGAGGCCTCCCCTGGGATCCCCGGTCCGGAGAGCGCGAAAACCCAGCGCGGCGGCATGGACCGGGGCGCCGCCCGGCGGTAACTTTGTCCTCGACCGAACCCGTCCTCGAGCGTCGGACTTGATCTTTCTCGCTATTCGGTGTATGTTGCGGCATTCGCAGTCTGAGCAAATACTTGAGAAGCGATGAAGCGAGGCGCGCGTACCGAGAACCGTTGCCGCGTCCTCGCGGTAGGAGGCCGAGCCGATCGATGCCGAGCGTCTACTGCACGCAGTGCGGTCATGCCAACCCTGAGGACGCCCGTTTCTGTTCACGATGCGGGTCGCCGCTGACCAGGTTCGACTCCCCGGGGGACAGTACGTCGACGATCTCCCTGTCCGGGATCGAGGCCTACGAGGCGGAGACGGGAGAGACGCTTCTCGCCGAGCGGCAGGCCGTCGAGCAACTGCCTCCGGGCGCCGCGCTGCTCGTCGCCATGCGTGGTCCCAACGCGGGCAGCCGCTTCCTGCTGGACAGCGACCTGACCACGGTCGGCCGTCACCCCGAGAGTGACATCTTCCTGGACGACATCACCGTCTCGCGGCGTCACGTCGAGTTCTACCGGCGCGGCGGAGGGGTGTTCACCGTCCGTGACGTCGGCAGCCTCAACGGCACCTACGTCAACCGCGAGCGGATCGAGGAGGTCCCGCTCTACGGCGGCGACGAGGTGCAGATCGGCAAGTTCCGCCTGGTCTTCCTCACCCGTGGCGCCGCTGGAGGATGATGAGCTCCCAGGCGGCTCGTTCGCACATGAGCATCGGGGAGGTGCTCGCCCTGTTGCAGGGCGAGTTCCCCGACGTCAGCATCTCCAAGATCCGTTTCCTGGAGGGCGAGGGGTTGATCGAGCCGGAGCGCAGTCCCTCCGGCTACCGGAAGTTCAGTTACGCCGACGTCGAGCGGCTGCGTTACATCCTCGGCGAGCAGCGCGACCGTTACCTGCCGCTGCGTGTGATCAAGGACCGGCTCGAGGCCGCGGACCGCGAGGACCGGCCGGTCACCCCTCCGCGGGCCCTTCCCGGCGAGGCGCCGCCGGAGGTTCGTCTCACCCGCAAGGAACTGCTCGCCGCCGCCGAGCTCGACGAGGAGACCCTCACCGAGCTTGAGGACTTCGGCCTGCTCGCCGCGGTCGCCCGCCACTACGACGCCGAGGCGCTGGCCGTGGCCCGCAGCGTGGGGGCACTGGCCGCCTTCGGGCTCAGGGCACGCCACCTGCGGGTCGTCAAGGCCGCGGCCGAGCGGGAGGCCACCCTCGTCGAACAGGCCATCGCGCCGTTGCTTCGCCGCCGAGGCCCGGGGGCCATCGACCGGGCCGACGAGACCGCCAAGGAGATTTCTGGTCTTCTGCTGGAATTGCACGCCTCGCTCCTGCGTTCCGCCGTGCGTGGGGGCTTGGGCCGGTGAGAACCTGACCAGGCACTCGTCCCCTCACGAGTGTTACGTTGAACAAACCGGTCATAATCCAGCGAAGACGGAGCAGCCCGTGTTGCAGATGGAGGTCGTGGGCGTTCGGGTTGAGATGCCCTCAAACCAGCCTATTGTCCTGCTGAAGGAGGCACATGGGGAGCGGTACCTGCCGATCTGGATCGGCATGACCGAGGCGACGGCGATCGCGATGGCCCAGGCCGAAGAGCCGCCACCCCGGCCACTCACCCATGACCTCTTCCGCGACGTGCTCGACGCGCTCGGCGTCCGGCTGAGCACCGTGAACATCGTCGCACTCCGTGATGGGATCTTCTTCGCCGATCTCGTGTTCTCCAACGGGGTCGAGGTGAGCGCCCGTCCTTCGGACTCCATAGCCCTGGCGTTGCGTACGGGAGCCCGTATCTTCGCCAGTGAGGACATCGTCAGGGAGGCGGGGGTGATCATTCCCGACGACCAGGAGGACGAGGTGGAGAAGTTCAGGGAGTTCCTTGACACGATCACGCCCGAGGACTTCGGTCGCGCGGGGTAGGTATTTCGGTGCATTTACGCTTCACGACGCGCCGGGGAGGGTCGTTGACTGATCTTGGCCCCAGTCCTACGGTGCAAGTGAAACCCGCGGCTGTGCGCAAACCCCCAGATCAGGCCGCGGGATGAGAGAAAGCCGGAGGTCCGCGTGGCGGTCAGCAGCGGCGAGGGTAGAAACGCCGACCAGGATGACCCGGAACGGCGCGGGGAGGCACGTCAGCGTGCGGGCGAAGAGGGCCTGCTGTTCGACGGGCAGCCGGTGAAACTGCCCGCCGACATCGGATACCGCGGTCCCACCGCCTGTGCCGCGGCCGACATCACCTATCGGCAGCTGGACTACTGGGCGCGCACCGGTCTGGTCGAGCCCACGGTCAGGGCCGCTCACGGTTCGGGTTCCCAGCGCCTGTACGGCTTCCGCGACATCCTGGTGCTCAAGGTCGTCAAACGGCTGCTCGACACGGGTGTGTCCCTCCAGCAGATCCGCATCGCCGTCCAGCACCTGCGCGACCGCGGCGTCAACGACCTGGCCCAGATCACCCTCATGAGCGACGGGGTGAGCGTGTACGAGTGCACCTCACCCGACGAGGTCATCGACCTGCTCCAGGGAGGGCAGGGTGTCTTCGGCATAGCCCTCGGCCGCGTCTGGCAGGAGGTGGAGGGCTCCCTGGCCGACCTGCCCGGAGAGCGCGCGGAGTCCGGCCAGAGCCCTTTAGGCGATCACCACGCGGATGAGCTGGCCCGTCGTCGCCGGGCTCGCCGCACCGGGTAAGGTTGTCTCGCTGCTGACTCTGCGCGGGAGAGACCCCGGCATGATCGGGGCGCCGAAGGAGCAACCTCCCCGGAATCTCTCAGGCACCCGGTACCGCGTGGGCGAGGCGACTCTGGAAAGCAGGCACGCCCGCCAGGCGCGTCTCACCGACGGGGAAAGCCTTCCACGCACCGGAAGGTGAAACTCTCAGGTCGCGATGACAGAGGGGGAGATCCGGCATACGCCCGCGCCCAGCGCCGGTCTCCAACGTCTCGGGAGGCTTCCCATGACCGACCTGTCACCGCTCAGCGAGCTGACCCCCCCGCCGTTCGCCACCCGTCACATCGGGCCCGCGGACGCCGACCAGACCCGCATGCTCGAGGCGGTCGGATTCGCCTCGACCGCCGACCTGGTCGCGGTGGCCGTCCCCGAGGCCATCAGGGCGAAGGACAGGCTCAACCTCCCGCCCGCCGCGAGCGAGACGGAGGCCATCGCCGAGCTGCGCGCCCTCGCCGGGCGTAACACCGTGCTCACCTCGATGATCGGCCTGGGCTACCACGACACGATCACCCCGGCGGTCATCCGCCGCAACCTCCTGGAGAACCCCGGCTGGTACACCGCCTACACGCCCTACCAGCCCGAGATCTCCCAGGGGCGCCTTGAGGCCCTGCTCAACTTCCAGACGGTCGTCTCCGACCTGACCGGTCTCGACGTGGCGGGCGCCTCCCTGCTGGACGAGGCCACCGCCGCCGCCGAGGCGATGACGCTGGCCCGCAGGGCGGTGCGCGGCTCCTCGAACGTGTTCGTCGTCGACGCCGGCTCGCTGCCGCAGACCAAGGCCGTGCTGCGCACCAGGGCCGAGCCGCTCGGCATCGAGCTGGTCGAGAGCGACTTCACCGAGGCCCTTCCCGACTGTTTCGGCGTGCTCGTGCAGTACCCCGGGGCCGACGGCGAGATCAGGGACTTCCGCGCCGTCGCCGAGGCCGCCCACGCGCGCGGCGCCCAGGTGGTGGCCGCCGCCGACCTGCTGGCCCTGACCCTGCTGGCCGCCCCCGGCGAGCTCGGCGCCGACATCGCGATCGGCTCCTCGCAGCGCTTCGGCGTCCCGCTGGGCTTCGGCGGCCCGCACGCCGCCTACATGGCCGTCCGCGACGGCCTGCAGCGGCAGATGCCCGGCCGCCTGGTCGGCGTCTCCCAGGCCGCCGACGGCCGCCCCGCCTACCGCCTGGCGCTGCAGACCCGTGAGCAGCACATCCGCAGGGAGAAGGCGACCAGCAACATCTGCACCGCGCAGGTGCTGCTCGCGGTCATCGCGGGCATGTACGCCGTCTACCACGGCCCCGAGGGCCTTCGCAGGATCGCCAGGCGCGTCCACCGGCACGCCGTCGTGCTGGCCGCGGGCCTGCGCCACGGAGGCGTCGAGGTCGTCCACGACGCCTTCTTCGACACCGTGCTCGCCCGGGTGCCCGGCCGCGCCGCCCGGATCGTGGCCGCGGCCCGCGACAACGGCGTCAACCTGCGCCTGGTCGACGCCGACCACGTCGGTGTCACCTGCGACGAGCGGACCGAGCAGCTCCACCTGGAGCAGGTCCTGGCCGCCTTCGAGGTCAGCGGCGCCGTACTGACCGACCTGGACGCCGCGGCGCACGACGCGCTGCCCGAGGGGCTGGCGCGCACCGGCGACTACCTGACCCACCCGGTCTTCCACAGCCACAGGTCGGAGACGGCCATGCTGCGCTACCTGCGCAGGCTCCAGGACAAGGACGTCGCGCTCGACCGGTCGATGATCCCCCTCGGCTCGTGCACCATGAAGCTCAACGCGACCACCGAGATGGAGCCGATCACCTGGCCCGAGTTCGCCGGGCTGCACCCCTACGCCCCCGCGGAGCAGGCCGAGGGCTACACGGAGCTGGTGCGGGAGCTTGAGGGCTGGCTGGCCGAGGTCACCGGCTACGACGCGGTCTCCATCCAGCCGAACGCGGGCTCCCAGGGTGAGTTCGCCGGGCTGCTGGCGATCCGCGCCTACCACCACGCCCGCGGCGAGGCCCATCGCGACGTCTGCCTGATCCCCTCCTCCGCGCACGGCACCAACGCCGCCAGCGCGGTCATGGCCGGTATGCGGGTCGTCGTGGTCGCCTGCGACGACAACGGCAACGTGGACCTCGCCGACCTCGACGCCAAGCTCGGCAAGCACCGCGACCGGCTCGCCGCGATCATGGTGACCTACCCCTCGACGCACGGCGTCTACGAGGAGACCATCACCCAGATCTGCGAGCGGGTGCACGAGGCGGGCGGCCAGGTCTACGTCGACGGCGCCAACCTCAACGCCCTGGTCGGCCTGGCCAAGCCGGGCGAGTTCGGGGCGGACGTCTCCCACCTGAACCTGCACAAGACCTTCTGCATCCCGCACGGCGGCGGCGGCCCCGGCGTCGGCCCCGTCGCGGTCCGCGCCCACCTCGCCGGCTACCTGCCCGGTCACCCGCTGCGCGACGACTCGCCGGTCGGTCCCGTCTCCGCCGCGCCGTACGGTTCGGCGGGCATCCTGCCCATCTCCTGGGCCTACGTCAGGATGATGGGCGCAGACGGGCTCAAGGCGGCCACCGAGCAGGCCATCCTGTCGGCCAACTACCTGGCCCGCAGGCTCGCCCCGTACTACCCCGTCCTCTACACCGGCCGGGGCGGCCTGGTCGCCCACGAGTGCATCGTGGACCTGCGCCAGATCACCAAGGAGACCGGTGTGACCGTGGACGACGTGGCCAAGCGCCTGGTCGACTACGGCTTCCACGCTCCCACCATGTCCTTCCCGGTGGCCGGTACGCTGATGATCGAGCCGACCGAGAGCGAGGACCTGGCCGAGCTCGACCGGTTCTGCGAGGCGATGATCGCGATCAGGGGGGAGATCGAGAAGGTCGCCTCCGGCGCCTACGACAAGACCGACAACCCGCTGCGCAACGCCCCGCACACGGCCGCCTGCCTGCTGGCCGACGACTGGGAGCACGCCTACTCGCGGGCCGAGGCGGCCTACCCGCTGCCGTCGGTGCGCGAGGCCAAGTACTGGTCGCCGGTCCGCCGGATCGACCAGGCGTACGGCGACCGCAATCTGGTGTGCGCCTGCCCTCCGCTTGAGGCCTACGAGGACTGATTCGCACCGTTAAGATCCACCTCGTGGACAGGGCTCCGGGCCACCGGGCCCGGGGCGATTCCTTACCCGGAGGGACCCTGCATGCCAGAGGTGGACACCCGACCGCTGGAGACCGCGCGGCAGCTGGCCGAGGACGGTGACCTGGACGGCGCCGCGGTGATTCTCGCGGAGCTGGCCGCGGACCCCGAGGGGCCCGACCGCGCGCAGGCGGCGGTCGGGCTGGCGGTGGTGCTCGAGGAGCGGGGGGACGCGGCCGACGCCAGGGCGGCGGCCCGTGCCGCGCTGGCCACCGGCCATCCCGAGTTCGCCGGGCAGGCCGCCTGCCTGCTCGCCAGGAGCTTCGAGCGCGACGACCTGCCCGACCAGGCGCGGGCGGCCTGGCAGGCCGCGCTGGGCACCGGGAACGCCGCCTGCGCTCCGCTGGCGCACATGGGCCTGGCCAGGCTCGCCGTGGGCCCCGTGGAGGCGGAGGAGGCCCTGAGGGCCGCGCTGGCGACCGGAGAGCCGGAGATCTCCTCCCTCGCCGCCCAGCGGCTGGCCGAGATCCTCCTTGAGGAGGGGGAGGCGGCCGAGGCGGCGGGAGTGCTCGTCGAGGCGCTGTCCGTGCCGGACGTCGTGGAGACGGCGAGGCTGCGGGTGCTGCTCGGCATCGCCCATCTCGAACTGGCCTGCGCCGAGCTCACCGGGGCGGTGGAGGAGGGCGGCGACACCGAGACCGGGGCGCTGGCCATCGAGCTGCTGGCCCGTACGCTGCCGCTCAGAGGGCGTGACGAGGACGCCGAGCGGGTGTGGCGTTACGGCCTGGACAGCGCGGACGAGGAACTGGCCGAGGAGGTCAGGCTGCGACGCAACCGGGACGCCTGAGTCTCCGGCCCCGCTCTTCAGTCGCGGTGGCGCAGCCCGCCGAGGGCGTGGGCGATGTTGATCACCACGATGCCGCCCCAGGCGACCAGGATCCCCACGGTCCCGCCCTCGGCGGCGACGGCGGTCAGCGGGATGGCCAGCCCCAGCGAGCCGAGCGCGATCGGGACGGTGCCGTTCCCCTTGCGCCGCGGCGCGGGGGGAGGACCCTGGGGGTGCGGATAATGCTGCTGGGGGTGATAACCCGTGGCCTGCAGCTCCGCCCGCACCCTGGCGGCGATCGTCGAGTCGAGGCGTTCGACGAAGGACTCGACGAGCGCGGCCTCGTACTCGGGGCCGAGGTCACGGCGGGCCCCGATGGTCGCCCGTACGTCCTGTCGGATATCGTGATGATCCTGCACCCTGAGATTGTCCGCCCTGCCGCAGGCCCGGACATCAGCCGTTAGGACTAGATCGGTGTCCATCCGGAGTACTGCCTCGTCCGTGGAGATCGGCACCGTTCACGGCCCGGCCGTGGCCGAGATCGACGAGGTGGCCGATCCACGTTTCCTGCTGGTGCTCACCCACGGCTCGGCCGGGGGAGTGGACGCACCCGACCTGCTGGCCGTACGGGACGCGGTGACGCCGATCGGCGGAGTGGTCGCCCGGGTGCTCCAGCCGTTCAGGATGCGAGGGGCCAGGGCTCCCGGATCGGCGGCCAGGCAGGACGAGGCCTGGCTGGAACTGGTCGCCGGGCTTCGCGGGCTCCGGCCCGGTCTGCCGCTGGTGCAGGGCGGGCGGAGCAACGGGGCCAGGGTCGCCTGCCGTACGGCCTCGCAGGCGGGGGCGACGGCGGTGGTCGCGCTGGCCTTCCCCCTGCATCCTCCCGGTAAGCCGGAGAGGTCGCGCGCGCAGGAACTGCGCGCGGCGGGGGTCGACGTGCTGGCGGTCAGCGGTGACCGTGACCCGTTTGGGGTCCCCGAGGCGGCGGACACCTCGCGCCTGGTGGTGCTGCCCGGTGAGGGGCACGATCTCAAAAGGCATCCCGGCAGGGTGGGCGAGGTGGTCGCGCACTGGCTCGGCGCGAGGATGCGCGCCGCCGCGGAGTGATCGGTCAGGCGATCAGGCGACGCCGGCCAGGGGCCGGTGCGGCTCGATGACCCCGCCGTCGGGCAGGATCTCACCGGTGTCGTCGAACAGCACCACACCGTTGCAGAGCAGGCTCCAGCCCTGCTCGGGGTGGGCGACCATCGTACGGGCGGCTTCGCGGTCCAGCGCCTCGGCGGGCGGACAGGACGGCTGGTGCGGGCACATCGGCGTGCCTCCGGATCTCTATCGTCGGCTCGCTGGATCGACATCGGACAGCGGGTGGACACCGTGTCCCCGATGGGAATCCGTTCCCATCGCGTGACGGGTGACGAGCATCTGGTGTGGACATGTGGGTCGTGCGTGCCTCGAACGGGGTGAGGTCCGCACGTTGGTCAAACTCAAGTGTGCGATCTGGATCTCGCCCCGGGACATAGCCCGTTAGGACTGTTTGCGAACTCTGGAGAGTGGTCCTTCAGGGCTCTTCCGGAGGTGTGACCTATAGCACAGGATGCCTCATAGCGGACATCTGGCCAAGCGAAACGCGCCATCTGGCAGGTAAAAAAGGATCGGCCTCGCGTTTCTTTACCGTTCAGTCTCCGTTCGCTTTCCGTTGAGTCCCGCCAGCAGGGCGTTCAGCCCGTGCTCGAAGTCGGTGTCGGCCGCCGCGGAGCCTCCGCCGGCCGACGGGGGACGCCACGGTTCGGCGCCGTCCGCCGGGGAGTCGGCCCATCCGGAGCGCTGTACCTCGACCGCGACCGCGCCGAAGACGTAGGCCCGCAGCGTCCGTACCGCCTGCGCCGCGTCGGGCAGCCCGGCGTCGGCGAGCTGCTCGGTCTGCTCCATGAGGGCGATCGCCGCGCGGCCCTTCGGGGGCTTGGTCAGCGCCAGCGCCAGCACCCCGGGATGCTCCCTGAGCGCGTCCCTGCTCGCCCTGCACCACGCCCTCGCGCTGTCCTGCCAGGTGCTCGCAGGCTCGGCGTGGACGGCCGTGACGTGCTCGGCCAGGGCGTCCATGAGGGCGTCCTTGCCGCGCGGCAGATGGTGGTAGATGGCCATGGCCTCGACCTGGAGCGCGTCGCCCAGGCGCCGCATCGTCAGCCGCCGGAGCCCCTGGCTGTCGGCGATGTGCAGGGCGGCCTCGATGATGCGTTCCCTGGAGAGCGGGACGGGTGGTCGTTTGGCGGGCATGGGCCGCATCCTGCCATCGGTGACCTTACTGTGTAAAGGGCGCCGCGCCGTGCCGTCCGGGGTGGGCCGGTCCCTGAGTGGGTGGTCCGGGGGCCGACGGCGTAGGCTACAGCCGTGATCCGCCGGGAGGTTCCCGGCGACGGGCGAGAGAGGGCAGACGATGGCGTTTTTCCGACCGGGCGTGAGCCGGGAGGCGGAGGTCCGTCACCACGCCGACCAGGAGGTCGGGAAGAGCTTCCCCGAGTTCCTTGAGAGGGCGCGCACGGCCGAGGCCGAACTGCGCCGGGTGCAGGCGGCCGGGGCGTCCCCGGAGGAGCTCAGGGCCGCCGGGCTGGTCTTCGACGCGGCGCTGACCGAGGCGCTGCGCGCGGCCGAGGCGGGCCAGCGGGCGACCTTCGGGCCCAAGGCCTACGACGACAGGATCCGCCGCCGCAAGGGCAGGGCGACCCCCAAGGGTGCGGAATGGACCGCCGAGGTCAACCGGCTGCGCACCCTGCGCGAGGAGAACCGGCTGACCGGCATCGCCCGCGTCCCGCGGCCGGTGACCACCGTCGTCCGCTGACTCCTCGTGTGAACGGCCTGCCGGGTCGTTCGCACACCAGGCGGCTCCGGGATACCGGGGCCGCCTTTCTCGTGCCCGGATGCCTCGACGTGCCCGGGCGGCCGGTGGTCGCTCCCGGCGTCGCCTCCGAGGCACCCCTCTCGCCGCGCCGTGCCCGTCGCCGCGTGCGATGACGGGCGCCGCCCTCAGGCCGACTGGGCCCGGATCAAATGGACATCGTGTCCGCTTGTCGCTATGGTGATTAAGCGGACACAACGTCCGCTTTGGCATCGAGGATCGGAGAGCCGTGAGCCGCCTGCTGCATCTGGACGCCAGCGCCCGCCGTGCGTCCTTCTCCCGCACCCTGTCGGGGATCTACGCCGCTGCGTGGCGCGCGGCCAACCCGGAGGGCGGATACACCTACCGGGATCTGGCCGCCGACCCCGTCCCGCACATCGGGCAGGCCTGGACGGAGCTGTGCGACCGTGTCCTGGCCGGTCAGATCACCGACATCGGCCGCTACCACGAGGTGGTGAGCACCCCGGAACAGGCCGAGGCCTGGGCGGTGGTCGAACCGCTGCTCGACGAGCTGGTGGCCGCGGACGTCGTGCTGATCGGCACGCCGATGTACAACTTCTCCATCCCCTCGGCGCTGAAGGCCTGGATCGACCAGGTGACCTTCCCCAAGATGAAGCTCACCGGCCGGACGTTCGTCGTCGCGGGCGCGCGGGGCGGCGCCTACGGCCCCGGCACCCCCAGGGAGCCCTTCGACCACGAGGAACGCTATCTGCGTGACTTCTTCCTCGGGCACTTCGCCGTCGAGGACGTCACGTTCGTCCACGCCGAACTGGTCAACTCCCTGGTGGACCCGGCCCTCGCCGACCGGCGGGCCGTGCACGAGGGGTCCTACGCCGCCGCGCGGGAGCTGGCCGGGAAGCTGGCCGTCCGATGAGCTGGCTGCTGCTCATGGCGGCCGGGCTGGTGGAGATCGCCTGGTCGCAGAGCATCAAGCCGACCGAGGGGTTCACCCGGCCGCTGCCCACGCTGGTCTGTTTCGCGCTGGGGGCGCTGGCGGTGTGGCTGCTGTCGAAGGCCATGCAGCAGGGACTCCCCGTCGGCACCGCCTACGCCGTCTTCACGGGTATCGGCGCCGTCGGCGCGATCACCCTGGGGATCGTGCTGCACGGCGATCCCGTCGGGGCGGGGCGCGTCGCGGCCCTGGCGTTGATCGTCGGCGGGGTCGTGCTGGCCAGGGCGCTCGCCTGACCCCGGGCACGCGTGAGGGGCGTCGCGGACCGGTGGTCCACGACGCCCCTCACGAGCGGGTCTAGCTGGCCCAGTCGAGCAGCGGGCGGGTGTTGCTCGGGTGGCGCAGCTTCGACAGCGACTCCTTCTCCAGCTGGCGGATGCGCTCGCGCGTCAGGCCCAGGTGCTTGCCGATCTCGTCGAGGGTGTGAGGCTTGCCGTCGACGAGGCCGAAGCGCAGAGCCATGATCTTGGCCTCCCTGGGGGAGAGGTTGCCCAGCACGCCGCGCAGCTGCTCACCCAGCAGCTGACGGTCGACCACCTCGGACGCCTCGGGCGAGTCGACGTCCTCGATGAGGTCGCCGATGGTGGTCTCGCCGTCGTCGCCGATGGTCGCGTTGAGGCTGATCGGCTGGCGGCTGGTGCGCAGCAGTTCCTCGATCTGGTCGGGGGTCTTGTCCAGCTCGACCGCCAGTTCCTCCGGGGTGGGCTCACGGCCGAGACGCTGGTGCATGTCACGCTCGACGCGCGACAGCTTGGAGAGCATCTCCAGCACGTGCACGGGAAGGCGGATGGTGCGCGCGGAGTCGGCGAACCCACGCTGGATGGCCTGGCGGATCCACCACATGGCGTAGGTGGAGAACTTGTAGCCCTTGGTGTAGTCGAACTTCTCGACTGCGCGGATCAGGCCCAGATTGCCCTCCTGGACCACGTCGAGCAACGCCATGCCACGGTCGGTGTACTTCTTGGCGACCGAGACGACCAGGCGGAGGTTGGCCTCAAGCATGTGGTCCTTGGCGCGGCGGCCGTCCTCGGCGATCCATTCGAGGTCGTCGCGCATGGCGGCGGGCAGGCCGGGCTCGGCCTCAAGCTTGGACTCGGCGTACAGCCCCGCCTCGATCCGCTTGGCCAGCTCGACCTCCTGGGCGGCGGTGAGCAGGGTGCGCCTGCCGATCGACTTGAGGTAGGTGTGCACCGAGTCGCCCATGACCGAGGACTGGTCGTCCAGGTCCATGGTCTGCTCGGCCTCGAGCTCGGCCTCCTCGGGGGCCCACTCCTCCTCGCCGATCTCCGGCTCGGCCTCGGCGGGGGCCCCGGCGGTCTCGGCCTTCTTGGCGGTGGTCCTGGCGGCCCTGGTGGTGGCCTTGGCGGGCGCGGCCTTCGCCTTGCGGGTGGTCCGGCGCCCGGCGGTCTTCTTGGACGCGCCGCTGAGCGCGGGCTCGTCCTCGGCGGCCAGGATGACGCCGGCCTCGGTGAGCTCCCGCAGGATCGAGCGGCCCTCCGTGGGGCTGGTCCCGGACTCCGCGAAGGCGTGGCGCAGCTCCGCGAGCGAAAGGTGACCCTGGACTCGCCCTCGGTCAAGGAGCTTCTCAAGGGGCGTCGGGGCCTCCGATGAGGTCGCCACGGCGGTTTGGGGCATGAGGACACCTCCTCCATCACGGAGTCGTCTGCTTACAGATTGTCGGGTGGGGCGGCCTGCGGGCCGCTCAGCGCACCAGTACCAATAACCCCAGTCAAGAACTTTATGTTCCCGACTTGACGGGGAAAATAAGATGGGCGGATCGTCCCGAGGCGGTCCGTTCCGTCATCAGCCGTGGTCAGGGGCTATTCGATCCCCTCCACCCGGCTTCCGGAGGGCCCCGCCGGGTCGTCGGCCTCGGGCATGGGGAAGGGGCTCGCCTCCTGCAGGCGCTGCTCGGTCCAGTAGGTCGTGACCGACCCCGGGTCGGGGTTGACGTCCCTGGAGACCACGGACCCGTCGTCGGGCGCCGACGTGGGCGCGGAGGAGGGTGCGGACGTCGGCTCGGAGCGCGATGCGTCGTCGTCGGCCTGCGGCTGCGCCGTCTGCCGCGTCGCCGGTGACACCGCGGGCCCGGAGCCGGACTCCACGACCCTCCAGATCTTCTCCACCCGGCCGGCGGAGGCGGCGGCCGTCACGGAGACGCCGCCCACGAGGATCACGCCGACGACTCCAGCGGAGACCAACGCCTTGCGGGTGATATGCATGGGGTCGTCCCTTCTGTCGCGGCTGTCTGTTTGACGTGCCGGGTCTCCTCACGGTTCCCGATCACGACCATAACGGAGGGCGGCGAGATTCGGCTTGCCATTGGGCAGAAGTGGTATTTCGGACATCACGACCAGCTCGGCGGGGGCCGCGCAGGCGGGGAGCCGTTCCTTGACGAAGGCCCGCAGCTCGGCCAGCGACGGCGGGTCGGGGGAGACGACGACGGCCACGACGCGCTCGCCCCACTCCGGATCGGGGCGGCCGACCACGACGGCGTCGGCGATCGCGGGGTGCTCGGCCACGGCGGCGGCGGCCACGGCGGCGACGACCTTCTCGCCGCCGGTGTTGATGACGTCGTCGCAGCGGCCGAGCACGCGCAGGCCCCCGCCGTCCATGACGCCGAGGTCGGAGGTGACGAACCAGTCGCCGTCGAGGGCCGAGGCGGTCAGCTCGGGCCGCAGCCGGTAGCCGGAGAACAGCACCGGGCCCGCGACGCGAATCCGCCCGTCGTCGCCAATCTTGAGATCTACATTGTAAAGGGGGGCGCCGTCGTAGACGCACCCGCCACAGGTCTCGCTCATCCCATAGCTGAGCACCACCCGCGCGCCCGCGGCCCTGGCCTCCTCGACCAGCCCCGGCGGCGGCGCCGCGCCCCCCAGCAGGATCGTGTCGAACACCGACAGGTCGGCGTCCAGCAGCCGACGCAGTTGCGTCGGAACCAGCGAGACGTGCCGGGCGCCGCTGGAGAGCACCGCCTCGGGGGAGAAGCCCTCGTGCACGATCGGTTCCGTCCCGCCGACCAGTGACCTGACCAGGACCTGAAGCCCCGAGACGTGGGAGGGGGGCAGGCAGCAGAGCCAGCGCTCGCCGGGCCGGGCGCCCAGACGGCGCAGCGAGGCCGAGGCGGAGGCGCGCAGGGCCGCGGCCGACAGCTGGACCCCCTTCGGCGCCCCGGTCGTGCCGCTGGTGGCGATGACGACGGCCACCTCGCCGGGCACCCCCACACCGTGCTCGCGCCGTACACCGTTGACATGGGTGGGGCGCAGGGCGTCGAGCGTGGCCCGCAGCGCGGAGGCGGGCAGGGCGGGAGACAGGGGAAGCACCGCGGGGCCGCCGTCGAGCGCGGCGCCGACCGCCCTGAACAGCTCCGGTCCCGGCGGCAGCACGAGCGCGTGCAGCTCCCGCCACCCGCAGGACGACTCCGCGTGCACAGGACCGTTCGTCACAGTCGTAAGGTTAGTGCCGGGAAAACGGACGGCAGCCGGGCGGGTCCCGGCGAGGCGGAAGGGACGCAGTCATCGTGAGCACGGAGCAGGCGGTGCCGGGCACGGACGGGCGGGCGAAGGGCGAGGCCAGGCCCATGCCGGAGAGCGTCCAGGTGCGCGCCGCCGACTGGAGGCGCTCCGGGGACTACGAGGACATCGTCTACGAGACCGCCGAGGGCATCGCGAAGATCACGATCAACCGGCCGGAGCGGCACAACGCCTTCCGCCCGACGACGCTCTTCGAGCTCAGGGACGCCTTCAACGTCGCCCAGGAGGACTCGGAGATCGGTGTGATCATTCTCACCGGCGCGGGCGACCGGGCCTTCTGCTCGGGCGGCGACCAGAAGATCCGCGGTGACGACGGCTACGTCGACAAGTCGACCCCGCACGTGGGCAGGCTGAACGTGCTGGACCTGCAGGTGCAGATCCGCCGCTGCCCCAAGCCGGTCATCGCGATGATCGCCGGCTACGCGATCGGCGGCGGTCACGTGCTGCACGTCTGCTGCGACCTGTCCATCGCCGCGGACAACGCGGTCTTCGGCCAGACCGGGCCCAAGGTCGGCTCCTTCGACGGCGGCTACGGGTCCTGGCTGCTCGCCGAGACCGTCGGCCTGAAGCGGGCCCGTGAGATCTGGTACCTGTGCCGTCAGTACGACGCCGAGACCGCCCTCGGCTGGGGCCTGGTCAACACGGTCGTCCCGCTGGAGCGCCTGGAGGAGGAGACGGTCGCCTGGGCCAGGGAGATGCTGGAGAAGTCCCCGCTGGCCCTGCGCATGCTCAAGGGCGCGCTGAACGCGGTCACCGACGGCGCGGCGGGCATGCAGCAGTTCGCCGGCGACGCCACCCTGCTCTTCTACATGAGCGAGGAGGCGCAGGAGGGCCGCGACGCCTTCAAGGAGAAGCGCACCCCCGACTTCGGCAAGTTCCCGCGCAGGCCGTGAGCCGCAGGCGATTCCAGCGATGAGGCGAAACCGGCCCGTCCCCGCAGTGCGCCGCCCCGGCGCGGTGAGGACGGCGCCGGTCCGCCGTCAGCCGTCGTGTCCGTCCTTTCGGACACGGCTTCTCTCAGCACGACGACGACCAGAGGAGGCAGTGCGGTGAATCCCGCCACCGCGCTCGCGACCGTGCTGGTCGACGAACTCGTACGCTGCGGTCTCACCGAGGTGGTGCTCGCGCCGGGCTCACGCTCGGCTCCGCTCGCACTCGCCGCGCACGCCGACAGCCGCGTACGGCTGCACGTGCGCATCGACGAGCGCTCGGCGGCCTTCCTCGCCCTCGGACTGGCCAAGCGCGGCGGCCGGCCGGTCGCGCTGATGTGCACCTCGGGCACCGCCGCGGCGAACTTCCACCCCGCGGTCGTCGAGGCGCACGAGTCGGGGGTGCCGCTGCTGCTGCTCACCGCCGACCGGCCGCCCGAGCTGCGCGACACCGGCGCCAGCCAGACCATCGACCAGATCAAGATGTACGGCACCGCGGTCCGCTGGTTCAGCGAGGTCGGCGTGCCCGAGGACCGGCCTGGGCAGGTCGCCTACTGGCGTTCCCTGGCCTGCCGCGCCTACCAGCGTTCACTCGGCCCGGCCGACCCCGGCCCGGTCCACCTCAACCTCGCCTTCCGTGAGCCGCTCGTCCCGGACGGCGACGTCTCCTGGAGCGAGTCCCTCGAGGGCGACGCCAACGGGCCGTGGGTCCGCGCCAGGGTCGCGCCTCCCGCGGCCGCGCTGCACCTGCCGCCGACCCGAAGGGGCGTGCTCGTCGTCGGGGACGGCGCCGCCAACATGCGCAGATACGTGGCGGCGGCCGGCATGGCCGGATGGCCGGTCCTGTCGGAGCCGAACGGCGGCGCCCGCTACGGCGACCACGCGGTCTCGACCTACCACTTCCTGCTCGGCACCCCCGAGTTCGCCGACCGGCACCGTCCGGACGTGGTGGTCACCCTGGGCCGTCCCGGCCTGTCCAGGCCGCTGCTGAACTGGCTCAGGCACGCCGAGGAGCACATCGTCGTCGCCCCCGACCTGTCCCGCTGGCCCGACCCGACCCGTTCCGCGACCCAGGTGGCGCAGGCGGTCGAGATCCCGGTCGCGGCCGGGGACGACGACTGGCTGCGCTCGTGGCGGCGCGCGGACACGGCGGCCAGGGCGGCGATCGACGAGGTGCTCGACGCGGGCGGGCTCAGCGAGCCGCGCCTGGCCAGGGACCTGGCCGAGCAGCTGCCCAACGGGGCGCTGCTGTTCTCCGGCTCGTCCATGCCGATCCGTGACCTCGACCAGGCGATGCGCCCGAGGAGGGGGCTGCGGATCCTGTCCAACCGGGGCGCGGCGGGGATCGACGGCGTGGTGTCCTCCGCGATGGGCGCGGCGCTGGCGCACAACGGCCCCTCCTACGCGCTGATGGGCGACCTGACGTTCCTGCACGACCAGAACGGGCTGATCCTCGGCCCCCGCGAGCCCCGCCCCGACCTGTGCCTGGTCGTGGTGAACAACGACGGGGGCGGGATCTTCTCGCTGCTGCCCCAGGCCGCGCTGCGCGACCCCTTCGAACGGGTCTTCGGCACCTCGCACGGAGTGGACCTGTCCCACGTCGCGGCGGCGACCGGCACGCCGTACACCTTCGTCGGGGAGGCGGAACAGCTGCCCAAGGCGTTGCGCGGGGAGGGGGTGCGCATCGTCGAGGTCCACACGGACCGGGAGCCGAACGCGGTGCTGCACGCCGCGCTGCGCGAGGCGGCCCACACCGCGATCCACGGCGTCCTGTGAGGGCCTGACACCGGCCCCTGTGAGGCCGGGTGCGGCCGGGCGAGGCCGGATGAGATCGGGGAGACGACGCAATAAGGTGACGGGCATGCATGTCGACGAGTTGCTCCAGGCGATTCCCGCGGTGTGGATCTACGTCCTGGTCGGTCTGGTGATCGGGATCGAGAGCCTGGGCATCCCGCTGCCCGGCGAGATCGTCCTGGTCAGCTCCGCGCTGCTGGCGGCCAAGGGCGTGGTCGACCCGCTGTGGGTCGGCGCCTGCGCCGGCGTCGGCGCGATCGTCGGCGACTCGATCGGCTACGCCGTCGGGCGCAGGGGCGGCAAGCCGATGTTCGACCGGCTCGGACGCAGGTTCCCCAAGCACTTCGGGCCGGAGCACATCGGCAGGGCCGAACGCTACTTCCACCGCTACGGCATGTGGACGGTCTTCCTCGGCAGGTTCGTCGCGCTGCTGCGCATCCTGGCGGGGCCGCTGGCCGGGGCGCTGCGCATGCCGTACTGGAGGTTCCTGGTCGCCAACGTGCTCGGCGGGATCGTCTGGGCGGGCGGGACCACCGCGGTGATCTACTACCTGGGCATGGCCGCCGAGCGGTGGCTGCGGGGCTTCTCCTGGGTCGCGCTGGTCGTCGCGTTGCTGTTCGGCGTCGCGACCACGCTGTTCGTCAAGCGCAGGGCCGCGCGGGCGGTGGCCGAGACGTCCGGGGAGCCCGGGGTGGCCGAGGGGGACCCGGAGGCCGGACAGGCGGGCAGTCCGGTCGGCGCGGGCTGATCTGCTACCAGACCTGGGGATGTGCGCCGGGCCGCGGGCCGGTCACGCTGAGTCGGTACGGACTCACCGTGGAGGGGAGGCGGCATGCTATCCGATCAGACCTTGACCGGCTATGAACCGGTAGCCACCTACGGCCGTTACGAGGAGGCCCAGCGGGCCGTCGACTACCTGTCGGACCAGCGTTTTCCCGTCCAGCACGCGATGATCGTCGGGATGGACCTGCGGATGGTCGAGAAGGTGCTCGGGCGGCTGACCTACCTGCGCGCCGCGGGGATGGGGGCGGCGACCGGTGCCTGGATCGGACTGCTGATCGGCCTGTTCTTCGCGATCTTCACCCCCGGCAGGTTCCCCTGGATCCTGGTCCTGTGGAGCGTGATCTGGGGTGTGGTCGCCGGAGCCATCTTCGGGCTCATCGCCCACGCCTTCACCGGCGGCAGGAGGGACTTCCTCTCGTCGAGCGCCATCGTCGCCAACCGCTACGAGCTGCGGGTGACGACGCCCCAGGCCGCCGAGGCCCGCAGGCTGCTAGAGACCGGCATACCCCAGCACACCTAGGGCGGCGACCGCCCGCGGGGTTCACACCGGGTCGCGCCTCAGGGGCCCGCCCGTCGGATCCGAGGACGCGGCCCCGCGCGCCGTACGGCCGTCGCGGGAGGCCCAGAAGGAGACCAGCATGGCTAAGGCAGTCGGGATCGACCTGGGGACGACCAACTCGGTGATCGCCACGATGGAGGGCGACAAGCCCACGGTGATCGCCAACGCCGAGGGGTCGCGGACGACCCCGTCGGTCGTCGCCTTCACCGAGGACGGCGAACGCCTGGTCGGGCAGCTGGCCCGTCGGCAGGCGATCCTCAACCCGAAGGGGACGATCTACTCGGCCAAGCGTTTCATCGGCCGCCGCTACGACGAGGTCACCACCGAGATGCACGCCGTGTCGTTCGACGTGGTGCCGGGGCCGGACGACGCGGTCCGTTTCGACGTGCGCGGCAAGATGTACGCCCCGGAGGAGATCTCCGCCCTGATCCTGCGCAAACTCGTCGACGACGCCTCCAAGTTCCTCGGGGAGAAGGTCACCGAGGCGGTCATCACCGTGCCCGCCTACTTCAACGACTCCCAGCGCCAGGCCACCAAGGACGCGGGGAAGATCGCCGGTCTTGAGGTGCTGAGGATCGTCAACGAGCCGACCGCCGCGGCCCTGGCCTACGGGCTCGACCGAAAGGAGAACGAGACGGTGCTCGTCTTCGACCTGGGCGGCGGAACGTTCGACGTCAGCATCCTGACCATCGGGGACGGCGTCGTCGAGGTACGTTCGACCGCGGGCGACACCCACCTCGGCGGTGACGACTTCGACCGGCGCATCGTCGACTACCTCGCCGACGAGTTCCAGCGGGACACCGGCGTCGACCTGCGCGCCGACCCCCAGGCTCTGCAACGGCTCTTCGAGGCGGCGGAGAAGGCGAAGGTCGAGCTGTCCTCGGTCTCCCAGACGCAGATCAACCTGCCCTTCATCACGGCCGACGCCTCGGGCCCCAAGCACCTGAACACCACGCTGCGCCGGGCGACGTTCGAGGACATCACCTCCGACCTGCTGGAACGCTGCAAGGGGCCGGTCGAGCAGGCCATGGCCGACGCGCGGCTGAGCACCGGGGACATCGACGAGGTGATCCTGGTCGGCGGATCGACCAGGATGCCCGCCGTACAGGCCCTGGTGCGCAGGATGACCGGGGGCAAGGAACCGAACATGACGGTCAACCCCGACGAGGTCGTCGCGCTCGGCGCGGCGGTGCAGGCGGCCGTCATCAAGGGCGAGCTGAAGGACGTCGTCCTGCTGGACGTGACGCCCCTCTCGCTCGGCATCGAGACCCTCGGCGGCATCATGACGAAGGTCATCGACCGCAACACGACGATCCCCGCCCGCCGTTCCGAGGTGTTCAGCACCGCCGAGGACAACCAGAACGCGGTGGACGTCGTGGTGCTGCAGGGCGAGCGCGAACGCGCCGGGGACAACCGGGTGCTCGGCCGCTTCAGGCTGGAGAACATCAGGCCCGCGCCGCGCGGTGTTCCCCAGGTCGAGGTCACCTTCGACGTCGACGCCAACGGGATCCTGAACGTCTCGGCCAAGGACAAGGACACCGGCGCCGAGCAGCGCATCACCATCAGTGAGAGCTCGACCCTCGACACGGGCGAGGTCGAGCGGATGGTCGCCGACGCCGAACGGCACCGGGAGGAGGACCTGCGGCTGCGGCAGGTCGTGGACGCGCGCAACGAGCTCGACAGTGTCGCCTACCAGGTGGAGCGGCGGCTTTCCGAGCTGGGGGAGGCCGTGCCGGTCCATGAGAAGGCTCGGGCCGAGATGCTCGTCTCCGACGCCAGGGAGACGGTCAGGCAGCAGGAGACACCGATCGACCGGCTGCGCTCGCTGACCGGCGAGCTGCAACAGGTCTACCAGGGCCTGGGCACGGTCTCGGCCTCCGGCGGCCAGAGCGGCCAGGGCCCGCAGGGGGCTCAGGGCGGCGGCAGGGACGACGACGTCATCGACGCGGAGTTCACGACCGATGAGTGAGGAACCCCGCGACGACGAGGCCGTGAGGCAGGAACCCGACGGCCTCCAGGAGCGCGTCACCGAGCTTCAGGACGAGGTGGCCGAGCTCCAGGACCGGTGGCGGCGAGCCCTGGCCGACCTCGACAACCTGCGCAAACGGGTCAGCCGTGACGCGTCTCGGGTGCGGGAGGAGGAAAGGGCCAGGGCGGCGGCCGAATGGCTTCCGGTGCTGGACAACCTGGAGCGCGCCCTCGAACACGCCGGAAACGACCCCTCCTCCGTCGCCGAGGGGCTGCGGGCCATCCACGAGCAGGCTCTCGACGTGCTGGCCCGCCTGGGCTTCCCGCGCCGCGACGACACCGGCGCGAGGTTCGACCCCGCCAGGCACGAGGCGGTCGGCGTGCTCAGCCAGGAGGGCACACCGGACGGGACCGTCCTGCACGTGGTGCAGCCCGCCTACGGGGACGGTGAACGGCAACTGCGGCCCGCGACGGTCGTCGTCTCCAAGGCGGAATGATGCCGGCAGCCCGGGACTTCTACGAGATCCTCGGCCTGCAGCGCAACGCGAGCCAGGAGGACATCCAGCGCGCCTACCGCAAACTTGCGCGGGCCAACCACCCCGACGTCAACAAGGACCCCGAGGCCGAGGACCGCTTCAAGGACATCTCCGAGGCCTACAGCGTCCTGTCCGATCCCAAGACCCGCCGCCGCTACGACGCGTTCGGCCCCGACTTCCGCCAGGTCCCCGAGGACGTGGACCCCGAGACCTGGGCCCGTGCCGGGGCGGGACGCGCGGGGGCAGGGCGGGGCGGCCGGGGGAGCGGCTGGCCCGGTCAGGGCCCCTCCGGCTTCGGGGAGGGCGTCGACATCGACGACCTGCTGGAGGGACTCTTCTCCGGCAGGGCGGGCGGCGCGGGCAGGGCGGGCCCCGGATGGGGGCCCATCCCCGGCGCCGACCAGGAGGCCGAGCTGGAGCTGAGCGTCGAGGACGCCTACCGGGGCGGCCGTAAGTCCCTCACCGTCGGGGGCCGCAGGATCGAGGTCCGCATCCCCGCAGGGGTGACCGACGGCCGGCGGATCCGCCTGGCGGGCCAGGGCGGCAGGGGCGGTGACGGGGCACCCCCCGGAGACCTCTACCTGATCGTCAGGATCGCGCCGCATCCCCGTTACCGGGTCGAGGGCCGCGACATCCACATCCGGCTCCCGATCACGCCCTGGGAGGGGGCGCTCGGCGCGGCCGTCGCCGTCGAGACACCGGGCGGCGAGACCAAGGTCAAGGTGCCGCCGGGCACGTCGAGCGGGCGGCGGCTACGGCTGCGCGGCCGGGGCATGCCCAGTCCGAGGGAAGGCCCCGGCGACCTGTTCGCCGAGATACAGATCATGGTGCCGCCACGGCCGACCGACGAGGAGAGGCAGCTGTTCGAGCAGCTCGCGGCGGTGTCGGAGTTCGACCCGAGGAGGCGGTGATGCCCTACGCCCTGACCAGGCCGCGGCGCCTGGACATCGAGTCGTTCGCCCGCCTGACCGGCACGCACCCCGACCTGGTGCGCCGCCTGGTCGTCCTCGGCGTGCTCGACGCGCAGCGGGACGCGGCGGGAGAGCTGTGGTTCCCGCTCTCCCAGCTGCCGGCCATGGCCAGGGTCCAGCGGCTGCGCGCCGGGTTCGCCCTCAACTACGCGGCCCTCGGCCTGGTGGTCGACCTTCTGGACCGCATCGCCGAGCTGGAGAGCGCCGCGCGTGGGCGCTCCCGCACCCCGGGAGGACCGAAGTGGACGTCAACCAGCTGACGCAGAAGTCGCAGGAGGCGCTGCACGACGCGCAGACCAAGGCCCTGCGCCACGGGCACACCGACGTCGACGGCGAGCACCTGCTGCAGGCGCTGCTCGACCAGCCGGACGGGCTGATCCCACGGCTGCTCCTGAACGCCTCCGTCGACACCGACCGGCTCGGCGCCGACCTGGAGGCGGCGCTGAACCGGATGCCGAGGGTCAGCGGGCCGGGCGTCGAACCCGGTCAGGTCCGGGTGACCCAGCGCCTTTCCCGGCTGCTGGAGACGGCCAAGCGGGAGGCCGACCGGCTCAAGGACGAGTACGTCTCCGTCGAGCATCTGCTCGTCTCCCTGATCGAGGAGGGCGAGACGACGCCCGCCGGTCGGCTGCTGCGCCAGCAGGGGCTGACCAGGGACTCCTTCCTGCAGGCGCTCACCGCCATCCGCGGAAACCAGCGCGTCACCTCGGCGATGCCCGAGGTCGCCTACGAGGCGCTGACCAAGTACGGGCGGGACCTGGTGGCCGACGCCGCCGCGGGCAGGCTCGACCCGGTCATCGGGCGCGACGCCGAGATCCGCCGCGTCATCCAGATCCTGTCCCGCAAGAGCAAGAACAACCCGGTGCTGGTCGGCGACCCCGGAGTCGGCAAGACCGCCATCGTCGAGGGACTCGCCCAGCGGATCAGCAACGGCGACGTGCCCGAGGGCCTGCGGGACAAGGTGGTCTTCAGCCTCGACATGGGATCCCTGGTCGCCGGGGCGAAGTACCGGGGGGAGTTCGAGGAACGGCTCAAGGCCGTGCTCACCGAGGTGGTGGCCGCGGAGGGCCGCATCCTGCTGTTCGTCGACGAACTGCACACGGTCGTCGGGGCGGGCGCGGCCGAGGGCGCCATGGACGCGGGCAACATGCTCAAGCCCATGCTGGCCCGCGGCGAGCTGCACATGATCGGCGCGACGACGCTTGAGGAGTACCGCAAGCACATCGAGAAGGACGCCGCCCTGGAACGCCGCTTCCAGCCCGTCACGGTCGACGAGCCCTCCGTCGAGGACGCCGTCTCGATCCTGCGTGGCCTGCGCGAACGGCTGGAGGTCTTCCACGGGGTGACGATCCAGGACGCCGCCCTGGTGGCCGCCGTGGTGCTGAGCCACCGCTACATCTCCGACCGCTTCCTGCCGGACAAGGCCATCGACCTGGTCGACGAGGCCTGCGCGATGCTCAGGACCGAGATCGACTCGATGCCCGCCGAGCTCGACGAGCTCACCCGCAGGGTGATGCGCCTGGAGATCGAGGAGGCCGCGCTGGGCAAGGAGGAGGACCAGCAGAGCCTGGCCCGCCTCGACGAGCTGCGCAGGGAGTTGTCCGACCTGCGCGCGGAGGCCGACGCCATGCGCGCCCAGTGGGAGGCCGAACGGCACGCGCTGCGCGGCGTCCAGGGGTTGCGCGAGGAACTGGAGAACGTGCGCGCCGAGGCGGAGCGGGCCGAGCGTGACTACGACCTCAACCGTGCCGCCGAGCTGCGGCACGGCAGACTGCCCGAGCTGGAACGGCGGCTGAAGGCCGAGGAGGAACGCCTGCGCAGCAAGCAGGGGGTCGCCAGGCTGCTGCGCGAGGTGGTCACCGAGGAGGAGATCGCACTGATCGTCTCCAGGTGGACGGGCATCCCGGTGAGCCGCCTGCAGGAGGGCGAGCGCGAGAAGCTCCTGCACCTGGACGAGGTCCTGCACGAGCGGGTGATCGGCCAGGACGAGGCCGTGCAGACGGTCTCCGACGCCATCATCAGGGCCCGCTCGGGGATCAAGGACCCGCGCCGCCCGATCGGGTCGTTCATCTTCCTCGGACCGACCGGGGTGGGCAAGACCGAGCTGGCCAAGGCGCTGGCCGCGGCGTTGTTCGACACCGAGGACAACATGATCCGCATCGACATGAGCGAGTACCAGGAGCGGCACACCGTCAGCCGCCTCGTCGGCGCCCCGCCCGGTTACGTGGGCTACGAGGAGGGCGGCCAGCTCACCGAGGCCGTACGGCGCAAGCCGTACTCGGTGGTGCTCTTCGACGAGATCGAGAAGGCGCACCCCGACGTGTTCAACACGCTGCTGCAGGTCCTCGACGACGGGCGGCTCACCGACGCGCAGGGCAGGACCGTCGACTTCCGCAACACGGTGCTGATCATGACCTCCAACATCGGCTCGGTCTACCTGCTTGAGGGCGTCACCTCAAGCGGGGAGATCAAACAGGACGCCCAGGAGCTGGTGATGGCGGACCTGCGTTCGCACTTCCGCCCCGAGTTCCTCAACCGCGTCGACGACATCGTGATCTTCAAGCCGCTCACCGAGGAGGAGATCGAGCGCATCGTGGGCCTGATGTTCGGCGACCTGCGCGCGCGGCTCGGCGAGCGGGGCATCCTGCTGGAGGTCTCCGAGGACGCCACCAGACACATCGCCGAACGGGGCTACGACCCCGTGTACGGCGCCCGCCCGCTGAGGCGCTTCATCGCCAAGGAGGTCGAGACCCGCATCGGGCGCGCCCTGCTGCTCGGCGACGCGCACGAGGGCGCGGTGATCCGGGTCGGCATGGCCGGGGGGGAGCTCGTGGTCACCGTCGCCCAGGAGACCGAGACGGCCAAGGTGGCCTGAAGCTCACCGGCTGACCCGCCGGTGGAGAAGGCTTTTGGCCGGAGACCCTACCGGCGCCGTGCGCGAGGGGGTTTCCGGCTTGGGCGCCGTCGGTGCTTGGACTGAGGAACGCAGGAGCGCAGCGACGGAGTGACGAGGGAAAGCACCGACTCGGAGGCGCCCAAGCCCCGCGACGCCGCCAGGCGGAGCAAGGAGACACAGTGACGAGGGAAAGTGCCGACTCGGGGCGCCCAAGCCCGCGACGCCGCCAGGCGGAGCAAGGAGACACAGCCAGACACAACCTAGGGACCGCCCCGGCCAAGGGTGAGCCTGGTCAGCTCGACCCGCGAGTGGATGTCCAGTTTGCGGAAGATCTGACGCAGGTGGAAGGCGACGGTGTGCTCGCTGATGAACATCTGCTCGGCGGCCTGGCGGTTGGTCAGCCCCTCGGCGACGAGGCCGCAGACAGCCAGTTCGGTGCCGGTCAGGCTGTCCCAGCCGGAGACGGGGTGGTCGGTGGTGACCCAGTGGCGGCGGCGTTCCCCGAGGGCGCGCAGCCTGCCGCGAACCCGGGCCGCGTCGCGCAGCGCCCCCACCTCGTCGTAGCGGGACAGCGCGTCGTCCAGGGCCCGTACCGCCAGGTCGCGGCAGCCGCCGTCGGAGCCGAGCAGTACCCCGAGGTCCTCGGCGGCCGAGGCGCGGGCCCACGGGTCGGTGTGCCCGTCCACGGCGCGGCCGAGCGCCTGCCGGTCGCGTTCGCGCAGGCCCCGGGCGTGGACCGCGGAGATCGCGGGGTTGGGCAGGCCGGGGTTGCGGCGGGCGATGTCCTCGGCGGCGCCGACCACGGCGTCGGCCCTGCGTGTGTCGTCGACGGCCATGGCCACCCGCACCAGCCAGGCGGCGGCGGCCGGTTCGCTGGTCAGCGCCCCGGTGTGCCGGGGCAGCGCGTCGTAGACCCGGCCGAGGGAGCTCATCCCGCCCGCGGCCCCGTCCAGGGCCTCGCTGATGCGGCCCGCCGCCAGTTCCGAGCGCAGCCGTGTGTACGGCGGCGCGTCCCGTGCTCCCCGCGCCAGTTCGCTCTCCAGGCATCTGATCGCCCTGGGCAGGTCTCCCGCCCGCAGTGACGCGGTGCCGAGCACGGACAGGGCGGAGGAGGTCAGGGACGGCACGCGCAGGGCCTCGGCGGCGGTCAGGCCGGTCTCCGCCCGCGCGATCGCGCTGCCGAACCGCCCGGCGGCCAGGTCGAGGCGGGCGCGCAGCAGCGGGATCTCCACGGCCCACTCGGGGTGGCGGGCCGCCTGCGTCTCCGCGTCGGCCGTGACGGCCTCGGCCTCATCGAGCAGCCACAGGTCGATGAGCATCGTGGCCAGTACGGCCCTGGGCCCGGGGTGGTGCCCGGCGCCCGGCCGCTCCACGGCCTCGCGGGCCAGGTCCAGGCCGTGGGAGAGCCTGCCCTCGTCCCAGGCCAGCAGGGCGGGCAGCATCAGCGTCTCGGTGTTGGCGCCGCCGTTCACCCGGTGCCGCCCGGCGACCGGTACGGCCCGTTCGATCTGGCCGTGCAGCGCCCGCCGTACGGGGGCGGGGACCGTCTCGACGACCGAGCGCCACAGCAGTTCGTGCCGGAAGGTCAGTTCCTCGGGGGTGGCGTCCAGCACGCCCGCGGCCAAAGCCTCCTCAAGGGCGGGCAACAGGGCGGCGGGGGTCTCGCCGAGCATCTCGGCGGCGTAGGCGGGGGAGAAGGACCGGCCGAGTACGGCCGCCGCCTCAAGCAGGTGCCTGGTCCTGGTGCTGACCTCCTCAAGGCGCCGCCGTACCGCGGTGTGCACGCGGCGGGGCAGCGTGGGGCCGGTCAGCCTGGCGAGGCCGTCCTCGACCTTGACCGCGTTCTCCTCGCGCAGCCCGGTGAGCAGTTCGACGAGCAGGAACGGGTTTCCCCCCGCCTGCGCGGCCAGGGCCGTCAGTTCCTCGTCCGGTGGCGCCCCGAGCGTGTCGGCGGCCACCTGGGCCACCGCCTGCCCGCACAGGGGGCGCAGTGTGACCGTCGCGGCCCCCTCGCGCCGCAGCAGGCCGAACAGGCGGGCGTCGTCGGTGCCCTCCACGGGGCGGCGGGCCAGCAGCCAGGCCAGGGGGAGGCCGGTCAGCTGGGCGGGCAGCGCGCGCAGTGCCATGAGTGTGGCGGGGTCGGCCCAGTGCAGGTCGTCGAGGGTCACCAGCAGCGGTCCCCGCTTCGCGCGCCGTTCGAGCGCGTCGCGCACCTGATCGGCCAGCCACATCAGCAGGCTCGGCGCGTCGGGCACGGCGTTCCTGGTGACGGCGGCGGCGGAGGGGGACTCGTCGAGGGCGGACAGCAGCGGCCCCAGTGGGGTCAGCCTGCCGAGCATGTCGGCTCTTCCTGAGACGACGGCCGCCCCCGTGCCGGGGGCGGCGGCGCACGCCTCGGCGAGCAGGAGGCTCTTGCCCGTTCCCGGTTCGCCTTCGACGAGGATCACGTTGCCCGGGGCTCCCGCGGTCTCCAGCAGCCGCAGGACCGTCGCCCACTCAGGGGCCCGGCCGCGCATCGTCCTGTCCGAGATCCGAGATCATATAGGCGATTTTCTCCCCGATGTCCACTTCCATCATGCCCTTGGGTGGCGAAACGGCTCGTCAAGAGAGGTTCAGGGTTGGGAGTGGACGGGTGTGATCGCCCGGTTACCGCATATCGCCTCCGGTGCGTGAAGGCGCGTAGTAGCCTGCCTTCGAGACCCGGGTAAACGTCATCCACCTCGCATGTTCCAGTATTACCTATTGATCCTGTAGGAAAAGGGGGTAAACTGGTGGTCCCCCGCACGAAGGAGCCGCCATGAGCCCGGAACCTGGGACAGAGAGCCCCTTGCGCGCGGCGACCGAGGCCGCGAGATGGATCCGCTCCGCGGCGGTCGACGACGAGCGGGGACGGCACTGGAAGGCCAACCCCGACCCACGGGGCAAGGCCGCCCTGACCGGCCATCCGCTCTCGCTCTACTCGGGCGCGGCGGGCATCGTCCTGTTCTTCCTCGAACTGGCCGCGGCGACCGGCGACGAGAGCTACCTCGACGACGCCAGGGCCGGAGCCCGCTACCTCGCGGCCACCTGGCGCGAACAGGCCGACCTGTCCCTGCACCACGGCCTGGCGGGGGTGATGTTCACCCTGGCGGAGGCGGGATGGGCCGTCGGGGAGGAGGCCTTCGAGGCCGAGGCGGTCGCGGTCGCCGACCACGTCGTGCGCAGCGCCCGCTCGATCGACGGGGGCCTCGGCTGGACGGGCGACCCGGCCCAGCGTGGCGACGGCGGCGTCATCCTGGCCCTGCTGCACGCCTCCGGCATCCTGGGCGTCCCCGCCTACCAGGAGGTCGCCGTCGAGGCGGGCACCCGCATCGCCGAGCTCGCCGTACCCGGCCATCGCTTCGGTCACGGCGCGTGCGGCGACCTGCCGCTGGACGCCGTCACGCCCGGCTTCCTGTCCGGCACCGCGGGCACCGCCTTCCTGCTGGCCCGCCTCTACGGCCTGACCGGGCAGACCCGCTTCCTCGGCGCGGCGCGCAGGGGGGCCGACTTCGTCCGCGCGGTGAGCGCCGTGAGCGAGCGGTGCGCTCTGGTCCCGCACCACATCCCGCAGGGCCGCGACCTGCACTATCTCGGCTTCTGTTCGGGTTCGGCGGGCGTGGCGCGGATGTTCTACGAGCTGTACCGGGTCGCGGGCGACGCCGGAGACCTCGACTGGGTCGAGCGGCTGGCCAGAGGCATCGTCCGCAGCGGCGTGCCCGGCCGCCAGACCGAGGGCTACTGGAACGTGGCCTGCCAGTGCTGCGGCACCGCGGGCCTGGTCGAGCTGTTCGTCGGCCTCTGGGCGGCGACGGGCCGCCCCGCCCACCTGGAGTTCGCCTGCGAGCTCGGCGACAACCTCATCGGCAGGGCCGCCGGGCACGACGAGCGCGGATCGCGCTGGTACCAGGCCTACCGCAGGTTACGCCCCTGGGAGGTCACCGCGGACACCGGCTACATGGTCGGGGCGGCGGGGATCGGGGCGGCGCTGCTCCACCTGGACGCGACCGCGCGTCCCGAGGAGGCGCGCAGGCTCCTGCTGCCGCCGGACAATCCCTTCCCCGCCATCCCGTTCCCGGCGGCGACGCTCCGCAGGCCCTGACCGTCTCACCGACCTGTGCCTCGTGGCCGTCAAGGGACGGCCAAAACTCGTGACCATGATTGGTGATTCCCCGTGAGCGCTGCCGAAGCCCTGCCTAGCGTCGATGACGTGCTGACATTCGACGATCTCCTGCCCGACCCCGCCCGCTCCGCCGTGGCCGTCGAACCACCACGGGCGGCACCGGGCCACTGGGCGGGCGCGCCCAGCGCGGTCGCGGCCGACGGGCTGATCTATCTGGCCTACCGGTTGCGCAGACCGGTCGGCGAGGGACGCGGTTACGCGGTCGTCGTCGCCAGGTCCCGCGACGGCGAACGTTTCGAGACCCTGGTCACGGTCACCCAGCAGGAGATGGACACCGAGTCGCTGGAGCGCCCCACACTGGTGCGCACCCCGCAGGGCCGCTGGCGGCTCTACCTCAGCTGCGCCACCCACGGCACCAAGCACTGGCGGGTCGAGGTGCTCGAAGCGGACGACCCCGCCGGGTTCGACCCCGCGGTGCGCCAGGTCGTGCTGCCCGGCGACCCCAAGACCGGCGTCAAGGACCCCGTCATCGTACGGCGCGGCGGCCTGTGGCACCTGTGGGCCTCCTGCCACCCCCTGGCCGACCCCGACGAGGCCGACCGCATGGTGAGCGACTACGCGACCAGCGCGGACGGGATCGAGTGGACCTGGCAGGGCACGGCGCTCAGCGGAAGGCCGGGGATGTGGGACGCCCGCGGAGCCCGGATCTCGGCCGTCCGCTTCGTGGGCGAACAGGTCGTGGCCCTGTACGACGGCCGGTCCTCGGCACTGGAGAACTACGAGGAGCGCACGGGGGTGGCGACCGGCACCGACCCGGCGGAGCTGACCCCCCGGGGGACCGGCCCGGCCGCATTCTCCCCGCACGCCGGCGGCGGCCTGCGCTATGTGAACGTCGTGGACCTGCCGGACGGCGGGCGGCGGCTCTACTACGAGTACACCCGTGCGGACGGTGCCCACGAACTGCGCACCGAACTGCGCTGAGCGCCGGGTTCCCGGGGCTCTCCCGGGAACCCGGCGCTCACACCTGCGGGCGCCCGTTCCTGGCCTGGCGCTGACCGTCGGGACGGGTGCCGACCAGGCCGCCGGAACGCTCCCGGGGCAGCAGCCAGTCGCTGAAGTCCTCCCCGGTCACCCGCTGCAGCAGCGCCACGTCCTCGGCGAAGTGGCCGATCAGCTGCTCGCGCTGCTCCCAGGTCAGCGGACGCCGGGCGCGGGCGCGCTGCTGCAGGCGCCGTTCGAGGGGGTCGGTGAGGGCGCCGCTGATCCGGGGCGGCAGGAATCGGCCGACCGCGGCCCCGGTGCGGAGCACCCTCGACAGCGCCCGGTGGGTGCGGGTCGGCTCGGGGTGGGCGGTCACGTTCTCCCTGGGCACCTCGGTGATCAGCCCGGGTTCGGCCCCCAGGAAACGGCAGATCCGGTCGAGGGTGGCGACGGGCCTGTCGACCAGGTCCCGGTACCGGAAGATCAGCACCTGCTCGCGGGGGAACAGCGTGAACAGGTGCTCGAGCTGCTCGCCGTACCGGCCGAGCGCGAGATAGTGCCAGAACGGCGCCCAGCCCGCCGCGATCCTGTGCTCCTCCTCGGCGCAGGCCTCGACCACGTCGCCGACCGGCTCAAGCCCGGCCGACCACAGGTGCGTCCAGTTGGAGTGTGCCCGCTCGACCGGGTCGCGCAGCGCCGCGATCAGCCGGACGCCGGGGATGGTCTTCCTGATGCGCCGCTGGGCGGCCCGGTCGTAGAGGTAGAACGGGGTCGACTCCCCTCTGGGCACCCCGGCCGGCGCCCGCGCGAACAGTGCCTCGTAGTCCTCACGCCGCCAGAGGTGCTCACGGTAGGTCTGGGCGTCGCCCGGCCCGCCCCTGGTGGGCGGCGGGCCGTCGCTGAGGAAGAACTTCGGTTCCTTCACGGGGGACAGGAAGAGCCCGGGATGACGGGACAGCGCGGCGTGCAGGGCCGTCGTCCCGGACTTGGGGGCGCCGATCGTGAGGAAGTCTGGCAGCGGCATCGTATTACCCCTAATTCCTACTTATTTTATCGCAAATATAGCTCTTCCTGGGGCGAAGACAAGCGCCCGGGTGGCCCGGGGGAGGCCCGGTTGGCTAGCCTGACCGCCATGACCGCCTCGCAGCCCTGGACGGTCGGCGTGCTCATCGCCGACGACGACCCGCTGGTGCGCGCGGGCCTGTCGATGATGCTGCGCGGCGCCCCCGACATCCGGGTGGTCGCCGAGGCCGGTGACGGCGCCGAGGTGCTGCCTCTGGTCTCCCGGCACGCCCCCGACGTCGTCCTGATGGACATCCGGATGCCCGTCATGGACGGCCTGAGCGCGACCGAGGCCCTGCGGGCCAGGGCGGGAGCGCCCGAGGTCGTCGTCCTGACCACCTTCGACGCCGACGAGCACGTGCTGCGCGCGCTGCGTGCCGGAGCCGCGGGCTTCCTGCTGAAGGACACCCCGCCGGAGGAGATCGTGGCCGCGGTGCGTCAGGTGGCCAGGGGCCTGCCCGTACTGTCCCCGGCGGTGACCAGGCGCCTCATCGCCCGGGTCGCCGACACCGGCCGCGACCGGCACCGCGCCCGAGCCCTGGAACGCCTCGCGGCGCTGAACGACCGCGAGCGCGAGGTCGCCCTCGCCCTCGCCGGAGGCAGGTCGAACGCCGAGATCGGGGCGCTGCTGCACCTCAGCGTCCCCACGGTCAAGACCCACGTCTCCGGCGTCCTGGCCAAGCTCGGCCTCAACAACCGGGTCCAGATCGCGTTGCTCGTGCACGACGCGGGACTGCTCGACGACCGGGAGTGAGAGGCGCCGCCGTACGCCCGGCCGTCATGACGGTGAAACGGCCGGGCGGCTAGCATGACCGCATGGAACCCCGGCACATGCGGCTCGTGCTCGGCGGGGGCTCCCTGGTCAGCCAGGTCGGCCGTGATCTGCGCGCGGCGACCGAGGCCCAGCTGACGCCCTTCGACGTCACCACCCAGCAGGCCGCCGTCCTGCTGCACGCCGCGCGGCACGAGAGCAGCCCGAACCAGCTCGCCGCGCAGCTCGGCACCGACACCGCGGGCATGACCAGGCTGCTCGACCGTCTGGAGGCCAAGGGCCTCATCCTGCGGAGCCCCCGTCTGGGCGACCGCAGGTCCGTCGTCATCGAGCTCACCGGGGAGGGGCGGGAGCTGGTTCCCCGCCTGATGCCGGTCTTCCGGCACATCGCCCACAGGCTCCTGGAGGGCTTCTCCGACGATGAGGTCGAGCAACTGCTGGCGCTGCTGCAGCGGATGCTCGGCAACCTCGGCGGCCCGGCCACGGCCAGTCAGTGAATCTACTTTGTAAAGGGCCAAGGCCTGTGCAACGAAAGAGGGGAAGCAGTGGCACACGAGGCCGTCTGGGCGGTCATCACCGCGATGTACGAGGCCTACCTGCGCGGTGACCGGCCGGGGATCGACCGGCTGCTGCATCCCGAGGCGACCATCTGGGACTCGGCGGAGCAGGTGCTGATCACCAGCAGGGAGCAACTGGACAAGGTCCGTGACGCCCGCCCGCAGGACGGTCCCGCCGAGACGGGACTACGGGCCCACGACGAGGTCGTCGACGTGTGGGGCGACACGGCGCTGGCCAGATACCTGCTGCGCGTGGACTTCGCTCAGGGGGCCCCGGAGATCGTGCGGACCACCGCCGTGCTGCGGCGCTCCGGAGACGAGTGGCGCATCGTGCACCTGCACGAGAACACGCTCTGACTCCGCCCAGGTCACCGGGGCCTGAGCCGGCGCAGCGTGTAGCCCTCGCCCGAGGGGTCGAGTGACCGGGTCGCCCGCTTGAAGAGATACTCGGCCCGTTCGTAGGAAAGCCGCCCGCGCCCCGTCTCCGGGCACAGATCCGCCGGGACGGGCCGCCGGGACGGCCCGGGTCTGCGGTCGGCGAGGAACAGCGGGCCGCGGGCCCGGCCGGCCACCAGGCGGGGCAGCAGCCGAGCCGTCCCCGAGCGCCAGCCGATCCAGACGCCGCCCGAGAGCGCCCGGCGATCCTCCAGGTCCAGGTCCTCGACGTTCAGCGACAGCACGGCCCGCACTCCGGCGGCCGACTCGTGCAGCAGCCGCCACAGGGCCAGCTCCCGCACGGGCAGGTCGTCGCGCTCCCAGAGCGCCGCCAGCAGCGCCGGGTCGATCATCTCGGCGGGCGGGCCGGTCTCGGCGCGCCGGTCGAGGCGGGCGGACAGGTCCTCCAGCGAGGCCCAGGCGCAGAAGGAGCGGACGGCGGAGCGGTGCCGGTTCCACGTCCTGGCGGCGGAACCGCCCCAGGCCGTCTCGAACACCCGCGCCACGTGTTCCGGAGTCATCGAGGTGAGCGGGGCGCGCTCGCCCAGGGCCAGGCACAGCCGCCGCAGTGTCTGCCCGTAGGAGCGCGAGGTTCCCGCGTCCAGGTCCTCACGCGCCAGGAAGCCCCGTACGGCCTGGCCGAGCGTGGGCCCGGCCACGTGGGGGAGCGCGAACCCCTCCGCCCGGCGGAGCAGGAAGTCCCGTTCGGCGGCGTTGCCGGTGAGAAGGGCGGCCCGCTCGAACTCCAGCCGCGCCTCCTCGTACCGTTCCAGCCTGGCCAGCAGATCGCCCCTCACCCCGGGCAGGAGGTGGTAGTCGCGCAGCGCGGGATCCCCGGTGAGCGACTCGACCAGGTCGAGCCCGGCCTGCGGGCCGTGGGCCATCCCCACCGCCACGGCCTGGTTGAGCCGCACGACCGGGGTGGGCAGCAGCAGGGCCAGTGCCTCGTACAGGCTCGCGATCCGCGCCCAGTCGGTCTCCTCGGCGCTCGCCGCCTGCGCGTGGCACACGGCGATCGCGGCCTGCAGCACGTACGGCCCCGGCGTGCCGCCCGCCTGCCTGGCCCGTAGCATCGCGGCGAAGCCACGGTGGATGAGCAACCGGTCCCAGCGCCCCCGGTTCTGCTCGTGCAGCTGGACGGGCTCACCGGAGGGACCGGTACGCGCCGCCTCGCGGGAGGCCTGGATCTCCATCAGCGCGACCAGCCCGTGCACCTCCGCCTCGTACGGCGCCAGCCCGGCCAGCAGCCTGCCCAGGCGCAGCGCCTCAAGGCAGAGCGCGGGACGCGTCAGGTCGTCCCCCGAGGTCGCCGAGTATCCCTCGTTGAAGATCAGGTAGATGACCTCCAGCACCGAGGCCAGCCGCCCGGCCAGCTCGGGGCCCCGCGGCAGCTCGAACGGCACCCGCGCCTCGGCGAGGACACCTTTGGCCTCGGCGACACGGCGGGCGATCGACCGCTCGTCGGTCAGGAAGGCCCGGGCGATCTCCGCGGTCGTCAGGCCGCCGACGAGCCGCAGGGTCAGCGCCACCCGCGCCTCGGTCGCCAGGATCGGGTGGCAGGAGACGAACATCAGCCGCAGCACGTCGTCCTGTCCGGGGTCCCGCTCGGGGTCCGGCGGCTGGTCCGCCTCCCGGGTGAGGCGTTCGTCACCGAGTTCGAGGCGCCGCGCGCGCCGGATGTGGTCGACGGCCCGGCGTTTGGCGACGGCCGTCAGCCAGGCGCCCGGGTTGTCGGGGACACCGGAGTCCGGCCACTGTTCGAGCGCGGAGACGAGCGCGTCCTGGGCCAGTTCCTCGGCCAGGCCGACGTCGTGCACCAGCCTGGTGAGACCGGCGACGATCTTCGCCGATTCGAGTTTCCAGACCGCGCCGACCGTGCGATGGACGTCCGTCACGGCATCGATGACAGCATCCGTCACCTCGGCTCGCAAACCGGCGAAGCGCTGGAGGGCTACCGCAGGGCGTTCAGGAAGCGGGCCGCGACCGGGGCGGCCGTCGCTCCGCCGCTGCCGCCGTTCTGGACGAAGGCCGCGAAGGCCAGGGAGCCGCGGTAGCCGATGAACCAGGCGTGGGAGTGGCCTCCGGCGACCTCGGCGGTGCCGGTCTTGCCCGCGGTGCCGGGGGGCAGGCCCGCCGCCGCGGCGGTGCCCTGGGTGACGACGGCGCCCATCATGTCCCGCAGTTGCGCGGCCACCTCGTCTCCGATCGGCACCTCGGGCGGTGAGTCGGCCGGGGGTCGTTCGGTCATGACCGCCGGTTTCCACACGCCGGTCGCGGCGGCCGCGGCGACCTCGGCCATGCACAGCGGGCTGGCCTGCACCGAGTTCTGCCCGATGGCGTCGGAGCCGAGCTCGTTCAGGTCGGTGTGCGGCCTGATCCGGCAGGAGCTGAGGCCGGGCTTCTCCCTGAAGCCGAACCGGTCGGCGGCCTCGGCCCGCAGGCCGCCGTCCCGCAGCCGTTCGTAGGACTGCTGGACGAAGGTGGTGTTGCAGGACAGCGCGAAGGCCGTGGTGAGGGGGAGGACGCCGCGGTCGGCCGGTTCGGCGTTCGTGAAGCGCCTGGCGTTGGGGATGGTGTAGGCGGCGGGGCAGGGGACCGGGGACCGGGAGGTCAGCCCGGTGCGCAGCAGCGCGGCGGCGGTCACCACCTTGAACGTCGAGCCGGGCGGGTAGAGGCCGTTGAAGGCGCCCTTGCCGCCCAGGGTGTCGGCCACCGCCCGCACCTGGCGGGTGCGCAGGTCGATCGCCACGAGGGCGGCGGGCGCCTGCAGGCCGTCCAGGGCGTGGGCCGCGGCGCTCTGCACGTCCTGGGAGATCGTGGTGCGGGCGGCCTCACCCCCTTTGGAAGGGGAGGCCAGCAGGACCCGTCCCGAGGGGAGCTCCCGCAGCTTCAGCTCGGTCGTGGTGCCCTCCAGCCCGGTGAAGTAGTCACCCGCCCTGCTGCCGGAGGGGAACGGCAGGCCCTCGCGGGTGAGCGTGGCCGGTCGCCTGACCTTGGTCTCGGTGAGCCGCAGGCTCCTTCCCTCGCCGAGCGAGGGGTGCATCGTCTGCGGGGTCCAGCGGACGCGCCACTGGCCGGCGTGCCGTACCAGGTGCAGCACGGAGGAGAACGGCCACGGCCCGAGGCCGGTGATCTGCCGTACCCCCTGGAAGGGCACCTCGGCTTCGAGCGCGCTGCGCCGCCGCGGTGTCTGCGGGGTCAGGGACGGCGGCGCGGTGATCCGCAGTTCGGCGTCGAAGCGGCGGTGCCGTTCGGCGAAGTCGGCGGGGGGAGCCGAGACGAGGCCGGCCATCGCGGCCAGGTCCCCGGCCTGCCAGGCGGCGAGGTACCTCACCGCGACCTCCTGCGGATCCCCTGCCTGAACAGTGGCCTGAACAGTGGCCTGAACGGTGGCCTGGGTGGTGGCCTGGACGGCGGCAGGGGGCGCGACGGGCGGAGGCGACGACGGAGCGGGGGACACCGGGGGCGACGTTTCGGGCGCGGGGGTCTCGGCCGGCTCGAAGACGAAGGTTCCGGCGGCCCTCGGAGTCGGCGTGGGCGAGGTGGAACCGCCGTCCGTGACGATCAAAGCCCCGTACACGCCGAACCCGGCGATCGCGAGCGCCAGGGCGATCAGGGCGAGAACCAACCGGCCGCGCATGTCCTCCTCCGGAGGTCTCGACGGGGGCACGCGAACGTCCGGAAACGGTCTCGTCCATCGTCCGTACGGCTGCGCGTCCCTGATTGTGCACCATATAGTGTGAAATCCATAATCCTGGGACGTGCTGAATATCGCCGTGGATGAAACAGATGGGATATGCGACCGAATTCCCTTACATCAAGCTTTCTCCAGAAATTCAGACATCTGCTAGTAAGAGATGGGTTTTCCCGGTTCGCGGAAAGACGCGCGAAAATCGGGAACCCGACAAGCGGGGCTCCCGCACCGGGCCCGGGTGGTGCGACCGTCCGTGCCGGGGCCGGCACGCTCTCGGGCTTCGAGCCGGCCGTCGGGCCCGTAGCGAGCCGGTCAAGCCCGGGGCGCCGTGAATCTACTTTGTAAAGGCGAGTAGCCTGGAGGAATGGCCCAGCCGTACCTGACCCCGGAGGGCGTCACCGAGCACGAGATCGAGATCAAGCGGTCACGGTTCATCTGCGCTCTGGCCCCCGTCCGCTCGGAGGAGGAGGCGCGCGCCTTCGTCGCGGCCCGTAAGGGGCTGTACGCCGACGCGACCCACAACTGCTCGGCCTACGCGGTCGGGGGAGAGCTGGGCGCCCGCAGGGCCGACGACGACGGCGAGCCCGGCGGCACCGCGGGCACCCCGATGCTGGAGACGCTGCTGCGCAGGGGGATGGGCGACGTGGTCGCGGTGGTCACCCGTTACTTCGGCGGGGTGAAACTGGGGGCGGGCGGCCTGGTCAGGGCGTACGGCTCCGCGGTCGGCAAGACCCTGGACCTGGCGCCGCTGGCCGAGATGGTCCCGGCGAGGGTGATGACGGTGACCGTCGACCACGTCCGCGCCGGGCGCCTGGAGAACGACCTGCGCGCCTCGCCGTACGAGGTCAGGCAGGTCGGTTACGGCGCGGAGGTCTCCTTCCAGGTCGCGGTGCGCGAGCGCGACCTGGCGGCCTTCCCCGACTGGGTCGCCACCCTGACCTCGGGCGGCGCCGAGGTCGAGCGGGGTGAGGCGATCCACCTGCGGGCCTGACCCCGGCCCGGGTGGTCAGCCCTCCAGGGCGTACTGCATCACCCGGAACTTGGCCTGGGCCTCGGCCAGTTCGGCGGCCGGGACGGAGTCGCCCATGATGCCGCAGCCGGCGAACAGGCGGGCGCGGGAGCCGTCGACGCGCGCGCACCGCAGCGCGATGCCCCACTCTCCGTCGCCCCGGGCGTCGATCCAGCCGACCGGGCCCGCGTAACCGCCCCGGTCCATGCCCTCAAGCTCGCGGATGACCTCCAGGGCCGTGCGTGTCGGCGTGCCGCCGACGGCGGCCGTCGGATGCATGGCGGCGACCACGTCCAGCACCGAGGCGCCCGCCGAAAGGCGGCCGGTCACCGGGCTCGCCAGATGCTGGACGTTCGGCAGCACCAGCAGTTCGGGTTCGGCGGGCACGTTCAGCTCCGAGCAGAGCGGGGCCAAGGCGGCCCGGACGGAGTCGACGGCGCAGGCGTGCTCGTGACGGTCCTTGCCCGAGGCGCGCAGCGCGGCGCCGCGCCGTCTGTCGTCGGTCTCGTCGGCACCCCGCGGGGTCGTGCCCGCGAGCACCAGTGACTCGACGGTCTCGCCGGTGCGCCTGACCAGCAGTTCGGGGGTCGCGCCGACCAGCCCGTCGCAGGAGAAGGCGTAGCAGTCCGGGTAGCGGCCGGTCAGGCGGGCCAGCAGCACGCGCACGTCGATCGCCCGTTCCGCGACGGCGGTCAGGTCGCGGGCGAGCACGGCTTTCTCCAGACGGCCGGACCTGATCCGCGCCACGGCCCTGGCCACGGCGTGCTCCCACTCGGGGGCGGTCAGGCTGCCGTCGCCGTAGCGGATCCTGCCGGGGTCGCGCGGTGCCGTGACCAGGTCGAGCGGTTGCCCGCCGACGGTGGTCAGCCAGGCGCGGCCCGCACGGCGGGCCAGGACGATCCTGGGGACGACGAGGACGGAGCCGGGGGAGTCCTCGTCGAAGGTGAAGGAGCCGAAGGCGACCGGTCCCGAGCCGGGGACGCCGACGCCGTCGTCCACATGGGCCTCGCCGAGGGTCGCCGCCAGCCAGTCGCGGGCCCAGCCGAACCGTCCGGGACCGGGGGGAATCTCGGCCCTCGCGGCCTCTCCCCAGGCGACCAGGCCTTCGCCGCGCCTGATCCAGGCGTACGGCGCGGCCTCGGGGAGCCGGGAGAGCAGATCGACGGGGTCGTCGACGGGGGTGGTTCTCACCACGAGGGGGCGGGTCAGTCCGAGCGCGACACTCACCCGGAACACTCTATTCCGCGCTCCGGCCGCGTCCGGAGCCCGGTCCCTCGCCCGGCCGGGGCGCCGTGCTCCGTCAAGAAATCCGAAAGCGGCCGGTCGGCGGCGGGCGGCCCGGTGTCCTGCGGTGATACATCCGAAGCACTGGTGATCTCTCAGGCGGAGGTGTCATGCCCGGCAGGACTGTGATGGTGCTCACGGCGGCGGCGGCGTTCACGGCCCCGTGGGCCGCCTGCCCGGCTGAGGCCTCACCCGCGGTCTCGTCTTCGGCCCCTGACGCGCGGGGGCCGTGGCGTCCCGCGGTGATCGCGGCGCTCGGTGACTCGATCAGTGCGGGCTTCAACGCCTGCGGCTGGTACGTCTCCTGCCGTTCCCGGTCCTGGTCGACCGGCGACGACGTGGGTGTCCAGAGTCACTACATGCGCCTGCTCGACCTGAACGCGGGGCCCGCGCTCGGGAGCGAGGTGAACCTCGCCGTGCCGGGAACGACCAGCGCGGGCCTGGCCGCCCAGGTCGGCCAGGCGGTCGCGCGGCGGGCCGACTATGTGACGGTGCTGGTCGGCGCGCAGGACGCCTGCGCCGAGCAGGAGCGGCTGATGACCCCGGTCTCCGTCTACGAGCGGCGGGTGGCCGGGGCGCTGGCCGCTTTCAAGCGGTCCAGGCCCGGCGGCAGGGTGTTCCTGGCGAGTGTGCCCGATCTGAAGCGGTTGTGGCGGGTCGGCAGGGACAACCTGGTGGCGCGTGGTTTCTGGGCGGTCGGCAGGATCTGTCCCACGATGCTGGCCAAGGCGTCCTCCGACGCCCCGGCCGACCGGGCCCGCCGTGACCGGGTGCGTGCCCGGGTGGCCGCCTACAACGCCGCCCTGGCCAGGGTCTGCGCGGCGTACGGCCCGGCCTGCAGGTTCGACGGCAACGCCCTGTTCGACTGCCCGTTCACCCTGGACCAGGTCAGCAGGTGGGACTTCTTCCACCCGAACGCGGCGGGGCAGCGGCTGATCGCGCAGCGGACCTACCCGGTGGTCCGTGACTGGTTCGAGCGGCCGGAGCTTCAGCCTTGATCGGACGAAGGAAAAATCTACATTGTAAAGGCGCCTGGCAGGGGAAAATCACGAACAGAGGCGAGGCCAACCCCCTCAGCGAGGACGTGAAGGGCCTGCCGGGGCCTCATCTGCGAGGCAGCAGTACGGCGGACGCGCACATCACGCCCGCGGCGACGAAGAGTGATGTGCGGGTGCCGGTCCAGGTCGCCGTGAGGCCGCCGAGGAGGATGAACAGGGGCTGGGTGACCGTCGTGGCGAACGACCACAGGGTGGCCACGCGGGCCATCAGGTGGTCAGGGGTCTGCGCCTGCCGGTATCCGGCCATGGTGGAGTTCGCGGTACCGGCGAACAGCAGGACCATGCCGAACCCGAAGCCGCACATCAGCAGTCCGGGTGTGCCGGGGAGCGCCGCCGGGATGAGGAGATACCAGGGGCCGCGCAGCATGCCGGTCCACCACAGGGCGCGTACGGCTCCCAGCCGGGTCACGAGTTTCGGGGCGAGTCTGGCGCCGAGGAACCCGCCCAGTGACGGCACTCCCATCAGCAGTCCGTACTGCCAGGCGTCGAAGCGCAGGTCGCGCAGGTAGAACACGGCGCTCACCGAGGCCGCCATCGAGCTGGCGCCGGCGAAGGTCACCCAGCTGATCAGGATCGGCCGGAGCGTCGGGTGTCCCCAGGCGAAGCGCCATCCGGCGAACAGTTCCGCGCGTCGTGACGAGCGTTCGTCGCGCGTGGGCGGGGCCGGCTCCGGGGCGCGCAGGGTCTTGATCGCTGCCGCGCTGACCAGGAAGGACAGGGCGTCGACGGCCAGGGAGCCGGCCGCGGTGAGGAAGCCGATGAGGGCGCCGCCCAGCGAGGGGCCGGCCGAGACGCCGAGCCAGCGTGTCGACTCAAGGCGGCTGTTGGCCTCGATCAGCTGTTGTGCCGAGACCAGCGCTTTGAGGTGGGCCTGGGCGGCGGCGGTGAACGCGATCTGGCACGCGGCGTTGATCACGGCGATCACGCCCAGTTGCACGAAGGTGAGAAGGCCCGTGACCGCCGCGATCGGGACACTCGCCAGGCAGGCGAATCTGATGACGTCGGCTGTGATCATCACTGGGCGTTTGTGCCTGAACTCGACGTGGTCGCCGAGGGGAAACGCCAGCAGTGCGGTGGTGATCGCGGTCAGTGCCGACAGCAGCGCGACCTGGAAGGTCGAGGCTTCGACGACGGTTACGGCGACGACGGGCAGTGCCACCATGCCGACGGCCGATCCGAGTTGGCTGATGGCCAGGCCCGTCCAGAGCCGTTGGAAGTCGGCGTGGCCTCTGAGGCTTGTCTGGGGGGAAGTCACTCTGCCGCATTATGTCGTGGCGATCGGCTTCAGTTGGCCGTCTGGCCGCCGGTGGTTTCGGGGACACCGGGCCGGTGGCCGGTTGGGCGGCGGCGTCGCATCAGGACGCAGGAGAGGGCGCCGAGTGTGATCACGGCGATGGGCAGTGCCAGGGTCGGCCGCATCGCGTGGACGAATCCGTGCTCGAACACCGACTCCGCCGTCCGGTGAATGTGTTCGGCGAGGTCCGCCGGTGTTCCCGGGGGTGGCCTCAGTGCGGCGCCGGCTTCCAGGCCGCTTTCTGCGGCGTTGTCGAAGCCGGTCAGGAACCGGTCGCGGATGCCGGCGGGAAGGTCGGCGGCCTGTTTGGCGGCCTCGGTGTGGAGTGAGGCGGCGAGGCGGTTCTGCAGTACGGCGCCGACCGCGGCGCTGCCGCAGATCGTGCCGATCTGCCGGATGGTGTTCAGCACCCCGGAGGCGGCTCCGGCCAGTCCGGGTTCCACGTTGCGCAGGGCGACCGTGACCATCGGGCCGAACACGCAGCCGATGCCGGCCCCGGTCATGATCAGGGCGGGTTGGAACTCCCATCCCGTACGGCCGACGTCGGTGACCCAGGCGAGCCAGGTCAGGCCGGCCGCGAACAGGGTCAGGCCGCCCATCAGGATGTATGTGCCGCCGATCCGGTCCGACATCCGGCCGGCGAGCGGTGACAGGAGTGCCGATACCATCATCGCCGGCGCCATCACCAGGCCGGCCGTGAAGGCGCTGAGGTGCAGCACCGACTGCAGGTAGATCATCACCGGCAGGAACAGGCCGATCATGCCGACCTGGACGGTCGCGGACACGAAGCTCATGACGGCGTAGCCGCGGTCGCGGAAGAGCGCGAAGGGCAGCAGTGGTTCGTCGCCCTGCCGGCTGCGCTGGTGGATCAGGAACGCCGCCAGTGACAGCGCGGCGCCGCCCAGCAACGCCTGGATTGCGGTGCCCCAGTCGTATCGTTCGCCTTCGGTGAGGGCGAAGGTCAGGCAGAACAGTGTGGCCGTGGCGAGTGTGACGCCCGGCATGTCCAGTCTGCGGTGGGAGCCGTGCCGGGTGTCGGGAACGAGGGTGAGGGCCATCGCGAGGACGACGGCGCCGATCGGGACGTTCACGAAGAAGATCCAGCGCCAGTCGGTCGTGCTGACGAGGAGTCCGCCGAGGGTGGGGCCTGCGATGGTGGCCACGCCAGCGACCGCGCCCCAGACGCCGAGTGCCGCGCCGCGGCGCTCGGCCGGGAACGTGCCGATGATGATGGTCATCGTCTGCGGCACCAGCGCCGCGGCGCCCAGCCCCTGTACGGCGCGGGCGGTGATGAGCTGGGCCGGGTCCTGGGCGAGTCCGCAGAGTACGGACGCCACGGTGAACAGTGCGACGCCTGCGACGAACATGGTGCGTGGCCCGCGCACGTCGCCCAGGCGCCCGGAGGTGATCAGCAGTGCGGCGAGGACGAGGACGTAGACGTTGATCACCCACAGCATCTCGTCGAGTGACGCGTGCAGTTCGCCGATCATGCTGGGGATGGCGACGTTGACGACGGTGATGTCCAGCAGCGTCATGAAGAATCCGAGGCTGAGGGTCAGCAGTACCGCCCATGGGTCGCCGCGCCATCTGCTCATCCGTGGCTCCTGGGCTGTCAGCTCTTGGCGGGGGCCTGCAGGCTCCACAGCCGCCCGTCGGGGTCGCGGACGGTCATCTCCCGGGTCCCGTAGTGGGTGTCCTCGAACGGGGTGACCACTTCGACGGCCGGGTCGGTGTGGAAGAGGTCCTCGTCGGCCACCTTCAGGGCGAGCTGTACTCGGGGTTCGCGGTTCTCGGGGATTTCGACGGTGACGAGATAGGGGCCTTCGCCGTTGCGGAAGACGCCGGAGCCGTCGCCGGTGGAGATCTCCAGTTCGAAACCCAGTGCCTGGAGGAACCTCGCGGTTCTTCCCCAGTTGTGGGTCTCCAGGAACACCGCCTCGAGTCCTTGGGTCGTCATTGTCATGACTCCTTGTGTGGTGATTGCCGTTGTTGCCCGGGGGTGTCGTCGAGGTAGGCGCGCAGGGCGTCGGCGACCAGCGCGGACAGGGACATGCCCTGCTCGATCGCGTGGTGCTTAACCTGTCTGATCAGCCCTGTCGGGAGGTACACGTTGAACTGCTTGACTTCCGCGTCACCCATGACGCCGATGCTAGCATCCTAGCAAGCTAGATCGCACGGTCGTTTCCGTGACCCCGCCGCGCGCGGGTGACGCGGGGTTGTGGCCGGTGCGCCGGTCGTGATCGCGGTGGTGAGGCGGGCCGCGAGGATCTGTTCACGGAAAACAGGAGCGTCATACGTCCGTGCGGTCGTCGGCTCCGCCCGGTGGTTTGCCGGGGCTGGCGGAAGGCGGCCGCCGGGTCACGGAAAGGACCGCTGCGGGAGAGCGTTCGCCCACGTCGCAGGCCGCGGGGAACACAGGTGGCGGGGGCGGAAAGAAGCGGTAAATCGCCGCCATGTAAATGGATAACGATCTTCATGATTGGGCAGGAAACCGGCACACGCCTTGCGTCCCGGGGAGGTACGGCATGGCCTGGTCGCAAGACGAGGAGCGAATGCTGCTGCAGATCGAGCGTCACCTCACCGACGAGGACCCACGCTTGGCAGCTCGGCTGGAGTCGTTCAACGAGCGTGTCCAGCGTCAGGAGGGCCGCCGCAGGCGCCGTGTGCGCGGGGAGGGCGGGGAGGGCGGCCCGGCCAGGGGTCCGCGCGGGACGACGGTCGTCATCGTGGTCAGCTGGATGCTGATCGCGATCCTGATCGCCATGCTGCTCGTCCTGGTGTTGCGTCACGAGGCCGCGGCGGCGCTCCCTCTCTGAGGACCCGGCGGGCTCGGGCGGGGAGTGGGGAGCCTCAGCCCAGCGCGCGCAGGAAGGCCGCCGCCACCGGGGCCGCGACCGCTCCGCCTCCGGTGCCCTCCTCGACGATCACCGCGAAGGCCAGGTCGCCGCGGAAGCCCATGAACCAGGCGTGGGTCTTGAGGTCGTCCTGCGGGCCGTACTCGGCGGTTCCGGTCTTGCCGCGGGTGCCCGCGGGCAGGCCGGCGTCCTTGGCCGTTCCCTTGGTGACGACCGCGGACATCATCTTGTGCATGTCCTGCAGGACTCCGGAGGGCAGTTCCCGGGGTTCGGCCTTCTGCTTGAGCGCGGGGACCAGGGTGGGCGGCCGCCAGGTGCCGTCGGCCAGGGCCGCAGCGGCGGAGGCCATCACCAGGGGGCTGGCGGTGATGCGGCCCTGGCCGAAGGACTCGGCGGCGAGTTCGGCGTCGCTCTGCGCCCTGGGGAAGCTTCCCTTGGTCGCGGGGACGCCGATGGTGAGCGGTTTGTTGAAGCCGAACAGCTCCGCGGCCCGCAGCAGTTTGTCGGCGCCGAGCCGTTCCTTGGTGAGGGGGGCGAAGGTGGTGTTGCAGGAGTAGGCGAAGGCGTCGGAAAGGGTGACCGCCCCGTAGCCCGCGTGGTGGGAGTTGCGGATGGGCAGGCCGCCGACGGTGACGTCCTTGGGGCAGGTGACGTCCTCGCCGGGGGTCATTCCCGAGGCGAGCAGTCCGACGGCGGTGACGGCCTTGAAGGTGGAGCCGGGCGGGTAGTTGCCGTCGAGGGCGCGGTTGAAGCCGCCCTGGTTGTTGACCACGGCGAGGATCTCGCCGGAGGAGGGTTTGACCGCCACCAGTGACGCGGTCTGCTTGAGGTCGCGTACGGCGTCGGCCGCGGCGCGCTGGACCCGCAGGTCGAGGCTGGTCTTCACCTCCTGGCCGTCGTGTCCCTCGATCGTGTCGAGGGTCTTGGCGGTCTTGCCGGGTCCGACGATCTGGATCTCGGTGGCGGGGGCGCCCGCCAGGCTCCGCTGGAAGGTCTGCTGCAGCCCGCCCCTGCCGATCGGGTCGCCCGCCTTGTACGGCGCGCCGAGGGTTTTGACGTCCTTGTCGGTCGCCTTGTCGAGGTAGCCGACGAGTTGCTGGACCGAGCCGCCGGCGTCGCCGGTGTCGATGCGTTCGCCGCCCGCGGCGGTGATCTGGGCGCGCTGCGGCCACTTGGTCTTCAGGGCGAAGGCGGAGCCGTCGGCCAGGCGGGGGTGGAAGGCGGCGGGGGACCACTTGACCCGCCAGTTGCGGTCGACGACCGCCAGGGGGAGGGTGCCGGTGTAGTCCCACTGGCCGATGTCGCGCAGGCGCAGGGTCGCGGTGTAGGCGGCCTCCCCGGTGCCGTCGCCGGTCTCGCGGACGGAGCCGAGGCGGATGGAGACCGACTCGACCGCGAGGTTCCTGCGCATGTCCTCATAGGTCTTGGCGAGCGCCGGGGCGGGGGTGCCCGTCTCGGCGCGCATGGCGGCGAGGTCGCCCGTCTGCCAGGCGGTCACGAATCGCTGAGCGGTCTCCTGGGGGGTGCCTCTGGTATGCAGGAACCACCAGGCCCCGGCACCCGCCGCCCCCGCGGTGAGTACGACGGCTGCCGACGTGATCGCGATCGTCCTGCCCTTCGGCACTTGGCTACCCCCCCAGTTGTCCGTGCCCGAAGGTCGCAGCCTAGCGTGAACGCCCCGAATTGTGACGACAAATAGTCAATTGTCCTTACTGCGGCTGGGGGCGTATCCCGGGGCGCGCTCCTGGCCGGACAGCACGTGGATCGCGTCCATGATCTCATCGGTCACCCGGCGGCGGTCACGGGCGTCGGTGTGCGAACCGGTGAAGGTCAGGGGGGCTCCGATCCGGATGCCGACCCTGCCGAACCTGGGCACGCCGGTGCCGATCGGCAGGACCTTGTCCGTGCCCTTCATCGCCACCGGGATGACCGGGGCGCCGGTGGCCAGGGCGAGCCAGGCGACTCCGATCTTGCCGCGGTAGAGACGGCCGTCGGGGGAACGGGTGCCCTCGGGGTAGATGCCGAAGAGCTCGCCGTCCTTGAGCACCTTGGCGGCGGCGTCCAGCATGTCCTGCGCGGCGGTCGGGCTCTGCCGGTCGATGGGGAGCTGCCCGGTGGCCCGCATCCAGGCGGCGGTGACGGGGTTGCCGGTGAAGTACTCGGCCTTGGCGACGAAACGCACCTGGCGGGGCAGTACCAGCGGCAGGAAGGTGGAGTCCACCACGGACAGGTGGTTGGAGGCCAGAATCGCCGGTCCCGTGTCCGGCACGTGTTCGGCCCCGGTGACCGTGGTCGGCCACATCAGGTGCAGGAAAGGAGCGCTGACGATCTTGGTCAGGCGATAGAGCACGGGCTCTCCTCATCAGATGGGATCACCACACTAGGCGGTGTCCCGGCGTCCCGCTGGTGTGTGCACCCGAACAGGCGGCGTCTTCATGTTTGTAGCCTCCCTCCAAAGCCGGAGGCCTCCCACGAGAGGAAACCGCAAAACGAACGCCCCGTGGGAGCGGACTCCCACGGGGCGCAACGTTTGAGCCGATGTGGCGGTCGCCTCCTCGGCGAGAGGCACAACACGGCTCCAGCCGAACGGTATTCCGTGAAGGCGGTAATTTGCGGCCCGGGGGACACAAACCACATCGGCACGATCACTCTAACGGACGCCGGGCGGTGGTTATTCCGTAACGGGCCCGGTGTGTCAGCTCCGATGCGGCGCGGGCCCGTGCGCGGGGCCCTGCACGGAGCGCGCACGCGGGGCCGGGTTGACAGCGGACGACCGGCTCCAACACCCTTTCACTAATCGAATAGTGAAAGGGTGTTTTCGTTGATCGAGTTCGTCCTGGACAGGGGCTCGGGCGTCGCCACGTACCTGCAGCTCGTTCACCAGGTGAAACAGGCGCTCCGGCTCGGCGTGCTCCGTCCCGGGGACCAGTTGCCGACCGCCCGCGAGGTGGTCGAGAGCCTGGCCATCAATCCCAACACCGTGCTCAAGGCCTACCGGGAGCTGGAGCGCGAGGGCCTGGTCGAGGGGCGGCCGGGGATGGGGACGTTCGTCCGGCAGGGTGTCGCGGGCGCGACGCTCGCCGAGCACACACGGCTGCGGCGCGCCCTGGAGGCGTGGGTGTCCGAGGCCCGCGCGGCGGGACTCGACCAGGAGGATCTCCGGGCGCTGTTCGCCGTGGTCCTGACCGACGCCGCGAAGGAGGGCGTGGCATGAGGCCCGTCCTGGAGGCGACCGGGCTGGGTGTTCGCTATCGCCGTACATGGGCGTTACGCGACTGCTCGCTGTCGTTGCCCGCAGGCCGGGTGGCGGCGCTCGTCGGACCCAACGGGGCGGGCAAGACCACACTCATGCACGCGGCCGTCGGGCTGCTGCGGCCCAGGTCGGGGGGCGTCCGCGTGGCCGGTACGGCCGCGTTCGTGGCGCAGGACAAACCGCTGTACGACGGCTTCAGCGTCGCCGACATGCTCACCTTCGGCCGCCGGACGAACGCCCGCTGGGACCAGGCCTCCGCCGTCGACCGGCTCGCCGGGCTGGGCATACCGCTGGAACGGAAGGTGAGCGGGCTGTCGGGCGGGCAGCGGGCGCAGGTGGCGGTCACGATGGCCCTGGCCGGCCGGCCGGACCTGCTCATCCTGGACGAACCGCTGGCCAACCTCGACCCGCTGGCCCGTCACGACGTGATGCGTTCGATCATGGCGGAAGTGGCCGATCGGGAGCTGACCGTGCTGCTGTCCTCGCACGTCGTCTCCGACCTGGAGGAGACGTGCGACTGGCTGATCGTGCTGAACGGGGGACGGCTGCAGGTCAGCGGTGACATCGAGGAACTGCTCCGGGAGCACCTCGTGCTCACCGGGCCGCGGGAGGCCACGGCGGCGGGGGTACGGGTGGTGAGCGAGAGCCGTACCGGCAGGCAGACCGGCATGCTGGTCAGGGGACCGTGCCCGCCCGACCCGCGCTGGCGGGCACGACACCCCGGGCTGGAGGAACTCGTCATGGGCTACCTGCGCAGCCCCGAGTCGGCGGCCCTGCCGCGACCGGCGGGGGTGGACGCGTGATCTGGGTGACCTGGCGCCAGCACCGGGCGCAGATCCTCGTGACGGCGGGCTTCCTGGCCCTGCTGGGGCTCCTGCTGCTGGGTTCGGCCGTCGAGGCGGGCCGGTACGTGGCCGAGCACGCCCCGCCGGGCTGCCCGGGGCCCGACGTGGCGTGCGGAGAGCTGGAGGTGGCGCTCGGGCGGCGCTACGGCGCGGTCTACACGATCTTCGGATGGATGCCGCTGGTGGCCCCCGCACTGATCGGGGCGTTCTGGGGCGCGCCGCTGCTCGGCCGCGAGTACGAGCGCGGCACCCACCGGCTGGCCTGGACCCAGTCGGTGTCCGTACGGCGGTGGCTGCTGGTCAAGCTGTCGGTCCTGGGCGCGACGGTCACGGCCGGGGGGCTGCTGCTGTCGCTCATGGTGAGCCTGTGGCGGCCGGTGTTCAGGAAGGGGGCCGACTCCACCTTCGGCAACATCGGCGTGTTCAACATGGTCGGGGTCCAGCCCGGGGTGTGGTGGCTGTACGCGTTCATGCTCGGCGTCGCGGCCGGCGCCCTGTTCCGGCGGACGCTGCCCGCGATGGCGCTGGTCGTGGCGGGGGTGACGGTGACGATGTTCACGCTGTTCCAGCTGAGCGACCACTACGCCGAACCTGTGCGCGCCGAGCTGTCCGGCGACGTGCTGCTCGCCGACCCGGACGCCCGGCTGGTGGGCGCCGCCTGGGTGGAGCCGTCGGGCAGGGAGGTCACCGAGCCGTCGGTCGGCGGCTGCCCGCACCGGGCGGACATGGGACGGAGCGACAGGAACGCCAGAGCGTGGGAGGCGTGCCTGTTCGGCAAGGGGTACCGGCACGCGGTGTACTACCACCCGCCGTCCAGGTTCTGGCGCTTCCAGTGGACCGAGGCGGGCATCCTGACGCTCGCGTCGGCGGCTCTCGCCGGGCTGGCCGTACGCCGCACGCTGCGCAGGCCCGGCTGACGGCCCGGCCGGCGGGCCGGCGCCTGCGGGTCACAGCGGTCTGGCGGGGGGAAGGGTGATCCTGTCGACCGCCTCACGGCGGCGCCGTTCGGGGCGCCGGTCGTAGCGGGCCGTGGTGGCGGGGGAGGAGTGACCCACGAGGGCCTGGGCGGTGGCCAGGTCGACGCCCGCGTCGAGCAGCTCCCCGATGAAGGTGCGCCGGAAGTCGTGCGGGGTGCGGGCGGAGGTCCCGGCCTGAGCCAGCCGTCTGGCCAGGATGTCGGCGACCGCCTGCCCCGTCATGGGGGCGGGCCCGGCCCCGGTGGTCCTGAGCGAGCCGTACCGGCCGATGGGGCAGAACAGCGCCCCGGCGGGACGCCCCCGTACGGCCAGCCACCGCTCCAGCCTGCCGACGGCCTCGGACGTCAGGTAGACCAGCCGTTCCTTGTCGCGCTTGCCGCGCACCCGCAGGGAACGGGCCCCGGGGTCGTAGTCGTCCAGGGCCATCGCGGCGATCTCGGCGCGCCTGCAGCCGGTGGAGTACAGCACGGCGAGCAGGGCGGCGTCGCGTGTCCCGGCGGGGGAGGGGTCGTCGTCGCAGGCGGCCAGGGCGGCGCCGACGACCTCGGGCGGAACGTGCCTGCCCGCGGGAAGACGGGTGTGTTCGACGGTGGGCAGGTCGGCGGCGCGCTGGTACTCCTCGGCGGTCATCTGGCCCAGGCGCCACGCCTCGCGCAGCACCCTGCGCAGCGCGACGAGGTGTTTGTTGACATAGGCGGCCGACCAGCCGCGTTCGGTCATCAGGGTGCGCAGGCGCACGGTGTGCTCGTAACGCAGCAGATGCCAGGGCTGGCCCTCACCGCTGGCGGCCTGCCCGCCGGAGACGAGACCGGCCAGGCGGTCCAGGCAGCCGCGCATGGCGCGGCGGGACTCGGAGCTGGTCAGGGAGTCGAGGTACACCCGGTAGGGATCACGGGCGGGTTCGACGACGGGCCCGGAGGGCTCGGGCAGCACGGGCACGCTCACCCGGCGACCTTATCGAACCCTGAAAATCTACATTGTAAAGCAACCGGGTTGGATGCCCTTCCTCACACACCACAAAAACCCCTCATCGAGGAAGGAGAGGCCTCCTCCGGAGGGGAGAAAACCCGGTGCGCCAGGCGGTTCCGGCAGGCAGAGTGAATGGAGTGATGTCCAGTTTTGTCCCTGGTCTGCAGTTTTCACGTGACTTCTACACGCAGGAGGTACGGCCCGTCATCGCCGGCGTCGCGCACAGCGCGGCGTTGATCGGGCCGGGCTCGGAGGTGCTGGCGTTCGACACCGAGCGTTCGGCCGCCCGTGGCTGGGGGCCGCGGGTGGTGGTGTTCGTTCCCGAGGGGTCGGTGGGTGAGGTCACCGCGTCGCTGGCCGAGGCGTTGCCCCGGGTGTTCGGTGGTTATCCGGTCGTGGTGGGGGAGGGCGGGGTCCGGGTGGTGGAGCCCTCGGTGTGGTTGCCGGGCAGGCTGGGGTTCGATCCGCTGGCCGGGGCCGGGGTGCTGGATTGGTTGTCGGTTCCCTGGCAGCGGTTGGCGGAGGTCACCGGTGGTGAGGTTTTCCACGATGGTCTGGGGGTTCTGGAGCGGGTTCGTTCGGTGTTGCGCTGGTATCCGGCTGATCTGGAGCGTTACGTGCTGGCGTGTCAGTGGCGGCGGGTGGCGCGGTTGGAGTCCTTTCCCCGGAGGTGCGGGGAGACGGGCGACGATCTGGGGTCGGCGGTGTTCACGGCGTCGCTGGTGGGGGAGTTGATGCGGCTGGTGTTGCTGGTGCGGCGCCGGTATCCGCCGTATGCGAAGTGGGTTGGGGGTGCGTTCGCGCGGCTTTCCGGTACGGCGGAGCTGGGTGAGGTGTTGTCGGCGGCGGTGGGGGCGGGGGATTGGCGGGTTCGTGAGCGGTGTTTGGGGGAGGCGGTCGAGCGGGTGTCGGTGTTGCACGGGCGGCTGGGGTTGGGGGCGGCGGTGCGGGGTGGTGGCGCGTGGGGGGTGGCTGAGGCGTTGGCCGGTGGGGTGGTCGATCCGGTGGTCAGGGGGTTTCCGTTGACGGGGTCGGTGGATCAGCTGGGTGGGTGTGCGGAGTTGCTTGAGGATCCGGTGCGGTGCCGGGCGGCGGTGGGGGCCGTATTGGGGTTGTGAGGGGGTGGGGGGTGGCGGCTATGGTGGGGGGATGTTCGCCCGGATTTCTTAGCTGAGGACTCGCTTCCACGTCAGGAGTGTGTCCTTTTCGCTATCCGGAGCGTTTTTTCGTGATTACTGTCTGTGGTGTCGGTGTGCGGGCCGGCGCGCGTCTGTTGCTGTCCGATGTCTCCTTCTCGGTGTCTCCCGGTGATCGGGTGGGCCTGGTGGGCCGTAACGGTGCGGGCAAGACGACGTTGTTGTCGGTTCTGGCGGGTCTGTCGGAGCCGGCTGGGGGGACGGTCACCCGTAGGGGGCCGGTGGGGTTCCTCGCGCAGGACTCGCGGGCCGCTGATCAGTCGGTCTCGGTCACCGATCGGATTCTGTCGGCTCGTGGCCTGGATGCGGTTTCGCGTCGTCTCCGGGCGGCTGAGGGGGCGATGGCCGGGGCGGAGGGGCCCGCGTTGGAGCGGGCGATGGCTCGTTACGCGCGGGCGGAGGCGGAGTTCCAGGCGGGCGGCGGGTATGCGGCGGAGGCGGAGGCGGCTCGGGTGGCGGCCGGTCTGGGGTTGCCTGAGCGGGTGTTGGCGGAGCCGTTGGGGGCGTTGTCGGGTGGGCAGCGGCGCCGGGTCGAGCTGGCGCGGATTCTGTTCGCGGGGTACGGCGGGGGCACGTTGTTGCTGGATGAGCCGACGAACCATCTGGATGTCGACGCGCTGGCGTGGCTGCGGTCTTTCCTGCTGGGGTATCGGGGTGGGCTGTTGGTGATCAGTCATGACACGGCGTTGCTGGCCGGGGTGGTCAACCGGGTCTTCCATGTGGACGCCGTGCGGGGTGCGGTCGATGTGCACAACACGGGGTGGGCGGCGTATCTGGCGCAGCGTGAGGCCGATGAGCGGCGGCGGGTGCGGGAGAGGGTGAACGCTGAGCGTAAGGCGGCGTCGTTGCACGCGCAGGCGGATCGGATGAAGGCGCGTTCGGCGACTTCGGTGGTGGCCAGGAGTATGGCGCGGCGGGCGGATCGGATGCTGGCCGGTCTTGAGCCGGTGCGGCGTGCGGAGAAGGTGGCGAGGATTCGGCTGCCGGAGCCTGAGCCGTGTGGGCGGGTGCCGTTGGGTGCGGTGGGCCTGTCGAAGTCCTATGGCGGCCGCCGGGTGCTGGACGGGGTTGATCTGGCGGTGGATCGGGGTGCCCGGGTGGTGGTGCTGGGTCTCAACGGTGCGGGCAAGACGACGTTGTTGCGTGTGCTGGCGGGCCGGGAGGAGCCGGATGGTGGCCGGGTGGTGCGGGGGCAGGGGTTGCGGCTGGGGTATTTCGCGCAGGAGCACGACACCGTCCGGGGGGATCGTACGGTGCGGCAGAACCTGGTGGAGGTGGCGCCGCATCTGACGGATGGTGAGGTGCGGGGGGTGTTGGGGGCTTTTCTGTTCCGGGGGGACGATGTCGACAAGCCGGCCGGGGTGTTGTCGGGTGGGGAGCGGACGCGTCTGGTGTTGGCGGGGTTGGTTCACTCGGGGGCGAATGTGTTGTTGCTGGATGAGCCGACGAACAATCTCGATCCGGCGTCGCGGGGTGAGGTGCTGGCGGCGGTGGGTTCCTATCCGGGGGCGATCGTGATGGTCACCCATGATGAGGGGGCCGTGGAGGCGTTGCGGCCGGATCGTGTCCTGTTGTTGCCGGAGGCGGATGAGGATCTGTGGGGTGAGGAGTATCGGGGGTTGGTCGCTTTGTCGTGAGGGGGGTCACACGGTGGCGGTGTGGCGGGTGAGCATGCGTCGTTCGAACCACAGGGAGGTGAAGGGGGGGATGGCGCAGGCCAGGCCGAGTGCCGTGGTGGGGATGCTCCAGCGGGCGGTGCGGGCGGCGGCGATGACTCCGGCGACGTAGAGGACGAACAGTGCGCCGTGGATGGGGCCGAACACTCTGACGCCGAGGTCGCCGGTGGCGGCGATGTATTTGAAGTACATCCCGATGAGGAGTCCGGCCCATGAGCACGCTTCGGCGATGGCGACGTATCGGAACAGGCGGAGCGTGGTGGGCACGGTGGGGGACCTCTCCCTTGGGGACCGGGAACGGGGGGTGGGTTGGTCCTCACCTTAGGGGTGGTGGGTGGCGGTCCTGTTTCCGGGTTGTCGGCGGTGTCTTCGGGCTGGTGGGGGCGGCATGCTGGAGGGGTGGATGTGGATGATGGGCTGCTGCCGATCGGGCAGTTCGCGAGGTTGTGCCGGTTGAGTGTGAAGCAGTTGCGGCATTACGCGGATTTGGGGTTGCTGGTTCCGGCGTGGATCGATCCTGACAGTGGTTACCGGTATTACCGGGTGGCGCAGGCCAGGCAGGCGTTGTCGATCGGGTTGCTGCGGTCGTTGGATGTGCCGTTGAGCGCTGTCGGTGAGGTGTTGTCGGGGGTGGCGGTGGCTGAGGTGCTGGGGCGGGTGCGTGATGAGTTGGAGGCGGAGCTGGCGCGGCGGAGCCGTACGTTGGCGACGTTGGAGCGGTTGTTGGTGTCGGGGGTGCCGCCGGTTGAGGTGACGGTGGAGCGGCAGGGGCCCCGTCAGGTGGTGTTGGTGCGTGATGAGGCGGTTTCGCCGCAGGACATCGCTCGGGCGACGGGGGCGTGTGTGGCGTCGTTGGTGCGTGCTGTCCGGGAGGGCGGGTTGGAGGAGGGGTTGCGGTTGACGGGTTTGTTTCCGGTGGAGATGGGGGAGCCGATTCCGGTGGTGGTCGCGGCGGAGTTCGGGGGGCCTGCTCCGCGGGGGACGCGGCCGTACATTCTGCCGGGTGGGGTGTTCGCGGGGGCGGTGCATGTGGGGCCGTATGACCAGATTGATTTGACCGCGCATGCTGTGTTGGCGTGGTGTGCTGAGCGGGGTCATACGCCGGATGGGCCGATTCGGGAGGTTTATCTGTCGGATCCGGCGCGGACTTCGCCGGATCGGTTGCGTACCCGGGTGATGGTCAGGTTGGGGGAGCAGGGTCTTTCGGAGGGTCTCACGGCAGGGTGAGGATGCGGGGGCCGTCGTCGGTGATGGCGACGGTGTGTTCGACGTGGACGGCTTGGCTGCCGTCGACGCTGGTCAGGGCCCAGCCGTCGGGGGCGGTGAGGTAGGTGTCGTGGCCTCCGGCCATGAACATGGGTTCGATGGCGAGGACGAGGCCGGGGCGGAGGGTCATTCCGCGGCCTGGGCGGCCGTGGTTGGCGACGTGTGGGTCTTCGTGCATGGCGCGGCCGATGCCGTGGCCTCCGAAGTCGGTGGGGATGCCGTATCCGGCGTGGCGGCCGACGGTGGCGACGGCGTGGCCGATGTCGCCCAGTCGGCTGCCGGGTGTGCAGGTGGTGATGGCGTTGGCGAGGGCGGTTTCGGCGTCGTTGATGAGTTTCAGGTCCTGGGGGTCGGCTGGGCCGACGGTGAGGCTGATCGCGGCGTCGGCGGCCCAGCCGTCGAGGTAGGCGCCGCAGTCGATGCTGAGCAGGTCGCCGGGGCGTAGCCGGTAGTGGTCGGGGATGCCGTGGACGAGGACGTCGTTGACGGAGGTGCAGATGACGGCGGGGAAGGGGGTGGGGGCGAAGTGGGGTTTGTAGTGGAGGAAGGCGGGTTTGGCGCCGGCCGCCGAGATGACGGTGGCGGCGGTTTCGTTGAGTTCGAGGAGGGTGGTGCCGGGGGTTGCCTGGTCGCGTGCCGCCTGTAGTGCGTTGGCGACGACGCGTCCGGCCTCGCGCATGGCTTCCAGTTCTGCCGTTGTTTTGATCTCGACCACGTGTCACCTTCCGGTCCAATACTTATACCGGTATTGTTATCACGTTTGCTAAGCTTCCGCACATGGTGCGACCCCCACTGACCGAACTCGACCACGAACGCGGCCACCGCCTGGGCGCCCTGCTACGCCAGGCCCGCGGCACCCGCAGCATGACGGAGGTCGCCGCCGCCGCCGGACTGTCCGCGGAGACCCTCCGCAAGATCGAAACCGGCAGAGTCCCCACCCCCGCCTTCTTCACCATCGCCGCCCTCGCCCAGACCCTGAACATCTCCATGGACGTCCTCGCCGAGGTCTGCACCGCCGAACGCGCCGCCTAAACCCCGCCCCCGCCCGAAACACCCCGCTCCCGCAACAACGGATGAGCCCGCATCGCCACCTCCAGCTCACCCGGCAACTCATCCCGGTAACGCCCCAGCGTCGCCAGATCACCGTGCCCCAGCACCCGCCGCACCGCGTCCATGTCCACCGCCTCGGCCAGCAGATGCGTCGCCGTCGTATGCCGCAACCCATGCGGCGTCACCGAACGCCGCCGATCCGGATCAACCCGCCGCTGCACCCGGTCGATCACCGCCTGAACATCCCCCCGCGCCAGCCGCCTGCCCCGCCACGACAACAGCAACGCCTTGTCCTGCACCCCCCGCAGAACCTCACCCCGCCACGACAGATACGCCTCAAGCACCCGCGCCACATCACCCGGCAACGGCACATCACGCGTCTTACCGCCCTTACCGAAGATCCGCCAGTAACGCACCCCGTCGTTGGTGTAGAAATCCTCCACATCCGCCCGCACCAACTCCGAAACCCGCGGCCCCATCGTCGACAGCAACAACACGATCAACGCATCCCGCAACTCCGTCCGCTGATCACGCCGCCGCGCCCGCCCCGCCTCCTCAACCGGCCCGTCACCCAACTCCCGCGCCGCCCCGACCAACCCCTGAGCCTGCTCCCGCGTCAACGCCCGCCGCTGCGGCCGCAACCCGCCACGCTCCTTGGCCGAAACCGTCACCAACGCCATCGGATTGACCTGCACCCACCCCGCCAGCGACGCGTGCTTGAACAACGCGGAAACCGACCGCCGAAACCTCGCCTGCGACGAAGCCGACTGCACCCCGCCCCCCTGACCGGGATCGGCCCGCCGCCCATCGGGCTTACGCGCGAACGCCAGCAGAACCGCATCGACGTCCTCACCGGTCAGATCATCGAGAACCGTCTCCTCACCCGCCAACCCCACGAACGTCGCCACATCACGCGCGTAAACCTCCGCCGTCGCCGGAGACAACGCCCCCGTCAACGTCTTGGCCCGCACCAACTCCACATACCGATCGGCCGACTCCCGCACCGTGAGGCGATTCAGACCCGCTGGCCGCATGACTCCCCGGACACCCTTCCTCGACGATCAGCCCGGCCGTACCCGCCCCAGACCACCCCGCCTGGCACACAGACCGCCACCGGACACCACCGCGGGCACCCCACACCCACACGGGGGAGAGGGGGAAACCAGCCGACGACGCGCAGCGAACCGCCGGCCACGCCCACCCGCCCAACGTAGACGATCACACCCGCCCACGGGCGGACAAGTCACATGTAAGGGCGGGCAGCCGCGACCAACCCGGCAACCGCACCGGCCGTACTGACCGCGACCGCCGACGGGGGAGTGCGCTCCCGCACATCCTCAGCCCGGATCGCCATCACCGCCGGAGGACTCCCCAGATCACCGTAACGAGCCGTGACCGCCTCCGTCACCGCCCTGCCCACGTCGGCCACCACGTCCTTGACCCGCCCGCACCCGCCGCTCACCGACAGATGACCCAGCAACGCCGCGAACCGCAACTCCTCGGCCACCGGCCCAGCCCCGGCCTCACGCTCCGCCGACACCCTCGGCGGATCAAGCCAGAACACCGCGCCGTGCAGAAAACCCGCATACGACACCGCACCCCGGCCCGGCTCCCGCACCGCGTCGGCGAGCAGCCGCCCGAACTCCGCCAGATCAGCGTCCGGCGGCAAATCCGTGGTCACCAGCAACGGCACAATCAGCGAGTCAAGCATCGGCGAACACCCTTCCTGAGAGTCGGCTCATCGTAGAACCCGGCACCGACAATTCCAGGAGCCCACCGCAACCAAGAGGGCAAAACCCAGCCGCCGGACAACATTTCAGGAAAAACCCTCCAGGACGAAAACCACCAGGATCCGGCCCTGCCCCGCCGGACCGGCCACGAGCCGCACCTGAGTAAGACGACCCGCCGGGCGGCGACCCCCGGCCCCCGGAGACCCACCCCGCAAAACCGGCGCAGACCGCCGAAAAACCCGGCAGCCGACAAACTCCTCAAACCTTTCCCCGACAGGAACGAAAACACCACCCGCCCTCCACACACAAAACCACAAAAAAACTCCACGCCCTTCGACCAACGCGTCATCAACGAATTCCACACCAACGGCGGACGCGTCAGCGGACCTTTCGAAAGGACACACCCCCCTTCACCACAACCGAGCGCGAACCGGACCCGTCCCGCCCGCCCACGGCACGGGACGGCCTCCCGTTCGCCACCACCTCGACCGGGGACCGGCTCCACCGCGCCGTCACCGGTCCCGGATGGGCCGTCCGTCGCGTCCTCGCCCCGGGCCCGGCGGCCCGGCGGGGGAGGCCGGTCGCGGTTCCGGCGGACCCGCCGGGCAGGGTCCCTGCGGGGGAGCGCCGGACCCGCGTCGTTCCGTGTCGTCTGTGTGGGGAGCGGGACGCCGGGGCCGTGGGGGCGGTGCTCCCGTCCTGGGCCGGGATTTCTTATACCAAACAGAAACCCAATTCTGTTTGGTATCACGATTTTTCCGGACAAAGCGGGTGAGGCGGTGGAGCCAGGGGACGCCGGAGCCGCGCGCCCAGGTTCGGCGTCCCGCCGCCGGCCAGGACCGTCCGGGCCTGCCGGGCCTCCGGCGTCCGCGTTCGGCCGCTCGCCGGAACCTCGCCGCGCCTGGAGGCCGCGGGCGTGCCGGGAGCTCCGTTTCCCCGTTTTTCATGATCGATTTAACGGCCGGTGCGCGTTACCCGGTGCCCGGCCGTCGCGGTGTGTTCGCCGTGTTCCGGTGCGGGTGTGTTCGCCGTACGGAACTCCCGTGCCGGCGTTCGCCGTGTGGGCGTCACCGCGGGCTCTCCAGGGCTTTCCGACGGTTTTGATGCATAATTTTACTTATGCATCACTTGTGACCGCCCTCCTCCGCCGTGGCCTCTCCCTGTTCTCCGGGGCTCGCGGGGTTCGGGAACAGGCGGGCGAGCCCGCTGTGCAGGATCGCGGTGGCCTCCTGCGGGGTGCGTTGCCCGGCGAGGACGGCGACGCCCAGTCCGGCGGCGGTCGCCAGCAGGGTGACGGCCTCGGTGCGCGGGTCGAGGCCGGGTGCGAGGTCTCCGTCGTCGCGGGCCTGGGTCAGCTGGCGGGTGACGAAGGTCTCCATGGCGTCGGGTGCGTTCAGGAAGGGGTGCGCGGCGAGTGTCTCGTCGGTGACGGCCAGGACGGCGTAGGAGGTGTAGGCCAGGTGGAAGGCGCGGCTGCGTTCGTCGGTGGGGACGGCTTCGGCGAGGACGGCCTCCATGACGTCGCGTGGCCGGTGGGCGCCGGTGAGGCGGGTGCGCAGGCGTTGGGTCATCTCTTCGGTGAGCCGGTTCAGGGTGGTGTGCATGAGGTGTTGTTTGGTCTCGAAGTAGTGCTGGACCAGGCGGAGGGAGACGCCGGCCTCCGCGGCGACGGCGCGCATGGTGACGGCGTGCAGTCCTGATCGGGTCATGACGCGCAGGACGGCTTCGGTGATGTCGTGGCGGCGGGTTTCGCGGTTGTCGGTCCGGTTCACGGGTGCTTCCTGGTGGACGTGGCCTCACAATGTTGATACAACCGTACCGTATACGTGTGTATCAATTTTGCCGGGAGGGCGTGTGGACGGTGGGACCCGTGCCGGGATCGGGCGGTTTCGTGATGGGCGGGCCGAGCGGAGGTTCCGGGCCGCGTACGAGGTGGCGATGGGGTTGTGGCCGCCGCACGAGGTGTTCGACGTGGAGACCTCCTTCGGGACGACGCGGGTCTACCGGTGCGGGCCGCGGGACGGGGAGCCGGTGGTGTTGTTGCACGGGCACGGTGCGAACGCCTCCATGTGGTATCTGCAGGCCGCCGGGGTGGGGTGTCACCGTCCGGTGTACGCGGTGGAGACGATCGACGATCCGGGGGGTGGTGTGCAGCGGCGGGTGGTGACGGGGTCCGGGGACTCGGCGGCCTGGCTTGAGGAGGTTCTGGCCGGGCTGGGGCTGGAGCGGGTGCATCTGGTGGGGTTGTCCTACGGTGGCTGGCTGGCGCTGAACCAGGCCGTGTACGGGGCCCGGCGGCTGGCGTCGGTGACGTTGCTCGATCCGGGTGGGCTCGCGCGGGTGCCGCTTCGGTTCATGGTGACGTTGCTGGTGACGTTGTTGGCGATGGCCGCTCCCCCGTCGTGGCGGCGGGCGCTGTACCGGGTGGTGGCGGAGTGGGCGCTGGTGGGGCGGCCGGAGATCATGGCGCCGGTCGTGGCCGGGGCGCGGGGGTTTCGGCCGGATCGCAGCCCGGCGCGGCGGTTCGGTGACGAGGAGCTGGCGCGGGTGGCGGTGCCGGTGCAGTTGATCGTCGGGGGGCGCAGCAGTCTGGTGCGTCCGGCCGAGGTCGTCGAGCGGGCGCGGCGGTTGCTTCCGGTGGTGCACGCGGAGGTGGTGCCGGGTGTGGGGCACGCGGTCGCGCTCGAGGCGCCGGAGCTGGTCAACGATCGTCTTGTGGCGTTCGCGGATCGGTGTCGCGGTGGTGAGGGCCGCTCCCCCGGGCCGGATGCATAATCGCCTGTGTGATGGACGGTTGTGGTCTGCGGGAGGTCGCCGGGGAGTTCCTGCTGTCGTTGCGGGCCAAGAAGCTCTCCCCCAGTACGGTCGCCGGTTACGACAGTGATCTGCGGATCGTGGCGGAGCTGGTGGCGCGGCGTGCGGAGGTTCCGGTTGAGGATCTGCGGGTGGAGGTGTTGACGGCACGGCTGGTCAGGGGGGCGTTCGCTGATTTCGCCGGGTCGCGTTCTGCGGCCAGTGTGAACCGGGCGTGGAGTGCGTGGAACCGGTTTCTGACGTTCTGCGTGGCGGAGGGGGTGCTGGAGGGTAATCCGATGGCGGCGGTGCCGCGGCCGAAGCAGCCGGCGAAGGCGCCCAAGCCGTTGCTGGGTGACGGGTCGGCGTCGGTGACGTTGCTTGAGCGGGTGGCGGCGGGGGCGCGTAAGGCGCGTGATCCGTGGGTGGAGCGTGATCTGGTGGTGCTGGCGCTGGCGCTGGTCACGGGGATGCGGTCGGCGGAGTTGCTGGGGCTGACGATGGGGTCGTTCGGCGGTCCTTCGGGTGAGCGGCGGGTTCAGGTGGTGGGCAAGGGCGGCAGGACGCGGTCGCTGCCGATCGAGGAGCCGGTCGAGGTGCTGGCCGATCGGTATGTGCGCAGCCGGTTGGAGCGGTTCGGGCTCGGGGGGTTGCCGCCTTCGGCGGTGTTTCTGGTGGACACACGTAATGAGCCGTTGCGGCGGGGTGGCCTGCAGTATTTGGTGCGGCAGTGTTATCGGTACGCGGGGGTGCACGATCGGGTGCAGCGGGGGACGTTGGTGCACGCGTTGCGGCATGAGTTCGCGACGCGGCTGGCGGAGCGGGGGGCCTCGGCGCATGAGCTGATGGAGTTGCTGGGGCATTCGTCGATCGTGACGGGTCAGGCGTATGTGGCTTCGACGGCGCGTGAGGTGCGCCGGGCGGCGGGGGTGAATCCGGCTTATGGGGTGATCGGCCGGTTGGCGGGGTCGTCAGGGGGCGTGGATCTTCCTGACGAGGCGTGAGGCGGCGCGGTGGCTGAGGCCGGTTTCTCCCCGGACGAGGATGACGGCCTGGTCGAACTGGCCGGTGGCTTTGAGGTGCAGGACCTGTTCGATGAGGGCGGGGCCGAGTCCGCCGCCGATGAGGGTGTTGCGGGGGCGCTGGGTGAGTCGTACGGCGAGCGCGATGAGGCCGATGATCACCAGGGCGGCGAGGGCCGCGAGGAGGATGACGGCGGCCGTGTTGACCATGGGGTGATCCTTGCGGGTGTGGGGGCCGGGTGGTGAAGGCCGTACCCGGTGTGTCGTCTCGTATGCCGTCCGGGCGGGGTGTTCTGTGTTCGTGCCCGTCCCGGCGGAGCCCTGCCGCGGTGCGGGGCCGCCGGTGGGGCCGGGGCGGGTCTCCCCCGGTGTCGTGTGCCGCGGTGCCGTACCCGGTTGGTGGGTTGCGGAAGTGTCGCCGGTCTCTGTTACGTTCCGGGCGTGTCTGCAGAGCCTCTGATCCGCGCGCGCGGGCTTGTCAAACGGTTCGGTGACTTCGTCGCGGTCGACGGGATCGATCTGGAGGTGGAGCCGGGTGAGGCGTTCGGGTTCCTGGGGCCGAACGGGGCGGGTAAGTCCTCGACGATGCGGATGATCGGCTGTGTGTCGATGCCGTCGGCGGGTGAGTTGCGGATTCTGGGGATGGATCCGGTGCGGGACGGGGCGCGGATCAGGGGGCGGCTGGGGGTGTGCCCGCAGCTGGACAATCTTGATCCGGATCTGAGTGTGCGGGAGAACCTGACGACGTACGCGCGGTATTTCGGGATGTCGCGGGCGAGGGCGCGGGAGCGGGCCGAGGAGTTGCTGGATTTCGTGCGGTTGCGGGATCGGGCCTCCAGCAGGGTCGAGCCGTTGTCGGGGGGGATGAAGCGGCGGCTGACGATCGCGCGGGCGATGGTGAACGATCCTGATCTGGTGTTGCTGGACGAGCCGACGACGGGGCTTGATCCGCAGGCGCGGCATCTGTTGTGGGAGCGGTTGTTCCGGTTGAGGCAGCGGGGTACGACGCTGGTGCTGACGACGCATTACATGGATGAGGCCGAGCAGTTGTGTGATCGGCTGGTGGTGATGGACGGGGGGCGGATCGTCGCGGAGGGGTCGCCGCGTTCGCTGATCGGGACGTACTGCGCGCCGGAGGTGGTGGAGTTGCGTTTTCCCGAGGGGGTGGATGTGGCGGGTGGGCTCGCGGGGATCGGGCGGGTGGATCCGTTGCCGGATCGGGTGTTGCTGTACACGGGTGATGGGGACGCGGCGGTGGCGGAGGTGCGGCGGCGGGGGTTGGTGCCGTCGAGTGTGCTGGTACGGCGTTCTTCGCTTGAGGATGTGTTTCTGCAGTTGACGGGCCGGACGTTGGTGGATTGAGGTGGTTCGTCCGGCGGTGGCGGTGTTTGAGCGGCATCTGTGCCTGTACCGGAGGGTGTGGCGGGCGTCGGTGTTGTCGTCGTTCGTGGTGCCGGTGCTGTTCCTGGTGAGTTTCGGGGTGGGGGTCGGCCGGTATGTGGGTGAGGTCGGCGGGGTGGGGTATCTGGCGTGGATCGCGCCGGGGGTGATGGCTTCGACGGCGTTCCAGATGGCGGTGGGTGATTCGACGTACCCGGTGCTGGGTGACTTCAAGTGGGTGCGGGGATTTCACGCGATGCGGGCCACTCCGGTCGGGGTGCGGGACATGGTGGCGGGTGGCCTGCTGTATGTGGTGTTGCGGGTGGAGAGCGCGGTCGTGGTGTTCCTGGTGGTGGCCGGGGTGTTCGGGGCGTTGCGTTCGCCGTGGGTGGTGGTGACGCCGGCGGTGGCGGCGTTGCTGGCGGTGGCGGTGGCGGCGCCGGTGACGGGGTTCTCGGCGAGCATCGATCACGACAGTTATTTCGCGTTGTTGTTCAGGTTCGTGATGATTCCTTCGGCGTTGTTCGGCGGGGTGTTCTTCCCGGTGGAGCAGTTGCCGCCGGTGGTGCGTCCGCTGGCGTACGCGTCGCCGTTGTGGCACGGGGTGGAGTTGTGCAGGGCGGCGACGCTGGGGGCGGCTCCGCCGTGGCCGGTGGGGTGGCATGTGGGGGTTCTGCTGGTGTTCGCGGGTGCGGGTGCGGTGTGGGCGGTCCGGGCGTTCGCCAGACGGTTGAGGGACTGAGGCGGTCATGGTTTCTGCGGTGCTGGCCGTGCGGGTCTCTCCGGCGCGGGTGGGGGCGGTGGCCGGGCGCAACGTGGGGGCGCTGCGGTCGGGTCCGGCGTATTGGCTGGTGCTGGCCTCGGGGTTCTTCGAACCGGTGCTGTATCTGCTGTCGATCGGTGTGGGGGTCGGGGCGCTGGTCGGTGAGCTGCGGCTGGGCGACGGGCGGACGGTGGGTTACGCGGTGTTCGTGGCGCCGGCGATGCTGGCGGTCTCGGCGATGTCGGGGGCGTTGTCGGAGACGACGTTCAACTTCTTCTTCAAGATGAGGTACGCCAAGACGTTCGAGGCGATTCTGGCGACGCCGGTGCGGCCGTTGGAGGTGGCGCTGGGTGAGCTGGCGTGGGCGCTGGCGCGCAGTGCGCTCTACACGGGGGCGTTCCTGGTGGTGATGACGGCGATGGGGCTGACGCGGGCCGGGTGGGCGCTGGCGGCCTTTCCGGCGGCGTTGCTGGTGGGGCTGGCGTTCGGTGCGGTGGGGATGGCCGTCAGCACGGTGATGCGGGGCTGGCAGGACTTCGATCTGGTGAGTACGGGCCAGTTCGCGTTGTTCCTGTTCTCCGGGACGTTCTCACCGGTCGGGGACTATCCCCCGGTGTTGCGGGCGGTGGTCGAGGCGGCGCCGTTGTTCCACGCGGTGGAGTTGGTGCGGGGGCTGGCGGCGGGGTTGCCCGGCTGGGGGCTGGCGGGGCACGCGGCGTATCTGCTGGTGATGGCGGCGGTGGGGTTGTGGGTGGCGGCGCGGCGGCTGGAGCGGGTGCTGTGCCGGTGACCGGGGTGTGATCGGGGGTGGTCAGGCGGGGGTGTAGGGGGTGGCGGAGACGACGGCGGTGAGGGGCAGCGGGCCGTAGATGTGGGGGAAGGTCTCGGCTGAGCCTGCGGGGGTCTCCAGGCGGACGTCGAGGCCGGCCGGGTCGATGGTCAGGACGAGCAGGGGCTGGGTGACGTCGCGGTAGAAGCGGCCGGCGACGCCGTCGAGCTGGGTGCGGTCGCAGCAGGCGTGGATGAAGCCCTCCTGTTCGAGGGTGCGGCCCAGGGTGGAGACGCGGTACTCCCCCTGGGGCTGGGCGGCGTCCCAGTCGGCGGCCAGGGCCAGGTGCAGGATGGTCATGGGGCGGGCCTTTCCTTGAGGGGGCGGGTCGTCAGGGGGCGCTGCCGGCGAGGTTGATCAGGACCACTCCCCCGATGATGAGGGCGATGCCGCCGGCTTTGACGAGGGTGAGGCTTTCGCCGAGGAAGAGCATGCCGATGACGGCGATGGCGGCGGTGCCGGCGCCGGACCAGACGGCGTAGGCGGTGCCGATCTCCAGCTGGCGTTTGAGGGCCTGGCCGAGCAGGGCGAACGCGGTGGCGTATCCGGCGACGACGAGCAGTGCCCATCCTTTGTGGGTGAAGCCGTCGCTGAACTTCAGGGCGGTGGTCGCCGTGATCTCGGCGATGATGGCTCCCGCCAGGAGCAGCCACGCCATGGGTCACTCTCCCGAATTCTGCTTACATCCCCTCCGAAACCGGCATGACCGTACCATTTCTGGCGGGGTTGGGGGCCGGAAACCCGGTGCGGCGGTTTCACTTGCGAGGGGTGTCGAATGCGTGTTCCACTGAGCGGCATGCGTTGGGAGGCTCCCGCCCTGTTGCCCGAGCCCGCCAGGGGTGGGCCGCGGATCGCGCGTTCGGCGGTGACCCGGGTGCACGGCGCGGTGACCTGTTACGAGGTGCAGGCCCGTACGGCGCTTGAGCGGACGGGGCAGGGGTGGACGGTGAGTCCCTATCAGGGGTGTGCCGGGGGGTGCCGTTACTGTTCGGCGCGGCACGGTCATCGCCGGCTCGGGCTGGACGGCGGTGCCGGGTTCGACTCGCGGATCGTGGTGCGCACCAACATCGTGCGGCGGTTGCGTGCGGAGCTGGTCTCCCGGTGGGACGGTGAGCATGTCGCCGTGGGGATGGCGGGTGACTGTTATCAGGGGGTCGAGGAGGTCTACCGGCTGATGCCGGGGGTGGTGGCGGCGTTGCGTGAGGCGGGGGCGCCGTTCACGGTGCACACCAAGGGGACGCTGATCCTGCGGGACGCCGATCTGCTGGCGGGGGCGCCGGGGGCGGGGGTGGTGGTCTCGATCGCGTTCGTCGACGACCGGGTGCGGCGTGGGGTGGAGCCGGGGGTGCCGGACGCGCAGCGGCGGCTGGAGCTGGTGGAGGAGCTGAACGGGCGGGGGGTGCCCAGCGGGGTGGAGATGGCGCCGATCCTGCCGTTGCTGACCGACTCCCCCGACCAGATCTCCGCGACGGTGCGGCGGGTGGCGGCGGCGGGGGCGGTCAGCCTGACGCCGCGGGTGCTGCGGCTGCCGCCGGGGGCGCGGGAGTGGTACATGGCGTGGGTGGGTGAGCATCATCCGGGGCTGGTGGCCCGGTACGGGGAGTTGTACGCCGCGGGGGCGGAGGCCGATCCGGTGTACGTGCGGGCGGTGGTGGGGCAGGTGCTGCAGGTGGCCGCCCGTTACGGTCTGAGCCCGACGCGGCCGGAGCAGCCGTTGCCGCTGGCGCTTCCGGCGCCGACGCAGATCAGCCTGTTGTGAGGTGGCCGCGCCGTGGCGGCGCGGCCTCGCCGGAGGGGCGGGTGGTCAGGCCTTGAGGGCGCTGCCCTTGCGCCACTCCTTGAACGGCATCTGCCAAAAGCCCCAGCCGTTGTTCCACTCCAGTTGCCGGGTGGTGCCGGTGATGGTGATCACGTCGCCGCGCTGGACCTGGTCGTAGAACCATTTGGCCTGGTCGGGGCGGGCGTTGACGCAGCCGTGGCTGACGTTCTGGCGGCCCTGGGCCCAGACGTTGTTGAGGGCGTGGACGTATTCGCCGCTGTTGGAGAAGCGCACCGCGTGGTTGATCATCAGGTCGTAGTAGCCGGGGTCGCCCTTCTTGCGGCCCGGGGAGATCATCCGTTCGGGGTTGGCCTTGCCCATGGTGAGGTGGACGCCGCTGGTGGTGGTGTACTCGCGGGTGTCGCCCTTGCCCGCGCTGATCAGCATGGTCTGCACGACCTTGCCGTCGCGTCTGACGATCATCTTGTGCTTGCGGGTGTCGACGACGGAGATCTGGGCGGCGCCGATGCGGATGACCTTGGTGAGGTTCTTGACGCCGTACATGTCCTTGCCGCCGCGGACGCCCTTGATGCGGGCGGTGAAGGTGACCTTCTGGTGGGCGGGCCAGTACTTGGCGGTGCGGTAGATCACGGTGGTGTCGTTGATCCACCGCCAGGCGCCGGGGACGGGTTTCTCCGCCTTGACCTCCAGGGCCTTCTCCACGGCGGCCTTGTTGGCGACCTGCTGGTTGAAGGTGACGATGATCGGCGCCCCCACGCCGACCTTCTCGCCCTTGATGGCCGGGGTGACGTCGGCGACGGCCAGTTCCACCTTCGGTTTGAGTGTGGTGAAGGTGCTGGTGGCGGTGGTGCCGTCCACGGTGCGGACGGAGACGTCGTAGGTGCTGGAGGGTTCCATGGGCACGGTGGAGGTCCACTTGGTGCGCTGGGCGTCGAAGTCGCCTTCGAGTTTGTGGCTGCCGCTTTGCACGGTGACCTCCTCCAGGGCACCGCCGTCGGCGGTGACGACGACCTTGCGGTCGGGCCGTACGGCGGCGCCGCCCTGGGCGGGGCTGATCCTGATGGTGGGGGCGGCGGGTGTGGGGGTGGCCGTCTCGCCGCCGGGGGTGCCTGCGGCGCCGGGTGCCGCCGGGGTGCCGCCGGAGCAGGAGGTGGCCAGCAGGGCGGCGGCCAGGCCCAGTGCGGCCAGCGGTTTCCTCAGGTCACGGCGTTCCATGTTCAGCACAGCTCTCTCCCCCAACCGCAAAGTGCGTCTAAAAACTCTAATAGGTGACGCTGGAGCACTATGCACGGTTCGTGAGAGTTGAATCACATTTAGGTTACTTTCGGTGACGGGGGCGGCCGTTCCGGCCGGTTCGTGCCTCACCCGGGCGGGTGAGGCACGGTGTTCACCGGATGTTCGTGAGAAGGCTCACAGCGCCGTTCCGGGCGCGGCGGGGGCCTTGACCGGGTGGAAGGCGCGGCGCAGGGCGTACATCAGGTCGTCCTGCATCCGGCGGGAGACCTGGGCGTCGGGGACCCAGGAGCAGCCGTGGAAGGTCCCCGGGTACATGTGCAGGCCGACCGGGACCCCGGCCTGCACGAGTCTGGCGGCGTAGGCTAGGCCCTCGTCGCGCAGCGGGTCGAACTCGCACACCACCACGTACGCCGGGGGAAGCCCCGACAGGTCCTCGGCCCTGGCCGGGGCGGCGTAGATCGGGACGTCGTCGCCGCCGGGCCGGTGGGCCTGGCCGAGGTAGTAGTCCCAGCTGATCTCGGCCTTGTCGCGGCTCCAGCCGGGGGTGTCGACGAAGGCGCGCATGGAGGGGGTGTCCAGGCGGTCGTCGAGTTCGGGGATGCCGAGGTACTGCAGGCACAGCGCGGGGCCGCCGCGGTCCCTGGCCAGCAGCGCGACCGCGGCCGACAGGCCGCCGCCCGCGCTCTCCCCGCCCACGGCGATCCGCGCCGGGTCGACGCCGAGTTCCGCGGCGTTCTGCGCGGTCCACACCAGCGCGGCGTAGCAGTCCTCGACGCCGGCGGGGTAGGGGTCCTGCGGGGCGAGGCGGTAGTCGACGGAGACCGACACCACGCCCATGGTCTCGGCCAGGGAGGCCAGCAGCGCGTCGCCCATCTCGATCTGGCCCACGATGAAGCCGCCGCCGTGGATGAAGACCATCGCCGGGGCCGGTTCGGCCGAGCGCTCGCGCGGGGCGTACAGGCGCACCCGTACCGGCCCGCCGGGGCCGGGGATGTGGCGGTCCTCGACCGTCACGGTGTCGGGGAAGCCGCCGGGCATCGAGCTGAAGAACTCCTTGAGGACCTGCCGGGAGGTCACCGTGTCACGAAGGTCGTGCTCGGGCAGCAGGTCGGCGGTGAACGGAGCGAGCTCGGGGTCGAATCCGTAGGGCATCAGGGGGCTCTCCTCAGATCGGGTCGGCCCCATGATGCCCGGCGCCGGCGCGGCCGGGCCGGGCGCGGGGGGTGACTTGGACACGCACGCGCATGAACGGATGCGTGACGTCCAAGTCACCGCCCGCCGGGCCCCGCGGGAGGGCCGCCCGGGGTCAGGGTGAGCGCAGGCGGTGGGTGAGGCTGGTGTGGCGGCGCCCGGCGCCGCGGGTGCGCACCGCTTGGGCCAGGGCGCGGCGGGAGCCGACGATGACGACGAGTCTCTTGGCGCGGGTGATCGCGGTGTAGAGCAGGTTGCGCTGCAGCATCATCCAGGCGCTGGTGGCCAGCGGGATGACCACCGCGGGGTATTCGCTGCCCTGGGAGCGGTGGATGGAGACCGCGTAGGCGTGGGCGAGTTCGTCGAGTTCGTCGAAGGCGTACTCGACGTTCTCCTCCTCGTCGGTCAGCACGGTCAGCTTGTGGTCGTCGGGCCTGATGTCGACCACGGTGCCGACGGTGCCGTTGAACACCCCGGCGGCGCCCTTGTCGTAGTTGTTGCGCAGCTGGGTGACCTTGTCGCCGACCCGGAAGACGCGCCCGCCGTAGCGGCGTTCCGGCATGCCCTCCCTGGAGGGGGTCAGGGCCTCCTGCAGCACGGTGTTGAGGTTGCCCGCCCCGGCGGCGCCCCGGTGCATCGGCGCCAGGACCTGCACGTCGCGGCGCGGGTTGAGGCCGAATCTGCGGGGGATGCGGCTGGCCACCACGTCGACCGTCAGCGCCGCGATCTCCTCGGGTTCCTCGCAGGGGAACAGGAAGAAGTCCTTCATGCCCTCCAGGGCCGGGGGCAGGCCGGTGTTGACGCGGTGGGCGTTGGTGACCACGCCCGACTCCTGGGCCTGGCGGAAGATGTGCGTCAGCCGTACGCGGGGGATCTGCTCCTGGGCGGCCAGCAGGTCGCGCAGGACCTCGCCGGCGCCGACGGAGGGAAGCTGGTCGACGTCGCCGACGAACAGCAGGTGGGTGCCGGGGGCGACGGCCTTGACCAGTTTGTTGGCCAGCAGCAGGTCCAGCATGGAGGACTCGTCGACCACGACGAGGTCGGCGTCCAGGGGGTTGTCGCGGTCGAAGGTGGCCTCGCCGCCGGGGCGCAGCTGCAGCAGCCGGTGCACGGTGGTCGCCTCGTGGCCGGTCAGCTCCGACAGGCGTTTGGCGGCCCTGCCGGTGGGGGCGGCCAGGATGACCTTGGCCTTCTTGGCGCGGGCCAGGGTGACGATGGAGCGGACGGTGAAGCTCTTGCCGCAGCCGGGGCCGCCGGTCAGCACCGCGACCTTCTCGCTCAGCGCCAGCCGTACGGCCTGGGCCTGCTCTTCGGCCAGGTCGGCGCCGGTCTGTTTGCGCAGCCAGGTCAGGGCGGTGTCCCACTCGACGGTCTTGAAGGCCTCCAGCCGGTCGTGGCCGGAGTTCAGCAGGGCGCGCAGCGCGCCGGCCAGGGACAGTTCGGCGCGGTGGAAGGGGACGAGGTAGACGGCGGGGACGACGGTGTCACCGGCCGGGATCTCCTCGCGGACCACGCCCTCCTCGGCGACGAGCTCCTCCAGGCACTGGACGGTCAGCTCCGCGGGGACCTGGAGGATCTTGACGGCGTCGGCGACGAGGTTGGGGGCGGGCAGGTAGCAGTGGCCGTCGTCGGCGGCCTGGGACAGGGTGTAGCGCAGCCCGGCCTTGACGCGTTCGGGGCTGTCGTGCGGGATGCCGACGGCCTGGGCGATGGTGTCGGCGGTCTTGAAGCCGATCCCCCACACGTCGTCGGCCAGCCGGTACGGCTGGCTCCTGACGACGGTGATGGAGGCCTCGCCGTACTGCTTGAAGATCCGCACGGCGATGGAGGTGGTCACCCCGACGCCCTGCAGGAAGATCATCACCTCTTTGATGATCTTCTGTTCCTCCCAGGCGGCGGCGATCATCTTGGTTCGTTTGGGGCCGAGGCCGGGGACCTCGACCAGTCGTTCGGGGACGGTCTCGATGATGTCGAGGGTGTCGGTCCCGAAGTGGGCGACGATCCGCTCGGCCATCTTCGGCCCGATGCCCTTGATCAGGCCGGAGCCCAGGTAGCGCTGGATGCCCTGCACGGTGGCGGGCAGCACGGTGGCGTAGGACCACACCTCGAACTGCCTGCCGTAGCGGGGGTGGGTGCTCCAGCGGCCGGTCAGGCGCAGCGACTCCCCCGGCTGGGCGCCCAGCAGCGGCCCGACGACGGTCAGCAGGTCGTTTCCCGACCGTTCGGTGGCGACCCTGGCGATGGTGTAGCCGGTCTCCTCGTTGGCGTAGGTGATCCGTTCGAGGACTCCGGAGATGCTGGTGCCGGGGGGTGCGGAACCGTCCTCGCGTGCCACCGGTGACCTCCCTGCCGAATGTCGCCCCCAGCGTAGGAGTGAACGCGGTTGATCGGCAATTTCGGTTCCGGGTGGTGCCTCACCGGGGGGTGAGGGTCCTGCCGATCCGGTCGAACAGGGGTTGCAGGCCGTCCTTGTCGGTGCTGAGGGTCAGGATGCAGGTCCTGCCCGAGGAGGAGGAGCGGGTGTAGTACTGGGTGCCTCTGATGTCGATGCCGCGGGAGGGCAGCCGGTAGACCACCCGCACGGCGGTGCCGTCGTCGATCGGGACCTCGCCCGCCTGGGAGATCGTGGCGCCGAGTTGGCCCAGTTGCCGTTTGACGTCGGCGACGATCTGGTCGGCGGGCACGTCCGGGCTCTCCTGGCAGAAGGCGTTGAGGTTGGTGGCGAAGCGGTTGGGGGAGGTCGCGGCGGAGGTGCGGTCGGAGGCCCAGACCGCCTTGTTGGCCACCAGCGGGCGCAGGCTTCGCCTGGCCTGTTCCAGGGCCTCGCCGGACAGGCCGATGGAGGTGAGGCTCTTGTCGAGGTCGTCCCTGGACAGGTCGAGGGCGACCCAGTCCTGCGGGACGGCGACGGTGAGCCCGTTGGCGGGGCCGCCGATGCGTGTGAAGCCCTGCGGCGCGGTGCCGGGCGGTACGGCGGGCCGCGCCGTCGTGGATGTCGCCGTGGGCGTCACCGTGGGTGTCGCCGTGGCCGGGGTGGTGGGGGGTGCCGGGGTCGCGGCGAGCGCGCCGCAGGCCACGGCCCCGGCGGAGGCCCAGAGGGCCACCCGGACGGACGGCCGGGTCACGGCTCCTCCTCCAGGAGGGCGTCGGTGACGCCGGGCGGGCTGATGAGCAGCGCCCCGTTCCAGCCGGCGCGGCGGGCGCCCGCCTGGTAGGCGCTGTCGAGGAAGTCGAGCACGGTGGCCACCGGGTCGTCGTGGGCGCGCGCGTCGTCGTAGCGCAGCACCGCCAGGTGGCTGCCCCGCTGCGGCAGCCAGGCCGCCTGCTCGGGCCGCAGCGGTTCCCCGGCCAGGCCCTCGGGTTCGGGGGCGGTGTAGGAGTAGAAGGCGGGCCAGGGCATCGCCTCGTCGCCGAACCAGAAGCCGCTGCTGATCACCTCGCGGGAGTAGGCCTCCCGGGTGACGGGGTCGGCCTGGGGCTGGGGGCCCGCCGGGCGGCCGGAGAAGCGGGTCACGGCGATGTCGAAGGTGTGCCAGAAGTGGTGGACCGGGCTGACCTTGCCGCAGAAGCCCGCCGCGAAGCGGTCCAGCACCAGGCCGACCTGGGTCAGGACGCGCCAGTAGCGGTTGACCAGCGCCGGGTCGTAGTCGGCGTGCTTGGCGTCCTGGGCGAAGGGGGTGGCGTCGGTGAGGCCGAACGGTTCGGCCTCGATGCGGGTGGTGACGCCCAGGCCCTCCAGCACCTCGAACAGGGTCCGGTAGAAGGAGGCGACCGAGTGGCCGACGAGGCTGAACGTCACGCCGCGTCCGTCCAGGCGGTTGACGGCCAGGGTGTGGGCGACGAAGTCGAAGTCGATCGTGAAGACCGGAGCGCCGCCGAACCCTCCGGAGGGGCGGGTGGTGATGCCCCGCCCGGTCAGGTGGAAGGGCACGTTCCACCAGTGGTTGTGGCGGGTGCTCTCGGCGAGCCGTACCTTGCCGACGATCTGGGTGAACCGGTGCAGGGTCTCCTTGGTGCTCTCCCACTCCTGCAGTGGCATGGCGGGAAACCACTCGGTCGTGTCCATCGCTGCCCCCTCGGCGCGGGGCCAGCCGGTCCCGCATCCCTCTCAGCCATCACACTAAAAGTAGTCATATCATGACTTATAGTGATCATAGGGTGGGGAGGGGTCCCCGGCCGCACCGCGGCGGCCGGCGGATGATCCGGGGGACGGCCCACGGGCGGCCCCGGACGAGCGCCGCGGGCTCGTTCTCGCGGGTGCCGCCGGGGCTCCCGGGCACTAGCCTGAGCACACACGTCGTGTCGGGGAGGTATCAGTCTGATGTCGCCGCTTCTGGAGAGTACGGCTCGGGCGCTGCTGCGCAGGGTCGCGGTCGAGCAGGCCGAGTCGCGGCTGCCGTCCCTGGCGGCGGCCGTGGTGCGCGACGGGAGCCTGGCCTGGTTCGGCTCGCGCGGCCTGGTGGGCGAGGAGGCCCCCTCCCGCGACACCCAGTACCGGATCGGCTCGATCACCAAGAGCATGGTGGCCGTCGTGGTCATGCGGCTGCGCGACGAGGGCCGCGTCGACCTGCTCGACCCGATCGGCAAGCACGTGCCGGGCACGCCCGTCGGGGAGGTGACCGTCGCGCAGCTGCTCTCGCACACCGGCGGGCTGACCGCCGAGCCGCCGGGGCAGTGGTGGGAGCGCACCCCGGGCGTGCCGGTCGAGGAGCTCATCGCCCGTCTCGGCCCGCAGACCTCCCGCCACCGGCCCGGCCGCCGTTTCCACTACTCCAACCTCGGTTTCGCCCTGCTGGGCGAGCTCGTCGCCAGGCAGCGCGGGACGGACTGGGCGCGGGCCGTGCGCGCGGAGGTGCTGCAGCCGCTGGGCATGGACCGCACCACCACCCGGCCGAGCGCCCCGCACGCCCACGGCTACGCCGTCCACCCGTGGGCCGACGTCCTGCTGCCCGAGCCCGAGCACGACGCGCTCGCCATGGCCCCGGCGGGGCAGTTCTGGTCCACCGCCGCCGACCTGGCCCGGTGGGCGGCGTTCGTCGCCGGGGACACCGGCGGTGTGCTGGACCCGGCGACGGTCGCCGAGATGCGCGAGCCCGCGACCGTCGACGACGGCGACGCCTGGACCGGCGGGTTCGGGCTGGGCCTGCAGCTGGCCCGCGCGGGCGGGCGGCGCCTGGCCGGGCACACCGGCTCCATGCCGGGCTTCCTGGCCACCGTGTGGGCCGACCCGGGCGACCGCACCGGGGTGCTGTTCCTGACCAACTCCACCTCGGGGATGAGCCGTACGTTCCTGGGCGAGATGATGGCCGTCCTGGACGAGCACGAGCCGCGCATGCCCGCCGAGTGGCGGCCCTCGGCGGCCGAGGCGGGCCTGCTGGAGCTGACCGGGCCGTGGTACTGGGGGCCGAGCGCCTACGCGCTGCGGCTGCTGCCCGATCGGGGCCTGTCGCTGGCCCCGATCGGCGCCGCGGGGCGGGCCTCGCGCTTCGTCGCCCAGGACGACGGGACCTGGCTCGGCCTGGACGGCTACTACGCCGGGGAGCGGCTCAGCGTGGTGCGCGGCGCCGACGGGTCGGTCAGCCACCTCGACCTCAACACCTTCGTGTTCACCCGCACCCCCTACGACCCGGCGGCCGAGGTGCCCGGCGGGGTCGACGAGGGAGGCTGGCGGGGCTGACGGGCCCCGCCGTACGGCCGCCGGCGCTTTGACGGCAAATATTGTCGGTGAGAGGGTTGGGGCATGCTGGAAGTGGCGGTGATCGAGGACCCGGCGGCGGCCGAGGCGTCCCTTGACCCGGTGCGGGGGCGGTTGCTGGCGGAGTTGTCGCAGCCGGCCTCGGCCACGATGCTGGCCGCCCGGCTGGGCCTGCCCCGGCAGAAGGTCAACTACCACCTGCGGGCCCTGGAGCGGCACGGGCTGATCGAGCTGGTCGAGGAGCGCCGCAAGGGCAACATGACCGAGCGGGTGATGCGGGCGACGGCGGCCTCCTACGTCATCTCCCCGCTGGCGCTGGCCGCGGTGCAGCCCGACCCGGACCGCTCCCCCGACGCGTTGTCGGCCCGCTGGCTGCTGGCGGTCGCCGCCCGGCTGGTCCGTGAGGTCGGCGAGCTCATCGGCGGCGCGGCCCAGGCCCGTAAACGGCTGGCGACCCTGACCATCGACGGCCACGTCCGTTTCGCCTCGGCGGCCCAGCGCGCCGCCTTCGCCGAGGAGCTCGCCGCCGCCGTCGGCGCCCTCGTCGGCAAGTACCACGACGAGGACGCCCCCGGCGGGCGTGAGCACCGGCTCATCGTCGCCGTCCACCCCAGTCCCGACTCCCGGGCCCCGGGGGCGCCGGGCCGTAAGGAGCCGTGATGGGCCACGAGTTCGAGGTGCGCAGGCAGGTCGAGCTGGCGGCCGACCCCGAGGAGGTCTGGCAGGCCATCGCCACCGGGCCCGGGGTCGACTCCTGGTTCATGGGGCGCAGCCGGATCGAACCCCGGCAGGGCGGTTCGACGCGGCTGACCGTCGGCGGCGCCGTCGAGGAGGCGACCATCACCTCCTGGGAGCCGCCCGGCCGGTTCGCCTACCGCACCGGCCGGGGCGAGGACGGGACGTTCATGGCGTTCGAGTGGCTCGTCGAGGGCCGCGACAGGGGCTCCACCGTGCTCAGGCTGGTGCACGAGGGCTTCCTGGAGGGCGACTGGGAGAGCGAGTACGAGGCCATGCAGTCCGGCTGGGACATGTACCTGCACACCCTGGCCGCCTACCTGAGGCACTTTCCCGGCCTCAGAGGCACACCGGTCTCGGCGCTCAAGGTGGGGGCCGCGGGTCCCGAGCGGGCGTGGGCCGCCCTGACCGGAGCGCTCGGGCTGCCCGCGACGGCCGCCGTGGGTGAGCCGGTGAGCGTCGCCCCCGAGGGGCTCGCGCCGATCGAGGGCGTGCTCGACTACGCCGACCCGTTCTCCTGCCTGGGGGTGCGCACCGGCGACGCGCTGTACCGGTTCCTCCACTCGGGGGAACGCAGGGGCGACGCGGTGTTCCTGGCCCACCACGTCTACTCCGGCGGCGCAGGTGAGCAGGAGCTGGGGCGGGCCTGGCAGGCCTGGCTGGAGCGGCTGTTTCCGGCATCCTGAGGCGCGGGAGGGTCAGAAGGGAGTGGGGGTGACCCGCCTGAGGAAGACGACGCCGTCGATTCCGCCGAGGCGGGCCGGGTCGAGCGGGAAGTAGGCGAAGTCGCGGGAACGGCGCGGCCCGGAGCCGGCGGCGGTGACGGTTTCGGCCAGGCGGCGGGCGTCCAGGAGGCAGCGTTCCCACGGCAGCGCGGACAGGGCGCCCTCGACGGTGTCCGGGGGCGGGACGTCGTCGCCGACCGTGCCGAAGGCCGAGGCCAGGAAGGCGTACCGGTCGCCCAGGCGCGCCGCGGTGATGGCCCCCGCGCCCCACCACCGCAGCGTCCGCTCGCCGAACGGCATCAGGCTTTCGCCGCGCTGCAGGTGGAGGTTGCTGGCGTAGACCAGGGCCGGGCCGTGTTCGGCGACGGCGCTCAGGTTGGCGGCCATCATCGCGTCCCGCAGCGCCGACAGGCGGCCCCAGCGGTGCGGGGAGTCCTCGGCCATCCCGTGGTGGTAGCGCAGCAGGCCGACGGCGGTGCGCCCGTACAGCTCCGCCCGCCACCTGTCGCGGGGGTTCAGCCGCGGGACCTGCGTCTCCAGCAGCGCCACCAGGTCGTCGGCGATCACGCGCAGCCGCAGGGCCTCGGCGGAGCGGCCGATCGACCGGGAGGGGTCCGTGGCCGTGGCCTCGTCGGACCACCGCTCGTCCGGGCCCAGCAGTTCCTCAAGGGTCTGGCGGGTCACGACCGTACGGGCAGGCGGGTCCTCCAGCAGGTCGTACAGGGCGGTGAGCGCCTGGCGCGGGCTCGCCGCCCAGTACTCCAGGGGGCCGTCGAAGCCGAAGAAGCGAAGCTTGTCGTCGTGCTTGTCGTTGTGGGAGCGCATCCAGCGCACGAGTTCGCGGTTGGCCTCCAGGGCGCCGAAGCCGTGGCTGAAGCCGCGCCGCATGACGTCGTCGAGGGTGCCCTCTCCCCTCGTGACGTAGTCGTCGACCAGCAGGCCCATGAGGCAGTCGCTCTCGATGGCGAAGCAGCGGTAGCCCTCGTGCTCGGCCAGGTGCCGGAAGATCTCGTTGCGTGCGCTGCCCAGGTCCTCCACCAGATGCCTGGCCTCGCCCAGGCCGAGCAGCAGGGGGCGGGCGGGAAGCGAGCGCAGCAGGGCCGACACGCCCGCGCCGTCGAGCGGCCAGGCGGTTTCCTTGATGTCCATTCCCTCAACGGTATCGTTGAACATCCGGTGTAAACTTTCCGCGGAAAATCCAGTGTCCGTCTTGGTGGACCTTCAAACGGTGGTGCGTTCATGAGGCCGGTCGACCTGGCGCGTGAGCACGGCCTGTCCGCCCAGGCGGTCAGGAACTACGAGCAGGACGGGGTGCTGCCGGCCGCCGGGCGCACCGTTCACGGCTACCGCGTCTACACGCCGTTGCACGCGCGGGCGCTGCGTGCCTTCCTGGCCCTGGTGCCCGGGCACGGCCACCGGACGGCGACGTCGGTGATGCGGGCGGTCAACCGGGGCGCGCTCGAGGAGGCGTTGCGGCTGCTCGACGACAGTCACGCCCAGTCGCTTGAGGACCGCCGCACCCTCCAGGCGGTCGAGGTCGCGCTCGGTGACCTGGTGCCCGTGCCGCAGGAGCGCGGCGACGTCTTCATCGGTCCTCTGGCCGGCAGGCTCGGCGTGCGCCCGGCCACGCTGCGCAAGTGGGAGAAGGCCGGGCTGGTGCGGCCGCGCCGCGACCCGAAGACGGGGTACCGGGTGTACGGCGCGGCCGAGGTGCGGGATGTGCGGCTGGCCCACCAGCTCAGGAGGGGCGGCTACCCGCTGGAGCGGATCGCCCCGCTGATCGCCCAGGTCCGTGCCGCCGGGGGTGTCGTCCCGCTGGAGTCGGCCCTGGGTGAGTGGCGGGCGCGGTTGGCGGCCCGGGGCCGCGCCATGCTCGCGGGCGCCGCGGCCCTGGACGCCTACCTCCGCGACCTCGAACTCTGAGGCGTCTTCGCGCCCCGGTTCAGCTCCGCGTGGCGACGCCCGGGTCGTCCTGGGTGAGGCGCACCGTGTCGAGGTAGTCGGCGATGGCGTCCCGGTTACGGGTCAGGGACTGGATGCGCTCGGTCATCCGGTCGCGCTCGTGCTCCAGTGTGGCGATCATCTCCGGGGTCGCGTCGGAGAAGTGGATGATCCTGGGCCTGTCCAGGCAGGGCAGGATCTGCTTGATGATCCGGGTCGGCAGCCCTGCGTCCAGCAGGCCCCTGATCTGCATGACCCGGTCCACCAGGCGCTCGTCGTAGGCGCGGTAGCCGTTGGCGCAGCGCTCGGGCAGGATCAGCCCCTGCTCCTCGTAGTAACGCAGCAGCCTGCGGGGCGTGCCGGTACGCTCGGCCAGCTCTCCGATCCGCATGTGCCCTACCTCACACCCTGTTACGTTGACCTTCACATCAATGTGATGGTTTGAACATACGCAACGTGCGAAACCACACCACACGATCAGCCGGGCCCGTCGCGGGAGCCGGCGATCAGAGACTACCCCTGCCCGCTCTGGCCGCGTTGGCCACGGCCGCCTTCGTCACCGTCCTGACCGAGGCCCTGCCCGCGGGTGTGCTGCCCGCGATGGGCGCCGACCTCGGGGTCGGCGAGTCCGCGATGGGACAGGCGGTGACGATCTACGCGATCGGTACGGCGGTCGCGGCGATCCCCCTCACCGCGGCCACGGCCGGATGGCGGCGCAAACGCCTGCTGCTGACCGGGGTCGCGGGCTTCGCCGTCGCCAACACGGTCACCGCCGCCTCGCCGTACTTCGCGCTGAGCCTGGCGGGCCGGTTCGTCGCCGGAGTGGCCGCGGGCCTGGTGTGGGCGCTGCTGGCGGGCTACGCCGGCCACCTCGCACCCGCCCACCTGCGGGGCAAGGCCATCGCGGTCGTCATGACCGGCATCCCGCTCGCCCTGTCCCTGGGCGTGCCCGCGGGAACCTTCCTGGGCGGCTTCCTCGGCTGGCGGGCCGCCTTCTCCGCGATCACCGTGATCGCCGCCGTCCTGCTGGCGTGGATCGCCGTGGCGGTCCCCGACCGGCCGGGACGGCGGCACCGGGACCGGCACCCGATCCTGCCGACCCTCAGGATCGCCGGCGTGGTGCCGATCCTGTTCGTGACGCTGGTCATGGTGCTGGCCCACACCATCCTCTACACCTACATCGCCACCTTCCTGCGGCGGTCCGGCATGGGCGGCTCCGTCGACCTCGTGCTGCTGGTCTTCGGCGCCGCCTCCATGGTGAGCATCTGGATCGTCGGCGCCCACATCGACCGCAGGCCACGGCTCCTCATCGTCGCGGCCAGCGTCCTGTTCTCCGTGGCGGCGGCCGTCCTGGCCGTGCGGGGCGCCGATCCCGCGCTGGTCTACCCGGCGGTGACGCTGTGGGGGCTCGGCTTCGGCGGCGCCCCGACTCTGCTGCAGACCGCCGTGGCCGTGGCGGCGGGCCAGGCGGCCGACACCGCGCAGGCCATGCTCGTCACCCTGTGGAACGCGGCCATGGCGGCGGGCGGGGTCGCCGGGGCGGTCCTGCTCGGACTGCTGGGCCCCGGCTCCTTCCCGTGGAGCGTCCTGGCCCTGCTGGTCCCGGTGCTGGCCGTCGTGATCGGCGCCCGCACCGGCGGCTTCCCCGCCGCGAGGCGAGGCGCCCCCCGCTGAGGGCGCCCGGCTCACCTGCCCGCCAGATGACGCAGATAGGCCTCCCGGTCGAGCGGGTCGCCGCCGGCGCGCGGACGCGCGGGCGGGCGCCCGCTCACCGGCCGGTCCCCGCCGGGGGCCGACCACCACACCCCCTCACCGTGCGAGAGCCCGGGCAGTTCACGCTGGAACACGTGGACGGCCCCGGCCGGGATCTCCCCCTCCACCGACCAGGCCGCCTCCCGGGCCGCCGACCCGTGCAGCCGCGCCCCCAGCGCGGCCAGCCGGGCGGTGACCGGGCCGAGCGCCTCGGCGGGGATCTCCAGCTCGAAGGAGTGACACGGCTCGTAGACCCGGGTCCCGGCCAGGCGCAGCGCGCCCATGAGGACCAGCGGGGTCAGGCCGCGGAAGTCGGCCGCCGTGCTGACCGGCCCGCCGAAGCCGCTGTGGGTCAGCGTGACGGCGCAGTCGGTGACCGGCCAGCCGTACAGGCCCTGCCCCAGGGTCTCGTGCACGCTCTCCTCGATCGCCCGGTCGAAGGCGGCCGGAAGCGCGCCCAGCTCGACCTCGCGCCGGAACCTCACCCCGGAGCCCGGCGCGCCCGGCTCGACCCGCAGCCCGACCGTCGCCCAGAAGTCGGGCACCCCGCGCCGGTGGTTCATCTCCTCCAAGAGCGCCCCGGTCCCCGCGGGCCGCTCGGTGTACACCGGCGTCGAGGGCTCGAAGACGGCCCCGGCCCCGAACTCGCGCTCCAGCCTGGCCGCGATGACCTCCTTCTGCACCTCCCCGTACAGCAGCAGCGAGGTCGCCCCGTCCGGTGTGAGGCGCGCCTGGATCAGCGGGTCCTCATCCGCCAGGCGCACCAGCGCGGCGCGCAGCCGGGCCGCCTGGTTCCGTCGCGGCGGCCGTACGAGCGTCTCCAGGCTCGGCGGCGGGAAGCAGGCGTCGGCGGAGCCGGGCGGCAGCGGGCCGATCAGGTCGCCGACACGGACCCCCGACAGTCCGCGCACCCTGGCGATGTCGCCCGCCCTGGCCGGGTCGCCGCCGGAGGAGGCCGCGCCGGGCGCGACGACCCGCAGGGCGGTGATCTGCTCGGTGCGCTCGGCCGTACCGCCGCCCGGCTCGCGGCGCCGGTAGGTGACGCGCTCGCGGACGCGCAGCTCGCCCGAGCGCAGCCGCAGGTAGGCGACCCGCTCCCCGCAGGGCCCCGGCTCGATCGCGAAGACCGTCCCCCGCGCCTGGCCGCCCGCCGGGGGCGGCACCGGCAGGTAGCGGCGGATTCCCTCGACGAGGCCGCCGACGCCCTGGCCGCCCAGCGCCGACCCGAAGAACACCGGGTACAGCACGGACGCCGCGCTCTGCCGGGCCACCGCCGCCTCAAGCCGCGCCGCCCCGGGGGTGCGGCCCGCGACGAGGTCTTCGAGCAGTTCCTCGTCGTGCTCGGCGAGGATCTCCGCCGCCCGCGCGTCGTGCGGCGGCGCAGGCCTCACCCGCACACCCGCCGTACCGGCGCCCTCGACCGACGCCATGGGCAGCAGGTACGGCCACAGCGTGCGGCGCATCCGCTCGAGCAGCTCCTGCGGGCGGGCGCCGGGGCGGTCGACCTTGTTGACGAAGATCAGGGTGGGCAGCTTCAGCCCGCGCAGGACGCGCATCAGGACCCGGGTGTGCGCCTGCACCCCCTCGACGGCCGACAGCAGCAGCACCGCGCCGTCGAGCACGCCGAGCGCGCGCTCGACCTCGGCGACGAAGTCCGCGTGTCCCGGCGTGTCGATCAGGTTGACCTGCAGGTCGCCGACCCGGAAGGGGGCGACCGCGGAACGGATGGTGATGCCTCGGCTGCGTTCGATGTCGCCGCTGTCGGTCTGGGTGCTTCCCTCATCGACGCTGCCCAGGCGCCCGATGGCCCCGGTGTCGAAGAGGAGACGTTCGGTCAGGCTGGTCTTACCGGCGTCCACATGGGCGAGAAGACCGATGTTCACGGTGGGCATGCTGGGAGAAGTCCTCGAAAACTCTCGTCCGGAAAAGGGGCTGAGATGTTCCGAAGACTCGCCGCATTGCTTCTCCCCGATCGGTGTGCCGGACCGCCTCATGATGCCACCCGGGCGTCCGGGACGCGCAACCGGATTTCCGGCCTCCAGCAGACCGGTGCCGTGCGTCCGCGGCGGGCAGGGGCTCTGGCGCGCGTCACCGGCCGGGCGCGGAGCACGTCACGGCACATATGAATTGAGGCGAGGTGATTCGCCTTGTTATGGTGAGGACATGGCTTTCCTCTTCTTCGTCTGAGTCCGGGCACGGCCGACGCCGCCGTCTCTGCCGCCCGTGGACCCTTCGTACGATCAGGGAAAGTCATATGCGCGACCGCGCCCATACCGTCCTGCCCGCTGCCGTGGCGCAGCTGTCCGTCAGGAACGTCACCAAGTGCTACGGCACCCGGACCGTCCTCGACCAGGTCTCCTTCACCGTCCGGCCGGGTGAGAAGGCCGCCGTCGTCGGTGAGAACGGCTCCGGCAAGTCCACCCTGCTGCGGCTGCTCGCCGCGGCGGAGCCGCCGGACGCCGGGCAGGTCACCGTCGCCTTCCCCGGAGGCGTCGGACACCTCGCCCAGACCCTCGGCCTCGACGCGGCCCGCACCGTGCAGGACGCCGTCGACCTCGCCCTGGCCGAACTGCGCGACATGGAGCGAAGGCTCCGCGCCGCGGAGGAGTCGCTCGCCGGCGCCTCGGAGGAGGAACTCGCCGCGTACGGCGAGCTGCTCGTCGCGTACGAGCGACGCGGCGGATACGCGGCGGACGCCCGGGTGGACGCCGCGATGCACGGGCTCGGCCTCGCCCGGATCACCCGGCTGCGCCCGCTCGGCTCGCTGTCCGGCGGCGAACGGTCCCGGCTCGCGCTCGCCTGCGTCCTGGCCGCCGCCCCCGAACTGCTGCTCCTGGACGAACCGACGAACCACCTCGACGCGGCGGCCGTGCACTGGCTGGAGGAGCACCTGCGCGCCCACCGCGGCACCGTCGTCGCGGTCACCCACGACCGTGGCTTCCTGGAGCGCATCGCCACCACGATCCTTGAGGTCGACCGGGACGAGCGCACCGTGCACCGCTACGGCGACGGCTGGGCCGGCTACCGCGCCGCGAAGGCCGCCGCCCGGCGTGGCGCGCAGCAGCGGTACACCGACTGGGCGCAGGAGGTGGCCCGCGCGGAGGAACTGCTCAGGGCCGCGGGCAGGAGGCTGGCCGTCACCGGCCGCGACCCGAAGCAGGGCTTCGGCAAGTACCGCCGCTCCAGCGAGGCGAAGCTCGGCGGGCAGGTGCGCTCGGTGCGGGAGCGCCTGGACCGGCTGCGGCGCGACCCGGTGGCCAGGCCGCCGGCACCGCTTCGTTTCACGACGGCGCCGCCGACGGTGGACGGCGGCCCGGCGCAGGGCCCCCTCGCCGAGCTCGACGGCGTGCGGGTCGGGGAACGCCTGCGCCTGGACGGGCTCCTGACGATCACGCCCGGACAGCGGCTGCTGGTCACGGGAGACAACGGCGCGGGCAAGACGACGCTGCTGCGGGTCCTGGCGGGCGACCTGACGCCGGACGCGGGCACGGTACACCGGCCCGCCCGGATCGCCTACCTCGCCCAGGAACCGCCCGCGCACACCACACGGCTGACGCTGCTCGCCGCGTTCGCCGCGGGACGGCCCGGGCCGCCGGACGAGCACGCCGAACGGCTCCTGTCCCTGGGCCTGTTCCGTGAGGAGGACCTGCACGTCCCGGTCGCCGCCCTGTCGGCGGGGCAGCGGCGGCGGTTGCAGATCGCGACCCTGGTGACCCGGCCCGCGGACCTTCTCGTCCTCGACGAACCGACCAACCACATCGCACTCGACCTGGTCGAGGACCTTCAGTCCGCGCTCGCGGCGTACCCAGGGGCGGTGGTCGCGGTCTCGCACGACCGGGGCTTCCGTGCGCGCTTCGAAGCCGAGCGGCTGGAACTGCACGCCGGCCGCAGGCGCTGACCCGGCCCGGCCTGCTTCCATCCTGAATCGCCTGATATCCGTCAACGCACCGAAACAAGGGATTATGACCACTTTCCTGACACCACAGCAGCGCGCCGACCGCACCGCCGCCGCCGTCGAGGCGGCCGTCACGGCCGGGCGTGATCTCGGCCTGACCGTCACCGGCCCCACGGTGCTCCACGACGTCTTCTCGGTCGTCGTCCACCTGGCGCCCTCGCCGGTCGTGGCCCGGGTTCCCACCGTCCTGCCCCGCCCCGGCGACCTGGCCGCCCTCGCGCGCCGCCAGCGGGACGAGCTGGACGTCACGCGGTGGCTGGCCGACCAGGGGGTCCCCGTGATCGCGCCCAGCCCGCTCGTGCCGCGCGAACCCGTGCGACGCGACGGGTTCTCGATGACGTTCTGGACGTTCGTCGAACAGGCGCGGGACAGGGAACCCGACTACGTGGCGAACGCCGAGAGCGTCGCCGGCCTGCACGCGGCGCTGCGCGCCTACCCGGGCCGCCGCCTGGAGTTCCTGTCCGCGGCCGACCCGCGGTTCATCGCCGACGGCCTCGCCCTGCTCGACCGGCATCCCGGCCTGATCGGAGCGGCCGAGCTCGACCGGGCCCGCCGCGAATGGCGCCTCCTCGAACCCCTCGTACGCTCACGCGGCGCCTTCGAGGCCCGCTTCCCCGGCGTCGGCCTCCAGCCTGTCCACGGCGACTGCCCGCCCGCGAACATCGTCAACGCGGTCGACGGCGATCTCTACGCCGACTTCGAACTGGTCACACTGGGGCCCGTCGAGTGGGACCTGGCCGCTCTCGGGCCCGAGCACGAGGCCGCCTACAACCGTGGCGCCCGGCGCAACGGCATGAGACCGCTCAACGAGGAGGTCCTCGCCTTCGTCAACGCCCTGGGCATGCTGCGGATCATCGCCGCCCTCACGCTGGTCCCGCAGCTGCCCGAGCTGATGGGCTACCTCGAACCCGCCGTCGACCGTTGGCGGGCGACACCCTTCGCCGGCGGCGTGAACGTCTGACACCGGCCCGGCCGCTGGAAACGCACCGGCCGGCTGCCAGCGGCTAGCCTGTGATCCGTGGCGCAGCATGAGTACAGTGCGGCCGAAATCACCGTGCTCGAGTTCGACGAAGTGGTTCTCAAACGGCCCGGTATGTACTTCGGCGTCGGACTGGACGATCCGGGGCTGCCGGTCACGCTCCTGTCCGTTGCGGCTCAGCACGCGCTGCACCCGGCGGCACACGTCGCGGAGGACCATTCGCTGACCTCTGTGATCGAAATCCTTGGCGATCTTCGCTTCGCGGTGACGATCAACCAGCGGCACACCTGGCCGGACTCACCGCCCCTCGGATACCACGGCTCCCTGATCGGTCCGGAGTGGTGGTCCCTGGCGGCCATCGCGGCGCTCTGCGGAACGACGACCGCCGAAATGTGGTGCGACGGCCGGGGCTTCGGCCAGGAACTCGCCGGTCTCCGGCCTCGTACCGCGGTGTGGCGGTTCGAGCCGCCCCCTGGAAGCGGTACCCGGGTCACCTTCACCCTCGACGCGCGGCGCCTTCCGCCCGGCACCGCGTTCCCAGCCGACCTGGGCGGCCTCACCGTTCATGGGCCGTACTGCGACGCGGCGGACGGGCCCGGGACCGTCGCCGTCCACGACAGCAGGAACGGCCCCGGCATCGGCGCCTCGTTCTTCTGACCTTCCCTGCGGGCCCGTCAGGACCGGTGCGGGGCCCGGGGCGTGCAGGCCGCCGGACTCCGACGGGCAGGCGCACCTCCGCCTGGTGAAGGAGGCGACGCGACCGGGAAACCGAACGCCACCGCGATCCCCACCGTCGACAGGGGCACCCCGTTCTCGGCCGCGTTCCGCCGCGCGGATGCTCGTGTTCCCCGGGTTCCCTGCGTCCTTCGCTCATGCCGTGCCTCACCGAGGCTTTCAGGGTTTCGCGGGGGCGCCCCCGGGATCACCGGTCGTGGTCGTGGAAGGGGCCCCTCGGGCGTCTGCTCCGTGGCCCGTCTCCGATGCGTGTTGTTTTCTCAAGGCCGGGACGGGGGCCCGCCGCCCTTGGGCACGAGACGCAGGAACGATCTCGCGCGGGCGGTCGCGGGGGCGTCGAAGAAGACGTTCGGATGCTGCTCCTCAAGGATGTGGCCGGCGTCCATGAACGCCACCCGGTCGGCGACCTCCCTGGCGAAGGGGATCTCGTGGGTGATGACCACCATGGTCGTGCCGCAGGCCGCCAGGCTCCGGATGGTCCGCAGCACCTCCGCGCCCAGCTCCGGGTCCAGGGCGGAGGTCGGCTCGTCGAGGAGGATGACCTCCGGCTCCATGGCCAGCGCCCTGGCGATGGCGACCCGCTGCCGCTGCCCCCCGGACAGCCGCGCGGGATACTCGTCACGCTTGTCGTCCAGGCCGACGTGGGCCAGCAGACGCTCGCCCATCTCGACGGCGTGGGAGCGGGGCAGACGCCGTACCGAGATCGGGCCCTCGATGACGTTCTGCAGGACGGTCATGTGCGGGAAGAGGTTGAGGTGCTGGAACACCATGGCCGTCCGGGCGCGGATGTCACGGACCAGGCGCCTCCTCGAACGGCCCTGCCCCCGCGCCGGATAGCTCAGCGTCGTGCCGTGCACGGTGACGCTGCCCGCGTCGGGCTCGTCGAGCAGGTTCAGGCAGCGGATGAGAGTCGTCTTGCCCGACCCGGACGGCCCCATGATCACCACGACCTCACCGCTGTACACGGTCAGGTCCACGCTCCTGAGCACCTCCAGGTCACCGAAGCGCTTGTGCAGCCCCCGCACGTCGACGGCGACGTTCCCGCTCATGCGTAGGCCCTCCCCAGCCGTCGTTCCAGCGCCCCCTGCCCGGCGAAGAGAACGGTGTTGATCAGCCAGTAGACGGCGCCCGCGACCGTGAACGCCTCGACGTAGCGGAAGGAGGAGCTGCCCGCGGTCTCGGCGACGCGCGTCAGCTCGACCACCGTGATCACCGAGGCGAGGGAGGTGTCCTTCATCAGCGAGATGAACCGGCCGCCGATGGCGGGGGCGGCCACCCGCAGCGCCTGCGGCAGGACGACCCGGCGCAGGGCCAGGCCGTGGGACATCCCCATCGAACCCGCCGCGTCCCACTGGCCGCCGTCGACGGCCAGGACGCCGCCGCGCAGGTTCTCGCTCAGGTGGGCGCCCGCGTAGAGACTGAAGGTCAGGATCGCCGACGGGACGGGCGGCAGCCGCACGTCGAGCCGGGGAAGTCCGAAGTACACGAGCATGAGCTGGACGAGCGGCGGTGTGCCGCGGAACACCGAGACGTAGACGATCGCGGCCACCCTGAGCGGCCGGCGCCGGGAGAGCCTGGCCAGCATGACGAGGCCGCCCAGCACTAGGCCGAACACGAACGACACCACACCGAGTAACAGCGTGACGGCCACGCCGGAGAGCAGGCCGGGCATCGGCAGGGAGAGCAGGTCCATCGAGCGCGTTCCCTTCTGGGCGTTCAGCCGGTCCGTTCGGCCGGTGTCCCGCGGAGTTCGGGTGGGGGCCGTGCGGATCGGCGCGGTGGTCGTCGTGGCGCGAGGTCATGGGGCCTGCTCCGGAGGCCGGTATCCGCGGGCCGTGTCCGGGGCGTGGCTGACATGGGACAGGCCCAGGCCCAGCAGCATCCGGACGTGGGCGTCGTCGAGGCGGTGGTAGGCCATGCGCCCGGACCGGCGCACCCGCACGACGTGACAGGCGCGCAGCAGGCGCAGCGTGTGGGAGACCGCCGACTCGCTGTGGCCGCACGCCGCGGCGATGTCGCACACGCACATCTCCCCGCCCTCGAGCAGCGCGATGATCACCCGCAACCGCCCCGGGTCGGACAGCAGCGCGAAGACCCCGGCGAGTTCCTTGATCGACTCCGCCCCCGGCATCGCCTCGGCGACCGTGCCGACCCGATCCGGATCGACCATGCGCACCGCGCAGCCCTCGCCTGCGGAAACATATGAAGCTCTGCTCATATGAAGAAGCGTAGATATCGTTTTCACCCGCCGCCATATTTCATTCCGGATGAATTTCCTGGCGATATGGTCAGGTGAGTTAACAATCGCTTTTTTTTTGACGATTGCGGGCCCGGCCGAACGGGCCTTGCTCCTCGCTTGAACTGCCGAGATGCCCATTGGTTTCGTGTGGCGAAAAATCCCAAAAACCAACGCCTTTTTGTGTTTTTGATCGGTCTTCGGCCGGCCGATGTCCCTGTTTCAGGCTTACGCATGAAAAGGCTGGCATATCCCTTCGGGAGGTCGGATGGCGGCCGCCTTCCTGGCCGGAGGCGGTGCCGCGGCGCCGCGTGACCTCCCCTCCGGCTTGGCCGGCCCGGTGCCAGGCCCCCGGCGCACGGCGGCCTCCGCCGCGCCGTACCCGGTCCGCCGCCCGGCGCACGGCGGGTGGGATGTCGGTGATCCCCGCTAGGGTCACCGTCCATGCCGAGCAGTTACCTGTCCTGGGCCGCCGCGGTCGAGCTGTTCGAGCGGCGCGGCCTTGCCCGGGAGACCTACCGTGACCTCTACGAGGAGGAGTACATCCTGCACCCCGGCGCCGCCCTGGTCACCGGGGAGCTCTCCCTCGACGACCACGACGGCTCCCCGTGGTGCGCCGACACCCCGGACCAGGCGACGGGCTACGTGATCGACGGCGACCTGACCGTCGAGGGCAACATCGTCAACGTCGACGACGGGGCCGCCGCACTGGTCGTCCTGGGAAACCTGCGCGCCGCCAACGTCCTGCTGGAGGGGGACGTCAAGCTCGTCGTGCTGGGCGACGTCGAGGTCGAGACCTTCGTGGGCAACTGGACCGACAAACTCGTGAAGGTCCACGGCGACCTGCGCACGGCGGTGACGATCCTCTGGAACGAGTTCTGTCCCGATCTGGTCGCCGGCACCCTGCGGGGCAGGGTGCTCGCCCCCCGATACATGGATCTCACGGACCTGGAAGCGGGCGGCCTCGAAGACCCCGACCCCGACGTTCCGCTGTCGGCTCTCATGGTCCCCGAGGTCCTGGTGGACGGTGAGCCGGGGCCGGACGACTTCGCCGAGATCGGCGTGCGCTCCGGGGCGCGGCGTGAGCGCCTGAGCGCGGGCCTTCCCCTGATCCGGGGAGGGCGCGCCGTACCGGCCGCGTCCTCCTGAGCGGGGTCAGCCCGCCTGGTCGGTGACCGTCTGGGACATGACGGCGCTGGAGCTCATGAGGGTTCCCGCCCTGCCCCGGCTGGAGTCGGCGATCAGGTAGTCGCGTGTGCCGAGGAAGGCCAGGGAGTCGGCGTCGAAGATCCACTCGGTGCGCTCGCCGTCGGCGTCGGGCTTCAGCCGTCCGCGGAGCCGCCAGGCCTCCAGGAAGGTCAGCGACACCACATCCTCCGCCGCCGTCCGGTCCCCCGTGGTCCGGGCGGCGTAGCGGTAGATCGTCTGCGCGTGTTCGCCGAACAGCTCGCTGAAAGCCGCCGGGTCACCGGCTCTGAGCCGGGTACGCATTGTTCGTTCCACACCCGTACCTGTCCGCCGCCCCCGCCGGGTTCCTGTGATCCGCGTCACCCTTCACCCGGCCGTCCGGGCGGGAGCCGTTCCCTCGGGCGCCGGAGGGTTCAAGATTGTTCCCTTACCGCCACGTCACCGGCCCTCGGCCACGATCAACCTGCGGTGAGACGTACGGTGGTCGCTTTCCGGGGATTCGTCCCGCGGCCCATCGGATCACAGAACGTCTTGGGGCGTGAGTAAGATTGGCTCTCAGGTCGAGAGGCGCTGCAACGGGCTCACGCCCGCCACGCTCGGCCCGCACCATTCGAACAAGGGCGCCTCCCAGCTGAAGGGAGGCCTCGAAGTGGAGAAGACAGCGCCGGTCGAGACGCGTGCGGAGCGTACGCGGCGGCTGAGGGACATCCTCGACCAGCGGATCGCGGTGCTCGACGGCGCGTGGGGCACGATGCTCCAGGGCGCGAAGCTCACCCCGCAGGACTACCGGGGCGACCGGTTCACCGACCACGAGATGGACGTCACCGGCGACCCCGACCTGCTGAACATCACCCGGCCCGACCTCATTCTCGACGTGCACCGGCAGTACCTCGCGGCCGGGGCCGACATCACCACGACCAACACCTTCACCGCCACGAGCATCGCCCAGGCCGACTACGGCCTGCAGGAGCACGTGCGGGAGATGAACCTGCAGGGCGCGCGGCTGGCGCGTCAGGCCGCCGACGAGGCGGGCGGGAAGTTCGTCGCCGGATCGGTCGGGCCGCTGAACGTCACGCTGTCGCTGTCGCCCCGGGTGGACGACCCGTCCTACAGGGCCGTCACGTTCGACCAGGTCAAGGCGTCCTACGCCGAGCAGATCGCGGCGCTGGCCGACGGCGGCGTCGACCTGCTCCTCGTTGAGACGATCTTCGACACGCTCAACGCCAAGGCGGCGATCACCGCCGCCCAGGAGGTCGCGCCCGACCTGCCGCTGTGGATCTCGGTGACGATCGTCGACCTGTCGGGGCGCACCCTGTCCGGTCAGACGGTCGAGGCGTTCTGGAACTCGGTCAAGCACGCCAAGCCGCTGGTCGTCGGTGTGAACTGCTCGCTGGGCGCCGTGGAGATGCGCCCGCACGTGGAGGAGCTGGCCAAGCTCTCCGGCACCTACACCGCCTCGCACCCCAACGCCGGCCTGCCCAACGCGTTCGGCGGCTACGACCAGACGCCGGAGGAGACCGCGCACCTGCTCGGCGAGTTCGCGGCCGAGGGGCTGGTCAACCTCGTGGGCGGCTGCTGCGGCACCTCCCCCGCGCACATCAAGCAGATCGCGGGCATCGTCGCCGGGCGGGCGCCGCGCCAGGTCGCCACCCCGCCCAGGCGCAGCCGTTTCTCCGGCCTGGAGACCTTCGAGATCGGCCCGGACACCGGCTTCGTCATGATCGGTGAGCGCACCAACGTCACCGGCTCCGCGCGGTTCCGCCGCCTCATCGAGGCCGGGAACTTCCACGCCGCCGCCGACGTGGCGCTGGAGCAGGTCCGGGGCGGGGCCAACCTGCTGGACGTCAACATGGACGCCGACCTGCTCGAAAGCGAACAGGTCATGACCTCCTTCCTCAACCTCATCGCGACCGAGCCGGAGATCGCCAAGATCCCGGTGATGATCGACAGTTCGCGGTGGAGCGTGCTGGAGGCCGGGCTCAAGTGCGTCCAGGGCAACGGGGTGGTCAACTCCATCAGCCTCAAGGAGGGCGAGGAGCCCTTCCTCGAACAGGCTCGCAGGGTCAAGAGCTTCGGCGCGGGCGTCGTCGTCATGGCCTTCGACGAGCAGGGGCAGGCCGAGACGGCCGACCGCAAGGTCGAGATCTGCGGGCGCGCCTACGACCTGCTGACGCAGCAGGTCGGTTTCGCCCCCGAGGACATCATCTTCGACCCGAACGTGCTGGCCGTCGCCACCGGCATGAGCGAGCACAACGGCTACGCCAAGGAGTTCATCGAGGCGCTGCCGCGCATCAAGGAGCGCTGCCCCGGCGCGCTCACCTCCGGCGGCATCTCCAACCTGTCGTTCTCCTTCCGCGGCAACGACGTGGTGCGTGAGGCGATGCACTCGGCGTTCCTGCTGCACGCCGTACGGGCCGGGCTGGACATGGGCATCGTCAACGCCGGGCAGCTCGCCGTCTACGCCGACATCCCCGCCGACCTGCTCGAACACGTCGAGGACGTCCTGTTCGACCGCCGGGAGGACGCCACCGACCGGCTCATCGAGTTCGCGCGGACGGTCTCCGGGAGCGGCACCGAGCGCAAGGTCGACCTGTCGTGGCGGGAGCAGCCCGTCGCCGAGCGCCTCGCGCACGCGCTGGTGCACGGCATCACCGACTTCGTCGAGGAGGACACCGAGGAGGCCCGCAAGATCGCCGCGAGCCCCCTTGAGGTCATCGAGGGCCCGCTCATGGACGGCATGAAGATCGTCGGTGACCTGTTCGGCTCGGGCAAGATGTTCCTGCCGCAGGTCGTCAAGAGCGCCCGGGTGATGAAGCGCTCGGTGGCCTACCTCGAACCGTTCATGGAGGCCGAGAAGGAGCGCGCCCGGCTGGCCGGGCAGGTGGAGACCCGCAAGGGCCAGGGCAAGGTCGTGCTGGCCACGGTCAAGGGCGACGTCCACGACATCGGCAAGAACATCGTCGGGGTGGTCCTGGGCTGCAACAACTACGAGGTCGTGGACCTGGGCGTCATGGTGCCCGCCGCGAAGATCCTCGACACGGCCGTGGCGGAGGGCGCCGACGCCGTGGGCCTGTCCGGGCTGATCACCCCCTCGCTGGACGAGATGGTCTCGGTCGCCGCCGAAATGGAGCGGCGTGGCCTGAAGCTGCCGCTGCTCATCGGGGGCGCGACCACCTCAAGGCAGCACACGGCCGTACGGATCGCCCCCGCCTACACCAACACGGTCGTGCACGTCCTGGACGCCTCCCGGGTCGTCGGGGTGGTCTCCGACCTGCTGGACGCCGAGCGGGCGGAGGCGCTCGACGCCGCCAACCGTGAGGAGCAGCAGGCGCTGCGCGAGGCGCACGAGAACCGCAGGCGCCAGCCGATGCTCACCCTGGAGGAGGCCCGCGCGAACGCCGAACGCCCGGTGTTCGACGAGCTGCCCGTCCCCGAGTTCACCGGCCTGAAGGTCGTCAGGCCGAGCCTGACCGAGCTGCGCGAGATGATCGACTGGCGCTTCTTCTTCCTGGCGTGGGAGCTCAAGGGCACCTTCCCGGCGATCCTTGAGCAGCCCGCCGCCCGTGACCTGTACGACGACGGGCAGCGGCTGCTCGACCAGATCATCGCCGACGGCTCGCTGCGGCCGGAGGGCGTCTACGGCTTCTGGCCGGCGCACTCCGAGGGCGACGACCTGGTGCTGGAGAACGGCATCAGGATCCCGATGCTGCGTCAGCAGACGCTCAAGCCCGAGGGGCGGCCCAACCGCAGCCTCGCCGACTACGTGGCGCCCTCCGGGGACCACATCGGCGGGTTCGCGGTGGCCGTGCACGGCGCGGAGGAGCTGGCCGCCCGTTACGAGGAGAGCCACGACGACTACCAGGCGATCATGGTCAAGGCGCTCGCCGACCGTCTGGCCGAGGCGTTCGCCGAGCAGATCCACCTGCAGGCGCGTCGTTCCTGGTTCGAGCCGGACTCCCAGCCCGTCCTTGAGGACCTGCACGCCGAACGGTACCGGGGCATCCGGCCCGCGCTGGGATACCCGGCCTGCCCCGACCACACCCGCAAGCGGACGCTGTTCGACCTGCTCGGCGCGGAGTCGCACGGCATGGTCCTGACCGAGTCGTACGCCACGACCCCGGCGGCGAGCGTCAGCGGGCTGCTCTTCGCCCACCCCGACGCCCGCTACTTCACCGTCGGACGGCTCGGCCGCGACCAGATCGAGGACTACGCGCGCCGTACGGGGATGAGCCAGGAGGAGACCGAGCGCTGGCTGCGCCCGAACCTCGCCTACGAGCCCGAGTCCTGATCCGCCTGCTTCGCGCGGTCCGTGCCCCGATCGTTCGGGGCACGGATCAGCGGACGCGCCTGGCCGCCCTGCCGCCCAGGTGCAGGAAGGCGATCTCGCCCGCGTCGTCCCGCAGGAAACGGCCGATGACCTGCTTGGGGTCGGCGGCGATCGTCAGGTCGTCGGAGCCCTCGACCAGCGCGAGCGGCATGTCGGGCATGCCCTCGACCCCCGCGGCCACCAGCTCGGGCCGCAGCACGAACCGCGCCGTCAGTTTCTCGTCCACCTCGAAGATCCACTGCCCGGCGTCGTAGCTGCCCGCGTACTCCGGCCCGGGCTCACCCAGCGGCAGCAGTACGGCCTGCGACGGCACGCCGAGCAGGTGCTCCAGGCACCAGTCGGTCACCAGCGTGCCCAGAACCCTGCCCGGCGCCGAGTTGGTGAGCGTGGTGACGGCGAAACCGTGCTCGGGGGCCAGCACGAACGACGACAGCTGCAGGTTGCCGATGTTGCCGCCGTGGGTGACCAGCCGCAGGCCCGGCCGTTCCTCAAGCAGCCACGGCAGGCCGATGCCGCTCCACGGCGCGCCGAGGTGCACGTGCTCCCGCTGCATCAGCTCCCTGGTCGTGGCTCCGACCGGCCCCTGGCCGTCCACGGCGCCCGTGCCCAGGTGGAAGGCGGCGTAGCGGAGCTGGTCGCGCACCGAGGAGACCAGTCCCCCTTCGGGCATGCCCTCGCGGAACAGCCCCCAGGTGTGCGCGACGTGCGGGCCGTCCGGCCGGACGACGTGGCCGACGGCGTGCGGCCGGGTCGCGACCTCCCAGGGGAAGAAGGAACTGGAGTCCATCCCCAGGGGCGTGAGCACGATCTCGCCGACCGCCGTCTCGTACGGCTTGCCGCACACGACCTCGACGATCCTGCCGAGCAGCCTGAACCCGGCGTTGCTGTAGGAGGCGAGCCGCCCCGGTGCGAAGAGCTGGGGCAGCCGGTCGTAGGTGGTGATCGAGGCCGCCAGGGCGTCGGCGCCCCAGCTGTCGCCGTCGTCGACGTCGCCGAGGAAGCCGCCGGTGTGGGTGAGCAGGTGCCTGACGGTCAGCTCCTCGGCGGCCTCCTCGTCGGCGAGCCGCAGGTCGGGCAGGTAACGCCGTACCCGTCCGTCCAGGTCGAGCAGGCCTTGCTCGACGAGGTGCATGATCGCCGTCGCGGTGACCGTCTTGGTGGTCGAACCGATCTGGAACAGCGTGTCGCCCGTCACGGGGGCCGGGGCGTCGACGCTGGCGACGCCGGTGGTGAGGACGTGTTCGGTGCCGTCGACGATCACGCCGACGGCTGCGCCGGGAACCTGGAGGGCTTTCGCCTGACTGTCGAGCAGGTCCCGCAGGTGGGTGAGGTCAGCCATTCACCCATCCTGCTGACGACCGGATCGCGAGGGCTTCGTCGGCCTCCACCATTTCCCGCGCCTGGTTCGTCCGGCAGCCAGAGCGGGATGCATGATCTTCCGGGGTCCGCACGCCGGAGACGCTCGGCCGGTTTCCCGGGCCTGGGAAGCGAGGAGACAGGTGAATCGATCGAAGGCCAGAGCCATAGCCGTGGAAAAGCTCGGATACTGGGCCGGTGAGGCCGCGTCCGAGGTCGGGGAGAGGCTTCTCGACGGGAGCGTCCGCGAAAGGTACGTGGACGAACAGGGGAAGACCTGGACGATCGCCTCAAAGGCATTCCGGGATGGCGAGGATATTCGCGTCGTTGTCTCCGTGGACGACGGCGGTCTCCTCTCGTCACTGTTCCCGGAGTCTCAGAGTGACGTCATCAGGGTTTGAGACCGTGTGCCGGGGTCCGCCGGTGACTCCCGCATGGAGGGGGCACCCGCGGACCACGCGGACAACGGAGACTAGCGCCAGACCTGGGCGTGGCGGATCTTCACCGGAAGGACGGGCTTACCGTCGACCGGCGGGGTGGGGCCGTCCGGCGTCGGCTGGATGCCGCCCGCGGCGACACGGTCGAGGGCGGCCAGGCCCGCCGCGTCGACCGTGCCGAAGACCGTGTAGTTGGGCGGCAGGCCGGAGTCTCCGTAGACCAGGAAGAACTGGCTGCCGTTGGTGTCAGGCCCGGCGTTGGCCATGGCCAGCACCCCGCGGGCGTAGGTCTTGCGCGTGCCGGTGGTGTCACCGGGCCACGGCGGCAGGTCGGTGGGCAGCTCGTCCTTGTACTTGTAGCCCGGGCCGCCCTCACCGGTGAAGCCGGGGTCGCCGCACTGCAGAACCTTGAGGCGGTCGTAGGCGGTCAGCCGGTGGCAGCCGGTGAAGTCGTAGAAGCCGTGCCTGGCCAGGTGCACGAAGCTCTGCACCGTGCAGGGCGCCTTGGCGGCGTTGAGGGTCAGGCCGATCCGGCCGTGGTTGGTGCTGAGGGTCGTGGTGACCGTCCTGGTGGGGGTGCGACGCGGGTCCGGCGGCAGCGGCACACGCCGTACGGCGGGGTCGTCCGGCGTCGGGGTGTAGTGGCACGGCCCGTTCGTCGGCCTCGGCGGCCTGCCCCCGGCCTGGTTCGCGGCCGAGTCGGTGGCCGAGGGCGCGGCCGGGTCCGTGGCCGCGGAGGCGGGCAGGGAGCTGAGCGCGACCAGGGAGCCGGCCGTCGCGGCGGCCAGTGCGGCGCGGGCCGCGAATCGTAACAACGCGCTGTCGGACATGGTGCCCTCCTGGGGGTGATCAACAGAACCCCTGAGGTCTAATCGATCTGACCGGCGCCGTCAAGGGTGCCGCCGCTCGCCGGCCGGGCGGTCACCAGGTCTCGTCCTCACGCAGGAACCGCCACAGCCGGTCGGTGGAGTTCTGGTCGCGGGCGAGGTGGAGGGTGTCCCAGCTGCCGGGCCCCTGGTAGGAGTCCAGGGTCAGCGCGAGTGTGGTGTTGAGCCGGGGACGGTAGGCGGCCCAGCCGGTGCGCTGGTCGGAGTCACCCTGCTCGGGGCGGCGCGACCAGTCCTGCAGGGGCGAGCCGTTGCACGTTCGTACGACCACCTTGTCGGCCTCCCTGGGAAGGCCCGTCACCGGTTGCAGGCACTTGTTGGCCGCCTCGTTCTTTATCACGTAGTAGCCGTCGTCCTTGACGGTGTAGGTCCATTTGACCGTCCGGTATCTCCACCGGGGGTGACGCAGGGCGATCGCCTCGGCGCCGTCGGCGAGGCTGTCGCCGAGGACGGCGAGACGGCCGCCGTCCATCCGGTTGATGAGCTCCCGGTTGGTCTGCGGGGGGTCGGCGTGCGCGGCGGGCGCGCAGATCAGCACGGCCGCGACGAGCATGGCCGCCACGCACACGATCTGGCTGGCGCTGGGCATGGGAAATCACCTCCGTGATGCCACACAAAGTAGCCACTCGGATACTTTTCGTGCGCTCTCCCGGGAGGGGCTTCTTCGTCCCGCCGGGTCACACAGTCCTCACGGGCGGCACCGTTTGACTCGTCATGGGCCGGCGTGGGTTGTCCTCCTGGTGGCCGGCACACGTGCTGACGCGTCACCTTTGGCCGGCCGGCCGGCCGGTCGCGGCGCGTGGACGCATCCGGCCACAGTGGGCGAGCCGGGCACGAGGCCGGATTCGCTCAGGACGTCGGCCGCCGTCGTGGTCGCACGAAGGCGGCCGGTACGGTCACGCGGACGATCCACCGGAAGGGCGGCCGTGACGGCGCGGCGGCCGGAGTACCGGAGCGATGGAGGATTCCGATGGGCGACGCGGGCTCCGAGCCGAGACTGATCCTGCTGTGCGGACCGCCCGGCTCTGGGAAGACGACGCCGGCCAAGCGGCTGGCGGGAGAGATTCCGGCGGTGCGGCTGTGCCCGGACGAATGGACGGCCGATCTCGGCGTCGACCTGTTCGACGCGGACGTGCGCGACCGGCTTGAGCGGCGGTTCTGGGAGCATGCCCAGGAGTTGCCGGCACTGGGGCAGAACGTGATCCTGGAGTTCGGCTTCTGGGGGCGTTCCGAACGCGACGAGAAGCGTTTGCGGGCGCGCGCTCGGTTTTCCTGTCGAACTGCGCTATCTGGCCACACCGGTCGATGAATTGTGCCGCCGTCTGGAGGTCCGCAACAGACAGGGGGCGCCTGGGACGGCTCCGGTCGGCCGTGAGCTGCTTGAGGAGTATCTGAGGCTCTTCCAGGCTCCCGGCGATGACGAGCTCGCCCTTTTCGACGAACCGCTGTCGTGAGGGGGCCGCCTCAGTCGTGGCCGGGGTCGGGGGCCCACAGCCGGTCGGCGTCTCCCGCGGCGAGCCGCCCCCGGTAGACGTCGATCTTGTGGCTGATGAGGTCGAGACTTTCCCGTACCTCGGCGAGCCTGGCGGTCACCTCGCCGCGGTGCGCCTCCAGGAGGGCGAGCCGTTCCCGTTCGTTGCCCGGTCCGGCCGCCACGAGCTCGGCGTAGTGCCGGATGGTCCTGATGGGCATGCCGGTGGCCCGCAGCTTGGTGCAGACGACGATCCAGTCGAGGTCGATCTTCCGGTATCTCCGCCATCCGCCCACGGTGCGGTCGACGGTGGTGACGACCAGCCCGGCACGCTCGTAGTAGCGCAGCGTGTGCACGCTGACCCCGGTACGGCGGGCGGCCTCGGCGATGCTCAGCCCCTCCTGGGCGTCGGGGAGGGCCGTCTGCGGATTGACTTCGAGCACGCTCTAAATCTTAGCCTCGCGGTCGTGATTCATCCGACACGATTCCGGACCACGGCCGACGAGCCCGGTCACCGGCTCCTGGTGCTCGCGATCTGCTGCGTCAGCGCGGCCGTCGTGGTCATGGACATCTCCATCGTCAACGTCGCGCTTCCCTCGATCCGCCGTGACCTGCACGCCTCGGTCTCGGGCCTGCAGTGGACGGTGGACGCCTACACCCTGGTGCTCGCCGCCTTCCTGGTGCCGGCGGGCTCGACCGCCGACCGGGTGGGCCGCAGGCGCGTCTTCCAGATCGGCCTGGCGGCCTTCGGGATCGGCTCGCTGCTGTGCGGGCTGGCGCCGAGCGTCGGCTGGCTGGTCGCGGCACGGGTCGTCCAGGCCGTCGGCGGCACGATGCTCAACCCGGTGGCCATGGCGATCGTCGCCACCGCCTTCCCCGAGCCCGCGGACCGGGCCAGGGCCATCGGCGTGTTCGGCGCGACGACCGGCCTGGCGCTGGCGCTCGGCCCGGTTCTCGGCGGCCTCCTGGTCGACGGTTTCGGCTGGCACGCCGTCTTCTGGGTCAACGTGCCGGTCGTGGCCGCCGCGATCGGGTGCGCCGCGCTGTTCGTCCCCGAGTCCCGTGCCCCTCGCCCGCGCCGCTTCGACCCGGCCGGTCAGGCCCTGGTGGTCGTGGTGCTGGGCTGCGTCGTCTACGCGGTGATCGAGTCCCGGCGGCTCGGCTGGACCTCACCGGTGATCCTGGGGCTGCTCGTGGTCGCCGCGCTCGGCGTGCTGGGCGTTCTGCGCCACGAGCCACGCCGTACCGATCCGCTGCTCGAACTGCGGCTCTTCCGGAGTGTGCCGTTCGGGTCGGCGATCCTGATGACCTTCTTCGCGCTGTGCGGGTTCGGCGCCTTCCTGTTCGTGACCACCCTGTACCTGCAGGAGGTGCGCGGCATGTCCGCGCTGGCGGCCGGGCTGTGCCTGCTGCCGGGCTGTGCCTGCTGCCGGTCGGGGCGCTGACCGTGGTGCTCTCCCCCCTCACCGGAAGGCTGGTCGGCGCGCGCGGCCCCCGGCTGCCGCTGGTGGTCGCCGGGAGCGCCCTGGCCCTGGGCGCTCTGGCCTCGCTCCGGCTCGGCCCCGCGACCCCGTTGCCGGCCGTGCTCGTGACGTTCCTGCTGTTCGGCGTCTTCCTGGGGGCCGTCAACCCGCCGATCACCAACACGGCGGTCTCCGGGATGCCCCGTTCGATGGCCGGGGTGGCCGCCTCACTGGCCTCGGCGGGACGGCAGAGCGGCACCACGCTGGGCGTCGCGATCGCCGGAATGATCACGGGGCCGGCCCTCACCCGCGGCGGTACGGCGTTCACCGCGGCCGAGCGGGGGGTGTGGTGGCTGGTGGCAGGGCTCGGTGTCTGCGTCGTGGCCTTGGGGTTGCTCGCCACCGGGCGCCGGGCCCTGGAGAGCGCGGACCGGACGGCCGCGCTGTTCGAGGACCTGGACGGCAGGCCGTGACGGTGTGCCGTCACGGCCTGCCGGCGAACCTGTCGACCAGGAGGTCGAGCCGCTGTGCCGACCCCTCCGCGGGCAGGCGGCCCGAGCGGGTGAGCGCGACCAGGCCGTGCATGGCCGCCCAGAAGACCTCGACGAACAGACCCGGGTCGGCGTCCCCCGCCACGTCGCGAAGCGTGTCGAGCAGCGCGCCGAACCCCTCGCGCAGCGGCGCGGGGGTCGCCGCGTCGGCGAAGGGCAGGCCGGTGTCGAGAAGGAACATCGCGTCGTACAGCGCGGGGTTGCGTTCGGCGAAGCCGACGTACGTCTCCGCGAGCGCGGACACCGCGGCCCGCCCCCCGGAGGAGTCCGCGACCGCGCGACGCATCGCCGCCGCCAGTTCGGCGAACCCCTCCAGGGCGACGGCCCCGACGATCTCACGCTTGCCGCGGAAGTGGCTGTAGAGCACGGGCTGGCTGTACTCGATGCGTTCGGCCAGGCGGCGTGTGGTGACCGCCTCCCACCCCTGCTCCTCGGCGAGCTCCCGAGCCGTCGTGACGATCAGTTGGTGGCGGTGCGCCCGCTCGCGCTCCTTGCGTTCCCGTACCGACATCCCCCGATTCTAGCATCGCTAGACATCCGAGCGTCGATCGAAACGATCTGTTCAGCGGATCGGAAGCGGGACGCCACGCTGGTCGGCCGGACGGGGGCCGTGGATGCGCCGGTCGTCCTCGAAGATCGGCGTGTCGTTGATGCTGGCCTCCCTCCGGCTCATGAGCCCCTCCGGGGAGAACTCCCACAGCTCGTTTCCGTAGCTGCGCCACCACTGACCGGAGGAGTCCCGGCACTCGTACTGGAAGCGCACCGCGATCCGGTCACCGTGGAACCCCCACAGCTCCTTGCGGAGCGCGTAGTCAAGCTCCCGGTCCCACTTCTCCCGCAGGAACGCCACGATCTCCGCCCGGCCCGTGACGAAACGGTCGCGGTTACGCCACACGGAGTCCTCGGTGTAGGCCGACGCGACCCGTTCCGGATCACGGGTGTTCCAGGCGTCCTCGGCGGCCTGGACCTTCTCCAGCGCGGTTTCCAGGGTGAAGGGCGGCAGGGGCGGTCGTGTCGTCACGACGGTCTCCTCGACGTTGTCCGGCAGTCCCTCCATTAGAGCCGTACGGCGGGCGGGAGGGCGTCAACGGGACCCCGGATCAGGACGGCGCCGGGGCCTTCCGCAGGAGACCGGCCCGGGCCCGGATCGCGGCGGCGGCCTCCGGCTCCGGCCCGCCGGTGAAGGTGACGTTGTCCTCGTAGAGAACCCCCGGCGGCGGAGCGTCGGCGCCGACCGGGTCGGCGTCCCACAGGTTGCCCCGGTAGACGACGTTGTCCAGCGGCGGCGACACGTGCAGGACAGCCGTGCTGTCGGCCCTGACGACCAGGTTCTCCTCGACCGTCACCCACGCCGCGCCGTAGTCGGTGTAGAGGCCGAAGTTGTACGGCGTGCGCGTGTCCTCGATGACGTTGCCCCGGATGACCGCCCCCGAGTCGTGGGAGCCGCCCTGCGGACCGGCGAGATAGACGCCTCCCCCGTCGGCCAGCACCTGCATCGTGCCGCTCGTGAGGTTGTTCAGGACGCGGGTGCCCGTGCCGGGCCCGGCGACGATGCCGCAGTGGGGCACGTCGGCGATGTGGTTGTGCGCGACCGTGCATCCGGTCGTGCCGTTCAGCGCGACGCCGGGCGAGCCGGAGAACTCCAGGCCGACGCGGTGGACCCGGTTGTCCTCGACGAGGACCGAACGACTGCCGCCGACCACGATCCCCCCGGCGGAGAGCGTGTCGAAGTCGCACCCGCGCACCGTGACGTCCTCCGACGTGGAGACACCGAGTCCGGTGGCGCCGAGCCGGGTGAAGCGGCACCCTTCGAACCGCACGCCGGAGGCGTTCTCGACCACCACGCAGGCCGGGATCGTGACGGGCTCCCGGGGCACCGTGACCGAGGAGCCAGCGTCGTCGATCGGGACCGTGTCGATCGGGCCGCCGACGTGGAAGCCGCTGCCGTGGTAGTGCAGGAAGCCCTCGGGCCCGCTCGGCCGCAGCCAGGTGGCCTCGGCGAACGTCACCCCGAGGAAGGTCACACCGCGCCCGCCGGTGACACGCACCAGTGTCTCCAGGACCGGCGCGACCACCCGGGTGCGTTCCGGGTGCTCACCGGGCAGGGGCAGGTAACGCAGGACGTGCCGCCCGGGGCGTGAGCGGTCCAGGACGAACGTGCCGGGCTCGGTGAGGAAGGAGGCGTCGTTCTCCACCCTGGTCGGCAGGCCGGGTCCCCGTGAGGTCTGGCCCTGCCAGGTGGAGTTGTACAGCTCCAGGGCGCGTCCGAACGCGGGCTGCGCCATGGTGATCACCGTGCCGTCGCCGCCGGTCGTGACCGAGGCGACACCGATGCGGGCCTCGGTCCACGGGTAGACGCCCCGGTGGACGAACTCCACGTCGCCCGGATTGCGCCAGGCCGACGGCGCCGTGCTGTCGGTGGTGTAGCCGGTCTCGGTCAGGGTGATCTCGCCGGGCAGGGCCTCGACACCCGCCCGTTCGGCCCGCCGGCCGTCCACGTAGAGCTGGCGGGTTTCCAGGTCGCCGACGTCGGCCAGCCACACGCCGTCCAGTTCCCGCCAGCCGGTGACGGTACGGCCGCCGCTGACGACGACCTCCTCCTGTTCGGCGGTGCCGTACCCGTGGGCCTGGTAGGTGACACGGCCGTCACGGCCGTCACGGCCGGGGGCGGCGGTGAGTTCGAGCGGCTCGGTCAGCGCGTACGCGCCCGCCCTGAGCCGCACGACGACCTCGCCGGTCAGGGCGCGGGCCGCCAGCCCGGCACGGCCGAGGGTGGCGAACGGGCGTTCCCGCGTCCCCGGGGCGGAGTCGTCCCCGTCGGGGGCGACGAACAGTTCGATCATGGATGTGTCCCCTCGAAACATGTTTATGGTGTGCACATGGTGTATACCATAAACATGAGGGATGACAAGGTGAACGATCCTGAGCGCACGGTCGAACTGCTGTGGCGGCGGGACGGCGCGGAGGCGAGGCGGGGGCTGAGCCTGGGCCGGATCGTGCGCGCGGGCATCGAGCTGGCCGACGCCGAGGGGCTGGCCGGGCTGTCCATGCGCAAGGTCGCCGAGCGGCTCGGCTTCACCACCATGTCGCTCTACCGGCACGTGTCCGGCCGCGAGCAGCTCATCGACCTCATGCGCGACGCGGTGACGGGCGAGAGCCCGGGCACCGTGGATGCGGACGTGGACGCGGACGTGGACGCGACGGGGAGGGACGGCTGGCGGGCGCGGCTTGAGGCGTGCGCCAGGCAGGGGTGGGAGCTGCGCCGCCGTCATCCCTGGCTGTCGGAGATACGGGGCGGGCGCCACGTGCCCGGCCCCAACGTCATCGCGCATTACGAGCAGATGCTCGGCGTGGTCGCCGAGACCGGCCTGCCCCCCTCCGAGGTGATCGCGGTGGCCGGTCTCGTCGGCAGGTTCGTCGACTCGGAGGCGCTGCTGCTGGTCGAGGCGGCCGAGGCCGAACGGCACAGCGGCCTCAGTGAGGAGGAGTGGTGGGGAAGCCGTGACACGCTGTTCGAGCAGCTGAACGGCTACCCCGTGATCGCTCGCCTGTGGGAGGAGGGGGGCTACGACCGGCCGGAGGACCCCTTCGAGTTCGGCCTCGCCCGGCTGCTGGACGGCATCGAACTGCTGGTCAAAAAACGTTACGAAACAAGTGACGAAACAGGGGTGTGTGTCGTGTGCGGCACGCCGGTCGAACAACCCTCCTCGGGACGCCCCAGGGCGTACTGCTCCCCCTCCTGCCGCCAGCGGGCCTACCGCAGACGCAAGTCCGACGCCACGTGACGGCGGACCGTGCTCGACATCCCCACCGAGGTCGCGGCGGGCGGAGCCGCGCCGCCGGCCCGGATCCGGTTTCCGGCGACGGACCGGGCCGGTACGGCGCCGATGGAAACCCGGCCGGGGAACGGGGCCGATCCCGTCTCCCGGCCGGGCGGTCGTGTCGCGGCTACGCCGCTACCTCAACGTGATCACGGCGAAATGGCCGGTGCCGTCGTCGAGCTTCAGCTGGAGCTGACGGCAGGTGTCGGACCAGCTCTTGTCGGTCTTCCAGACGTAGTTGTACTGGCCGCCTCCGTAGCTGATCTTCGAGTTGCCCGGGTTACGGGTCGGTTCGGCCGGGCCGATCGGTTTCCCGGTGTCACAGGCCACCTGCTGAGAAGCCGGGTAGCCGGGGGCGAAGACGTCGGGGCCGCGGTCACCGCCGAGGCTGAACTTGATCGGTACGGCGCTGCCCGCCTTGCCCGACATCGTCTCCGGGAAGTAGGCCTGCCAGGGGTAGACGACCTGGTAGGTCACCTTCCGGCTCGCGGTGTTGCCCGCGTTGTCGACGGCCTTGACGGTGAAGTCGTGGAAGCCGACGGAGGAGGTGTCGAGCGGGCCGCCGTCGGGCACCGTGCCGGTGCAGCCGGCGATCCCGGACAGGTTGTCCTCGCACCGGTACGACGCGGTCGTGGCCGTCCCGAGCGTGTAGACCGCGCCGTCGGCGGGCCTGGTGAGGGAGATCGTCGGCTTGGTGAGGTCGACGGTCACCTTCACCGCGCGGTCACCGGAGATCGCCACTCCGCGCTCGGTGGCCGTCGCGCCCTCGGCGGTCACGGAGAAGTCGCACGTGATGTGCGGGAAGACAGCCTTGAGCCTGCCGTCGGCTCCGGTGGTGCCCAGGGCACGCGGGCCGTTGCCGCAGTCGGCGCGTACCTGCGCCCCGGCCAGCGGCTGACCGGCGTCCGAGAGCGCGGACACCGTCACCGCGTTCAGCGCGTTGTGCGCCACCGCGCCGCCCACGACGTCCAGGGTGGTCTGCAGCCTTTCGGGGCTGATGTTGTCCATCGTGTCCGTCGGCCTGTGGTACTGCGGCTCGGTGACGTACGTCCCGCCCGTGGGACCGCAGACGGCCGGCGGGGCCGGCGGCCGATAGTCGAGCCAGATGAACAGCGAGGACGGGATGCCCACGTCGTAGAACGCCTGGTGGTCGCTCTGCCCGAGCCTGCAGTTGCGCAGCCCGTCGAACCCGACGCGGGCGGCCGACTCGTAGGCCTCCTGGACCACGTAGTTCGACTGACCGTTCGGGGTCAGCGCCCACAGCCGGGCAGGCTCGTACGGCGTGCCGACCATGTCCATCTGCCACTCGCCGACGAACCGCGCCTTCTCCGCCGCGGTCAGCGTGTTCACGTACGCGCGGGCACCGAGGAGACCGCCCTCCTCACCGCCGAAGCCGCCGATCCGCAGTTCCTTGTCCAGCGGGTACTGGCTGAGGACCCGGGCGACCTCCAGGGAGACGCCGTTGCCCGAGGCGTCGTCGTGGGCGCCGGGCGCGCCCAGCACCGAGTCGATGTGCGCGCCGACCATGACGATGGGCGCGGTGGTGCCGTCCGGGTCGCCGACCGCGGGCCGGATGCCGATGACGTTGGTGCCCATCGGGTTCGCGTACTCGTTCGTCGCGATCGTCAGCGTCAGCGGCCCCTTGGCCAGGAGTCCCCTGAGCCAGGCGCTGTGCGCGCTGCCGCCGCCGACCACCGGAATCCCCGGCTGGGGAGTGGTGAGGGTGAACGACGGTGGTGCGGAGTTGCCGGTCGGGTAGGCCAGGACGACCGCGAGCGCGCCGCGGCTCACCGCGTTGGCCACGGCGGTGTTGCGGACCGTGGCGTTGGTGCTGTAGTCCATCAGCACGATCTTGCCCTCGGTGTCGGCCGGGAACTCGGTGGCGGACTGGCCCGTCCCGGCGTCGACCACCTGGCCCTTCACGCCGGTGTCGCCGGTGAACTTCCCGCTGGCCGAGGCTGCCATCTGCCAGTTCGGCCCGCCGGGCAGGTCGGCGTCCGAGGACGTGACCTTCGCGACGCGTTTGGTCGAGACCGGGCCCCACTGCTGGAGGGTCACCTTGAAGCCGTAGGACTTCAGGATCCCGCCGATGTACTCCGCGCCCTCCCGCTCCTGCGGGGTGCCGTTCAGGCGTGGGCCGATGTCCACGGCGAGGTGCCGGATGTGGTTGACGGAGTTGGCCGAGTCGAACCGGCCGACGATCTCTTTGTCGTAGTCCGGCAGTGGCGCGTCCGCCGTCGCGGACGCCGCGGCCGTCAGGTTGGAGCCTGGCAGCGCCTGAAGCTGTACGCCACCGGCGGACGCCGGAACGGTCCCGAGGGACAACGCGGTCGCCAGGCCACCGATGACGGTCAGTCGCTCAAGTCGCCGAGGTCGTCTGAGTGAACTCCTCACGGAGAACCTCCTGGTCATGGCGGACGTGAAAGTCCGCATGGCGTCCCCACCCTCTGGACCCTCCGGGGTGCGGAGGGTGAGGACAAGGTTGGCGATTAGTACCAGGCGGGCAAACCAAGGGTCAAGGGTCGCCTCGCCCGCACCCCGGAGGAGACGCGCCTCGCGGACGGGACCGTTCCACGCGGCTGGGACGAGGACGACGCCCGGAGTACCGGCCGTCCTCGCGGAAACGGCGGATGAGTCTTCCTAGGGGTCCGGCGACGCGCCGGATCCGCCGGGAATCCCACGGTGCTCACGACTGACCGGGGTGACCGGGTGGGTGATGGGGGTATAAGCGCGATTGGCCCCCCGGCTTCGATCTCATCTCGACCGTGGGGGACCTGTGGCAGACGACGGCAACCGGAAACAGCAGCAGCTCGACCAGTATCGGGTGGACTCGGCGGACACCCGGTACACCACCGACCAGGGCGTCCGTGTCGACGACACCGACAACTCACTGTCGATCGGTGAGCGCGGCCCGACCATCCTGGAGGACTTCCACTTCCGGGAGAAGGTGATGCGCTTCGACCACGAGCGCATCCCGGAGCGGGTGGTGCACGCCCGCGGTTCGGGCGCGCACGGCGTCTTCCAGGTGTACGAGTCCCTGGCCGAGTACACCTGCGCCGACTTCCTGTGCGACCCTTCGCTGGTCACCCCGGTCTTCGTGCGCTTCTCCACCGTCGCGGGCTCGCGCGGGTCGGCCGACACGGTGCGCGACGTGCGCGGGTTCGCCACCAAGTTCTTCACCCGGCAGGGCAACTACGACCTGGTCGGCAACAACTTCCCGGTGTTCTTCATCCAGGACGCGATCAAGTTCTCCGACTTCGTGCACTCGGTCAAGCCCGAACCGCACAACGAGATCCCGCAGGCCCAGTCGGCGCACGACACCCTGTGGGACTTCGTACAACTGCAGCCGGAGACCATGCACATGATCATGTGGCTGATGTCGGACCGGGCGATCCCGCGCAGCTACCGGATGATGCAGGGCTTCGGTGTGCACACCTTCCGGCTGGTCAACGCCGAGGGGCGGGGCACCTTCTGCAAGTTCCACTGGCGGCCCAAGCTCGGCACCCACTCGCTGGTGTGGGACGAGGTGCTGCGCATCCAGGGCAACGACCCCGACTTCAACCGCCGTGACCTGTGGGACGCCATCGAGAACGGCGACTACCCCGAGTGGGAGCTGGGCCTCCAGCTCGTGCCGGAAGAGGACGAGCACAAGTTCGACTTCGACCTCCTCGACGCCACGAAGATCATTCCGGAGGAGGAGGTGCCGTTGCGGGCGGTCGGTAAGCTGACCCTCAACCGCAACCCGGAGAACTTCTTCGCCGAGACCGAACAGGTCGCCTTCTGCACCGCCAACGTGGTGCCGGGCATCGACTTCACCAACGACCCGCTGCTGCAGGGCCGCAACTTCTCCTACCTCGACACCCAGCTGCTCCGCCTCGGCGGCCCGAACTTCCAGCAGATCCCGATCAACAGGGCGGTCGCGCCGGTGCACAACGACAACCGCGACGGCTTCCACCAGCACATGATCCACACCAGCCGGACGAGCTACTCCAAGAACTCCATCAGCGGGGGCTGCCCGGCGACCGGCGTGCTCAGCGGTGACATGACCGGGGTCTTCCGGCACTACACCGAACGGGTCGAGGGCGAGAAGATCCGCAAGCGCAGCCCCAGCTTCGGCGACCACTACAGCCAGGCCACGCTGTTCTGGAACAGCATGGCCCCCTGGGAGAAGGACCACATCGTCAAGGCGTTCCTGTTCGAACTCGGGCACGTCGAGCGCCGCTACATCAAGGAGCAGGTGGTCGAGCGGCTGACCAACGTCGACACCGGGCTGGCCGCGCACGTGGCCGCGGGGCTCGGCCTGCCCGCGCCGACGGCCAGGGGCGTCAACCACGGCAGGTCCTCCCCCGCGCTCAGCCAGGCCGACCAGCCCTCGTCCCTGGCCACCCGCAAGATCGCGGTCCTGGTGAGCGACCACACCGACGCCGAGGCGCTCTACCCCGTGATCCAGGAGCTGGAGAACGGGAAGGCGATCTGCGACGTGGTCGCCCCGCACGAGGGCATGGCCGGGCCGCTGTCGGTCGACAAGCAGGTCAGCGCGGCCTCGTCGGTACTGTACGACGCGGTGCTGTGCACCGGCGGTGAGGGGCAGGCGGACGACGGCTACGCCGTACAGTTCGTCCGCGAGGCCTTCAAGCACGGCAAGGCCATCGGTGTGCTGCCGGACGGTGAGGCCCTGTTGCGGGCCGCCGCGCTGCCCGGCCGCCAGGGGGTCGTCGAGGCCTCAGCGGGAGACGACTTCGTCCAGCGGTTCGTCGACGCCGTCGTCCGGCACCGGCACTACGACCGCGACGTGGCGTCCTTCCCCGCCTGAGCGCTCCGGCCTTCGGGCCGGAGGCCGCCAGGACATCCGAGCCGTTCGCCGGCGCGGGAACACGGCGGACCTCTCGGCGTCGATGACGACGCCGAGAGGTCCCCCGATCCGTGCCGTACGGAGCTTCTGTCGGTCCTGCATGCCAAAGTGGCCCATGACGACTTTCGCCCAGCTTCGCAAGACCGCGCTCTCCCTCCCCGGGACCGCCGAGCAGGGTGACCGCCCCGGCGTGATCGCGTTCACCGTGCACGGCAGCCTGTTCGCCTCGACGGGAGACAACGACCACGTGCACCTTCACCTCCCCGCAACGGAGGCGGAGAAGGTTCTCGCGGCGTACCCGACCGCGGAGCCGCTGCCCCACGACGGGACGTCGGCCGGCGTACGTGTCCCGCTCGTGGACATCGACGGTCAGCAGCTCAACCACTGGGTGCGCCGCGCCTGGTTCTCCCACGCGCCGCGACAGCTCGCGCGGCAGGCCGCCGCCGGAGAGACGGCGGTCGCCGGTGAGACCGGGGACCTGCCCAAGGCCATCGGAGGGCCCGCCACCCGGGCGCTCGCCGGCGTCGGCATCACCACTCTCGCCCAGGTCGCCGAACTGACCGAGGCCGAACTGATGGCGATGCACGGAGTCGGGCCGAAGGCGGTTCGCGTTCTCGGCGAGGCGCTCAGGGCGGCCGGGCACGAACGCGGGAACTGACCTCGCCGGGACACGTCGAGAGGTCCCCGGCCGGAATCCGTCCGCCCAGGACCGGCGGAGCGATTCCGGCCGACGGGTAAAAATCCGCAGACCTCGCTTTGGCCTTATTTCTGCCCCTCCGGCGGTATCGCCTCCGTGACGACACCGGAGCCACCGGCCATCCATGGCCAGGCCGCGTCCCAGGAGACCTTCGGAGGGTACGGCATGCCTTACGTGACCACGCGCGACGGCACAGAGATCTTCTTCTACGACTGGGGCAGCGGGCCGCCGGTCGTCTTCATCCACGGCTGGCCGCTGAACGCGGACGCCTGGCAGGACCAGCTGAAACTGGTCAAGGACCACGGCTTCCGGGCCATCGCGCACGACCGCCGGGGGCACGGCCGCTCAAGTCACCCCCACGACGGCTACGACTTCGACACCTTCGCCGACGATCTCAACGACCTCATCACCAAGCTCGACCTGCGTGACGTCACGCTGGTCGCGCACTCCATGGGAGGCGGGGAGCTGGCCCGCTACATCGGCCGGCACGGCACCGACCGCATCAGTAAGGCCGTGCTGCTGTCGGCGGTCCCGCCGCTGATGCTCAAGACGGACGACAACCCCGAGGGCACTCCCCAGGAGGTGTTCGACAAGATCAAGGCCGGTATCCTCGCCGAGCGCTCGCAGTTCTGGAAGGACTCCGCGGAGGGCTTCTTCGGCGCCAACCGGCCCGGTAACAAGGTGACGCAGGGCAACAAGGACGCCTTCTGGCTGATGGCCATGGCCGAGAACATCGAGGCCGGGGTGGTCTGCGTGGACGCCTTCTCCGCCACCGACTTCACCCAGGACCTGAAGAGGTTCGACATTCCCACCCTGATCATCCACGGTGACGACGACCAAGTCGTGCCGATCGCGGCCTCGGCGGACAAGTCCTCGAAGCTCATCCCGAACTCGACCTACAAGGTGTACAAGGGCGGCTCACACGGCATCGCGCTGGTGCCCGGCGACAAGGAGAAGTTCAACGCCGACCTGCTGGAATTCCTGAACTCATGACCCGCGGGTGGTGCCCGTCCGCACGACGGGCACCACCCTCACGGCGGGCCGGCTCAGCGGTCGGTCCACAGGTGCCAGAACACGTCGCCTTCGGAGCAGGTGTAGTGCCCCCAGTGCCCCCGGTCGATCCCGCCCTGGCCCGCGGTCACGCACCTGGCGTGGCTCGTGAACCAGTCACGGTAGACGTCGTCGCCGAGCGCCTGCACGGCGGTGCCCTCGGTCGCGACGGTGGCGTGTGCCGGGCCCGCGGTCAGCAGGCAGGCGGAGCCCAGCACGGCGGCGGCCAGCGCCACCGGACGGAACCTGGTCGTCATGTCGTCTCCTTCGCTTGTCTTCGCACGCCGTACGGCGGTGCCCGTTCCGGCGGACCGGGGCGGCGCGACCCGGGATCCCGCGTCCAGTGCCGTGGGGTCGCGCGCCCCGGTCACTCGTAGCGTGGTGGAGGCCGCCGACACGCCGGTCACCCGCCGGTCACGCGCACCGCTCCGTCGTGGGCCCGTACGTGACGCGTTGCGAGCTGAGGGTAATGATGTGATTACAATTCGCTGTGAAAGGGTTGGGTTTCGAGTTCAGGATTCTGGGGCCGGTCGAGGTCCTGCACCACGGCAACCGCCTGACCATCCGAGCGGCCAAGCTGCGCACCCTGCTCGCGGCGCTGCTCCTGGACGCCAATCGCGTGGTCACCGTCGAGACGCTGATCGAACGCGTATGGGGGGACGACGCCCCCAACGGCGCCCGCAACACGCTGCAGAACTACGTGCTGCGGCTGCGTCGTCTGCTGAACGGGGCGGGGTGGGAGTGCCCGCTGACGACGCACCCGAGGGGGTATGCGATCGAGCTGCCCGCCGACACGCTGGACCTGCACCGTTTCGACGCACTGGTGCGCCGCGCACGGGCGGCGGCCGCCGTCGAGGAGACGGAGCAGGCCGCCACGCTGCTTCGGGAGGCGTTGCGCCTGTGGCGCGGAGAGGCGCTCGCGGACATCGGATCAGAGGTCATACGCCGTGACGTCGTCCCCGTGCTCGACGAACGCAGGCTCGACGCCCTTGAGCTTCGCATCGAGGCGGACCTGGCGCTGGGACGGCACGAGGACGTGCTGGCCGAGCTGCACGGGCTGACCACCGCGCACCCGCTCAGGGAGCGACTGTGGAGACAGCGGATGCTCGCGCTGTACCGGTCGGGACGCCGGGGCGAGAGCCTGCGCTGCTATCACAACGCCAGGGACGCGCTGGTCGAGCAACTCGGCGTCGATCCCGGCGACGAGCTGCGTGAACTGCACCGGCGGTTGCTCACCGCCAGCCCCGCGCTGGCCTACGTCAGCCCACCGCGGGTGCGCGGCAACCTGCCCGCCGAGGTGACGACGTTCATCGGCCGGGCACGTCAGCTCGCCGACATCGGGCGCCTGGTGAGAGGAAACCGGCTGGTCACCCTGACCGGCGCGGGCGGGGTGGGCAAGACCCGGCTGGCCCTGCGGGCGGCGGCCGAGCTGTCCGGGGACTTCCCCGACGGGGTGTGGCTGGCCGACCTGACCGCGTTGCCGGAAGGACGGCCACTTGAGCACCTCGTGGTCCAGGCGCTGAGAATCCGCGACCAGTCCGCGCGTCCGCCCGCCGACGTCCTGGCCGACTTCCTGCGTGACAGGCGGCTGCTGCTGGTGCTGGACAACTGTGAGCACGTGGCCGCCGCGGTCGGCGCTCTGGCCGACACCCTGCTCAGGGCCGCCCCGGGCCTGCGGATGCTGACGACCAGCAGGCACCGGCTCGGCCTGCGCCACGAGCACGTGCTGGTCGTGCCCCCGCTCACCCTGCCGCCCGTGGCCGCCGCGTCCCGGGAGCGTCCGCTGACCGGCTACGACGCGGTGGCGTTGCTGGTGACGCGGGCCGCGGCGGCGGCACCGGACTTCCGTGTCACCCACGACAACCACGACCTCGTCGTCCAGCTGTGCAGGCGCCTGGACGGCATCCCGCTGGCCATCGAACTGGCCGCCGTACGGCTGGGCACGCTGTCCATCGCGGAGATCCTGGAGCGCCTCGATGACTGCTTCCGTCCGCTGGGCGGCGACATCCGGGCCATGCCCCGCTACCACCGGACGTTGTGGGACGTCATCGACTGGAGCCACGAGCTGTGCACCGAGCCGGAACGCCTGCTCTGGGCGCGCCTTTCGGTCTTCTCCAGCGGTTTCGACCTGGAGGCGGCCGAAGCCGTGTGCTCCGGCTCGGGCATCGCCCGCCGGGACGTCGTGGATCTGCTGGCGAGCCTGTGCCACAAGTCGGTCCTGCTGGCGCGGACCCAGGGTCTCCGTACGCGCTACCGTCTTCTGGAGACCATCCGTCAGTACGGCGGGCGGAGACTGGCCGACATGGGCGCGGAAGCCCGGCTGCGGCGGCTCCACCGCGACCACTACCAGAGACTGGTCGCCACCGCCGCGGCCGAGTGGTGCGGCGTCCGCGAGGTCGAGTGGCTGTCCCGGCTGCGAAGGGAGCTGCCCAACCTGCGGACGGCGCTGGACTTCTGCGTCACCGAGCCGGGGCAGGCGGACAACGGCCTGGAGATCGCCGTCAACCTCACCCGTGTCCGGTCCTGGTTCTTCACCAGCACCATCGGTGAGGGCCGCCACTGGCTGGAGCGCACCTGCGCGTTGTCCGCGCCCGGCCCCCGGCGCACCGACGCGCTGGCGATGCTGAGCTGGGTGGCCCTCCTGCAGGGCGACCACCGGCTCGCCGAGAGGTATCTCGCCGAACACCGCGCTCCGGCCTCGCCCGTCGCCACCTATCTGGAGGGCGCCCATGCGATGCTCACCCATTCCGACGCCGGGGCGATCCCCGTGCTGGCGCGGGCCAGGGACATGTTCCGGCGGGCGGGTGCCCGGGGAGACGCCCACATGGCCACCATGCTCTGGGCGATGGCCTGCGCCTTCCTCGGCGTCCCGGACGTCGCGCGCGCCGCGGGAGACGCCTACCTGGAGGAGGCCGAGGCGAACGGCGCGGCCTGGGCCCAATCATGGGCACTGTGGACGCTCGGGCTGACCAGGCTGCGGCTCGGCGACACCGTCGCGGCCATCGAGCTGCTGCGCGACTCTCTGGTCCGCCAGCGCGACATCGACGACCGCTGGGGTCCCGTCTGGGGAGCGGAGGCGCTGGCCTGGGCCGTCGCCGCCGCCGGGCAGTACCACCGGGCCGCCGAGCTCCTCGGCGCCGCCCGTCATCTGCGCCAGGCCGTGGGCGTCGGCCTCATCACCCTGCGCCCCTTCCACGAGATGCACATCGAGGCCGTACGGCTGGTGCGCGGCAACCTCGACGCCCGCTCCTACGCCGCGGCCCTCGAACGGGGGGCTAGGACCGAGGACGCCTCCCCGTGGCCGTCCTGCCTGGTCGAGGCCCTGGAGAGGCATGGGGTGGTTCACACCTCCTCGGAGAGCGGGGCGACCCGGTGACGGTCGTCCCGTCTCGGGCCCGGAGGCCCCGCGGGGTCTTGAGACGGTGGCCGTCGAGACTTCCGGCCTCCCTTGCCTCCTGCTTCCTGGGCGGCGACCGGCCTGCTCGACTCCCTAATATTCCCTATTCTTCCCTCAAAGAGGGGTGTTAAGGTAATTTTAGGGAATCGCGATTCCCCTCTTCGTTCGGATGCGCGAGCACCCGGCGGGGCGGGGACGGCGCATCGACGAAGGAGAGGGTCACATGAAGGTCATCGTCGCGGGCGGCGGGCGGACTCCGAGGCACACCGGCGCGGTGGTCGGGCCATGACCGCCATCTACCGGACCGAGGACGGCGGCCGGCGCATCCGCGAACGGTACGTCCAGACCCTGCGTACCTGGCCCGTTCCTTACGAGCACCGGAGGGTCCCGACCCGCGAGGGAGAGACCTTCGTCGTGGTCTCCGGCCCCGAGGACGCGCCGCCGCTGGTGCTGTTGCACGGCTCGGGCACCAACGCGGCGATGTGGGTCGCGGAGGTGGCCTCCTGGGCCGGACACTTCCGCGTCCACGCCGTCGACATGATCGGTGAGCCCGGCCTGAGCGCCCCCTCCCGCCCTCCGCTTGACTCCGAGGCGTACGCCCTCTGGCTGGACGACGTCCTGCGGGAACTCGGGGTGTCGAGGGCGTCCGTGGTCGGTGCCTCGCTCGGTGGCTGGCTGGCGCTGGACTACGCCACCCGCCGCCCGGACCGGGTGGAGTGCCTGGCTCTGCTGTGCCCCGCCGGAATCGGCAGGCAGAAGTGGGGCTGGGTGCCGAAGGCCGTACTGCTGAACCGGTTCGGTCTGTGGGGACAGCGCAAAACGCTTGAGACGGTCGCGGGGCTCGACATGCCGGGTTCCGAGGAGTTCCTTGAGGGGATGGCCCTCACCTTCCGGCAGTTCCTCCCCCGTAAGCGGTTGCCGGTCTTCTCCGACGACACCCTGCGGAAGCTGACCATGCCCGTGCTGGCCGTCGTCGGTGACCGTGACGCCATGCTCGACTCGCAGGACACCGTCCGGCGCCTGAACGAGACCGTCCCGCACGCGACGGTTCGCCTGCTGCCGGGGGTCGGGCACTCCGTCGTCGGCCAGAGCGAGGTCGTCCTCGCCCATCTGCGGCGGACGTCCGCCACGCAGTGAGCTCCTCACGGTGAGATCGAGACGACGGGCGTGTCGGTCCTTCTGTACGGCCGTGCCGCTCGGGAGCGTTTACGGCACCCGAGGACCACGAACACGACGGAGCGCACCGATGTCCCTGCCCACGCACATGTACGCCGCCCACGTCACGGGCCCCGGTCCCGCCGAGGCCATCCGCTACGGCCGGATACCGGTGCCGGGCATCGGCCCCACCGACGTCCTGGTGCGGGTGCGCATGGTCGCCGCCGACCCGGTGGACATCTTCGTGCGCTCGGGCGCCTACCCCACGCCCATGCCGTCGCCGTTCGTGATCGGCCGGGACCTGGTCGGTGAGGTGGCCGCCGTGGGACCCGGCGCGACCGGCTTCTCCCCGGGGCTGCCGGTGTGGTGCAACAGCCTGGGGCACGCCGGCAGGCAGGGCTCCTTCGCCGAGTACGCCGTGGTCGCCGCCGACCGGCTGTACCCGGTTCCGCCGGGCGTCGACGAGGCCGACCTGGTCGCCGCCGCCCACCCGGCGGCGACCGCGTGGCTGGCCCTGTTCCGGCACGGGCGGTTGCGGGCAGGGGAGAACGTCCACGTCGGAGGCGGGGCGGGCAACGTCGGGTCCGCCGCGGTCGCCCTGGCCGTGGCGGCGGGGGCGCGCGTGGTCGCCACCGCGCGTCCGGAGGACTTCGCCTCCGTCCGCGCGCTGGGCGCCGCCGAGGTCCTCGACTACCGCGACCCCGACCTGGCCGACGGCCTGCGTACGGCCGCGCCCGGCGGCTACCGCGTGTGGGTGGACACCTCGGGGCGCGGGGACCTGGCCGCCAGGGTCGGTCTTCTCGCCCACGGCGGGCGGCTGGTGGTGATGGCCGGGCTGCACGCCACCCCGGCGCTGCCGCTCGGCTCCCTCTACACCCGGGACGCCTCCGTCGTGGGGTTCGCGATCAGCAACGCCTCCGTCGCCGATCTCGCCGACGCGGCCGGCGGCGTCGCCTTCCTGCTGCGCGAGACCCGGTGGCGTCCCCGCGTCGCCGGGCGGCTCCCGCTGTCGCAGGCCGCCCAGGCACACCGCAGGCTGGAGACGGGAGACGTCAACGGCAGGCTCGTGCTCTCCCCGTAGAGGCGGTGGTCACCGGGCCGCGGGTTCCGGCGAGGAGCGGTAGTAAGCGGCGATGGAGTGGAAGGCGGCCTTGGGCTCCCACGGTCTCTGCGGGTCCTCGTGGACCTTGACGACGCCGTAGCTGGCCAGGTCCAGGTCGTCGCGGGGGTCGCCGCCGGGGCGGTACAGGTGGTCGTAGAGCGCGAAGGTGAACACGAAGGCGCTGTCGACGCCTCCGGCGTCGAAGACCTCAAGCAGTTCACGCACGTACGCGGCCTGTCCGGCCTCGTCACGTTCGTACTCGCCGTTCAGCCGGACGGGCGCGCGGGTGGCCGGGTCGTACTCGACGACCTCCAGGCCGAGGGCTCCCCTGTCCCCCGCCCCCCGGTAGCTCGCCGCGCCGAACTCGGTGATCGCGACCGGCTTGCCCTGCGCGACGAGTCCGTGGACACCGGCGGCGAACCGGTCGGCGATCTCAGCCGACCGGTAGAGGTCCACGGACATGATGTCGAAGGGCTCCCAGTTGACGCGTTCGAGCGGCACGGAGGCGTAGGTCACCTTTCCGCCGAAGCGTTCGCGGACGAGCGCCACCGCTTCGGCGAGGAAGTCGTTGACCCGTGCGCCGACCGTGCCGATCTGTTCACGCACCTGGTCCGGCCTGCTCAGCAGCCCGACTCGCTCGTCGATGCTGTCACCGGGCAGGAATCCCTTGTTCATCAGGCAGAGTTCGGCGCCGGTGACGAACACGACCTCGGCTCCCCTCAGCCGGAGCCGCTCCGCGCGCTCGGCGCAGTCGGCGAACAGCGACAACATCTCGCCGGCGGTCAGTTCGAGCGGGTACGGGGAGAACCAGACTTCGAGGCCGAGGTCGGCGGCGCACTCCGCGGCGAGTTCGATCCGTTCGGGGTCGCCGCCCATGACGCGGACCGCGGTGCAGTTCAGGTCGTCGCGGATGGCGCGCATGTCACGTCTGACGTTCTCCGCGGCGAACCGCCGGTGACCGATCGTTCCGTTGACGACGAAGCCGGTGTCATAGCTGATGCCCTTGGCGCGCACGTGCTGTGCCTTTCTCTGGAGGGAGTTTTAAGGTACTCCAAGTACCCTATTTGTGCGAGGGGGGGGACGGCAACAAGGATGGGAGGGCACGGCCGGTATCGACTACGGGAAGAGCCATGACAGAGGACGCGGCAGGCAGTCCGGCGGGACGTACCAGGAGGCGTGGGGCCGCCCTGGAGGAGGCGATCCTGAGCGCCGCGGCCGACGAACTGGCCGAGGCCGGATACGCCGGGCTGACCATGGACAGGGTCGCCGCGCGAGCCGGGACCAACAAGAACGCCATCTACCGTCGCTGGCCGAACCGCCTCGCGCTCGGCGTCGCCGCCTACCGGCGGCTGACCACGACGATCTCCCCCGACGACACCGGCGACCTGCGGGGCGACGTCCTGGCACTGCTCCGCCAGGCCAACCGCTACTGGAGCTCCCCGCAGGGCGCGATCCTGCGCGAGCTGTTCGCCGCGGCCGGAGGGACCTCGGAACTCCTGGAACAGTTGCAGGACCGGTCCGGTGACGACGCCGCGGCCCCGTGGCTGACCGTCCTGGAACGCGCGCTCGCGCGCGGCGAGGTGGCCCCCGAGGCGCTCACTCCACGGGTCGCCACCGTGGCCATGGTCCTGCTGCGCAACGAGTTCGTCGTGCGCGGGGTCCCCACCGCTCCCGACGACGTCCTCGTCGAGATCGTCGACGAGGTCTACCTCCCCCTGGTACGGCGGCGCGCCCCGGCCCGGAACTGACCTCGCGCCCGCCCGGGTGTCAGCCGGCCTTGGGCGGGTCCTGCGGCTGCGCGTGCTGCAGCTGGACACAGCATTCGCCGGAGCGCGGAGCGAGAACCGCCTGAACGGCTCCGGCCTGCAGCCCTTGCAGGTATCCGGTGAGGAAGGCGTGGTTCATGCCGCAGACGAGGTCGGGGGCCTGGGCGGCGAGGGGGTGGAAGGGGCAGTTGCGCAGCCGCAGCCGGTCGGGGGCCTCGCGGGCAGGCTCGAAGCCGTGCTGGTTGAGCATCTGCTCGCACAGGGTCAGGCCGCGTTCGGCGCCGAGCCTGCCAGGCCGCAGGCGCGCGCGGTCCTGGCCGCCGAGTTCGTCGCCGTGCTGCCTGGCGGTGCGTATGGCGGCGTTCGCGGCGGTCTCGTTCTCGCCTTCGGCCAGGACGGCCCGGAGGAGGAGAGCGGCCAGCAGTTCGTGGCGGCGGTCGGGAATGCTGACCTGGATGGGGCTGTCGGTCGGCTCGTAGAGCTTGGGCTGCCGTCCGACCTTGCGCAGGCCGGTCGGCGACGCATGCCGGGTGCGGAGCAGCCCGGCGTCGACCAGCTTGTCCAGGTGGAACGCGGCGAGCTTGCGGGAGATGCCGACGTCGGCGGCGGTCTCCTCGCGTGTGACGGGCCGGCGGGCACGGCGGATGAAGGCGAAGATCTGCCGCCGGGTGCCTTCGCCGAGCACGCTGAGGGAGTCGAGCGCGGCGTCCGCCGGAGAGGCCGGCTGGCTCATGTCAGAGGTCACACCTTCACGATAACGCCAGCATGCGCTGTCGGATGATGGGTGGAGGCCTTTCTCATCGGCATCGCTTGACCGCCACCCCTAATAAGACCAAAATCCATTGGTGAAAAGGAGGTGGTCATGACAACCCGGCCACACCAGGCCAAGCAGCCGGTCAGCGCCGCGCTCGCCGGCCCGTACGGACACCCGTTCCACCCCATGCTGGTCACGATCCCGATCGGTGCCTGGGCGGCCGGCCTGGCCTTCGACATCGCCTCACGGTTCGTGGCGGATCCGCGCTTCCTGTCCCAGGGAGCGATGTGGCTGATCGCGATCGGGGTGGTCGGCGCCCTGGGCGCGGCCATGGCCGGATTCCTGGACCTGTTCGCCATCCCCACGGGCACCCGCGCGTTCCGGCTGGCGCTGATCCACATGACGCTGAACCTGCTGGCGACCGTCGCCTACCTCGGCAATTTCCTGTGGCGGTACTCCGAGGCCGTCACCGGCGGCGTCCCCGCCGGGCCGCTGGCCCTCAACGCCGCCTCCTTCCTGACCTTGGCGGTGGCGGGATGGCTGGGCGGCAGGCTCTCCTACCGCTACGGCGTCCGGGTGGCCGACGAGGCGACACAGGCCGAGGGGTTCGCACCCGCGGGCCGTACCCACTGACAGCATCGGTCGCCGCACGGTCCCCGGGGCGGCCACCATGAGCAATCTGGAGTTTTCATGAACATCGCCGCACTGGTCACCTGGGTGGTCACCGCGCTCGGCGGCTTCCACATGCTCGGCACCTGGCTCTCACGCGGCGGTGCCCGCGGCGGTAGCCACTTGCCGGTCCCGGTGATCTTCGGCCATTTCGCGCTGGCCGCCGTCGGCCTGGTCGTCTGGGTCGTCTACCTCATCGCCGACCTGAACGCGCTGGCCTGGATCGCCTTCGTCCTGCTGGTACCCGTCGCCCTGCTCGGGTTCGTCATGCTGGCCCGGTGGATCCCGGTGTACCGGGCCCGTGCCACCACCGTCCCGTCGGCGGGTGAGCGCACCGCCCCCGCCGAGCGGCACTTCCCGGTCGTCGTGGTCGCCGCGCACGGGTTGTTCGCCGTCGTGACCGTGCTTCTCGTCCTGCTCTCCGCCCTGGGCGTCGGCGGCGGCTGACGGAGGCCTCGCCCTCCTCGGCGCCCCGCGCGCCGAGGCCCGCTCGCGTCGCCGGTTCCCCGCCCTGACCGCCCTGCCCGGATGGCCGGCACGCCCGCAGCTGGAAGGATCACCATCGTGGAAATCTGGATCAACCCCGCGTGCAGCAAATGCGCCTCCGCTCTTTCACTGCTCGACGAGGCGGGCGCCGCCTACACCGTGCGGCGCTACCTGGAGGAGCCGCCCACCGCCCAGGAGATCGAAGACGTGCTGCGACGTCTCGGCATGCAGCCCTGGGACATCGCCCGTCTCGCCGAACCCGCGGCGGCCGAACTGGGCCTCACCACGTGGCCACGCGACGAGAGCCACCGCCCCCGGTGGATCGCGGCGCTGGCCGCTCACCCGATCCTGATCCAGCGGCCCATCATCACCGCGGACGACGGAACGGCGGTGGTCGGCCGCACACCCGAATCCGTGCGGTCCCTCCTGCCGTGACGGCCGGTCCCGCACCACGGCGTTCAGGGGTGGGGCCTTCGCCGACGTCGGCGAAGGCCCCACCCCTGTAGCCCGCGTCATACCGGAGGCGTCCAGATGCGGCTGCGCAGATCCGTGCCGCGGATCACCTGGATACGCCAGGGTTCGAGGCGCAGGACGTGCAGCCTGGGGTCGGCGGGTGACTTCCAGAAGGCCCCGAGGTCGTATCCGGCCCCGCGCGGGCTGGTCGCCCGGTAGAGGTCCCAGACGTGGCGCTTGGTCTCCAGGTCGTCGTCCCAGGTGGCCGTGGCCTCGATGGCGACCGAGCTGTTGCCGGGCTTCCAGTAGGAGAAGGAGGTGTGCGGGTTGCCCGCCAGGTGGGCCGCCTTGACCGGGGTCTTGTAGGTGGCCAGCCACCCGCGCGGCTTACCGTCCACGTTCTCCCAGATGGGAATGAGGATGCGCGTGCGGGGGCGGTTCCCGGAGTCGACGGTGACCATCGTGGCGTACCGGATGGCACCGATGTAGGCGTTGAACTCGCTCTCGATCTCGGCGAAGGACGTGGTCATCGGAGGGACTCCTTCCGCAGGCCGTACGCGCTGAAGGCGGCGGCGAGGACGGCGGCGACGATGGGGACGGACAGGGCGGCGCGGTAGGCGCCGAGCGGATCACCTTCGCCGGCGGCGACGATGACGGCGGTGCTGGCGGCGAGCCCGAGGGCCGCGCCGAACTGGAAGGACGTGTACAGCAGGCCGCCGGCCAGCCCCTGCTCGCTCTCGTCGACACCCTCGGTGGCGACGATGGTCAGCGGCCCGTAGGCCAGGGCGAAGGACAGGCCGAGGATGAGCATGGTGGGGAACATCGCCAGGTAGACGGTGTCCGTCCCGATCGGCAAGAACAACACGTAGGACAGGACGGCCAGCAGCAGCCCGCCCAGGATGACCTTGGCGTTGCCGAACCGGGTGACCAGCCGAGGGGTGAGGGTCGGGGCGAGGATGGCGTCCGCGCCGATGGCGAGCATGGCCAGGCTGGTCTGCATCGAGCTCCAGCCGCGCAGTTCCTGCAGGTAGAGCACGGCGATGAACTGGAAACCGAAGAAGGCGGCGGCGAACAGCAGGCCCGCAAGGTTGGCCCGGACCAGCGATCCGGAGCGCAGGATGCCGAGCCGCAGGAGCGGAGCCGGGGACTTCCGTTCGATCAGGACGAACAGCACCAGGAGAGCGAGTCCGGCCAGGAGGATGGCGGCGGTCAGACCGGCGCTCACGTGGGCGGCCCGCTCGATGCCCAGCACCAGCAGCATGATCGCGCCGGTGATGGTGACCGCGCCCGGCACGTCCACCCGCCGGTCCGTGGCCTGCTCCGCCGGGGTCGTGGGAATCAGCCGTACGGCCAGCACGAGGATGACCAGGGCGAGCACCGCGGGCACGAACAGCACCAGCCGCCAGTTCACCTCGGCCAGCAGGCCGCCGAGCACCAGCCCGAGCGAGAAGCCACCCGCCGCCGTACCGGAGTAGACGAGCAGCGCCTGGTTGCGCTGGGGACCCTCCTCGAAGCTGGTCGTGATGATCGACAGCCCGGCGGGGGTCATGACGGCGGCCGCGACGCCGGCCACGAACCGGGCCGCGATCAGCACCCCGCCGCTGTCGGCGACGCCCCCCAGGGCCGAGACGACCAGGAAGACCCCGAGCCAGGCCAGGAACATCCGGCGGCGGCCGAACAGGTCGGCCGCACGGCCGCCGACCAGCATGAACCCGCCGTAGCCCAGGACGTAGGCGCTGATGACCCACTGGAGTTCGCCGGTGGACAGGCCGAGTTCGGCCCGGATCGCCGGCAGCGCCACGTTGAGCATGGCGACGTTGATGCCCTCCAGGAAGATCGCTCCGCAAAGAACGAACAACATCCCCCAGGTCCGGGGGGATCTCACGATGGTAGACACAGTGACTTCTCCCGTGGTTCTCTTTAGTAACGAAGGAATCTTGCGTCACCGTGGGGGAACTATGGAAGACGGCACTTCAAAGGCACTGAGTTACTGCACGGGAACCGATGCCGACCAGGCAAGACAGTGGGACGTCCGGGCGGACTGCGACGTACGGAACATCCTCGACCGTGTCGCCGACAAGTGGTCGCTGCTGGTGATCGCCCTTCTTGACCGCCAGACGATGCGCTTCTCCGAGTTGCGCCGCACCGTTGACGGCGTGAGTCAGCGCATGCTCACCGTCACGTTGCGGAACCTGGAGAGGGACGGGCTGGTCAAGCGGACCGTCTATCCCGTGGTGCCGCCTCGGGTCGAGTACGAGCTGACCCCGCTCGGCATCTCTCTCCACGAGGTGATCAAAACGCTGGTGATCTGGACGGAGGACCACCAGCAGGAGATCTCCGACGCCCGCTCCGAATTCGACCAGCGGGAGCTTGAGGCGGCCGTCCCGTAGCCGTGTCGCCGCGTTGTCGCCGCGCGGCTTCCGCGTGCTCCGCGGTGGGGCGCCGTGAACGAACGCGGCCCCCGCCGGCCGGAGCCGGAACGGGGGCCGTGCGGTCCGGCGAGGCCGTCCCGCGCGGGCGAGGGGGTGCGCCTGGCCGCGCGGGACGAACGACGCCTGGAACGTTCTAAGCCGGTCGGCAACCGGCCGCGACGACGCCGTCGGGCAGCTGCGCGCGGCCACCGGCCTGGCAGTGGAACCTCACCGGCGCCTGGCGGGCGACCACCAGCGACTCGCCCTGGAACTCACCCTCGGTGGCCGCTCCGTTGGAGGCGACGCAGTTGCCGTGCCCCAGCACGACCGCACCGGGCAGGACCTGGTCGCAGGTGTAGGTGGGGGTGGCGTCGGCCTGGGCGGGGGCCGCGACGGCCAGGGCGCCGGCGACCGAGACGGCGGCGAAGGCGATGGTGAGCAGGTGGCTGGAGAAACGCATGGGGGTGGTGTCCTTTCTGAGATAGGAGAGACAACCACCCGTTATGTTACCGACGGTAGTCGGGTGACTATCTAGCGTTACAGCTGGGTTGATGTAACCTTCGCTCCCCACTTCGGGTGCCCTTTTCGTAAGCCCCGCGGCCCATGCCGAACCCGGGGAGGGGGCCCGGCCCCTCCCCGGACGGTGACTATCTGAAGGCCGTCACGTGATCGGCGGCCCACTCGTCGAAGGTCCGGGCCGGGCGGCCCGTGAGACGCGGGACGAGCGTCGCCCACTCCTCGTTGAGCGGGGCGGGATCACGTGCCGACTCGGCCCATATCCCGAACAGCCAGTCCACCACGGTGGCCGGATAGCCGTGCCGAACCCACTGCTCCCGCGCCGTCACCGGGTCCTGCTCCTCGAAGCGCACCCGTTCGCCGAGAGCCCGCCCGATCGCCTCGGCCTGCTCGGCGACGGTGAGCGACCGCGGTCCGGCGAAGGTGTAGGTACGGCCCGCGTGACCCTCCCCGAGGAGGACCGCCGCGGCGACGGCGGCCACGTCCGCCTCGTGGATCGGCTGGGTCACCGCCCCGCCGTACGGACGGCGCACGACCCGCTCCGCGCGGATCGACGGCGCCCAGTCCAGCCAGTTGCGCGCGAACTCCCCCGGCCGGATGTGCGTCCACTCCAGACCGGACTCCTCGACGGCGCGCTCGACCACCTGGTAGCCGTCCGCGAACATCGCGTCGTCGGCCAGGGCACCCGACAGGTTCACGATCCGCCGCACCCCGGACTCGGCCGCCAGCGCGACGACCTCGGAGATCGCCTGTGGCACGGGAAACAGATAGAGCCGTTCCACGCCGGTCAGCGCCTCCCGCAGCGACTCGGGACGCTCCAGGTCCCCTTCGAACACCTCGACCCCGCCGGGCAGGCCGGCGGTGGCGGAACGCCGGGTCAGGGCCCGTACGGCGTGGCCGGACCTCAGCAACTCCGTGACGACGCACCGGCCCACCTCCCCGGTCGCCCCGGTCACCAGGATCGTCATGCCGCCTCCCCCGTGAAGTCCGCCGCGTGGTCCCGGGCCCACCTGGCGAAGGTGCGCGGTGGACGGCCGGTTATCTCCTCGTACGTGCCGGTCGGCGCCAACGCGCCGGTGCCCTCGACGGCGGCGGCCAGCAACTCGACCAGCCAGTCGGCCATCTCCGGTGGGCAGCCCTCCGCGAGCCACCGGACGCGGGCCTGTGACGGGGTCAGTTCCTCGAAGCGCACCCGCGCGCCGATGGCGGCGCCGATCGCCGACACCTGCTCGGCCTGGGTGACCTTGGCCGGGCCCGTGACGGTGTACGCCGCGCCGAGATGCTCGTCGGTCAGCAGCGCGGCCACCGCGACCTCGGCCACGTCCGCCTCGTGGACCAGCGGATACCCCGAGGCGGGGTACGGCTCGCGCACCGTCCGCTCGGCGCGGATCGAACCCGCCCAGCCGAGGGCGCGCGCGGCGAGCAGACCCGGGCGGACGTGGGTCCACTCCCTGCCGGTGGCCTCGACCGCCGTCTCAAGGCCGCGATGGGCCCGGCGTTCCTCCTCCAGGTGACGGCCCAGCGCGCTCGGATCGTCGGACGGGGCGAACCCGGCCGCGGCGGCCGAGTGCACCACGAACCTGCGCACCCCCGCCGCCACGGCCTCCTCCGTGAATCCGGGCCCGGCGGACCCCGGCTCCTGATAGGCGTACGGGAACAGATAGACCCGTTCGACCGCCTTCAGCGCCCGCGGCCAGGTGTCCGGCCGGGTGAAGTCCCCGTGGACCAGTTCGACCCCCTCGGGAAGCCGCGTCCTGGCCGCCCGCGGGTCGCGGACCATGGCGCGTACCCGCTGGCCCGCGCCCACCAGCCCCCGCACCACATGGCGGCCGATGTTGCCGGTCGCCCCCGTCACTAAAATCGTCACGTTGCTCCTCTGAACTCCGGATGGGCAATGGGGGCCGCCGCGTCCGTTGCCGTGGTTTCGCGGCGGCGCCCCGGCCCCGGGATGGTAGGCCGGTTCCCGAGGAGCTCGCATATGGATCGTTCCAGGGCGTCACGGCGGAGCGCCGCCTGAGAACCGCGTGACCACCGGAAACGGTGCTCGACGGGCCCTCAGGCTTCCCCGCCCGCCGGGTCGTCTCGCGCGGGAACGCGGGCTCAGGAACGGTTGTTCAGGCCGTGTTCGTACGCCCAGATGACGGCCTGGACCCGGTCGCGCAGCCCGAGCTTGCCCAGGATGCGGCCGACGTGGGTCTTGACGGTGCCCTCGGCGAGGAACAGCGATCCCGCTATCTCGGCGTTCGTCTCGCCCCAGGCGATGTGCCGCAACACCTCGCGTTCGCGTTCCGTCAGCGGGTCCGGCGTGACGTCCGGCAGGCGCCGCGCGACGTGGTCGAGCAGACGCCGCGTCGTGGACGGCGCGATCACCGCGTCCCCACGGTGGACGGTCCGCACCGCGGACAGCAACTCGTCGGCGGGGGCGTCCTTGAGCAGGAAACCCGACGCTCCGGCCCGCAGCGCCGCGAAGGCGTATTCGTCCAGGTCGAAGGTGGTCAGGACGATCACCCTCGGCCCTTCGTCCGTCATCGGCAGCCGCCTGATCGCCTCGACCCCGTCCATGCGCGGCATCCGCACGTCCATGAGCACCACGTCCGCCGTCACCGCGCGCAGCCCCGCCAGGGCCTCCGCCCCGTCGCGGGCCTGCCCCACCACGCGCATGTCCTCCTGCGCGTCGATCACCATCGCCGTGCCGGTACGCACCAGATCCTGGTCGTCGACGACGTAGACCCGAATCGTCATGCCCGATACGGCAGGCGCGCCTCGACGACGAACCCGCCCGCCTCCCCCGTCCGGATCTCCAGGGTTCCGCCCACGGCGCCCACCCGCTCCCGCATTCCCGTCAACCCGTTCCCCGTCCCTGTCGCCCCCGCCGGGGGCTTGCCGTCGTCGCTGACGGTGAGGCGCAGGTCGTCCTGTGCCCACTCCAGCATGACCGTGCCGCGGGCACCGGGGCCCGCGTGCTTGAGCGTGTTGGTCAGCGCCTCCTGAACCGTCCGGTAGACGACGAGTTCCACGCCCGGTCCGAGAGGGCGGACCGTGCCCCCCACGATCTCGGTCACGGGAAGCCCCGCCCCCCTGGTGCGCTCCAGCAGTTCCGGCAGGTCGGCCAGTCCCGGTGACGGCCGCGCCCCGCCGGGTACGGCGCGCAGCACGCCGACGGCGGCCCGCATGTCCGTGAGCGCCGTGCGCCCGGTGTCCTCGATCGTGGCCAGGATCTCCGCCGCGCGCGCGGGCGCGAACCGGCCGCCCCTGGCCTGGGCGACGATGACCGCCAGCGCGTGCGCGACCACGTCGTGCATCTCCCTGGCGATCCTGGCCCGTTCCGCCGCGGTCGCCCGCGCGGCGGCGTCACGGGCCCGCTCCCGCAGCAGGTCGACGTAGGCGAGCTGGGTCCGCCGGTACAGACCGAACCCCCACGCCGAGACCACCACCGCGGCCAGCAGCCCGAACAGCAGCCACGGGTTCGGTCCCAGGGCCGCGGCGGCCACGCTGGAGTCGGTCGCGAACCTGGCCGCCGCCACCCCGGCCCCCGCCATGCCCACGGCCAGCGGAGGGCGGCGCCGGTCGTACGCGGCGCAGGAGTAGACCATGAACGGGAAGACCAACGCCGACGGCAGCACGAGGAACAGCCCGGTCACGGCGACCTGGACGGCGAAGGCGGCGGCGACCACGAGGAACGCCCAGTATGCCCGGCGGTACGCGACGGCCACGTGCGCCACCAGGCATGCCGCCACGAGCAGGCCCGCGCGCGCTCCCGGCACCGAGAGCACCGCGACCACCACCGACAGCGAGAACAACGGCACCCCGGCGACGAAGGCCGACACCATGTCCGCGCGCCGTGGCGTCATCACACCGTCGCCCGCTGGTAGGCCAGCGTGGCCCCGCCGACCGCCAGCCCGAACAGCAGCCAGCTCCCGTACACCAGCCCGACCGTCACCACGGCCGAGGGATCGGCCAGCGGTACGGGCCCCCGCGTGAGGCCGAGCAGCTGCGACAGCGTACCGAAAACGGACATGGTTCCCATGGTGGTCAACATAGCGGCGCCCGTCCAACCGCCCGCCAGCACCAGCCGCCTCGGCAGCCACCGCCCCCACCGCTGGACCAGCGCCAGGGAACCGGCCGCCCCGACGACCAGCATGATCAGCTCGCCGTACGGCAGGCCCTCGTCGTACCCCGTGGGACGCAGCAACGTGCCGCCGAACGACCAGTACAGCTTGGCCGTCGGATAGACGAACCCGACCGCGAAGGCGCTGTACCCGAGCCACGACCCGCCGGGCACCCGGATGTGACGCAGGACCAGCGCCCCCAGCAGCGCGCATCCCGCCAGGCTGAGCCCGCGCAGCGCCATCCCGGGCCAGTCGACCCGCGCGAACTCCCCCGCCGGGATGCCCGTGACGGCGAAGAACGCGCGGAACGCGTCAAGCACGATGCCGCCCGCCGACCACAGCAGCAGGACGGCGGGCAGCAACCCCGCGGCGTGCGGTCGCACCACGAACACCGCGCCCAGCACGGCGGCCGATACGGTCACCCAGTGGGGAGCGAAGCCCGTGGTGTAGGGAAGCGCCGGCAGCGGCACGAGGGCGAGCGCGGCGGTCAGCGCGAGGACGATCAGCGCCGAGATCTGCATTCGTTGGAGTCGCATGACGTCAACGATTCCGGCCGAGGCCCGCGGGCCGCGTCTCCGTCAGGTCCGGACGAGATCTGACCTGAGAGGTATTGACACGGCCCGCACCCGGCGGGTCAGTGCGTCCATGAGAGATCGGCCCGGTGCTCGGCCGCTCTCTCATGGAGACCCCGGCCACCGCGAAAAGGAATCGGTCAGGTCTGAAACATGCCGGTACCCGGTGCTTCGTCGCTGCTTGGCTGAGTGCCCGTACGCCACACGCACCTGTCCGAACGGGAACCATGTCCACCATCACGCTCGCCCGGCCCCGCTCGCCCCTCATCGGCTGGCTCGCGGTCGTCTCACTCATGCTGGGCATCTTCACCATCGTCACCAGCGAGATCCTGCCGATCGGCCTGCTGCCCGTCATCGGCGCCGACTTCGGCGTCTCCGACGGCACCACAGGGCTGACCATGACACTGCCCGGAGTCGTCGCCGCGGTCGCCGCGCCCACCGTCACACTGACCACCGCGCGCCTGGACCGCCGCGTGATGCTGTGCGTCCTCATGGCGGTGCTCGCCATGGCCGACGTGCTGGCCGCGGTGGCGACCTCCTACTGGGTCATGCTGATCTCCAGGGCGCTCGTCGGTCTCACCATCGGCGGCTTCTGGTCGATCGGAGCGGGGCTGGCCGGTCGCCTGGTGCCCCCGCCCGCCGTCGGCACCGCCACCGCTGTGATCTTCTCCTCCGTACCGCTGGGCTCCGTGCTCGGCGTACCGGCCGGTACCCTCATCGGCGACCTCGCCGGTTGGCGGACCGCCTTCCTGGTCCTGGCCGCGCTGGCCGTCCTGGTTCTGGCCGCCCTGCTGACGCTGCTACCGCCACTGCCCGCCCAGCAGGCCACCAGCCCTCGTGTCCTGCTCGACCTGTTGCGCGCCCGGGGTACCGCCGTCGCCCTGTCGGCGACCTTCCTCGTCGTCCTGGCCCACTTCGGCACCTACACCTACGTCACGCCCTTCCTCCAGGACGTCACCGGCCTGGCTCCCGCGGCCGTCGGCGCCGTCCTGCTGGCGTACGGCGTCGCGGGAGTCGCAGGCAACTTCCTGGCGGGCAGGGCCGTCGTCGCACACCCGCGAGCCACCTTCGCGGTCTGCGGTTGCCTGATCGCGGCCACCACCCTGGTGCTGCCCTCGGTCGGAGGAACAGTCGTCGGGGCCGTGGCGTCGCTCGTGCTCTGGGGCCTGGCGTACGGAGGTGTGCCCGTCTGCTCGCAGGCGTCGTTCATCGCCGCGAGCCCTCACACGCCCGAGGCCGCCACGGTCGTCTTCACCTCCTCCTTCCAGGCGACCTTCGCCCTCGGCGCCTTCCTCGGTGGCCGTGTCGTCGACGCCTTCTCGGTCTCCACCGTGATGATCTGCGGCGGGCTGGTCGCCCTGCTCATGGCGGTGTCCCTGTGGTCACTCGCCAGGCCCCGCTGAGGGCGCGCGTTCCTCCAGGGTCGGGTAGAGGAGGGCGTTCATGACGACGGGAAGGGCGCCGGGGCTCTCGTCGCTGTAGGCCTCCCTCTCGATCAGTTCGGTGATCGCGGTGCGCACCCGCACGTACCGCTCCGGCGTCATGTTCACCCGGACGCTGCTGATCTGGAGGCTGAGGTCGGGGCCGTAGGCGGGCGGGTCGAGCGGGACCCGGCCCGCGCGCAGGTCGGCGCGCAGCCGGTCACGGGCCGATTCGAGGAGTGCCAGCGTGGTGTCGCTGAAGTCCTCCGAGTCCTGGGCCAGGTTGAACACGTCGTTCTCGATGGTGAGCCTGCGATACGTCGGCCGGTAGCGCTTCTCGATGATCCCGGAGACCACCCTGGTCTGCGCCACGTAGATCAGGTTGGCCTCTTCGAGCTGTTTGATGTGCCGGTACAGCTTCGTCTGGTTCTCGCCGAGCCGTTCGGCCAGCTCCTTGACCGTGAGGGGGTCGGCCTGCTCTCCGCTGGGGAAGGCGGCCAGGATCGACAGGCGCAGGGGGTCCGCGACCATGCGGAGGGTCTCCAGGTCGGTGATCCTGCGGACGTCGACGACCGCGCTCTCGGACAGGCTGGCTTCCATCATCTCGGGCTCCATCGCCGGTCAGCTTCACTGGTTGCGTTACAGTAGCGCATCCGTCAACATTCACGTTAGCATGAATGGGTGTGATGATGTGAATGATCACGGCGTCGAGAACGAGAGTGAAGACGATGACGGTGACAGAAACGCCCCAGGCGCAGGCAGACTCCGCTGACCTGCCGTTACGCAGGAACCGGCGCTTCCAGGCCCTGTGGGTCGGCGGCGCGGGCGCGGCGATGTCGGTGAACATGGCCCTGGTCGCCATCCCCGTGCTGGTGCTCGCGGTGACCCGGTCGGCGATGGTCGCCGGACTGTACGGCCTGGTCACCGGGGTGGCCGCCTTCGCGGCGGGCGTCCCCGCCGGGGCGATGCTCGACCGCTACGACCGCAGGACCCTGCTCATCGTCTCCGAACTCGTGCGGGCGCTGGCGTTCGCCACGCTCCTGCTCGCCCTGGCCTACGACACGTTCGGCGTCGTTCACCTCCTCGCCGTCGCGGCGGTCACCGGAGCCACGCAGCCGCTGTCCAGCGGGGCCCGCATGCTGGCCACCCGAAGCGTCGTCCCGCCCGCCCAGCTGACCAGCGCGCTGACCCAGGAGGAGGTCAGGTCGCACAGTGCCTCGATCATCGGCCCGGCGCTCGGCGGCATGCTCTACGCCGCATCCCGCACCCTGCCCGTCATCGGCATCGCGGCCGGGTACCTCCTGTCCGCGCTCTGCGCGCTGGCCGTACCCCGGGACAGGGAGGCCAGCAGGGAGCGGCGCGCGCGGTCCGGCGGAGGCATGCTGGACGGGCTCGCGCTGCTGCTGCGCGTCCCGGTGCTGCGCGCCTCGATCATCGCGCTGAGCGTGCTCAACCTCGGCGGCTCCGCACTCGACCTGCTGGTGGTCGTCCTGATCAAGACCAACGGCGGCTCGGAGGCGGAGGTCGGGTTCGCCTTCACGATCGTGTCGATCGGCGGGCTGGCCGGAGCCGGTCTGATCGGAGTTCTGCACAGCAGGCTGAGCCCCGGCGCGCTGCTGATCGGGCTCTACGCCTGGGGCGGCGCCCTCACCGCGGCACTGGCCGTGCCGCTCGGCTTCTGGTGGTACGGCGTGGTGCTGGCGCTGGCGGTCCTGCCGCTGCCCGCGACCATGGTGCTGGTCGACATTCTGATCTTCCGCCAGGTCGAGGACGCCCTGCGCGGGCGGACCATCACCGCGACCATCACCATGCTCACGGTCGGCGCGGCCCTCGGCCCGTTCGTCGCCGGGCTCCTGCTGCAGTACGCCGGGCCCGTTCCCGCGGTGCTCACCGTCAGCGGCGTCTTCCTGGCCGCCGGGGTCTACGCCCTGAGCAAGCGTGTCATCCGCACCGCCCGGTGGCCGCAACCACAGGACTCGGGGGCCTAATGCTCAAGCCAGCCCTGGCGCACCGCCCGCACGCCGGCCTCGAACCGGCTGCGGGCTCCGAGCCTTTCGATGAGCGTGGCGGCCAGCCGCCGGGAGGTCCTGGGCGAGACGCCCAGCCGTTTGGCGATGGCCTCGTCGGTGTGACCCTCGGCCAGCAGAGCCAGCGCGCTCTGCTCCTGCGGCGACAGGCCGTGCGCGTTGATCGGGACGGCGCTGGACAGCGGTCTGGCGTTGGCCCAGACGCTCTCGAACAGCGCGCACAGGGCGGTCACGGTGCCCTCACCGGTCAGGACGACCGCCCCGGCGGCGGTGTTGTCGCTGGAGACGGCGATGACGACGGTGTCACGGTCCAGGATGATCATCCGGTTGGGGAGCGTCGCCACGGTCCGCACCTCGGCGCCGCGCTGGACGATCCAGTTGGCGTAGTCGACGGTCGGCTGGTTGTTGCGCAGACTGTCGAGGTAGACGACGCGCAGCCGTACTCCCCGCTCCAGCACCGCCGCGTCCTGCGGGCGGGCGCTCTCCAGGTTCTCCGGTGTCTGGGCGCCGTCCGGCGCGAAGGTCATGATCTCCCTGCTCACCGCACGGCAGAGCACCGCGATCCGGTCGCGGATGTTGTCGATGCCGACGATCTGCTCGACCCCGGCGCCCCCGGTCTCGGATCTGAGGCTGGCGTGGTCGGCGATGAGCCGGGCGGCGGCGGCGCGGGACTCCTCAAGGCGCTGTTGCTGCGCGATCAGACCGGCCTGCTGCCTGCTGAGCAGAATCTGCATTCCGATGTCGGGCGAGACCGCGTGCAGATGTCCGTTCTGCTGCTGCGAGGGGCGGATCAGAGCGAGTTCGCTCAGCTCATCCAGTGCGGACCTTATGTCGCCCGCTTCGCAGGAGAGTCGTTCGGCGAGTTCGCTGACGCCCTCGTTCGGCCGGGTCAGCATCGCACGATAGACAGACTCAGCGACCTTAGTCAACCCCAGGGAAGTGAGCACCTGCATTTCCTTTTGGATCGAACATCGCCGTTGACCGGAATCGTCGCAGAGCCCCAACCGGGATAGCAAGGTTCATTTCGCCAAAAACTTTAATTTTTTATGACATACCTCCCCACTGCCGGTCAGTGGCAATCGCAATTCGCCACGAGAAAGCGAGCGCCGATGTACCTCGTGCACGTGCAGGTCAGGTCGTCGGCCGGAAGCGGCCTGCCGGCGGACGTGGCGGGCCGGGTCCTGGCCACGGCCGTCCCCGACGAGCGAATCGAGCATGTCGCCGTGCACCCGCACGCCAGGCCGTACCCGGTGCTCGGGGTCGTCCTCGGCGCCGACGGGCTTGAGCAGGCGGAGGAGCGGGCCGCCGCCGTGGTGCGCCGCGCCCTGGCCGCCCACGACGAACTGCGGGAGTGGGAGCAGGTCACGGCACAGGTGCCCCTCGTCGGGCCCTTCTACGAGCTGCTCGTCGAGCGGGAAACCCCCGGAGAGTTCTCCGGATGAACCGGTGAACGGTTCCGGCCACGGCATAGACAGGCCAGCTCGATCCCCTTCCGAGCAGGGGAAACGGTGATGAAGATAAGTCTCACACCCCGGGATGAGCAACCTGGAAGGCGGCCTGACGAGGCGCCGACCGCCCAGCCGGAGCCACACGGCTCTGATCCGATAAGGACTCTCGTCATGTTCGACAGCCTGCGCACCCTCCCCTCCCGCGTCGTCACCCTCCTGGCCGTCTCCGCCCTCGCCGTCCTGGCCGCTTTCGCCGCCGGAGCCGTGGACACCGCCGCACCCGGCGTCTCCGCCGCCGTGGTCGCCCAGAGCGGAACCGGCTGGCAGTGACCCGGCGGTAGTCCGGCGGCGGCCCGTGTGGCCTGTTCGGGCCACGCACATGGAGCCCGGCCGTGGGACCCGGTCCCGGAACCCGGCTCGCCATTTGTTTGACTCCCCCGCCTCGGCACGGACTTTATGACGGCGGATCACCGCCCCTTCTTACTCCGGCCGGCCGTTATTGCAGGTCACCGAAGTCGCCCATTGACAGCGGGCGCCGGTGAACCCCTTTCCTCAGACGAACATTCTGCTGCCGTGTGCGCGGAAAAAACCCTCTCGCGGACGCCCGTCACGGGTTTCCCCGCCTCTCCCGAGAACCCTCATGAAAAGCCACCGTCCAGCGACGAAAGGACGCGACATGCCGCCGACGAACCCGGTCGCGACCTCGGAGCGTCAGTTCCACGCGATAAATCCGTGCCCCAGACCGAACCTCCGGCTGGTCTGCTTCCCGCACTCCGGCGGCTCCGCCGGGTATTTCCGCACCTGGAAATCGGCGGTGCCGGAAGGCGTCGAACTCCTCGCGGTCCGCTACCCCGGACGGGAGGAACGACTCTGCGACCCGTTCGCCGAGGACATGCGTGAACTGGCCGACTCCATCGCCCACGCCTGCGCGCGGTTCGACGACGCGCCCCTGGCCTTCTTCGGCCACAGCCTGGGATCGCTGGTCGCCTACGAGGTGGCCGTACGACTGTCGGCGCGGTACGGCATCACACTCAGAACGCTCTTCGCCTCCAGCTGTGCGGCGCCCTGGCTGGCGCCCAGGCTCGGGCTCGGGGACGCCGACGACGAGGCCCTGATCGAACGGGTCGGACGGCTCGGCGGGACCGACATGAGCGTCTTCGACAACCTGGAACTACGTGAACTGATCATGCCGGCGATCCGGGCCGACTACCGCCTGCTGGACCGTTACACCGAACCGGCCACGACCGCGCTGGACTGTCCCGTCCACGTCTACCACGGCACGGACGACCCGGGCGTCGGGGCGGAAACGGTCGCCGCGTGGTCCAGGGCGACCGCCCGCGCCTTCTCCACACGAGCCTTCTCCGGCGGCCACTTCTACCTCGCGGAACACCTTCCCGAGCTGGCCCGCGACCTCTTCGCCCGCCTGGAGACCCCGCCAGCCGGCCGCCCCTCCCGCTCCAACCTCCTGTTCGTCCTCGGGTGAAAGACCCAGAACCGCTGAGAAAGGAAACACCGTCATGGCCAACCCCTTCGAGGACCCGGACGCCCGTTACCTCGTGCTCGTCAACGACGAGGGCCAGCACTCGCTCTGGCCAACCTTCAGCCCGGTCCCGGCCGGATGGGAGGTGGTGTTCGGGGAGGCCGCCCGTCAGGAGTGCCTCGACCACATCGAGCGGTCGTGGACCGACATGCGGCCGAAGAGCCTGATCGCCGCCATGGAAGACAACAGCTGACGACGACGCGTACGGGAAAGCCGAAGGAGGGAACCGCATGTCCGCGGTTGGTGGGGTGCCCCCGGCGACGCTGCCGGAACTGATCGGGGCACAGGTGGCCAGGACACCGGACGCCGTCGCCCTGGTGGCCGGGAACACCCGGCTCACCTACGCCGAGCTGGACCTTCGGGCCGGTCGGCTGGCCCGGCTGCTGGCCGGGCGGGGAGTCGGCACGGAGGACGTCGTCGCCCTGGCGCTGCCGAGGTCCGTCACGGCGATCGCGGCCGTCTACGCGATCGCCAAGTCAGGGGCGGCCTGGCTGCCGGTCGACCCCTCCCTGCCCGCGGACCGGATCACACGCATGGTCGCCGACTCCGGGGCGAAACTGGTCCTCACCTCGGCGGAGACGGCTCCGGGCCTGCCCGACTGCGGCGTCCCCCTCCTCCTGGCCGACTCCTCCACCGACACCGGGACCGGGGAGGTCCCGCTGCGGCCCCTCTCCCCGGCCAACACCGCCTACGTCATCTACACCTCCGGCTCGACCGGCACCCCCAAGGGCGTGGCCGTGACCCACGCGGGGCTCGCCGCCCTGGTCGCCACCCACGCGGGCCTGACCGGCATCGACGGCACCAGCCGCGTACTGCAGGGCGCCTCCCTCAGCTTCGACGTCTCCGTCTCGGACATCGTCAACACCCTCGCCAACGGCGCCACCCTCGTGCTGCCGCGCGAACAGAGCCAGATGGTCGGCGAGGAGCTCGCCGGCCTGATCGACGAGTACGGGATCACCCACGCCGACCTGTCGCCGGCGATGCTGGCCACCCTGCCCGACGTGCCGCTGCCGACCCTGCGCGCCATCGTCGTCGGAGGGGAGGCGGTCCCCCGCGAACTGGTCTCCCGATGGAGCGCCGGGCACGCCGTCTTCAACGGCTACGGCCCCACCGAGACCACGGTCACCGCCACCATGAGCGGCCCCCTGACCGGTGACGAGGAACCGCCGATCGGCCTGCCCTGCCGCGACACCCACGTCCACGTCCTGGACGACGCCCTGCGCCCGGCCGTCGAGGGCGAGCTGTACGTCGCGGGACCCGGACTGGCCCGGGGCTACGTGGGCAGGCCGGGCCTGACCGCGGAACGCTTCGTGGCCTGCCCCTTCGGCGAGCCGGGCGAGCGGATGTACCGCACCGGCGACAGGGTACGGCTGCGCCCCGACGGGCAGCTCGACTTCGTCGGCCGAGCCGACGACCAGGTGAAGATCCGCGGCTTCCGCATCGAACCGGGCGAGGTCGAGGCGGTCCTGGCCGGGCACCCCGCCGTACGGCAGGCCGTGGTGCTGGCCAGGCAGGACGAGCCCGGCCGCAGGCTCCTCGTCGGCTACGTCACCGGCCAGGCCGACCCGGCCGAACTGCGTGAGCACTGCGCGGGCAGGCTGCCGCACTACATGGTGCCCGCCGCCGTCGTCGTGCTTGAGACGTTCCCGCTCAACGCGGCGGGAAAGGTCGACAGGAAGGCCCTGCCCGCCCCGGTCTTCGGCCAGGCCGACGTGGGGACGCCCGCCCCGGCCGACGAGCTGGAGCGGACCCTCCACGAGCTCTACCGGAAGGTCCTCGGCCTGGCCGACGTGGGGGTCGAGGAGTCCTTCTTCGAACTCGGCGGCGACTCGATCACCGCGATCCAGCTGGTCTCCGAGGCACGCAGGGCCGGGCTGCGGATCAGCCCGCGTGACGTCTTCACCGCGGGCAGCGTGGCGGCCCTGGCCAGGATCGCCGGGACGGTCGAGGAACGACCCGCCGTGACGGAGGAGGCGGGCGCCAATCTCGGCGAGGTCCCGCAGACCCCCGTCATCGCCTGGCTGGCCGCGCAGCGGGGCCCGCTGGACGGCTACCACCAGTCGATGAGCCTGTCGATCCCCGCGGAGACGACCGACGAACGGCTGACCGCCGCGCTGCAGGCCGTACTGGACCGGCACGACGTGCTGCGGATGCGGACCTCGGCGCCCGCCGTACGGCCGTGGCGGCTCTGGACCCGGCCCGAGGGCGCCGTGCGCGCCGGGGACGTGGTCGAGTTCGTGACCGGCGAGGCGGACTTCGCGGCGGCGGCGCGCACGGCACCGGCCCGGCTGCGGCCCGAGGCCGGGGTGATGCTCCAGGCGGTCAGGTACGGCGCGCGCCTGCTGCTCGTCGTCCACCACGTGGTCGTCGACGGGGTGTCCTGGCGGACCCTCCAGGCGGACCTGCTGGCGGCGCTGCGCGAACCGGGAACGCCGCTCGAACCGGTGCCGACCTCCTTCCGCCACTGGGCGCGGCGGCTCGGCGAGGCGGCCCTGTCCCCCGCCCGCGTGGCCGAACTGCCGTTCTGGGCCGAGACCCTGAGGACACCGGAGACACCGCTCGGCGGACGTGCCTTCGACCCGGCCCGCGACACCTACGCCACCGTCGGCTCACTCCGCCTCGCGCTGCCGCCCGAGATCACCGAACCACTGCTCACCCAGGCCCCCGCCGCCTTCCACGCGCAGGTCAACGACGTGCTGCTGACCGCCTTCTCCCTCGCTCTCGGGCACTGGCGCGCACGCCGCACTCCCGGTTCCGGGACGCCCGTGCTCGTGGCCGTCGAGGGACACGGCCGGGAGGAGATCGTCGACGGGGTCGACCTGTCCAGGACGGTCGGCTGGTTCACCTCGGTCTTCCCGGTACGGCTCGACCCGGGCACGGTTCCCTGGCCGGAGGTGACCGCCGGAGGCGCGGGAGTCGGCGCCGCGCTCAAACGGGTCAAGGAACAACTGCGCGCCATCCCCGACCACGGCATCGGCTACGGCCTGCTCAGATACCTCAACCCCGAGACCGGGGCCGTCCTGGGCGAACACCCCGAACCGAGGATCGAGTTCAACTACCTGGGCCGCTTCCCGATGGACGACGTCACCGGCGAGGACTGGCTGGCCGGAGCCGACCTGGTGGGCGAGGGCGGCGAACCCGGCATGTCGCTGCCGCACGCCCTCGGCCTCGACGCCCTCACCCTCGACACCCCGAAGGGCCCGGCGCTGCTGGCCGAGTGGACCTGGGCGGGCGAACTGCTCACCGAGCGGGAGACCGCCGAACTCGCCGAGGCCTGGTTCACCGCGCTGCGCGGTATCGCCGCCCACGTACGGCGAAACACCGTGAACACCTACACCCCCTCCGACTTCCCCCTCGTCGAGATCGACCAGGCCGGACTGGACGCCCTGGTGGCCGCGCACCGGCCCGCCGAGATCGGCGACGTGTGGCCCGCGTCCGCGACGCAGAGCGGCATGGCCTTCCACTCCCAGTACGACCTGGGGGCCGCCGACGTCTACACCGCCGCGTGCAGCTTCGACCTGACCGGGGAGCTTGAGGTGCCCAGGCTGCGCGCCGCCGCCACGGCGCTGCTGGAACGCCACCCCAACCTGCGCGCCGCCTTCCACCGGGGCGAGGACGGCTCGACGCTCCAGGTCGTCGTGGACGGCGCGCGGGCGCCCTTCACCGAGATCGACCTGTCCGGCGTGGACGACTTCGAGGAACACGCCGCGAGGATCGTCGAGGAGGAACGCGCCCGCCGCTTCGACCTGTCCCGCCCACCGCTGGTGCGCTGGCTGCTGCTGCGCGCCGCACCGGAACGTCACCGGCTCGTCGCCTCCATCCACCACATCCTGCTCGACGGCTGGTCCATGCCGATCTTCGCCGAGGAGCTGTGGGCCCTGTACGCGAGTTCCGGCGACGACTCCGCGCTGCCGCGCCGCGTGCCGTACCGGGACTATCTGGCCTGGGTCGGCCGGCAGGACCGGGAGGCCGCCAGGCGGGCGTGGACCGCGGCGCTGACCGGATTCGAGGAGCCCACGCTGGTCGCGCCCGGCCAGAGGGCGCCGGAACCGCCCCAGCGGCTGCGGAGGGAGCTGCCCGCCGAGACCACCGACCGGCTCGTACGGCTCGCCCGGCGGCACGGCGTGACCGTCAACACCGTGATCCAGGCGGTCTGGGGGGTGCTGCTGACCCGGCTGACCGGCCGGGGCGACGTCGCCTTCGGCATGACGGTCTCCGGCCGCCCGCACGAGATCCCCGGAGTGGAGCGGATGGTCGGCCTGCTGATCGACACCGTCCCCGTCCGGATCGGGGTCCGCCCCGCGGAGAGCTGGGCGGCGCTGCTCACCCGGGTGCAGGCCGAACAGGCCGAACTCCTGGACCACCAGCATCTGGGGCTGGCCGAGATCCAGCGGTGCGCCGGGCTCGGCGGCCTGTTCGACACCGTCGTCGTCTACGGCAACTACCCGGACAACGCGCCTCTCGGCGTCGAAGGCGTCCTGGACGTCGCACTCGTCGAGGACGCCGACAGCGCCCACTACCCGCTGCTGCTCGCGGTCACCCCCGGCGAACGGCTCGGCCTGCATCTCGACCACCAGCCCTCCGTCATCACCGGAGAGGCGGCCACGACCCTGCTCGGCCGGTTCGAACGACTGCTCGGCCACCTGCTGGACGACCCCGGGGCGCCGGTCGGCCAGGCCGGAGTCCTGACGCCCGGGGAGCGGGCCGAGATCCTCGGCGGATGGAACGGCACCGCGGGGCCGGTCCCCGAGCGGAGCCTCCCTGAGCTGTTCGCCGAACAGGTGGCGCGCGTCCCGGACGCGGTGGCTCTGCGCTGCGGCGAGGAGGAGCTGACCTACCGGGACCTCGACCTGCGGGCGGAACGGCTGGCCGACCGGCTGGCCGCGGCGGGCATGGGCCTGGAGACGCCGGTCGCGCTGCTGATGGACCGCTCCGCCGACCAGGTGGCCGCGCTGCTGGCGATCCTCAAGGGCGGCGGCCTGTACGTGCCGCTCGACGACCGCCACCCGCTGGAACGGCTCAGCCGCGTGCTGGCCGACAGCGGCGCCGGGCTGCTGCTGGTGGACGAGGCGCACCAGGGACACCCGCTGACCGGCTCTGACCGGCTGCGGACCATCCGGGTGCACGCGGCGGAGCAGGCCGGGGAACGTCCCGCCGTCCGCGTCCTGCCGGACAACCGGGCCTACCTGATGTTCACCTCGGGGTCCACGGGGGTGCCGAAGGGCGTGGCCGTCACCCACGGGAACGTGGTGGCGCTGGCCGCCGACGGCCGGTTCGGTGGAGAGGAGCACCGCCGGGTGCTGGTCCACTCCCCGCTGGCCTTCGACGCCTCGACCTACGAGCTGTGGGTGCCGTTGCTGTCGGGTGGCCGGGTGGTCGTGGCGCCGCCGGGGCAGCTCGCCACGGCTGATTTCGCCCGGTTGTTGTCCGGTGGTGGG
>NZ_JBEPEI010000007.1:0-370204 GCF_040300765.1 Streptosporangium sp. NPDC000239 | reverse complement strand
TGCCGGGGTACATGGTGCCGGTGGTCGTGACGCTTGGGGCCCTGCCGGTCACGGCCAACGGCAAGATCGACCGCCGCGCCCTGCCCGAGCCCGAGATCTGCGTCACCGAGGGGCGTGAGCCGCGCACTCCCCGGGAGGAGATCCTCTGCGGCCTGTTCGCCGAGGTCCTCGGGGTCGAACGGGTCAGCCTGGATGACGGTTTCTTCGATCTGGGTGGGCACTCGCTGCTCGCGACCAAGCTGGTCAGCCGGATCCGCACCGTCCTGGGAGTCGAGCTGCCGATCAGGGCGCTCTTCCAGAACCCGGACGTTGCCCGCCTGGAGCGGTACCTGGCCACCGAGCAGGCTGGCGCCGTACGGCCTGCCCTGACCGCCATGACCCGGCCGGAGCACGTCCCGCTGTCCTTCGCCCAGCAACGCCTGTGGTTCATCGAACAACTCGAAGGACCCAGCGCCCTCTACAACACGCCCTTCGCCGTACGGCTCCACGGTTCCGTCGACACCCGGGCGTTGGAGGAAGCCCTCGGGGACCTGGCCGACCGGCACGAGGCGTTGCGGACGGTCTTCCCCTCGGTGGACGGCGTGCCGTACCAGAAGGTGCTTGAGGACGTCCGGCCGGTGCTGCACCTGACGGGTGAGCTTTCCGAGGTCGTCGGCCGCGCCTTCGACCTGGCGGCTGAGCCGCCACTGCGGGCCTGGTTGCTGTCGCACGGCGCGGACGAGCACGTGCTGGTCCTGCTGCTGCACCACATCGCCGGGGACGGCTGGTCACTGCGGCCACTGTTCGACGACCTGGCCGTCGCCTACCAGGCACGACTGGCCGGGGACTCCCCTGACTGGGCGCCGTTGCCGGTGCAGTACGCCGACTACGCCCTCTGGCAGCGCGACCTTCTCGAAACCGTCCAGGACGAACAACTCGCCCACTGGCGCAACGCACTGGACGGGATGCCGGAGGAGTTGGCGCTGCCGTACGACCGGGCCAGGCCGGCTGTCCCCAGCCACCGGGGCGACCTCGCCGAGTTCAGGGTGGACGCGGAACTGCACGGGCGGCTGGTCCGGGTGGCGGCCGAGCGGCAGGTCAGCCTGTTCATGCTGTTGCAGGCCGCCGTCGCGACCCTCTACAGCCGCCTCGGGGCCGGAACCGACATCCCGCTCGGCACCCCCACGGCCGGACGCACCGACGAGGCACTCGACGACCTGGTCGGCTTCTTCGTCAACACCCTCGTCCTGCGGACCGACCTGTCGGGAAACCCGACCTTCACCGAACTGCTCGACCGGGTCCGTACGACCAACCTGGACGCCTACACCCACCAGGACGTGCCGTTCGAACGGCTCGTCGAGCACCTCAACCCGCCCCGTACGCCCGCCAGACACCCGCTCTTCCAGACCGTCGTCACCTTCGACAACCAGACCCGCGCCGAGCTGGACTTCGCTGGGCTGCGCGGGACCATGGAGCCGGTCGGTGAGGCGCACGCCCAGTTCGACCTCAATGTCACCTTCACCGAGACCCCTGACGGCCTGACCGGTGCGATCGGGTACGCCTGCGACCTGTTCGACCACGGCACCGCGACGGCTCTGGCCGAACGGCTGGTCCGGGTGCTGCGGGCGGTGGCCGACGACCCCGAGCTGATGGTCGGCGCCGTCGACGTGCTCTCCGACCAGGAGCGGGAACTGCTGCTGGTCACCCGGAACGACACCGCGGTGGAGACCGACTTCGGCCGTTGCGTCCACGAGCTGTTCGAGGCCGAGGCCGCCGCCCACCCCGGCACGGTCGCCGTGGTTCTCGGCGAGACCGGTGTCACCTACGCCGAGCTCAACGCCCGCGCCAACCACATCGCGCGCACCCTGCTCGACCGGGGGCTGGTTCCCGAGGAGCCGGTCGCGGTGCTGATGGAGCGGAGCGTCGAGCTGGTCGCCGCGATCCTGGCCGTGGCGAAGGCGGGCGGCACCTACGCGCCGCTCGACCCGCGTTATCCGCTGCCCCGGCTGCGGCACGTGCTGGACGCGACGGACGCCCGTTTCGTCCTGGTCGACACCGAGCACACCGGGCACCCGATCGCGCAGGACCCGCTCAGGAGCGTCCTGGAGATCACCGGCTCCGGAGCCGTGGCGGAGAACCCCGGGTTGAGGATCCACCCCGACCGGCTTCTCTACGTGATGCACACCTCGGGTTCGACCGGCCTGCCCAAGGGGGTCGGGGTCACCCACCGCAACGTCGTCGACCTGCTGGCCAACCCGCAGTTCCTGACCGGCGCGCACGAGCGGACGCTGCTGCACTCGCCGACCGCGTTCGACGCCTCGACGACGGAGGTCTGGGTTCCGCTGGTGACGGGAGGCCGGATCGTGCTGGCCCCGCCGGGCGCGCTGGACGCGCACACCCTGGCCAGGACCGTCGCCGAGCACCGGGTGACGCTGGTCCAGGCCCCCTCGGGGCTGCTCAGTGTGCTGGCCGCGGAGTCGCCGGAGAGCTTCCGCGAGGTGCGGCAGGTGTGGACGGGCGGGGACGTGGTCTCGCCCGCCGCCGTCCGCGACCTGATGGCGACATGTCCTGAAATAACGGTTGTCGCGGTTTATGCCCCGACGGAGACCACGGCCATCAAGACCTGCCACGTCATGACCGCCGAGACCGGTGTCCCCGCGACGGTCCCCATCGGCCGTCCGATGCGCAACACCAGGGTCTACGTCCTGGACGCCGGGCTGCGACCGACCCCGGAAGGGGTCGCGGGTGAGCTGTACATCGCGGGTACCGGCCTGTCCCGGGGCTACGTCGGCAAGCCCGGCCTCACCGCAGAGCGGTTCGTCGCCTGCCCGTACGGCCCGCCCGGCGAGCGGATGTACCGCACCGGGGACCTGGTCCGCTGGAACGCCTCCGGCGAACTGGAGTTCGTCGGCCGTGTCGACGACCAGGTGAAGATCCGTGGCTTCCGGGTCGAGCTCGCCGAGGTCGAGGCGGTCCTGGCCGCTCACTCCTCGGTACGGCGCGCCCTGGTGGTGGCCAGGGACAACCGGCTGGTCGCCTACGTCACCGGGGAGGGCGATCCCGAGCAGGTGCGCGCCTACGCCGCCGGCAGGCTGCCGGACTACATGGTGCCCGCCGCGGTCATGGTGCTGGACGCGCTGCCGGTCACGGCCAACGGCAAGGTCGACCGGCGCGCGCTGCCTGAGCCGGACTTCGGCACGGCCGGAGAGGGACGCGGGCCGCGCACCCCGCGGGAGGAGATCCTGTGCGGCCTGTTCGCCGAGGTCCTCGGCGTGGAGCGGGTGGGCGTCGACGACGGCTTCTTCGACCTGGGCGGACACTCGCTGCTCGCCACCAGGCTCGTCAGCCGCATCCGCACGGCCCTGGGCGTCGAGGTGTCCGTCAGGACCCTCTTCCAGCACCCCGACGTCGCCGGGCTCAGCCGTCACCTGGAGCAGGCGGGACGGGACGACGTCCGCCCGCTGCTGCTGCCGGTCGTCCGTCCGGAACGGGTGCCGCTCTCCCCCGCCCAGTCGCGGCTGTGGTTCATCGAGCAGATGAAGGGCACCGGTGGCCTCTACAACTCGCCGCTGGCACTGCGCCTTTCCGGCCCGCTCGACCTGGCCGCCCTGCGGGAGGCGCTCGGCGACGTGGTGGAACGGCACGAGGTGCTGCGCACGGTGTTCCCGGTCGAGGGCGGCCTGCCGTACCAGGAGGTGCTGGCCGGGGTGCGTCCCGAGCTGCACGTGCGGGACGTCAGGGACGAACGGCACCTGCGTGAGTGCCTCGGTCTGGCCCAGGGGCACGTCTTCGACCTGGCGGTCGAGCCTCCGCTGCGGGCCTCGCTGTTCGTCCTGGGTCGTGGGGAGCACGTGCTCGCGCTGGTCATGCACCACATCGCCGGGGACGGCTGGTCCATCGGGGCGCTGCTGCGCGACCTGGGAGAGGCCTACGCGGCGCGGCTGGCCGGGGAGGCACCCGGCTGGGCGCCGTTGCCGGTGCAGTACGCCGACTACGCCCTCTGGCAGCGTGACCTCCTCGAAACCGTCCAGGACGAGCAGCTCGCCCACTGGCGGCGGACGCTGGAGGGGGCGCCCGAGGAGCTGGCGCTGCCGTACGACCGGCCCCGGCCGGCGATCCCGACGAACCGGGGCGACTCGGTCGAGCTGCGGATCGGTCCGGAGACGCACGTCGCTCTCACCGCCCTGGCCAGGAGGGAGAACGCCAGCCTGTTCATGGTGGTCCAGGCGGCGCTGGCCGTACTGCTCGGCGGGCTCGGCGCGGGCACCGACCTGCCGGTCGGCACCGTGATCGCCGGGCGCACCGACGACGCGCTGGACGACCTGGTCGGCTTCTTCGTCAACACGCTCGTCCTGCGGACCGACCTGTCGGGGGACCCCACCTTCACCGAGCTGCTCGGCCGGGTGCGGACGCTGGGCCTGGACGCCTACGGTCACCAGGACGTGCCGTTCGAGCGGCTGGTCGAGGCGCTCAACCCGGCCCGTTCGATGGCCAGGCATCCGCTCTTCCAGGTGATGCTGACGCTGCACGACACCACGGGAGAGGCTCCTGAGCTGCCCGGCCTGCGTGCGGAGGTCATGGAGCTCGAGACCGACGTCGCCAAGTTCGACCTGTCCTTCGGCCTGTGCGAGACACGCACCGGAGACGGCCTGACCGGGGTGCTCGAATACGCGACCGACCTGTTCGACCGGATCACGGCCGAGGAGATCGCGGGACGGTTCGTCCGGGTGCTCGAAGCGGTGGCGGCCGATCCCGGCCTGCGGGCCGGTCAGGTGGACGTGCTGACCCCCGCCGAACGTGAACGCCTGCTGCGCGGTACGGAGTTCACCCCGGCGCCGGGCACGCTGAAGGACCTCTTCGAGGCGCAGGCGGCCCGCACCCCGGAACGGGTCGCGCTGACCTTCGGTGAGGAGGAGCTGACCTACGCGGAGCTGGACGCCAGGGCCAACCGGCTGGCGAACCTGCTGGTCGAACGCGGGGTCGGTCCTGAGGGCCTGGTCGCCCTGGCGCTGCCGCGCTCCGCCGACCTGGTCGTGGCGATCGTCGCGGTCATCAAGGCGGGTGGCGCCTACGTGCCGATCGACCCCGGCTACCCGGCCGACCGCATCGCCTACACCCTCGACGACGCGGCTCCGGTCCTGCTGGTCAGCACGGCCCCGACCGTGGCCGGGCTGCCTGCGACCGCGCTGCCGTACGTGCTGCTGGACGAGCTGGACCTCGGCGGCCACACGGTGACCGGCCCGGTGGCCGGCCCGGCGCCGGAGAATCCCGCCTACGTCATCTACACCTCCGGCTCGACCGGCAGGCCCAAGGGCGTGGTCGTCCCGCACGGCAACGTGGTCCAGCTGATGGCCGCGACCGAACGTCACTTCTCCTTCGGTCCCGACGACGTGTGGACCCTGTTCCACTCCTGCGCCTTCGACTTCTCCGTCTGGGAGCTGTGGGGCCCCCTGCTGTACGGCGGGCGCCTGGTGGTCGTGCCCTTCGAGGTCAGCCGCTCGCCGAGGGAGTTCCTCGGCCTGCTGGCCAGGGAGCGGGTCACCGTGCTCAACCAGACCCCCTCGGCCTTCTACCAGCTCGTCCAGGCCGAGGCGGAGGACCAGGAGACCGGTTCGAAGCTGGCGCTGCGCAGCGTCGTCTTCGGCGGTGAGGCACTCGACCTGAGCAGGCTCGCCGACTGGTACGGCAGGCACCCCGACGACGCGCCGGTCCTGGTCAACATGTACGGCATCACCGAGACCACGGTGCACGTCTCCTACCGGGCCCTGGACGCCGCGACCGCGGAAGGGCAGAGCCGCTCGCTCATCGGGACCGCCATCCCCAGCCTGCGCGCCTACGTTCTGGACTCCGCGCTGCGGCCCGCCCCGGTGGGGGTCGCCGGGGAGCTGTTCGTCGCCGGGGAGGGCCTGGCCCGGGGCTACCACGACCGGCCCGCGCTGACCGCGGAACGGTTCGTGGCCGACCCCTACGGCCCGCCCGGCACCCGGATGTACCGCACCGGGGACCTGGCCCGCCGGACCCGCGACGGGGAGCTGGAGTACCTCGGCAGGATCGACGACCAGGTCAAGATCCGGGGCTTCCGCATCGAGCTCGGCGAGGTCAACGCGGTCCTCGGCGCCCAGCCGGGCGTCGCGCACAGCGCGGTCGTCGTCCGGGACGACCGGCTCGTCGGTTACGTCGTCCCCAGAGGCGGTGCCGGGATCGGGGCCGGGATCGACGTGGCCGCGCTGCGGGCCGTACTGGCCGCGACGCTGCCCGAGCACATGGTGCCCGCCGCGCTGGTCGTCGTCGACGCGCTGCCGCTGACCCCGAACGGCAAACTCGACCACCGGGCGCTGCCCGCCCCCGAGTACGCCGCCGCCCAGGACGGTCGAGGACCCCGCGACGCGCGGGAGGAGGTGCTCTGCGAGCTGTTCGCCGATGTCCTCGGCCTGGACAGGGTGGGCGTCGACGACAACTTCTTCGACCTGGGCGGGCACTCGCTGCTCGCGGCCAGGCTGGTGGCGGAGGTCCGGCTCAGGGCGGGGCTCGACGTGGGCGTCCGCGACCTGTTCCAGGCGCCGACCGTCGCCGAACTGGCCGCGCTCGGCGGTTCGCCGAACCGGGAGGCCTTCCCCGTGCTGCTGCCGATCAGGGCACGCGGGACGCGCAACCCGCTGTTCTGCGTACATCCGGCGGCGGGCATCAGCTGGGTCTACACCGGCCTGCTGGGGCACATCGACGCGGACCGCCCGATCTACGGTCTCCAGGCGCCCGGCCTGGGCGACCTGTCCCTGCACCCGGCCAGCGTGGAGAAGCTGGCCCTGACCTACGTCGAGCAGATCAGGGAGGTTCAGCCGGAGGGCCCCTACGCCCTGCTCGGCTGGTCCTTCGGCGGGGTGGTCGCGCACGCGGTCGCCGCCGAGCTCCAGGCCATGGGTGAGCGGGTCGAACTGCTCGCGATCCTGGACGGCTATCCGGAGCTCGACGAACGTCCCGCCGACCGGGACCCCGCCCTGCTCGCCGCCATCCTCACCTCCCTCGGGCAGCCCGTGGGAGAGATCCCCGCCTGGCCGGAGACCCCGCAGGAGCACGCCGCGCTCGTCGCGCACGGTCAGGGACCGCTGTCCGGGCTGAGCGGTGAGGCCGTCGCCCGCGTCATCGGGGTGTTCCTGGCCAACCTGGCGCTCGCCGCGGACAGGCCGAGACGGGCCTACGACGGCGACGTGCTCTTCTTCCTCGCCGCCGCGGACCGTCCCGGCGACGCCCCCGACCCGGCGGCCTGGCACCCGCACGTGACCGGCCGCCTCGACATCCACCCCGTCCCCGTCACACACGGCGAGATGACCGGCGCGGACGCGCTGTCGGTCATCGGTCCCGTGCTCGACTCGCACCTCTGAACCCCTCCCTGAGATTGGACGAAAAATCATGAACAAGTACGACATTCCCGAGCAGTGGCACGGCCAGGCGTCCACCCCGATCGCCCCCGCCGACGCCTACAACGGATACATCGCCGCGAACGTGGTCTTCGCCCTGGACCGCCTCGGCCTGATGGAGCGGATCGGCAGGGGCGACAGGCTCTACACCGAGGACTACGCGGACAACGGGCGGGCGGTGGCCCTCCTGCGCGCCGCGACCTGCTGCGGCTACCTCAAGGCCGACGACGACGTCTACATCCCCACCGAAGCCGGCCAGGAGATCGCCCGCTCGCGCGGCTACTTCACCTGGGCGGTCGGCGGCTACAACGAGGTGTTCGCCAACGCCGGGCAGCTCACCGGGGGCTTACGCCACTACGACCCCAGCGACATCCACCGCGAGGAGTCGATGGTCGCTCTCGGCTCCGCCCAGTGCGACCAGGCCATGTTCGCCGCGCTGCTGGACGAGGTGCTCGACGACGTCGAGTTCGGCACCATCGCCGACCTCGGCAGCGGCAACAGCGCCCGGGTCAGCCGGGTCGTGGCCCAGCGGCCCGGAACCTGCGGCATGGGCATCGACATCAGCGAGCCCGCGACCCTCATGGCCAGGCGCGACATCGCCGCCGCCGGCCTGCAGAACCGGGTCCAGGCCGTCCAGGCCGACGTGCTCGACGTCCTCGACAGGCAGCGGCAGCTGGAGATCACCGGCGAGGTGGACACGGTGATGAGCTTCTTCCTCCTGCATGACCTGCTCGCCGACCCGAAGACCCGCGCCGACATCATGCCGCGGATGCGGGAGGCCTTCCCCAACGCGCGCAGATTCATCCTGGGCGACACCATGCTCCGCGACCGGATCGACCACGAGAGCATGCAGCCGATCTTCTCGGTCGGGTTCGAGCTGGCCCACGCCATGATGGGCATCCCCCTGCACACCAGGTCCACCTACGACCGGCTCTTCACCGACGCGGGCCTGCGCATCGCCAGGGTCGAGCCGTTCGCCACCCCGCACTCCTGGCTCTACGTCCTCGACGTGGTGTGATGATGAAGCACCTTCTGGCACAGAACGAGAACCCCTTCGGGCCGCTGCCCTCCGTCCGCGCCGCCCTGGTCCGGGCGATCGACGGCCTCAACCGCTACCCCGAGTTCCGGCCCGCCTCACTGACCCGGACGATCGCCGCCTGGCAGGGTGTCCAGGACTCCGAGGTGATCGTGGGCACCGGCTCCGCGGGCGTCGCACACGACCTGTTCCGCGGTCTGCTGCGCCCCGGCGACGCGGTCCTGCACAGCGACCCCTGCTTCGACGTCTACCCCATGCTCTGCGCGATGGCCCAGGCCGAGTCGGTCGCCGTGCCCCTCGGCGCCGACGCCCGGCACGACCTGGCCGCCATGGCCGGGAGGATCGACGAACGGACCCGGCTGATCGTCCTGTGCAACCCGCACAACCCCACCGGGACGGTCTACACCTGGGACGAGCTGACCGCCTTCTTCGCCCTGGTCCCGCCCTCGGCGGTGATCCTGCTGGACGAGGCGTACGTGGACTTCGCCCCCGACCTGGGGGCGCCCAAGGTGGCCGGCCGACTGGCCGACTGGCCCAACCTCGTGGTCCTGCGCACCTTCTCCAAGTCACACGGCCTGGCCGCGCTGCGGATCGGCTACGCGCTGGCCAACGCCGAGATCGTCGAGCGGGTCACCCCGCACCAGGTCCCCTACACCCCCGGACAGCTCCAGCTCGCCGCCGTCCAGGCCGCGATCGCCGCCGACGACGAGGTACGGCAGCGCATCCGGCTGATCTCCTACCAGCGTGACCGGCTGCGCGGGAAGCTGGTCGAACTCGGCTGGTCGGTCACCCCGAGCAGGACGAACTTCCTGTGGATCACGGCGGGCGACCCCGCCCGGCTCGACCTCGCGCGAGCCGCCCTCGAACGGCACGGCGTGGCCGCCCGGACCTATCCGGGACGGGCCATCCGGCTGGCCGTCGGCGACCAGGTGGCGAACGACGCGGTGATCACCGCACTGTCCACCCTCAAGAACGAGAGCACCATGCCTGTTGACGTCACCCTGGACCACATCGAACTCTACGTCGAGGACATCGCCTCGCAGATCGACCGGCTCACCACGGGCTACGGCTTCGACCTGCTGATCCCGCCGAGCCGCCGCGCCGGCTACGAGGAACAGCTGTCGGCGCTGCTCGGCCAGGGCGGCATCCGCATCCTGCTCACCCAGCCGTTGTGCGCCGAGCACCCGGCCACGGGCTACCTGAGACGGCACGGGGACGGCGTGGCCGACATCGTGCTGCGGGCCTCCGACGCGGGCGCCGTCTACACCGAGCTGATCGAACGCGGCGCGGACGGCCTGTCCCGGCCCGCCGGACGCGCCGGATGCGTCGTCGCCACGGTCTCCGCCTTCGGCGACGTCGCGCACACCCTCCTCGAACGCGCCCCCGGCGTCCCCGCCGACCGGATTCCCGGGCTACCCGACCCGCTGTCACCGGGCGCGGGAGGAGTCGGGCTGCGGACCATCGACCACTTCGCGATCTGCCTGCCGCTGGGCGAACTGGACAAGACAGTCCGCCGCTACAACGAGGTCTTCGGCTTCTCCACCATCTTCTCCGAGCGGATCGAGATCGGTGCGCTGGGCATGGACTCGACGGTCGTGCAGAACGCCGACCGGACCGTCACCTTCACCCTGATCGAGCCGCTCTCGGTGAACTCCGGCGGCCAGATCGTCACCTTCCTCGCCGACCACGGCGGCGCAGGGGTGCAGCACGTCGCCTTCGACTCGCACGACATCGTCGAGACCGTCGGCACGATGGCCCGGCGGGGCGTGCCCTTCCTGCGCGCCCCCGAGGTCTACTTCGACCGGCTGCTCGACCGGCTCACCCCGATGCGCCACTCGGTGCAGCAGCTCCAGGACCTGCACCTGCTGGCCGACCAGGACCACGACGGCCAGCTCTACCAGATCTTCACCCGCTCCGAGCACCCACGCGGCACCCTGTTCTTCGAGGTGATCGAACGGGCCCGCGCCAGGACCTTCGGCAGCAACAACGTGCGCGCCCTGTACGAGGCGGTCGAACTGCAGAACAGCGCCAGGGAGAGCACGGGGAGCCCGGGGAGCCCGGGGAGCGCGGAATGACCCGGCTCGCCGTGACGGACTTCGCGGCCGAGGCGAGAGCCGTACTGGACACCTCGGTCTGGGACTGGCTCGACGGGGGCGCCGAACGCGAGTGGACGGTCGCGGGCAACAGGGCGGCACTCGACCGCGTCGCCCTGGTCCCCCGCGTCCTGGCCGACGTCTCCGGCTGCGACACCAAGACGACGCTCGTCGACAGCGGGGCGAGCCTGCCGGTGGCGATCGCGCCGGTGGCCTACCACCGGCTCTTCCACCCCGAGGGGGAACTGGCCACCGCGCGGGCCGCCGCCGCGGCGGGCGTGCCCTTCACCGTCGGCACGCTGAGCAGCGTCGGCCTTGAGGAACTCGCCGAGACCGGCGCGGTCCTGTGGTTCCAGCTGTACTGGCTGCGCGACCGGGGCCGCCTCCTCGACCTGGTACGGCGGGCCGAGGAGGTGGGCGTCGAGGCGCTGGTCGTCACGGTCGACGTGCCCTTCATGGGGCGGCGGCTGCGGGACGCGGCCAACGGCATGACCCTGCCGCCGACGGTCCGCGCCGCGTTGCTGGACGAGGGCTCCTCGGGCCGCGCCCACCGGTCGGCCCGGGACTCCTCCGCCATCGCCTCGCACACCGCCGAGATCTTCTCCCCCGCCGTCACCTGGCACGACATCGCCTGGCTGCGCGGCCAGACCCGGCTTCCCCTGCTGCTCAAGGGGGTGCTCGACCCCGAGGACGCCGTGCGCGCGGCGGCGGAGGGGGCGCGCGGCGTGGTCGTCTCCAACCACGGCGGCCGCCAGCTCGACCAGGCCGTCCCCGCGGCCATGGCGCTGCCCGCCGTGGCCGAGGCGGTCGCGGGGCTGCCGGACTCACGCTTCCAGGTGCTGGTCGACAGCGGCATCCGCAGCGGCTCCGACATCCTGTCGGCCCTCGCGCTCGGCGCCTCCGGCGTCCTGCTCGGCCGGCCGGTGATCTGGGGCCTGGCGGCCGGAGGCGAGAGCGGCTGCGCGCGGGTGCTCTCCCTCCTCGAAACCGAACTGCGCAACGCCCTGGGGCTCGCGGGCTGCCCGGACCTGCGGTCCGCGACGCGCCTGCGGGTCGCCCGCATGCCCTACTTCCCGGGAAAGACGCCATGACCGTACGGACTCCACTCCGAGACGACCTGAGCCTGGACGACCTGCACGGCTCGCTGACCGACCCGGCCATGAGCTCGATGAACCTGCTCAACGAGATATCGATGCGTTACCCGGCGGCGATCTCCTTCGCCGCCGGGCGACCGGCCGAGGACTTCTTCGACGTCGCCGACGTCCACGAGTACCTGGAGGTCTTCCACGACCACCTGCGCACCGAGCGGGGCCTGACCGAGCGGGAGGCCCGGAGCCTGCTGCTCCAGTACGGCAGGACCAAGGGAATCATCCACGACCTGGTCCGTGAACACCTGCGGGTCGACGAGGACGTCCACGTCCCCGCCGAGTCGATCGTGGTGACCGTCGGCTGCCAGGAGGCGATGTTCCTGGTGCTGCGGGCGCTCGCCACGACGCCGCGGGACGTGCTGCTGGCCGTCTCCCCCACCTACGTCGGCCTGACCGGCGCCGCCCTGCTGACCGGGTTGCCGGTCTGGCCGGTGCGCGGCGGGGAGGAGGGGCTGGACCTGGCCGACCTGCGCGCCCAGATCGACCGCGCCAGAGCCCGGGGGCTGCGGCCCCGCGCCCTCTACCTGGTGCCGGACGCGGCCAACCCCACCGGGGTCAGCCTGCCCCCTCACGTGCGTCAGGAGGTGCTGAGCCTGGCGTCGGCCGAGGACATCCTCCTGCTTGAGGACAACCCCTACGGCTTCTTCGGCGGGGGCGAGCCGCTGCCGACCCTCAAGGCCATGGACACCGAGCGAAGGGTCGTCTACCTGGGATCCTTCGCCAAGACCGCGCTGCCGGGCGCCAGGATCGGCTACGTCGTGGCCGACCAGCGGATCTCCGACGGGTCGCTCCTGGCCGACCGGCTGGCGATGATCAAGAGCATGACGACGGTGAACACCTCGCCGATCGCCCAGGCCGTCATCGGCGGCGCCCTGCTCAAGCACGGCTGCAGCCTCCGCGCGGCCAACCGCAGGCAGATCGACCTCTACCGCAGGAACCTGCGGCTCGTCCTCGACGGGCTGGCCGAACGCTTCCCGCCCGGACGCGGGGTCACCTGGACCACCCCGTCCGGCGGCTTCTTCCTCGTGGTGACCGTCCCCTTCCCGGTCGACGACGAACTGCTCGAACACTCGGCGAGCCACCACGGCGTCATCTGGACGCCGATGTCGCACTTCTGCCCGGACGGCGGTGGGGAACGGCAGCTCAGGCTCTCCCTCAGCCAGGTCACCCCGGAGACGGTCGGTCAGGGCCTGGACCGGCTGTCCGCCCTGATCGAGGAACGGCTGCGCTGAGCGGGACCTCCAGGTGCGGGGTCCCCGCTCTTCCGCCCACGGCCTCCGGGACGCGGTGACCGTCAGCCCGGTGGAGGATGATGCAGGGATGCTGATCCGTATTGAGGCGTCCGAGTTGCCGGGACGGGAGTGCGAGCGGGCACCGGGTTTCCCGGGCTACCGGAACATTCACGTGGGAGTGCAACGAAGGGAGCACCCCGGCGAGTTGCTCGACCCGCGTCCGGCGGACGTTGCCTCGGTGGTCTGGGAGCTGGAGGCGACCACGAGCCGCAGGGAGACCGGGTGGGACCTGCGGGGCCCGTATGTGCAGGGCAGGCCGGGCGGCCGGTTCGTGTACCTGTCGTGGGGGGCGGTCGACGACGCCGGGGTGTTCTCCATGTTCCGCCGCGCGAAGCTCATGCTGGACGGAGTTCCCGCGGCCGTGCTGGACACCGCGGTGGAAGGCGGACTGCTGGTGGCGCGGCTGGGACTGACGGACTCCCACGGTCACCCGTTGTGCGCGGCCGTCCGCCCGCCGCTGGTGGAGTGGTCGGCCCCCGCTCGCTGAAACCCGCCGCCGGCGGGACAGGCGCCAAGGAGACGGCGGTTCAGTAGCCGATGGTGAAGCGCCGCTGGACGAATCGAGGCAGTTCCGCCTCGTCGACGAGGGCGACGGCGGCGTCCTCCGAGGAGATGCGGCTGCGTCCGTCCGCGTCGAGGACCGGCTGGTCGCCGCCGATCCTGAATCGGCCGGTGCGCGGGCCGGGGGCGATCTCCTCTGCCGGGCTGAAGTAGGTCCACAGCCGGTTGGAGGTGCGCAGGACGTTCAGGGCGTCCCGGTGCCCGCGCACGGCGGCCGCGTACTCTCTGGGCAATCCCAGCTGGTCGAGGCTCCGGTGCAGGAGTTTGTCGGAGTCCGCCCGGGTGAGGCCGGGCTCGATTTCCAGGCTGCCCGCGCCGCCGATCACGATCAGCCGGGTCCGGGGGTGGCTCTCCAGCGCCTTGAGCAGCGCCCGGGCGGCGCCGGCGTAGACCGTGGGGTCGGCGATCGAACGCGACACGGTGTCGTCGAGGTCTCGGGCGGCGTTGCCGGGCTGGTACCCGCTGATCAGGACATCCATTCCGGGCAGGACCGCGGCGATGCTTTCGGCGTCGAGGACGTCAACGGTCTTCCAGACGATGTTCTCCCGGTTCTTCTGCTCTTCGCCGATCCGGGTGGCGTCGCGGGTGAGCGCCGTGACGTGATGCCCTCGCAGGAGGGCTTCGGTGACGACACGGCTTCCGATGCCGCCGGTGGCTCCGATGATTCCGATGCGCATGGGTCTCCCTGTTCATTGAGTGGCGTGAAGGAACTATACGGCGTGAAGTTTCCGTACGCCAGTCATCCAAGTGACGCTGTAGAGTGATCGCTGTGGGAAGCATGGGAGGACGACGCGAACGGCTGCGGGCCGAGACCACAGCGGAGATCAAGCAGGTCGCGCTCAAGCTGATGGCCACGGGCGGACCCGACGCGATCACCCTGCGGGCCATCGCCCGCGAGATGGGCATGACCGCCAACGCGATCTACGGCTACTTCGCCACCCGTGACGACCTGGTCACCACACTGATCAACGAGGTGTACACCGCACTGGCCGACGCCGTGGACTCCGCATGGGCCGAAGCCGCCGCCGCTCATCCGGCCGGTCGGATCCAGACATGGGCACGAGCCTTCCGGGACTGGGCCCTGGCCAACCCCGAGGGATTCCGCCTCATCTACGGCGACCCCGTGCCCGGTTACCAGGCACCCGAGGGCGGTGCCGCCCCGGACGCCGCACACCGGGTCTGCACCGGCATCGCCGCCCTCGCCGACGCCGCCTGGCCGTACGCCGAATCTCTTTACGCGCACAGCGACTTCCAGTGGTCCGACTTCGACGACGGGCTGCTCGGCAAGGTTCGTCCGGCGTTTCCCGACCTGCCACCGGCCGGCGTGGCACTCGCACTACGCATCTGGGGCCATCTGCACGGCCTGGTGTCACTGGAGATCTACGGACACCTGCACACCCAGACGATCAACCCCGACAAGCTCTTCCAAGAAGAACTGACCCAGCTCGTCCGATCACTGGGCGTTGCGCCCGAGACATGACAGCGACCGCGGGCCTGCCCCGGGCCCAAGCACGTCCGCGTCGCGACGTGGTCTTCTCGTCGCCCGCCCCTGAAGCCCGTAGACGGACGAGGCACGCGGGCTTGGCCGCCGCCCAGAGGGATGTCGGCATCAGGGGCCGGAAAGCCGAGCCGACGTCGACCGATGAGGACCGCACCTGTGAGCGCCGCCGGATCACTCACCCAGCGTCGACGCGGGAACAAGGAACCGCCGAGTACGGCCTACGGCGGCCGGTACAGGCGAGCCGAGGCGGCGGGTCGCCAAGGGTGGGCCAGGACAAGCCCGGGTTCGCGGTGATCGTGCGATGGGAACCACCGGGTCACCGGCCCCCGGCGTGGTTGATCGAACCGGAAGCCGATGGGTGACGTCAAGGCAGCGGGTATACGAGGGCGTCCCCTCCGCCCTCGGGGCCTCCGCTGATCAGGGCGACCCCGGTGGAGCCCTCGTAGACCGAGCCGCCGCTGTCTCCTTCGGCCGCCTGAACGGTGGTGAGGGCCAGGCCGTAGACCGGCCCGTCACCGTAGTTGGTGGTGACGTCGAGACTGACGACCGTGCCGCAGGTGGTGCCGGTCGTGGCGCCGGTCTTGCACAGCTCCTGGTTGATCGACGGCCTGCCGAACCGGGTGATCGGCTGGATGCTCCCGTCGGCCTGACGGACAGCCGAGGGATGCTGCCAGCCGGTGGTGGGGGTGATGTAGGAGATGTCGCCGCCCGGATAGTGGAAATCGGTGATCCTACCCAGGAGCTGGCCGGCCAGACCCCAGGTGATCCCGGCCTTGCGGCAGTGTCCTGCGGTGAGGACGGCCGGCTGCCCGTTCCTGGTGACGTTGAAGCCGGTCGTGCAGTAGACGCCGCTCTGGGTCACGATCTGCTGGCCCCCGTAGACGGTCTCGGCCAGGGCGGCGGAGCCGGTCATCGGCGGACGGAGCGGTGCCGTCGCGGTGGAGACATAGGGCCTGACGGGCTCATCCACGGTGAACGTGCTGGTGAGATCGGAGGGGCCGGCCGTCAGGAAGGATCTGGTCGTGACATCGAGGGGACCTTTCAGTACCGCGATGCGGACCTTGCCTTCGGCGGCGTTGATGTACCAGTACTGCGCGTTGCCGGCTTTTCCCTGTTCGGCGAGTCGGTCGAGCTGCGTCTTCAGCGCTGTCAGTTCGGGAAGCGGGACTGTCGTCCGCGGGGTGCCTGAAGCGGCGGACGCGGGGAGCGCGTATCCGGAGACGATCACTGTGAGGACCGTCGCGAGGGCGTGGGAGAAGAGTCGGGGGAAGCGCGATCGCACAGGGGACTCCTGTAACCAGAAGGGTTCAGTAACACACAGATATCTACCAACTACTTAGAGTTAACAAACCCGGGATCTACGTCCGGCGGGTAGGAGGTCCTTCCTGCGACCGTGTCCTCAACCGTCAGGCAACCCGCTCCAACGCCCCAACAGGAAGGCGGAGCGACCGCCGGTCAACTGAGCCGAGCCGATTCGGGTCCGATCCGGCGAGCCACGGGGCGGAACCATTCAGCCGAAATATGGCGAAAAGGAAGGTCCCCGTCCCCGCCGATCGGTGCTCACCTGAAGGTGCCCTCTCACTTGGCCATGAGGAGCCACCCATGAGAATTCGCCGCTTACTCGCGGTCCTCCTCGCGACGGCGTTGAGCACCGGCATCCTGGCCGCACTCGCGCCCGCCCCCGCGATCGCGTCCACCGGCCGCCAGGCCAGTGCGGTCACGAGCATCGTGTGGATGCCCTACTGGAACTACGAAGTCGGCGACCTCGTCTACGGCCTGACCAACCGTTCCGCTATGTACAGGTGCCTTGTCGACCACTTCTCCATGCCCGAGTGGGCACCGGAGGACACCCCCGCCCTGTGGCAGCGGATATGACCTGTCCGCTCTCCTTGGCGGACTTCTGCGGCGTCACCCATTGGGGAGAGCGAGCAGGACGGTCGACGGGCCCCCGTCGGCGCGGGTTCGAGCCGTTGGCGTAGGCGGTCCGCGCAGGGCCGCAGCGTACAGCCGGTCCCAGGGCCGGACGAGATCGCGTACGGCTTGTTCGACACGAACCATGAGTGGTACCGAATGCGTACGCGCCGGCCGTCGAACACCGTGATTTCTCGACAGCGACCACCGTCAGCGCAGCCGTGACACAACCATGACACGGCGCGGACGAGGCTGGGACGCGGCCGATCGACAGTGGACGAGGTTGACGGTGAGAGAGCAGGGCCTCGAACCGCTCCTGACCTGAACCGTTCTCCGTGGGCTGGAAGAGCCCTGCCTGCCAGGTCGGAGGCGGTCTGCGGCACGGTGACCGTACCGGTCGACGGGTCGAAGCCGAACGGGCCGCCTGCCCAGGGGGCCCGGCCCGATGTGAGGCCATGACCCGGTGCCTGCGTCGGGCCGGGGCGTCTCCCCCGTCAAGCAGGGCGAGATGAGCCGGCCGTGACCGTCTTCGGGCGGAAGGCCACGGCGAAGATGATCACGAAAAGGAGAAGGCGTGACTGATGACAGGAACCGGGGTTGGCGTTCGCCGGTGTGGGGCGCCGCCGGTGTCGTCATGTTGATGATGGCCTGTGCCGGGCCCGCCACCGCCGCTCCGGCGCGGGCCGGGAACGTGCAGAGGGCGATGGAGGAACTGGCCAGGGTCCCCGGGGTCGTGGGGGCCGTCGGCGGGGCCTACGTCGATGGGAGATCCATCGGGCTGGGCAGCGCAGGCTCCCGGTTGCTGAACGGCAGGGGCGGGAGGATACCCACGAACGCCCGCTTCCGGATCGGGTCACAGACCAAGGAGATGGTGGCCACCGTGGTGCTGCAACTGGTCGAGGAGGGCAGGCTGGGCGTGGACGACAAGCTCGGCGACCTGCTGCCGGTGGTGGCGAAGGAGAACCTGGTGGCGCGCGCCGATGAGATCGCGGTACGGCAGATGCTCCGGCACACCTCCGGCATTCCCGACTGGTACGCCAAGGAGCCGAACCCGGACGGGAGCGAGGGAGACGTCTCGTTCGACGTGTTCGACTTCACGACCCCCTATCAGCCGCTCGATCTGGTGAAGTGGAGCCGCGGTCGGCCCCGTACCGGGGAACCCGGTGAGAAATACTCCTACTCCAACACCAACTACACCCTCCTCGGCATGATCATCGAGAGGCTGACGGGCCACGACCTGGCCACCGAACTGCACAGGCACCTGTTCGGCCCGCTCGGGATGACCAGGACCTACCTTCCCGTCAGGCCGCCGGAAGGCATCAAGGGGCCACACGGCCATGGCTACTACCCCGACGCCGACGGCGAACTGCGCGACGTGGACCGGTTCAACGCCGGTTTCGGCGGAGCGGCCGGAGGGGTGGTCTCCACCGCGCACGACGTGAGCGCCTTCAAAAGGGCGTTCTCCCAGGGCAAGCTACTGCCGCCGACGCTCCAGCGAGTCCTGACGGACCGGTTGCCCAACGACCCACCCCCGGGTGGGGGCGGCCCCGCCTTCTGCGACGGCGAACTCGACGGCTTCTTCATGGGCGGGAGCACTGCCGGATACCTCGCCATGACCTTCTACACGAAAGACGGCAGCCGTCAGCTCTCGATGTCGACCACCCTGAGCGTCAAGGACATCAGCGGGCCGGCCGAAGGCATGTTCAAGGCTGTGGAGACCGTCTTCTGCCCATCCTCGTCAGCGACGGCTCCGGGCCCCTCTTGAGGCTGAAAGCGAAGGTGTCCGTTTCCGGAGGTCTCTGCGCCTGATCGACCGGGAAAGACAGCAGTACTGAGTTCCGCCTTCGATCGGCGCGTCCGGGTGCTGAGCGCGGGTTGTGCGATATCGATCCGTACGGCCGCGCGGGTGAGGTCATCTCCTGCGTCGGCACCAGGAAGTACCGCAGGTTCACCGTATCCGGCGCTATGTGCCCTTCCTGCTGATTGATAACGATCCGTTCTGGGTTTATCCCGTATTGGTCTTTCCCTCGTCTGCACATCGAGCCCTAACCTGCGCATATGACGCTTCAACTGACCGCAGCACCGGACATCGCACTCACGCACACCGCCGATTTCGAGTCCGCTCTCACGGGTCTCGCGAAGGCCGCGGCCACCGAGCCCGGTGTGCTCGACGACGGATTCCGGCGCGACCCGACCCACCCGGGCCCTCCCCGATGTCGTGACCTTCGTCGGCGACCTCCCGCTGCGGCCGGCCACCGACTCCCACGTGCTCCTCGAAACCACCTCCGTCCTCACCCAGATTCCGATGCTCCGCACCCAGCGAGGTCGGCGGCAGTTCTCAGCAGGAGCTTCCAGGTCACCCGGAGCGTTCTGGACGGAGGTCGTCATGCATAAGTTGGTGGTCCTGTATTCCAAGCCCGCCGACCCTGACCACTTCCGCGACTACTACGTGACCAACCACCTTCCGCTGGTCATGAATTGGCCCGGCCTGCTTGCGTGGCGCTACAGCTTCGACGTGGCGGCCACGGGAGAAGCGCCGTATTTCGCGGTCTTCGAAGGCGACTTCGCTGACGCCGCCGCCATGACTGCGGCGCGGGAGTCGCCGCAAGGCCGGCGACTGGCCGCCGATGTCGCCAACTACGCCACCGGCGGTGCGGTCATCATCCACTATCCGGTGCAGGACGGCACCGGCTGAGGCAGGACGGTACGCTCCGGTGCGCGTTCGGTCGGCCGTCGCGGCCGGGTCGGGCTGCCGGCGCGACGCCGTTCGCGGTTGCCGGTTCGTTGAGTGTCAAAGGGGGGCCGATGTCCTGGCCGGATGTCACGGTGGTCGATGCGTGCGTGCGGCGCGACGGCCGGGGCGGCAGCCCCACGGCCGTCACCGACGACGACCCGGCGGCGACGGACGCGGACCGGCGTGCGGTCGCTGCTGCGGCCGGCACCTCGCACGCGGCGTTCCTCGGCCCGGAGCGGACGCCGGACGGTGGCCGGCCGGTCCGGTTCTTCACCGCCACCGCCGAACTGTCCGGCTGCGGCCACGGCACCGTTGCCGCGCAGGCCGTCCGGTTGACCCGCACCGCGCTGGGCGAGCTGAACGACCGCCAACACACCGGCGGGCGCACGTTCGACACCGTGGCGATCCGCCGCCCCGCCGGCATCGAGGTGTGGTTCGACCAGGGCCTCGTCGCGCTGCGTCACCCGGCGCCGGACGAGAGCGCCGCGATCGTCGCCGCGCTCGGGCTCACCGCGGACGACGCGCATCCGACCGACGCGCCACGGATCGCCGCGCCCGGCGCACCACGCATGCTGGTACCGGTCCACGACCGGTCGGCGCTGCTCCGGGTCCACCCACACCTCGGCAGGCTGACAGCGGCGTGCCGGCGGTACGGGCTTCTCGGCTGTTTCGTGTACGTACCGCCGGTGGGCGACCGACCGGGTGCGGCACGGATGTTCGCGCCGGCGATCGGCGTCGACGAGGACGTCGCCAACGCCAACAGCACCGGCTGCCTGGCCGCCCACCTGCTCGACACGACAGGGGCGCAGACGGTCACGATCGAGGTGGAGCAGGGCGACACCCTCGGCCGACCGGCCAGCGTGCTCGCTTCGGCCCGACGCGGACCGGCGGGCATCACGACCCGGGTCGGTGGGTTAGCGGTGGTCCGCGACGGACACCGAGGCGACGACTAGACCGTCCTCTTCTACGATCCGCGCATGGGGCTTTCGCGATGGCACTCATCGGCCTGGTCCGTGTCAGCACCGACAAGCAGAAGACCAGCTTCGGGAGGAGGACGCCCACAAGGTCAGCCAAGGCGCGGGCCGGAAGCTTCTTTCGTCTCCCCTACCTACCTTTTGGCGTTCGACCCCGACCCCTGCCGCTTGTCGGCCTGGGAAACCCCGAAACGCTGGGCCTCCCGGTCTGATCGATGCCCTGCGGCACGCCCGTTGCGTCCGCTCCATGACCCGCGGCGCGTCGGTCGCGTCCGTAGAGGTCGCCGGTCCTAAGGCAACAGGACAACGGCTGAGCGGGCTTCGAACCCCCGGGTCATGTCATGTCGCGCCGATCGCGCAGGATTTCGACGCCGTCGCCGTCAAGTTCATCGCAGAACACCGAGCGTCCGGTCGTGGCCATCACCAGCGCCAGGGTGGTGCCGGACACCAGCGGGCCGGAGCCCGTGGTGAAAGGGCCGTCGGTGGCGACGAGCCGCAGGCCGGCGATCCGTCTCTTGGCGGCGACGACCAGGTCCGAGCTCCGGTAGTAGTCGGCCACCCGGGTGAGGGTCTCGATCGGGTAGTCATGGCGAATGCCCAGCGGCCGCCGGATGTCCTCGGCGTGCACGACCGTCTCACCCAGCATCGCGATGACCGGGAGAGGCGGCTTGGTGGTGCTCGTGATGACGCGGCGGAACCTGTCATGCGTCTCGGCCGCGGTCGCGCCCAACTGCTCGGCCAGCCGCATGGCGACCTGCCTGTCGAAGTCGAACCGGTAGCGGATCACCCCCGTCAGCCACCGCACACCATTGAGGCTCGCCCCTGCGGTGAGGTGCGCCAGCACCTCCCGCACCGTCAATCCGGCGCACAACGACGGCGTCGTCCACTGTTCGTCGACCAAGCCCACCAGGTCGCCCGCCAGAGCCGCTCGCTCGGCATGCACCAGCGGCCAGAGGTCGGCCACGTGAGCGCCCCGTGCTTTGGGCGCCGGATCGGTCATGTCAGAAGGCCTTTTCTCGTCAGTCACAGGAGTCCTCGCGTCAGGTTGGTTAGGACGGTCGAAGGTGAAGACTTCCGCCAGGGGACGAAATCGTCGCTCATGAGCGACGATTCCGGCCAGCTTGCCGATTCGGGCCCTTCTGGATCTGTCCCCAGCGGGATCCCAACGCCCGCGATCCCGCCTCTGATCCGAGGGGCGCCGATGACGGAACCGTGACAGCGGCAGACCGGGACGAACCCACTGCCCAACAGACGGCCGCCGAGCAGATCCGCCACCCTACTTGCCTGATGTGGCTACCGGCCTTCACGTGGCTGGCCAGCCAGTTCACTCAGCTACGACCCGACGATGCCTCGGGAACCCTTGAGGAGTTCGGCCGGGCGCGGTTCGACGCCTGCCTTGACCACCTCTTCGCCACCGTCCCCGGGGCGGTCGGTTAGGGGCCGAGGAACCTCCGTGCCGGAGCGTGCGCCAAGCGTTCCGAGTCTTCCTGGGGGTTTGACCAGGGGCGATCGTCCGCTGAATTCTTCACGGGTCGCGTTTGCCGGCCTTCGGAGGATGTCGTGGCAGTGGGGTTCCTGACCGATGACCAGGCTGCCGGGCACTGGGGAGCTCGGAACGAGAAGTCACGCCCAGGGGTTCGATCCGACGTTCTGGGACCTGCGCTCAATCCGGCGAGCCGTTCAGACGAGCGCAGACCGTGGCTGATCGGTACCGGAGAGGCTCATTGTCAGACTGCCGGCGCGTCCTCGGTGATCCGGTGGACCCCATGTGGGATGAGGAAGTCGAGGAACGAGTTCGGGTGGTAGGCCTGGGCGGGTGCGAGTACTCCCGGCTTGGCGGGGTCGGCGATGAGACGGCGGGCGCTTTCGACGGCGATCACCGCGGTCGTGCCGTAGGTGTCGGGGCCCTGGACGATGCCGCGGGCACGGCGGCCGTCGGTACCGGTGGCGTCGAGCACGTAGGTGAAGCGCTGGGTGCGGCGGCGGTCCTCATCGGGTCCTTCCGGCAGGCTTTCGATGAGCTCCGGTGTGAGCGGGGTGTTCAGCTGGTCGCCCAGCGCCGCCTCCGTCAGGCCCTGGACATGCCGGAGGCGGACGTGACGGGGAATGGTCACCACCTCCGGCACCGGGAAGGCCGTCACCGGGGTTGCGTCCGACTGTCCAGGCAGCCTGATCGTGGTGTGGCGGGCGGGTATGCCGAGGCGCCAGTCGCCGTCGTCGTAGGTCATGCCTCCCGTTTTGATGGCGTCGATCGTTTCGACCAGTGAGCGCAGCGAGCCGCGCGACATGCCGCCGCCCCCGACGATCACGTGGGTGGTGATGATCTCTTCGACCGACTCAAGATGGTCGGCCAGGATGTGGGCCATGAGGTCTACCGGGACGCAGCCGTCGTTGGCGGCGGGCACGACGGTGACCCCGGCGTTCTCCGCCTCCGTGGTGAAGGTGTCGAAGATCTTCTTGATGTAGAGCTGCTCGCCTGAGGTGTCGACGTAGTGGCAGCCGGTGGTGATCGCGGCGCGGACCACGGCTTCACCTGAGGAGGTGAAGGGTCCGGCGCAGTTGATGACGCCGTCGCAGCCGCGGAACGCGCGCACCAGCGCCTCATGGTCACCGGTGTCGGCCACGCGTTGTTCCGCGTCGGGGAGACCGACCGTCGAGGCGGCCTCCCCCAGACGCGCGAGATCACGTCCGGCCAGGACCATCTCGATGTCGCGGCGTGCCAGTTCGGTGAGCACGAGCTTTCCCTGGTATCCATTCGCGCCATAAACGGCGATCTTCATGTCGTCTCCTCACGATGGAGCTGCGCGGTTGTTCGGCCATCAGCACAGTAAGGCGCTGATACGAGACGATTGAATACGTAATAAGCTTCGGAGTTTGCGTCATCGTCTTCGCCGAGGTCGTCATTGGTTACACTGGCTGCGTGGATGTCCTGTCTGACGTGGTGAGTGCGGCGCGGACCGGTCGACCCCATTCGAGTCGGGTGGTCAAGTCCGCTCCCTTCGCCGAGTGGTTTGCGCCGGTGCCGTCCGCCGGGTTCCACATCGTTCTCCAGGGAACGTGCTGGCTTCTCCCTTCGCAGGGTGAGCCGATCGCGCTCGGACCGGGTGACGTGGCGTTCCTGCCGCGCGGATCCGCACACGGGCTGGCCGACGACCCGTCCACCCCGGCGAGCGATCCGCCCGCAACGTTCACCGGAGTCCGTGATGACCGCGCCGACGAGACGTCAGCCGAGCGGCCGCCCACGGTGGTCATGCTCTGCGGCGCCTACCTCCTGGACGGCTCCGGGTCACATCCACTCCTGAACGACCTGCCCGAGGTCATCCACCTGCCGACACGGGTAGGGCGCCACAGGGAACTCCGCGCCGCGATCGAACTCCTCGGCGTGGAACTGGACAACGACGCCCGCCCAGGCTCCGACACGATCCTGCTCACCCTGCTGGATCTTCTCCTGCTCTACATCCTGCGCGCGTGGTTCGAACAACGGCGCCTCTCCAGCCACTCCGCCACCGGCTGGGCCGCGGCCCTGCACGACCCCGCAGTCGCCGCCGCCCTCCGCGCCATCCATGGAGACCCCAGCCGACAATGGACCGTCGAGGAGTTGGGCGCGCAGGCACGCCTGTCCCGTGCCGCCTTCGCCCGGCGATTCACCCACCTGGTCGGCCAGCCACCGCTCACCTACCTGACATGGTGGCGGATGACCACCGCCGCCCGGCTCCTGCGCACCTCCGACGCCCCCGTCAACACGATCGCCCAACAGGTCGGCTACAGCTCGCAGTACACCTTCACCCATGCCTTCAAACGCCAGTACGGGTCACCGCCCGGCGGTTACCGGCGCCGCGTCGGCTGAAGCACGACACCCGCGTCGGGATCTTCGAGGTCCGGCGGCCTATGACAGTCGGTTAACGGCGTCCAAGAGGCCGCGCGAGTCCTGGAAGCCTGTTCGTGGCGAATCCAGACAGGAGAACGGGTGGGCTTCCCGGTGCTCGGGTCCGGCGGAACGACCCGTGGGCGGCACGTCATGCAGCCGAAATATGGAAACCGGGAACGCTTGGCTTCGCCGACCGTCCTCCTCCGAAGGCGTTTTTCCACCCAGCCGCCAGGAATCGGTAACACCCCGATTTGGCCGGTGGGTGGGAACGCGGGCGCCGCGACAGCCGCACCCCGTCGTCGCTGGGGCCACCGCACGGCTGCCGCGCCTGCGGCGTCGCCGAGCGTGATTGGGAAGTCGTTCGATCGCCCTGCCCTGGCTGAGACGGCCCTGTCACACTTCGCCGACGACGCGACCTGACCGTTTCCGCGGGACGCGTGCTAAGTTGGCCACATGACCAATTTGGCCGATCGACCAAACTCGGCGCGAGGCGACCGGCGTCGCGAGCAGCTGGTGGAGACCGGCATCGCGCTCCTGGACGAGCAGGGGTGGCCCGGCGTCACCACGCGCGCGGTGGCCGAGCGCGCCGGAACCAACCCCGGCCTGATCCACTACCACTTCGGCGGCCTGCCCGGCCTGCACGCGGCGATCTTCCGGCGGGCCACCGACCTCATCATCAACCCGCTCGTCGAGGAGTTGCTCGGCGCCGACGACGAGCGGGCCGCCCTCACCACGATCGCGACCCTGCTGCCCCGTACGGCGGGCGACGGGCCCACCCGGCTGGCCGCGGAACTGATCGTCGGAGCGACCCGCGACCCCACACTGGGCGCGGTGCTGCGCGACGAGCTACGCCAGGCCCGGGGGCGGATCGCCGAGCGCCTGAGCCGGTCGCATCCCGACTGGCCGCCCGGCCGGTCGATCGGGATCACCACCCTGGTCGTCGCCGCGATCGACGGGCTGATGCTGCACTACATGATCGACAGCGAGCTTCCCATCGGCGAGGCGCTGGCCGTGGCCGAGCAACTGCTGCCCAGGGAGGACGGATGAGGGTCCTCATCAGCGGGGGCGGGATCGCCGGGCTCACGCTGGCGTACTGGTTGCGGCACCGCGGCATCGAACCCGTCGTGGTGGAACACGCGCCACACGGTCGCCTGGGCGGGTACGGGATCGACTTCTTCGGCACCGGATACGACGTGGCCACCCGCATGGGCGTCCTCGACCGGCTGACCCCGCACCGGTTGCCGGTCGACGCGGTCGAGTTCGTCGACGCCTCAGGGCGTTCCCAGGCCAGCCTGACGCCGGAGCTGCTGGAGCGGATCATCCGGGGGCCACACCTGCCGCTGATGCACTCCACGCTGGAGGGCGCCCTGCTCGACGCCGTCGCCGCCGAGGTGGAGATCCGCTTCGGGGAGAGCCTCGCCGAGGTCCGCGACACCGGCACGGCCGTCGAGGTCGGCTTCACGGGCGGTGGCAGGGAACGGTTCGATCTGCTGGTGGGGGCCGACGGCGTTCACTCGCGGACCCGGGAACTCGTCTTCGGCCATGAGGAGCGGTTCGTCCGTCACCTCGGCTGCCGCCTGGCCTCCTACCCGGTGACCGACCGCTACGGCTGGGGCCGGGTGCGCGCCCACTACACCGAGCCGGGACGTCAGGTCGTCGTCTATCCCGATGATGAGCCCGGTCGCCTGGTCACCCTGCTGTTGTTCCGCTCGCCGTACGGCGAGAGCGTTCCGCGTGAGCGGCGCCTGGACCTGCTGCGGGCGCGGTTCGACGGCGCGGGCTGGCTCACGCCGTCGTTGCTGGACGACGCCCCCGCAGGGGAGTCCATCTTCATGGACACGATGGCCCAGGTCGTGATGCCCGCCTGGCATCGTGGCCGGGTCGCCCTGGTCGGCGACGCGTGCGGCTGCATGACCATGGTCTCGGCCCAGGGCGTGTCCATGGCGATGGCCGGGGCGTACGTGCTGGCCGAGGCGCTGGCGTCCGAGCCCGGCCACGAAAGCGCCTTCGCCCGCTACCAGGCGCGGATGCGTCCCCAGGTACGGCGTCGCCAGCGCAACGCGCTGCTGTTCGCCCGGATGCTGCTGCCCGTCACCCGAGCCGGGCTGACGGTCCAGAGCCTGGCCAACCGGCTCATCACACGTCACCTGTTCGCACCCGTCCTGCGCCGGCAGTTCGGCGCGGACAGTTTCCTGCCCCCGGCCACCGTCGAATTCGAGAGAGGCTGAATCATGGAGATCGTCAACAGGCCCGCCCCGCCGACCGGGATACGCCGCAGGCTGTGGCGGCTGCCCATCCTGCTGTACCGGGCGGGTCTGGGGGCGCTGATGGGCCACCGCGTCATGCTGCTCACCCACACCGGACGGGTCTCAGGACGTCGCCGCCAAGCCGTCATCGAGGTCGTCCATCACGACGAGCACGGCTACTTCGCCGCCTCCGGGTTCGGAGTCAAAGCCGACTGGTACCGCAACGTCATGGCCACTCCCGAAGTGACGATCCAGGTCGGCGGCCGCGTCCTCCAGGTGACGGCCACCCCCGTCGAGACCGAGGCGGGGGCCGAGATCATGGCCCGGTACGCGCCCCGCCACCCCGCCGCGGCCCGTCGGCTCTGCAAGATCATGGGCTTCGCCGTTGACGGCAGTCAGGAGGACTACCGCGAGGTGGGCAGACACATCCCCTTCGTCTGCTTCACTCCGCGCCGGCCCCACAGCGGCTGACCAACCGGCGACCGCCGCCGGATCAAACGCTTCACCGACCTCTCCCGAAAACGGGCGAACTCCCGCGAAATTCCTCTGGCCGATGCGTTTCGCCACTGTTACCGCCAACGTCTGAGCGTCGAGCTGTACCCGAACCTGGAAGAGAGGCTCGCGCCGGAGCTCACCATCGGCGCCGACCCGGCTCTGCGTGCGCTCGCCGGACCGATCTTCGATCCGCCCTCCGCCGGAGGCCTGACCGCCTGACGGGTGACGGGCGCCGCCGCCGTCCTCGCCAGTCTGTTCGCCACCCGGCACACCCGCACCGAGAAGGAGACCGGCGAGCCGATCGGTGCCGGAACGGTCGACCGTCACGCGCCTCCGGCAGCCGCCGTACTCGTGGCCGGTGCGGCGAACCTCGCCGTCGCCTTGCTCGGTCTGGCCGTACGGGGACCGCCCGTCTCCGGGGCCCCGACCTCTTCGACCTCTCGCCGGCGGGGACGGGCTGGGTGTTCACCGTGGTCACGGCGCTGATCGAGACAGCCCGCGCCGCAACGCCATCGCCGTCCCCGGTCTGGCCTTCCTCCTGCGGGCGATGGCCATTCCTGTGTCCGGTCGCGGTGCCCTCCCTGGGGCCGCGGTGCATCCTTTTGTCGGCGCCGCCCGCGCAAGTCCCCGAGGAATCGGCGTCCGACCCGTACGGCGGAGCGAGCGGGCAAACGACGGCTGTCCTCCAGGCCGGGCAGGGGCAGCCCGCCCCGAGGTCACCTCCCGCGCGGCTCGCAAAGTTCGCGAAAGCCGGTGTCTCCTGACTGGTGGCCTCGGCATTCGTAACGGCGGTACCGGATGGCGGGAATGGCAGGCATGCCGTTCCTCCCGCGCCGTCGTCCTTCCCGCCGGCAGGCCGTCACACTCCCGCCACTGCGCACGCCCCGGTCGGCCCTCTGGTGGGTTGCCTGCGTGACCGTGCTGGTGGCCGTCGCGGTCGCCGCCACGTTGTGGTGGCTCCTGGCCGACCCGGCCGCGACCGTTTCCATCTCGAACCCCAGCACCGGTGGAGCGGGGAACGCGCGAGGAGAGGTGCTACGCACCGCACTGGCCGCCGGGGCCGCCGTCGGGGCGGCGGTCACGCTGGTGCTGGCCTTCCGCCGCCAGCACCACCAGGAGGTCCCGCCGCGCACACCACCCACGATGCCGTCGAGCGCCGGGTGACCGACCTGTATACGAAGGCGGTCGAGCAGCTCGGTCATGAGGCGGCCGCGGTACGACTGGCCGGTCTGTACGCCCTGGAGCGCCTGGCGCAGGACAACCCTGGCCACCGGCAGACCATCGTCAACGTCATCTGCGCCTACCTGCGCATGCCCTTCAACCCGCCGCCCGACGGCCCCCGGCAGGACCTGACGCCCGCCGTCCCGCGTGCCGCCATCGCCGGAGCCTCCGCCCCTGCCTCAGGGCGCGACTCGCATGAAGAACTCCAGGTTCGGCTGACCGCCCAGCGCATCCTGGAAGAACACCTCCACGACGACCGCCCACCGGCTGATCGCACCGCCGAACTGGCTGGCCCCCGGTTCTGGGAGGGCATGCGCATCGACCTGACCGGCGCCACCCTCACCACTCCGAACTTCCGCAACTGCCACGTCACGGAGGCCAACTTCCACAGAGTGGCCTTCACAGGGGACGCCACGTTCCACGGGGCGACCTTCGCCGGGAACGCCGATTTCAACGGGGCGACCTTCACCCGGGACGCCGATTTCAACGGAGCAACCTTCGCCAGGAACACCGGATTCAACAGGGCAACCTTCACCAGAGACGCCAGGTTCAACGGAGCAGCCTTCACCAGCGGCGCCTATTTCCACATGACGACCTTCGACAAGACCGCCTGGTTCGACAAGGCGACCTTCAACGGGAAGACCAGGTTTAACAGGGTGACCTTCACCGACGTTGCCGGCTTCTACATGGCGGCCTTTCCCCAAGGCGTCGAATTCTTCGACGCGACGGCTGCTCCCGTAAACGGTCACGTGTGGCCGGATGGATGGCGCCTGGAGGTGACGTTCGATGGCAAGGGTTATCTGGTCGCAGACGCGGTTGACGAGCCCGGACCGGTTGACGCGCCAGACGAGAAGGGTTGACCGGGCGACCCTGCCTGTAACCAGCAGATCAAGCTGTGGCCTCCGCCGCCCCGCCCCCGCCGTCTGCGGACGCGTCCTGCTCGTCGGCGCCGAACAGCTGCAGTTACTCGCCGGGCGGTTCGGTTCCGGTGAGTTTCAGGCATCGGCGGCAGGCGACCGGCCCGCGGTCCGGGTGGGCCGCGCCGGGGTCCCAGCCGCTGACGCCGACCATGCAGGCCGGGCCGGGCATTCGCTCGTCGGCGAACCACTTCGTCATGGCGACCTCGTGCACGATGCCCGAGGACCGGACCCGGAGGTTGGAGCCGTCGGCGTAGGCGGCCCGCGCCGCCGCGGCGATCGTCGCCAGCGCGGCGTACACCTCCGAAATGCTCTCCATCCCTCCCACCAGGTCGCCGGTCACTGATCACTGTCTTCCCGACGCCCCGGCGGGGACGAGCGCTTACGGCTCGAAGGTCTGGTCGGCGACGGCGGCCTGCTCGGCCGCCCCGGCGCGGAAGGCGCGGGCGCTGGCCTCGGCTGTCCGGTGCGGGCGGTCAGGGTGACCTCGGCAGTCTCCAGCCGGGCGCTCCTCGACGCGCTCCTGACCAGCGAAGAAAGGCAGACGTACCACCCACACACATGGGTTACACAGTGCTTTCGTGTTACTACTTTAAGTAACGACACTGTGATGGGTCCCCCTCAGCAAAGAGAAAGGACACCCATGAACCACCCCACCCACAGGCTCTCGGCACGACGGCTGGCGGCGGCGACCGTACTCGCAGCCGCCCTCACCGGCACTGCGATGGTCGCTCCCCAAGCCGCGGTAGCCCTCGACGCCCACACCCAGGCCGCCATGAGCGACGTACAGAGCCACACGATCAGGACGTTCTCGGACAAGTGCTTCACCGTCGCTAACACCGACCCCGGCAACAGCGTCCCCATCCGGACCTACACCTGCCGCAGTAACGACCCCTCTCAACAGTTCACCCTCATCCCCGTTGGAAACAACGAGTACGAGATCAGGACGTTCTCGGACAAGTGCTTCACCGTCGCCAACAGCGACCCCGGCAACAGCGTCCCCATCCGGACCTACACCTGCCGCGGTGACTTCTCCCAGCGGTTCCGTCTCGTTCCCGCCGGAAACAACGAGTACGAGATCAAGGCGTTCTCGGACAAGTGCTTCACCATCGCCAACGGCGACCCCGGCAACAGCGCCCCCATCCGGACCTACACCTGCAGCGGCGACTTCTCCCAGCGGTTCCGCTTCGACCCGGGCCTCTAAGAGGTAGTTGAACGGCCACCGGCGGCCCAGGAAAACGCCTGCGCCGCTGGAGTGCCCACCAATGGCACGCGCACGGGATCGACCCAAGGGGGGACCCCTGCGCGCCCGGCCGGGGCCCAGACCGTGATCCCGGCCGTTCCTGTTGCGCTCCGCCGCACCTACCCGAGCGGCGATGAGCTGCTCGATGGAGGTTCCCCATGGTGTTTCGGATGCGGGCGGCCGCCGTGGCCGCCGCGGTCGGTGTCGGTGTGGCGGTCAGCGGGGCGGCCTCAGTCGCCGCCGACGAGACCCGGGCAGGGGATACCCGCCCGGTGGTGTTCGTGCACGGGCTCCATGCGGGCCCGGGCGTCTGGTCGTCGATGAAGGAGAGGTTCGAGAAGGACACCGCGGGCGACTTCCCGCCGGGAAGACTGCATGCCTTCGACTACAGCGAAACCACCGAGGACCACATCACCGACAACGCGAAACGGCTCTCCGGCTGGCTCTCCTCCGAGCAGCTGGGCGAGGTCGACGTGGTCTCTCACTCCATGGGAGGGCTGGTGGCCAGGAAAGCCCAGGAGGACGGCGCCACGATCCGCCGGATCATCACCCTGGCGACCCCCAACCACGGAACCGGATGCTGCTGGTCTCCTACCCGCCACCCCTGGCAGGCGTGCCAGGACATGTGGCGCGACACCCTGTTCGGCACGGAGAGCGACTTCCTGAAGGACCTGAACGCCCATGCGCACATCACCCCCGACACCGTCATGACGTATGCGACCGGGACCGATGACGGGCAGGTGGCCGCCGACAGCGTGCACCTGGACGGGGCCGTCAACCTGACGATCGAACCGGAGACCTCGGGCGGCAGCTGCATCGACCCCTCGGTGCACAACTCGATCCTGGACCGGGAAAAGGTGGCCACCGACTCCATGAACTTCCTACGGTACGGGGCCGCCGGAGTCTCACAGCAGTCCGTCCTGTCCAGGCAGAGCAGCGAACCCTGAGCCGCCGCCTCACCCAGTACCGTACGGCAGCCGCGGCCCGTGGCCTCGATCACTCCTGTCCGACAACGCCATCGGCAAGACCCTGCTCACCCAAGCCAGCCGCACCTATCCCACGATCACCAAGGCCTGGGTGGACACCGGCTTCAAGAACGCCGCCGTCGAACACGGTGCCCGCCTGGGCATCGACGTCGAGGTCGTCGCACGGCGCTCCAACCAGCCCGGCTTCCACGTCGCCAAACGCCGCTGGCTCATGCTCCACCGTCGGCTGGCCCGCGACTACGAGACACGACCAGACCACGCCGCAGCCATGATCCGCCTAGCCTCCATCGACAACCTCACCCGACGCATAACCGGCTAAACCACCCCACTGGCGATACGCGTAACTGGCAATCAACCACAAACTTCGCTCTTCAGACGCTCTCTTAGAGCGGCGGGGCCGCCACAGCGGACTTCGATACAGGCCCTAGTCCCAGGAACACCAGCGGCCACGAACCGGCCGCGTGATCAAGGAGACCCAGCATGACAATCCAGCGGATGGACAACGTCCTCATCGTTGTCGACGACCTTGACGCCGCCATCGCGTTCTTCGGGGTCCCTGACAGCGCCGACGACCCCGAACGGGTGACGCCCCGCCCCGACACCGATCACCGGAGCGACCCGCTCCGGATCGTGCTGCCGCCCGTCTCCTGGAACGTGATCAGGTTGTCGAGGGCCTGACCGGCGTTCGCCCTACACTCGTTGGCTGTCGTTCGGCACGGTCTACGGCCAGAGGTGGGAGCAGAGGTGGAGTTCCGGGTTCTCGGCCCCATCGAGGTGCGCGGCGACGACGGACACGCCGTCGACGTGGGCGGGCAGCGCCCCCGAGCGGTCCTGGCCCGGCTCCTGGCCGCGCGAGGGACCGTCGTCCCCACCGAGACGCTGATCGACGACCTGTACGGCGACACGCCTCCCCCGGGGGCGCGTGCCACGCTGCACGCCTACATCTCCAACCTCCGCCGTGTCATCGAGCCGGAGCGAGGGCCGCGCACTCCCGCCCGGCTTCTCCTGTCCAGGCCGCCCGGTTACCTCCTCGACACGAGGGACGTCGACGCGATCCGCTTCGCCGAACTGGTGCGGGCTTCGGAGTCGGGCCCGCCCGGGGAGGTGCTGGTCCGCCTCGACAAGGCGCTCGCGCTGTGGCGTGGCTCGCCGTACGCGGAGACGGCCGACGAGCCCTGGGCGGTCGGCGAGGCGAACCGGCTGGGAGAACTGCGCCTCATCGCGGTCGAACGGCGCGCCCGGGCGCTGCTGGATCTCGGCCGTCCGCACACGGCGATCGACGCGCTCACGACGGAGACCGCGCGGCATCCGCTGAGGGAGAGCCTGTGGTGTCTGCTCGCGGCCGCGCTCTCGCGCGTCGGCCGTCACGCCGACGCCCTGTCCGCGGCGGCCCAGGCGAAGGAGGCACTGGAGCAGCTCGGCCTGGACCCGGGACCCGAGTTGCGGGCGCTGGAGCACGACATCCTCCGGCAGGCCGGTCCGTCCCGGCCGGCGGCCCCCGCCCCCACCGGCAGGCAGCGGGAACTGGCCGAGCTGAAGACGCTGCTGGGCCGGGCGGACCACCGAGGGGTGGCCATCGCCGCGGTTACCGGTGAACCGGGGATCGGGAAGACCTTCCTGCTCGACGCACTGCGCCGGCACTGTGACGATCTCGGATACCTCATCCTCAGCGGGGGCTGCCACGAGGCCCAGGGGGCGCCGCCGCTGTGGCCGTGGCTCCAGGTGCTGAACGCGCTGGCCCTCGTCTGCCCCCCGCCCGACCTGCCGGCGCTGGCCGGGCTCCTGGACGAGGAGGTGCCCGCCGGTTCCACCGACGCCGCCCGGCTGCGGCGCAACAAGGCCATCGCCGAATGGCTCGCGTCGGCCGCCCGCGCCCGGCCGACGCTGATCGTCCTGGACGACCTGCACTGGGCCGACCCCGCGTCGCTCGAACTGCTCAGGGACGTGGTCATGTGCACCGAGGGCGCGGCCGAACCGGCGCCCGTCACCCTGGTGACGGCCTTCCGCGACGCGGCGTTCGCCGGCGCGCCCTCCACAAGCACGAACGGCCTCACGGTGGACGAACTGCTCGGGCGCGTCACCCGATACGAGCTGCTGCGGATCCGGCTCACCGGCCTGGAGGCCGACGCCGTACGGGCGATCGCGGCGGAGATGGGCACGGACCTCGACGAGCCGACGGTCGGCCGGCTGACCGAGCGCACCGGAGGCAACCCGTTCTTCGTCCGCGAGAGCGTGCGGCTGCTCGCCCAGGGCCGGGAGCTGGACACGCTCCCCGACGGGGTGGCGGACGTGGTCCGTCGGCGGATCGCCGTACTGCCGCCGGAGACCGGCGAGGCATTGAAGATCGCCGCAGTGATCGGGCGGGCCTTCGACCCCGCGGTGGTCGCGGAGGTGGGCCGCTCGGAGGTGTACGACCTGCTGGATCGCGCGGCACAGGCCGGTCTGGTCGTCGAGCGGGGCAAACGGATGGCCTTCGTCCACGACCTGGTTCAGGAGACCCTCCTCACGGACATCCCGCCGCTGCGGAAGGCGGCGCTTCACCGCGACGTGATGGCCGCGCTGGCCGCCCGCCCCGGCAGCGACGTGGCCGCGATCGCGCATCACGCGGTCGAGGCCGGGCCGGCGGCCTACCGCGACGCGGTCCGCTGGGCCCGGGCCGCGGCCGAGCAGGCGGGCCTGCGCATGGCCTTCGAGGAGGCGGCCCAGTGGTTGGGCCGCGCGATCGACGCGCACGGCGCCTGCTCCGGAAATCCGCTCGACCACGTCGAGCTGCTGCTCCGTCAGGTCCGGGCTCTTCTGGACGCCGGAGACCTGGTCGGGGCCCGGAGGGCGAGAGCCGAGGCCGTGCGCGCCGCCGACCGGGCCGGGGCGGGGCCGGAGCTGACCGCCCGGGCGCTGACCGCGCTCGACGCGCCCGCGAAATGGACGCTTCGCGACCCCTACGAGGCGGTGGAACTGCGCCTCGTCCACCGGTTCGAAACCTGCCTGCGGATGCTGCCGCCCACGGACAGCCCCGAACGCGCCCGGCTGCTCGGCGGCCTCGCCCAGGAACTGTACGACGGGACCGGAAACCCGCTCTGCGACTCCCTGTCCGCCGAGGCCGTACGGATGGCGCGCCGCCTGGGCGACCCGCTCCTGCTGATGGGGATGCTCAACGCGCGCCACCTGGCCCTGCCCCAGCCGCTGCATGTCTCCGAGCTGCGGGACATCACCGATGAGCTGCACGCGCTGGCGCTGCGCGCGGAGTCGCCCGGGTTCGAGCTGCTCGCACAACTGCTGTACACGAATGTCAGGCTGGAGACCTTCGACGTCGGCGGCGCGGACGCCGCCGCCGCCCGGTGCGACGCCGTCTTGGAGCGGCTGCCGCTGCCGTGGCCCCGTTTCCAGCACACCATGTGGCGAGCCGTACGGCTCACGCTGGACGGCCGGTTCGGCGACGCGGACGCCACGTATCGCGAGGCCGGACGCCAGGCGGACCGGATCGGCATGTGGCACGCCGACGGCCTCGTCGCCATGGGGCGCGTCATGCTGCACTACCACCGGGATGCCATCGCGGACGCGGGGCCGTACATCGACCGCACGGCCGTCTTCCACCCCTCCATGGGCAGGGCCGCCCGGATCCTTCAGCTGTGCGCGCAGGGCCGGGCCGCGGAGGCGGGTGACCTCGCCCGGGACGGCTGGCGCACGCCGCCCGAGGACTGGTCGTGGCTGAACGCGAGCTGCCTCCAGGCGGCGGCGCAGGCGGCCCTCGGTCACGTCTCCGCCTGCCGGCTGACCTACTCGGCGCTGCTGCCCTACAGCGGGCGCGTCTCCGCCTGGTCGGGAGTGATGTGCACGGGCCCGGTCGACTGGTATCTGGCCCTGCTCGCCGGCGCCATGGGCGACGCGGACGCCGCACGGCGGCACCTCGCACTGGTGGCCCGGCTGTCGGACGAGAACGGGCTGACCTGGTGGCGGGACCGGGCGGTCGTGAAGAGGGACCAAGAGGGACCAAGCCAGGCCTAGAGTGGCCAAGAGAACCCCAAACGCCGGCCCCCAGGATGGGTGCAGGGCCGCAGAGCGCGGCCCGGCACAACCAGATGGGGGATTGTCATGCGCGACATTCTCAAGATCGAAGACTTGCCTGCGGGCGTCTCCGAGCTCGCGGGCGCGGACCTGGACGCCGTCGCCGGTATCGACATCGTGCTCGACGACGGCACCGTGATCTCGGCGAGCATGAGCCCCGGGACGGCCTACGTCTCCACCGCGAATTACGGCCGGCCCACCGACACCATCAAGTACAACTGACCGGCGGCATGAGCCGACCGTGACGACCGCGGCCTGCTCCTGGCGCTGACCGCCTGACCAGGTGCGGCCGGTCTCACGCCTCACACCGGGGAGCCGACGTCCGTGGACGGCGGCTCCCCCCACGTATGACGGCGAAGGAATCCCGACCGTGTTATTGATCATCAGTAGCGCCCGCGACGACTCGGTGCACGCCGTGCTGCCTAAGCTGAAGGAGCGCGGCGTGCCGCTGCTGTGGTGGGACGAGGCCGACTATCCCGGGTCCTCCACCCTCACCACCAGCTTCATCAGCGGTCGCTGGCGCCAGCGGCTGACCTATCGAGGAGAGACGCACGACCTGTCGGCGGTGACCGCGGTCTGGTATCGCCGCCCCGACAAGCCGTCCGCTCCGGACGTGCGGGAGCCGTCACAGCGAGAGTTCGCCGAGCACGGGGCCAAGCACGCGCTCGCCGGCGCGTACGACCTCATGGTGGGGGCGAGGTGGATGCCGGCGCAGCCGCAGCGGGCCCGGGCGATCGACAACAAGCTGCTGCACCTGCATCGCGCCACCGAACTCGGATTCGCCGTGGTCGACACCGTCGTGACGAACGACCCTGACGAACTCGCCCCGGCGTGGAACCGGGCCGGGGGCCGTCTTGTCACCAAGATGCTCGACTACAGCCCGTTCAAACTGGGCGGTGAGGAGGGCCACCTCTACACGGCGGTCGTGCCGCGGCGCCGGCTGTCGGGCCGGCACCGGCTCCGGTACGGCCCCGCGATGCTACAGCCCCAGGTGCCGAAGGCGTACGAGCTGCGAGTGACCGTCGTGGGCGAGCGGGTGTTCGCGGCCCGCATCGATTCCCAGGCGTCACGGCTGACCGCCGTCGACTGGCGGCACTACGACGATCCCAACGTGGGCTACTCCGCCTACGATCTGCCGCGGGACGTCGCCGACCGGTGTGTCCGGCTCGTGGCGGGACTCGGCCTGACCTTCGGCGCCCTGGACTTCATCGTGACGCCGGACAGCCGGTACGTCTTCCTGGAGCTCAACGTCAACGGGCAGTGGGCCTTCGTCGAGCTGCTCAGCGGCCTGCCCATCAGCGACGCGATCGCCGGCTGGCTCGCTGACGCGACCGCCCGTCCCCCTGTCAAGGAGCCCGCCGATGCCCATTGACCAGAACACCTTCGCCACGGACCTCGCCGACGCGGTCGCGCTCCTGCGCCGCCTGCCGCCCGCCCGGGACGCAGTGCGCGACGCGCACCGGCGTGTGCGGGACTGGGCCGCAGAGCGGCCGTGGCTGCGCGCCGACCTCGTGGTCGACGAGCCGCCGGGAACGACCAGGGTCGGGTACGACCTGCTCCTCGAGCACCCCGAGGGCGGCACGGTCGCGCTGTCGGCCGAGGTGGACGACGGTGTTCCGTGGCTGGTCGACCACTCCACCCACTGGGCGGCGGGGCAGGTCGTCAACGTCGACGGGCACGGGCTGTCGATCTTCACGGCGCTTTCCACCATCCGGGCGCTCGGCGCACGCGATCGGCAACTGCACGAACGGCTCGTGGACCACTGCATCCTCCTCGGCGAGGTGGAGGACGACACGTTGACCGTCGCGGAAACCCAGCAGGCCGCCGACGAGTTCCGCCGGCGGCGCGGGCTCACCACCCGCGCCCGGACGCTGGAGTGGCTCGCCGACAGCGGCCTGTCCGAGGACGCCTTCCGGGAGCACGTCAAGACGCAGGCGCGCATCGCCCGGGTCCGCGAGCGCTTCGCCGGTGACCCGGCCCGGCGCTACCTCGCCGGGCATCCGGAGCGGTTCACCGTACGGCGGGCGGCGTGGGTGACCGGGCCGCGCCCCGAGCCGCTGCGGGCCCTGCTCGACGGGCCGGTGACCGAGTTCGCGAACCGGGTCACGGCCACTCTGCTGGCACCTGGCGAAGCCGCCGGACTACGGCTGGAGGCCGCCGCGACGCTCACCCCTCGTCTGCCCGAACCCCTGCGCGACGTCCCGGCGGGAACGGCGGCCGGGCCGGTCCCGTACGACGGCGGCCATCTGGCCGGGGTGGTGTACGAGGTCGTCCCGCCGGACCCCGAGTCGCCCGAGGTGCTCGACGCGGCCCGGGATGCGGCGTTCCAGGCATGGCTCGACGAGCGGCGGTGCGCATCCGAGATCAAATGGTTCTGGCTATGAGACGGCGGGTGCCGCTGCGGATGCAACTCACCCGCAGCGAGTGCGGCGCCGCCTGCCTGGCCATGGTGCTCGGCGCGCTGGGGCGCCGCACCGGCCTCGCGGAGGTGCGCGAGCACCTCGCCGAGGGCGTCGACGGGGTGAGCCTGCGCGAGATGATCCGCGCCGGGGCCCGCTTCGGGCTGCGGCTGCGCGCCTGCCGCGCCCCGCTGGACACCATCGCGGAGCTGGCCGCGCCGTTCATCGCCCTGTGGGAGAACAACCACTTCGTGGTGGTCGAGCGGGTGACGTCGCGCGGCGTCGCCGTCCTCGACCCGGCCCGAGGGCGCAGGCGGCTGTCGCAGCGCCAGTTCAGGGCCGGCTACTCCGGCACGGTACTGCTCGCCGACGCCCCCGCCGGGCTCACGCCCGCCGTCAGATCCCGGCCGTGGCGAGTGCTGCGTCCGCTGGTCGCCCCCGCGCTGGCGAACCGCAGGCTGGTGGCCGCCGTGCTGCTGGCCTCGCTCGCCACGCAGGTCCTCGGCCTGGCCGTACCGCTGTTCACCAAGATCGTGGTGGACCGGCCGGTGCAGATCGACGTGACGGCGCTCGCGGCGGCCGCCTGCTGCGTCGTCGTCGTGCACGCGCTGATCGCGTGGACCCGCGCCTGGACGCTGATCAGGCTGCAGACCTCGGTCGCGGCCGAGGTCATGCGCACGCTCGTCGGCCACACGCTGGCCCTGCCGTACCGCTTCTTCCAGCAGCGGTCGAGAGGCGATCTGCTGAGCAGGCTCAGCGGGGTCGCGATGCTCCGCGACCTTCTCACCGAGCAGTCGCTGACCTTCCTGTTCGACCTGTTCACCGCGGTGACGTACCTGACGCTGCTCTTCGTGGCCTCCCCCGGGCTCGCGTCGCTGACGCTCGCGGTCGCCGCCGCCCAAGGCGTCGTCGTGCTGGCCACGGCCCGTAGCGGACGCCATCTGGCCCTCGCCGCGGTGCACAGCAACGCGGCCACCCAGTCCGCCCTGGTGGACAGCCTCGGCGGAATCGAGGCGATCAAAGCCACCGGCGGCGAGGCGGCCGCCGTCGCCCGCTGGCGCGGGCACCACGACGAAGAACTGACCACCGGGGCGGCGCGCAACCGGCACGTGGCCGGAGTGCAGGCAGCCAGCAACGCCCTCGGCATGGCACTCGACCTGGGACTGCTCGTCGCCGTGTTCGCCACCGCCGACGGGCGGACACTGGGTGACCAGCTCGCCCTGGTGTCGCTGGCGGCCGCGGCGACGGCGCCGCTCGCGTCGCTGCTCGGCATCGTCTACCAGCTGCAACTCGCCGCCGCGCACATCGGCCGGATCGCCGACCTGATCAGCGCGGAGCAGGAACGCGCCGGAGGCGTCCGGCTGGACGGAGGGCTGCGCGGCGGCATCACCCTGACCGGCATCAGCACCGGATACGACGCTCGCACACCGGTGCTGCGGGACGTCTCCCTGCGCGTCCCGCCCGGCGCGCGGGTGGCGATCGTCGGCGCCTCCGGGTCCGGCAAGACCACCCTCGGCCGGGTGCTGGTCGGGCTGGTGGAGCCGGCCGCGGGGCAGGTGCGTTTCGACGGGATCCCGCTGGAGGAGCTCGACCTGCGGTGGCTGCGCGGGCAGGTGGGGGTGGTCACCCAGCAGCCGCACCTGTTCGCGGGCACGATCAGGGACAACATCGCCGGCTTCGCCCCCGTGAGCCGGCAGATGGTCGAGTACGCCGCCCGGCTGGCCGAGATCCACGACGAGATCGTGCGGCTTCCCCAGGGGTACGACACCAACATCGGGGAGGGCGGGGGACGCCTGTCCGGCGGGCAGCGGCAGCGGGTCGCGCTGGCCCGCGCGCTCGCCCGCCGCCCCCGGGTCCTGCTGCTCGACGAGCCGACCGCCAGCCTGGACGCGGTCACGGAGGAACGCATCCGCCGCAACCTGCTGCGGCTCGGGCAGACGCAGATCATCATCGCCCACCGGCTGTCGACCATCCGGGACGCCGACCTGATCGTCGTACTCGATCGGGGCCGGCTGGTCGAGGCCGGCACCCACGACGAGTTGATGGCGTACGGCGGTCACTACGCCGACCTGGTCCGCTACCAGCACCAGGCGCCCGGCTTCGCCGGAGCCGCTCCCAGCAGCCGCCAAGTGTGATCCCAGTGGTCAGCAAGTCCGTCCTTGTTGGGTGAGATCGATAGCCGGATCTCACCTGGAGGACGTACATGTCCAACGGCCTGGCCGCCGCGGGAGCGGTGCGGTTCCGCGTTCTCGGACCGGTGGAGGTCCGCGACAGCGACGGCACGCCGATCGGCCTCGGCGGGCGTCGCCAGCGGACGTTGCTGGCCAGGCTGCTCGCGGCGTACGGCGCGCCCGTGCCGGTAGGGGAACTGATCGACGACGTGTTCGGCGGCGCGCCTCCGCCGCGTGCGCGGGCGACCCTACAGGCGTATGTGTCGAACGTGCGCCGCGCCGTCGAGCCTGGTCGTGCTCCGCGAACGCCGCCGCGGCTGCTGGTGAGGCGACCCATGGGATACGCGCTGGCCGCGACGGACGTGGACGCCGTGCGCTTCGGCGAGCTGCTGGACCGCGCGGACAGCCGCCCGCCCCATGAGGCGCTACCCCTGCTCGACGAGGCGGTGGGACTCTGGCGGGGTTTCCCATACGGCGAGTTCTGCGACGAGCCGTGGGCTGCCGCCGAGGTACAGCGGCTGTGGGACAGGCGTGCGGTGGCGGTGGAGCGGCGTGCCCAGGCGTTGCTGGAGGTGGGCCGGCCGCAGGCGGTCATCCTCGATCTGGAGGGGGAGACGGAGGCGCACCCGCTTCGGGAACGGCTGTGGTGCCTGCTGACGCTCGCCCTGTATCGCACCGGCCGGCAGGCCGAGGCGCTGGCCGTGCTGCGCCGTGCCGGAAGGTTCGTGGACGGCCGGCACGGGACGCGTCACGGTGCGGAGTTGCGCGCGCTGGAGGCCGACATCCTCCGGCAGGCCGACTCGCTCGGGCACGTCCCCGCCGCCGCGGTCCCCCTGGCCCTGGACCCTTCCGCCACGGGCTCCCCGCGGCGGCGGCAGGCGCTGCACGGACGAGAGACGCAGCTGGCGGAGCTGATGAGGCTGACGGCGAGTGACGGCCCGGCCGCCGGAGTGGTCAGCGGGGAGCCGGGCATCGGGAAGACGTCCCTGCTGACGGCCTTCCGCGACCGCTGCGCCCGGCACGGCCGTCTGGTGCTGTGGGGTGCCTTCGACGGCGGCGGTACGACGTGGCCGTCGCAGCCCTGGACTCAGGTGCTGGAGGAACTGCGGCGGCTCTGCCCGACGCCCGACCCCTCCGCGTTGGAGGGCCCCTTGGACGATCAGGCGTATTCGGGTGCCGTGCACCCGTTGCCGCCGCGCCGAGCCCGGGAGGTCGCCCGGTGGCTGGTCACCGCCGCGCGTGAGCGACCCCTCGTGATCGTGCTGGACGACCTGCACCGCGCCGACCCGGAATCGATGAGGACGCTCAGAGAGGTCTTCGTACACGCCCGTGCCGTGCCCGGCAGCCCCCCGCCCATCACCGTCGTCACCGCGTTGCGCGGCTGTTCTCCGCACCGCGACGCCGTGCACGACCTCCTGGGCGGCCTGGCCGCGTACGACCTGGTCCGCATCCGTCTCGGCGGTCTGGGAACCGAGGCGGTGCGGGCGCTCGCGGCCGATCTGGGGACGCCGGTGGACGAGCGGGCCGCGCGCCTGCTGATCGAGCGCACCGGGGGGAACCCTCTCTTCCTGCGCGAGGTCCTGAGCCGGCCGGACATGGTGCCCGACGTGGTCTCGAAGCTGGTCCATCAGTGGCTCGCCGCGCTGGGTCCGCAGGTCAGGGATGTGCTGCGTATCGCCGCCCTGATCGGACGGGACTTCGACCCCGCGCTGGTCGCCGAGATCGCGGGGGAACCGGGCTGCGACGCGCTGGACCGGGCGGCCCGGGCCGGGCTGGTCGTCTTCCGGGCCGGTCGCATGGCCTTCGCCTGCGCCCTGGCCAGGGAGACGATCATCGGTGACATCCCGCCCTCGCGTGCGGCCGAGATCCACCACGCTGTAATGATCTCCCTGTCCTCCTGCCCCGGCGCCGACGTGGCGGTCATCGCCCGGCACGCGGTCAAGGCGGGACGCCGCGCTCATCGCGAGGCCGTGCGCTGGGCGCGGGCGGCAGCCGAGCAGGCGAGCCTGCGCCTCGATCACGCGGAGGCCGCCGTCTGGTGGGGCCGGGCCGCCGCCGCCCACGCCGCCTTCGGAGGCTATGAGTCGCGCCGTTGGATGGCCGAGCACCAGGAGTTCCTCACCAAGAACTGGCCACTCCCGCATTGAGGAACAGGCACTTACGGCTCGAAGTCTGGTCGACGACGGCGGCCTGCTCGGCCGCCCCGACGCGGAAGTAGCGGGCGCTGGTCTCGATGGAGGAGTGCCCGAGCAGGGCCTGGATCTGGGCAGGGTCGGCGCCGCCCTCGCGCAGCCGGGTGGCGTAGGTGTGGCGGATCGGGTGCGGGCGCAGGCCTGGGAGTCCGGCGTCGTCGCCGATGGCCAGGACGACCTGGGTGATGCCGGAGACGCTGAGCGGTCCGCGCTGGCCCGGCCACAGCGGACCGGCCTGCAGGCCGCGCTCGGTCAGCCAGGCGGCCAGTTGCTCGCGGGCGGCCGACGGCAGTGGGACGGTGCGGACCTCGTCGCCCTTGCTGTGCAGGCGTATGTGCCCGGTGCGGGCGGTCAGGGTGACGTCGATCGTCTCCAGCCGGGCGCATTCCTCGACGCGTGCGCCGTCATACAGCGCTCTGGCGCCGGACAGTCCACGGAACCGAATCGGCGAGGGAGCCACCATAGAAGCGTTGACCTGCGATGACGCCGGTTGCGTCCACGGACGTGGTGTATGAGTTTCCCCAGCTAGATGGCATGGCGCCGTGAATGAGGACGGCCATTTCGTGATCCTTCGTGATTGCGACATCAAGATCGAAGGAGAAGAAAGCGATGGCTGTGAACAACAGTGTGGACCCCGCCACGTGACTGGCGGAGCAGATCCAGCAGGGCCCGGATCTGTTGCGATCCATGGCGGGAGACCATGGCCGAGACGTTGATGCCGGCCGAGGCCGACACCCTGTGCGGCGCCGAGTACGGCACCCGCAGCGACGAGCGCACCAACCGACGCAACGGCTACCGCGCCCGCGAGTGGGACACCCGCGCCGGCACCGTCGAACTCGCCGTTCCGAAACTCCGCTCGGGCTCCTACTTGCCCGAGTGGCTGCTGGAGCGTCGGCGGCGGGCCGAGCAGGCGCTGATCAGCGTGGTGGCCACCAGCTACCTGCTCGGGGTCTCCACCCGCAGGGTCGACAAGCTGGTGGAACAGCTCGGCATCAAAACCATCTCCAAAAGCTCTGCCACACGCCGGCGGGCAGACCGGCTTCGGTCATCAGATCGAGCGCCCACAGCGCGGTGAGCGCCGTCTGGGTGTCGGGCTTCTGGACGACGGCGTTGCCGGCCATGAGGGCTGGGACGGCGTCACCGGCGGCCATGCTCAGCGGGTAGTTCCACGGCGAGATGATCGTGACGACGCCCTTGGGGCGGCGCAGTTCGGTGGTGTGGGTGAGCACGGGGATCGCGTCACGGCGGCGGCGGGGCGCGAGGAGTTTGGCGGCGCGGGCGCTCGTCCGGTGGGCGTCGATGTCGACGTCCAGCCCGGTGACCCATTCCATCCGCCTTCATCAACTCCCTCAGAGCCTATGACCTCGGCTCTCAGCCGGGACGAGCCGCGCCGATGTTCCGCTTCGTCCGCAAGCCTGCGCTCCACGGCGGTGCCCTCTCGGAGAAGGTCCTCTACGCCCGGATGACCGTCGTCACGAACGCCTTGACATGATCGGGCTCGCCGCCGCTTCCATGATGGCCACGCTGGGCCTGCGCAGAGCGGGTCGATAGGCTGGCCGGTCATGCGTGCCATCCTGCGTGACGGGCCGGTCATCCGTGTCACCGACGACCCCGATGGAGTCATCGGGGAATTTCTCGAGTACGCGCTGTCGGCGCATGCGTTGTCCAGGCGCGAGCGGGCCAGGCTGGCCGACGATCTCGCGGAGCGGTTCGCCCCGGACGGAGGAGGATTGACCGTGCCGGATCTGTTCGTCGCCTACCAGGCCGCCGAACCGGACGACCTGCCTCCGAACCTGGTGGAGGAGGCCCGGGGGGAGCTCGGGCGCGCGGAACTGTGGGTGCTCACGCGGCTCCGGTTCCGCGGGCGGCCGGAGGCGTCGGCGGTCGTCGAGGGGGACGAGGTACGGCGGTTGCTGGGCGAGATGCTCTAGCAGTCGCCGGCCCGCTAAGCGGTGCCGGGGCGGGAGTACTCCAGGGCCAGCGCGCCCACCAGCTCGGTCAGGCATTCTCGAAGACGGGTTCCAGGTCGGTATAGGTGAAACGGACACACCGAAGCTGACGGCTCAACCAGAATGGGAACGACGATTACGAAGGTGGCGAATCGGGCCTGACCAAGGCAAGCTCGACCTCCTTCGTCAAGCAGGTCAGCACCGCCGGAAACCTGCCGGGCACTGCGAGAACAGACCCGTCAGCACCTCCCTGGTCCTCGGGGCCGCCACCGGCCATTGGCCTCCTACGAGAAGCGATGACCCGAGGTCCGCGCTCACGGTCTTCCGTGCCTTCGTCGCCCCACGGAAGACTGCTACTTCGAGATCATCTCGGGCATCGTCGACGCTCTCGCCCCGGACGAGGCGACTCGGCAGGCCGACCGAGCCCTGTGGTACGGCTGGACGAGGATGACGCAGGGCGGTTTCCAGCTCAACCAGCGGATCATCAGCTGCCGTGAAACCTTCGGGCCGGTCGCCTACGGCGGCCATCTCCACCACGACGCCGAAAAGATCCAGGCGCTGGAGAATCTCGGGGATCTGCGCCCGGTGGTGGAGTGGCTCGCGGCCCTGACGCTCGTGGAGGGCCTGCGGATCCTCCAGCTCCAGCGGACACTAATCGGCTGACGTTAGCGAGCCGTCGGGGCTCGGGTTATCGTCACCGGCCGTTCTGATGCGAGTGGTCGCTCGTCCTGTCCCTTGCCAGCGGCTAATCCCGCACGTGCAGGCCGAAACCCTTGCGGCCCGGCACTTCCAGGCCCTCCTTCAACCGCAGTGACGGGATCTCGTAGTCACCGAAGTTCTGGCGCCGGAACGCGATCGGCTCGGTTGTCTCCAGCGACAGCAGCCGCTCCTTCCACGCCTTCGCGGCGTCTTCGAAGTCACCGCGCGTCATCTTGTCGGTGCCGTACAGCACGAACGGCGGCAGCACTTCCACGCCCGGGTAGTACAGGATCCCGTGGTGGATCGGGAACAGCAGATCCTCGATCGGGCCGTTGATTCCGCGATCGGTGTAGTGGGACTCCGGGCCCCCGACGGTCACCGACAGGATCGCCCGCCGCCCCTGCAGCGTCCCCTCACCGAAACGCTCGCCGTACCGGGTCTCGTCGTGCGCTCCGACGCCGTACGCGAAGTGGAAGGAGAACACCCGGTCCACCCAGCCTTTGAGGATCGCCGGCATCGTGTACCACCACATCGGGAACTGGAAGACCACCGTGTCGGCCCACAGCAACTTCTCCTGCTCGGCCGCCACGTCGGGCGTGAGCGCGCCGGCGTCGTACGCCCCGGCCGAACTCGGTATCACCCGCAGCGGGCTCGTGGCGTGCTCGCCGAAGTCCGCCGCGTCCACCACGGCCTTCCAGTTCATCGCGTACAGGTCGCTCACCCGCACCTCGTGCCCGGCGGCTTCGAGAGTGGACACGGCGAGGTCCTTCAGAGAGCCGTTCAGCGAACGCGGCTCGGGGTGGGCGTGGACAATGAGCGTCTTCATGGCTGTTCCCTTCAACAAGGTATGTCGCCATAGATGCTCGGCCGCCGAGGCCTCGTCGTTCAGGGACGCTTCTTCCATCGGACGGGACTTCCTGGTAACAGCAGGACCACCTTCACGCGCGTCACCGGAGCCATACTGGGGGGCATGGACGATCTCGCGGGCTTTCTGCGCACCCGGCGTTCCCGGGTCGCCCCTTCCGCCGTCGGCATCCCCACCGACAGCCGCCGCCGCGTCGAAGGGCTGCGCCGCGAAGAGGTCGCGCACCTGTCCGGAGTCAGCGTCGACTACTACGTACGCCTGGAGCAGGGCCGCGCCACCCAGCCCTCCGAACAGGTCCTCGACGCGCTCGCCCGCGCCCTCGGCCTCGACGAGACCGAACGCGGGCACCTGTACCGGCTGGCCCGGCAGCGCCGCCGTCGCGCGAAGTCGCCCAGCGGGCGCCTGCAGCCGGAGCTGCTGCGCGTACTCGACCTGGTCACCGACGCGCCCGCCCTGCTCATGGACCACCGGCTGGACGTGGTCGCGGGGAACCGCCTCGCCGGGCTCCTCTACGGCCGGGAGATGCCGGGCTTGAACACCGCCCGGCACATCTTCCTTGAGGAGACCGAGCGCGGCCTGTACGCCGACTGGGAGAAATGCACCCTAGACGTGGTCGGGCACCTGCGTCTGGCGGCCGGGAAGTACCCCGACGACCCACGCCTGGCCTCACTTATCGGCGAGCTGGCGATGGGGAGCAAGCGCTTCCGCCGCCTCTGGGCCCGCGCGGACGTGCGCTCCCGCACACATGGACGCAAGGCGTACCGGCACCCGCTGGTCGGACTGCTGGAACTGCATCAGGAGAACTTTGCGCTGCCGGATGAATCGGGCATGGAGCTGCTGGTGCTGTCCGCGGCACCCGGGAGCCCCACCGAGGACGGGCTGCGCCTGCTGGGCGCGCTCAGTGGGGATGGACATCCCACGGTGAAAGGCCTGCCGGTAACGAATGTGTCATGAGCCGCAAGAATCCGTTGCGTTCGTCGGCGTCTGCGCCGAGGCCGTCGTGGTGGCCGAGGGTGGGAGGCAGGCGGGCCCGGGATCTAGCTGGAGTTCGGGCGCGGAGTGAGTCCGGGCATCGGGAAGAGAGCCCTCCTCTCCTTGTCAGTCAGCTCCTCCCAGGTCGGGCGAGCGCCCTGTCGCGGGCAGGCGCTGGCGAGCCCTGGCCAGGGCCAGGACATGCGGGTCGTCGAGCGGGATCGGCCCTTGAGGAGTCTGAGTGCAGAAATTGGCGGTAGCGATGATCACGGGTCGCTATCGCAGCTGCCGTTCTCGGGTTAGCCGTTGACACCCCTACCGCTAGCCCAAGCGAGCGGCCTTCTTCGAGGTCAAGCCCTCCGTATGAGAGCTGAATGCACAGGGTGTCGCCCGGACGGACGCACACTGGCCAGCACCGCGTTCGACACCATCGTCCGGTTGTGGGACGTGAGAGTGCCGGACAACCTGCCGACGGCCATCTGCGCCATCGCCCTACGGCCCTTCACCCCTGAGGAGCGCAAACGCTACCTGCCCGGCATCGACTACCGATGGACGTGCCCCGCCTGAATCTGTCCGGCACGCTCCCGATCCGCCCGGGCGGCAGACGGAGCACGATACCCCTACGGTCACGGTCAGTGTCGTGCACATCTGCGGTGGCTCCGGTTCCGGGGTCACAGGCCGACGCCGCGCATGGGGTTGTCGCGCCATTTGTCGGCGGTGCGAATGTAGCCGTGTACCACCGGGGATTTCTCCGACCAGCGGCCGTGCCGGGCGATCGCCGAGACCGGCGCCCCGGCCTTGGCCGCGGCGGTGGCGCCGCCGGCGCGCAGGGAGTGCGCGCTGAACGTCTCGGCGTTGGGCAGCCCGGCCCGGACGGCGGCGCGGCGCACCAGCAGGTTCAGGCCGTGCCCGCTCATCCGCTTCACGGCCTTGCCCGCCGCGCCGACGGTGCCGGTGAGGTGGCCGTGCCGGTCGACGCCGCGCAGCAGCGGCCCGCTCGTGACCTCTTGTTCGGCCAGCGCGGCGATCCAGGCCTGCACCACCCGGACCGGGCAGGTCTCGGTGTGTGAGCCGTAGGGCAGCGGCACGGTCTCGCCGATGGCGTCCTGGTCGGTCTTGGACCGGCCGATGAACACCTCCAGCCCGTCGCCGGTGAGGGTGATGTCGGCGATGTTCAGCGCGGTCAGCTCCGAGCGGCGGCCCATCAGCGCGAACCCGAGCACCAGAGCGGCCCGGTCGCGCAGCCCGGCCAGGGTGTCTGGGGCGGTGGCGTCCAGCATCCGGCGCAGGATGTCGAGTTCGGCCGGGGGTGCCTTGCGGGTGCGCTGCCCGGCGTCGGCGCGCTGGCGGCGGTAGGAGCGCAGGGCCAGCCGGGCCGGGCGGGCGTCGGCGGCCAGCCCGGCGAGCTTGTGCCGGGACTGGATGCACGCCAGCGCCCGTTCTACGGTCGACGGCGCGGGCGGCGTCCCTGTGCGGGTGGGGGTGGCGGCCAGGTGGGTGACGTACTCCGCCAGCGTCTCGGCGGTGGCCGGCAGCGGGGTGCGCCCGTGCGTCGTGCACCAGGTGGTGAACGCGGTCCAGTCGCGGGCGTAGGCGCGGCCGGTGGTGGCCGCGAACCCGTCGGCGACCCGGACCCGCGCCGCCGGAGACAGCGCCCGCTCGACGTCGGTCCCGGAAGGGCTCGCCGGGACGTCGGCCGCGAAGGGCGTCTCACGGCTCCGGGCGGGCAACACGGTTCCGGCGAGTGGTTCGGGACCGGCATCGGGACCGTGGTCCGGTTCGAGGGCGGAGAGGGCGTCGGAGGGGCTGGGCACCGGGTTCTCCGCGGGGTCGGGTCGATCATGTTTCTGGGTTGCGATAAGGCATGTTATCGCAACCCAGGGCCTCGCGATCGAGAACTTCTTGGAAACGTTTCTAGAAGCTCATCCTTGGTCGTTCTTCTAAAGGATCTGCCTTGAAGGTAGGCCTAAGAGCGAACCTCGCCTGATCCCAACAGGTACGTGTTGGTGTGGATGCGGAACCGAGGTCGGCCTCGGCTCCTTCTTCTCCCAGGGGCACGACAAGATCGCAGAAGCCGCCCTCCTCGCGGCCCGGTACGACAACTCCGTCGCCCGACTCATCGCTCACCACGGCTTCGGTCCCGAGAACGGTGTCCGCGAGGCGGCTGTGGAGAGCGGTTACTGGGAGGCCTGCCCCGAAGCGAGCTGCGACTACCTCGGCGCCCCGTGGGCTTCACGCCTGCTGCTCAATGTGGTGCCGATCCGAGCGGAGAGCCGACCACGGAGCGACCTGCGTGCGGAGCGGAGCTCTTGCGGAACGGAAAAGCTCGCTGAACGTCGGCCGGGCTGCTGCTCACCGGTTCCGCAGGCCGGGCCGGCAGCAGGACGAGCACTTGAGCCGGTTCCCGAGGCTCCCCGTGAGGCGGATCCGGCCTGCTGACGTGGCAGACGGCGGGTGGTCGTCGACGGCCATGGAGTTGTAGAGGCGTGCGCTTCTGGTGGTGAGGCGCAGGAGGGCTCGGCGGGGTCCCGCGGGCAGGGCGGAGATCAGGCGGGCGCCCTGGGCCAGTCCCAGCGCGCCGAGGCGGGATGCGGGGACCAGGGTCTTCGCCGCGCTCAGCGCGGCCGCGCGACTGCCGCGCACGTGCTCGGCCATCGCCCGCTCGTAGGCGGGAAAGGCGCGTTCGTGGTCGCCGCCGGCCCGCGCCAACTCCCCGGCGAGGACGTACGCGCCGACGACGGCCAGGCTGGTACTGCCGCCTACGGCCGGGCCGGGGCTGTAACCCGCGTCGCCGACGAGCGTCACCCTCCCCCGCGTCCAGGTGTCCATGCGGAGCTGCGTGACCGAGTCGAAGTAGAACGCCGGGGTGTGGTCAAGCTCCTCCAGCCGGCGGTCCACGTCGGCGTGCATGCCCTTGAACGCGTCGCGCAGCAGCTCCTTCTGCCGTGGCACGTCACGGTGGTGGTGGTCGAGTTCACGCTCGCTCCGGAACAGGAACAACGCCCGCGCGCCACCGAGGCGCCGCGAGCCGTACATGCCGGCGGTGCGGGCGGCCATTCCCGTGTCCGGTCGCGGTGCGTCCCTTTTCGGTGATCATGCATCGCGACCGGCGACGATGGGCGGTAAGTCGGACTTATGTCCGAACCTACTCCGAGATGATCATGAACTGTTCCAGGGGCCCATCAGCGGCATGTCTTCCCGCATGCGCGTTGTCCGGTCTCAGCGAAGGTGGCACCTGTCTCGGTGAAATTGGCGCGTCCTGGCGTTCCGTCTCACACCGTTGGCACGAGAAGGACGATCGAGACCCGGCCTCTCACTGAAGGTGGCATGTGGCGGGTGTTGAGCACCCGATCGTTGGCAGCGGTAACCATGCGCCCGGTTGGTGTCGGGCGCCAAGCTGGTTTGACAGAGGCCGGACCCTCTCCGGGCCATTGGGCTCCTGGACATGCCACGTCGAAGTATCGGAAGTCGCGAGGGGTCCGCTTCCGATACCGCAAGTCGTCTGAAGTAAGCACACCGGTTCATCGGTCGGCTTGCGGCAATTATGTCTGCGATGCAAACATGTCTGGGAAGCCGACATAATGGAGGTCAGGTCATGAGGCAAAACGCGGCCAATGAGGCCGGCAACCTGCTCGACGAAGTAAACGTCCTGCGCGCCCGAGCCCGCACGGACCGGCACGCCTTCCGCTTTCCCTTGCTGTTCTTCGGAGGCTTCACCTTGGCCACCGCCCCGCTCTATGTCATCGACTTCGAGTTGCGGGAAAGTCCGGAAGGAACCTTCACCTGGCCTTTCGGAGAGTGGATCGATATGGTCTGGCTCGCCGGACTAGTCGCCGGGGCGGGGCTCACCGTGTGGTGGTATCGCCGCCACGGCCATCGGGCGGGCATTCAGACCTCACCGCGAAACCCAACGATCATCTGGAGCACCGCTGGGGCGGCCCCGCTGGTCTGGACGCTCCTGCCGCTGGTTGGCTTCCTCCTCTGGCCGTTCTTCATTCGCGACACCTTCGGCCTCCTGGCTTCGGCCCTCGGCCTGATCGCCCTGGCCCGGGCCGAACGCAGCCGCCATCTCTGGATCGTCACCGCCCTCTACACGGCGACAGCCGTCCCGGCCGTCGTCTATGACGTGCAAAACCAGTACCACCGCCTGTTCCACCTGTTCGGCGTCTCCCCGCAGGAGATGCCCTACGGTCTTCTCCAGGGCAGTCCCGTTCTGCTCCCGGCCATGATCCTCCTCGTGGGCGGACTGACCGTCCGGCGAAAGACACACCCATGACTTACCCGACCGGAAATCTCGATGACACCGTCCACCAGCGCCATCGCCTCGGCATCCTTACCATCGCCAGCGAGGCGTCTCGGGTCGAGTTCACCTACCTGTGCGAGGTGCTCCAACTGACCAGGGGAAACCTCAACCGTCACCTCGCCGTCCTGGAGGAGGCCAGACTGATCACCCTGGAGAAGGGATACGACGGACGGCGCCCGAAGACATGGATCGTCATTACCAAGGAAGGCCGCGTAGCACTCTCAAAGGAGATCACCGCGCTGGAGGAACTGGTCCACCGCCACCGCGCCAACGAAAGCTGACCCTCATGCCGACGGTCGCCGGGCTTGTGCCGTGCCGGTAGTCGGCTGAGAATCCGCTGACAACCACCGGGCAGGAGGCGCTGTGGTGGGAGCAGTACGTTCTGGAAGTGCTCACAGGCGTCCGGGCCGACGCGCCTGCCGGTGCGAGACCACACCCGCACTTCGACCCGGCCACCACGACGCTCACCCAGCGCGAGCAGGCCAAGGCCGCCGAACCGGCCACCGAGGGACGCCCAAGGTCAGCACGCGCACGCTCAAACGCAAGCGGCTGCGTTACCAGACCCAAGGCATGGCCGGACTGATCGACGGCCGTCATGACCGCCTCCAGCCGGTCACCGGACGAACTGGGCCACGCGTGGTCGAGGCGCTGCGGCAGGCGATTGAGGAGGCCACCGGCGCATCGACGCGCACCGCGAGCTATTTCCACTGGCGGGTCGGGATGCTCGCCGGCCAAGACGGCGTGGCGGTGCCGTCGCGGGCGACGTTCTACCGGTTGTTCGAGCGAATGTCTCACGGACGACACACCAACGGGTCGGCGCGCATGCGCCGGTCACTGGTCGACCGGTCCAGTGCCGCGCCTGCCCGGCGTGCCTGTTCCGGGATCGCGTAGTCGCGGTCGGCCGGTTTGGCCGACCGGCCGTGCCCGAGCAGGTCGATCCGGATGACGCGGTGGGACCCTGTCAGCAGCGCAACCATCGGGTCCCACGAGCGGGTGGAGGACGCGGACCCGTGGATGAGCAGGAGCGCGGGGGCGTCGCGGGGGCCGTCCTGGCACATGTGGATGTCGCAGCCGTCCAGCGACAGGGTCGAACTCTCGGCGCCGTCGTTCGCGTACGGCCGGCCGTCGGAAACAGTCATGGGCCCACTGTCTCCGCCGGCGTGGGCCGGTGGATTGGACGAATGTTCCCCTCAACCGGCTCTCGTAGCATGGGACGGTGCGTACGTTCGTGCATGGCGCGGCTGTCTGGGACGTCGCGTGCCCGCGACGGCCCAGCCGGGTGGCCGGTGTCACCATGGCCGGGTTCCGTGTCCGTGACCTGGACACGCTCCGGATGGTCCCACACCCGGCCGTGACGCTGCTCCTGGAGTTCGGCGCCGGTTCGCCCGTCCTCGACGGCGCCGCAGGACAACAGCAACGGGGAAGCGTCGTCGCCGGGCCCGGGCTGGGGTCCGGAGGCGCGGTCCTGGCGCGGGGAGAGAACGTCGAGTGCGTGCAGGTGCGTCTGTCCCCGGTGATCGCAGGCGCCGTTCTGGGCGTCTCCCCCGCCGACCTCGACGGCGCCGTCGTGTCCCTGGGCGACCTGTGGGGCCGGGAGGCGTCACGGATCCGCGAGCGACTGTGCGATGCCCCGTCGTGGCAGGATCGCTTCGCGTTGACGGACGCACTGCTCGTCCGCCGGTATGAGGCGGGGCCGCCGGTGGATCCGGAGGTGGCCTGGGCCTGGCACCGGATCGTCGGCAGCCGTGGCCTGACCCGGGTCGACGGGCTCGCGGCCGAGGTCGGGTGGAGCCGCAAGCGGCTGTGGTCCCGGTTCCGGTCGCAACTCGGCCTGCCGCCCAAGCGTGCCGTGAGGCTGGTCCGCTTCGACCATGCCGCCCACCGCCTGGTCGCGGGTGAAGGCGCGGCCCAGGTCGCGGCCGACGCCGGCTACGCCGACCAGTCCCATCTGCATCGTGATGTCATGGCGTTCACCGGAACGACCCCCGCGACCGTGGCCGGCGAGCCGTTCCTCGCCGTTGACGACATCGCATGGCCCGGCCGCGAAGCGCCCGCCAGGCCGCACCTCTCCAGGGACCTCCGGCTCGGTCACCGTCCGCAGGACGCCTGACGGCGGTGGATCGGCGACCGCCGTGAACCGGTGATCGGCTCGGTCGTCCTCCACACCTCCATCGGTGGCACAAGCGTCTTCGTCGCCGAGGCCGTCGTGCGGGCCGCCTTGCGCGACGTGGGCTCGGCCTCAGCCGGCGGATCCAGCGCGTCGCCGGCTTCCGCACCCAGACTCCCCGCGTGTGCGAGGAAGCCGTGTTGTCGGATCACGGGCGACCGGCGTCCCGGAAAGTTCTTCGAAGAAATCCCGGAGGCGGTGTCGGATCGGGGCGGTGGTGTTCGTAGCGGGGGTAAGGCCGTTCATACGGGACGGTGCCAAGGCAAGTCAGGGCAGGGGAACCGCGATCATGAAGCTGACGACCATGACTCAGGTCACCATCGACGGAGTGATGCAGGGAAACGGCGGCGCGTCGGACGAGGACCGCAGGAACGGGTTCGAGCGCGGCGGATGGGCCCTGGGCAAGGGTGACGACGAGACCCGCGCGTTCATCAACCAGACCTACCAGTGCGCCGACGCGTTCCTGTTCGGGCGGCGGACCTACGAGCTGTTCGCCGGCTCGTGGGGGACCATGACGGTTCAGGACGCCCCTGCCTGGGAGCCTGTCATGCGGGCGTTGAACACACGGCCCAAGTACGTGGCGTCGACCACGCTCACCGATCCGGCGTGGCCGGGCACCACCGTCCTGTCCGACGACCTCGCGAGCGCCGTCGCGGACCTGAAGGCCGAACCGGGAGGTGAGCTGCAGGTGCACGGCAGCGGCGTCCTGATCCGCTGGCTGCTGGAGAACGACCTGGTCGACGAGATGACCTTGATCGTCGTTCCCGTGGTTCTCGGGCAGGGCGCGCGGTTGTTCCCGGAGGTCGGCCCGGATCTCGCGCTCGACCTGGTCGAGTCGCGGGTCGACTCCAAGGGCGTGGCGATCCAGGTCTACCGGCCCGCCGAACGCCCGCGGTACGCGACGCCTTGAGATTCCCGACCGGTACACCGCACAGCCCCGACACCACAGGAGATGATCTTCAGATGCGATACCTGGTTTCCGTGATCCACGACCGGGCCGGCCTCGCCACCCCGGACGAGGACGCCGCGATCGACGTGTTCAACGACCGGCTCCAGGCCGACGGCCACTGGGTTTTCGCCGGGGGCCTCGCCTCGCCCGGCACGGCCACCGTCATCGACAACCGGGGTGGCGAGGAGATGGTCACCGACGGGCCTTTTCTGGAGTCCAAGGAGTATCTCGCCGGTTTCTGGATCATCGAGGCGGCCGACCTCGACGTGGCGCTCAAGCTGGCGGCCGAGGGATCGAAGGCCTGCAACCGGAAGGTCGAGGTGCGGCCGTTCCTGTGAACGGGATCGACGTCCGTGAGGCGATCACCCGGGCCCACCGTGAGGAATGGGCGCGGGTGGTCGCCTCCCTGACCAGGCGCTTCGGTGACCTCGACATCGCCGAGGAGGCGACCGCAGAGGCGTTCGCCACCGCCGTCCAGCGGTGGCCGGCCGACGGCGTGCCTCCCAGTCCGGGGGCCTGGCTGACCACCACCGCCAACCGCCAGGCCATCGACCGGATCCGGCGCGAGAACAAGCGCGACGACAAGCACAGGAAGGCTCAGATGGCCTACGGCGACCCGCCCGAGCCTCTCGGCGTCATCGACGACGACCGGCTCCGGCTGATCTTCACCTGCTGCCACCCGGCGCTGTCGATGGAGACCCGCGTGGCGCTGACGCTGCGTATGGTCGCCGGGCTGACCATGTCCGAGATCGCCCGCGCCTTCCTGGTGACGGAGAGCGCCATGGGGCAGCGGATCACCCGTGCGAAGGTCAAGATCAAGGCGGCCCGCGTCCCCTATCGCGTGCCGTCCGCCGAGGATCTCCCGGCCCGTGTCTCCGGTGTGCTCGCCGTCCTCTACCTCGTCTTCAACGAGGGTTACCTGGCCACCGGTCCCGACACCGATCCCCTGCGTCACGATCTGACCGCCGAGGCGATCCGGCTCACCCGCCTGATCCGTGCCCTCCTGCCGGACGACGGTGAAGTGGCCGGGCTGCTGGCGCTGATGCTCCTCATCGAGGCCCGCCGACCCGCCCGGGTCTCGGCCGACGGCGAACTGGTCGCTCTCGACGAGCAGGACCGTGAGGCGTGGGACACGGCGCTGATCGCCGAAGGGCACCGGCTGGTGCGCGAGCGTCTCGCCGCCGCGGCCACGGGAGCGGCACCGGGTCGTTACCAGATCCTCGCGGCGATCAACGCCGTGCACACCTCCGCCCGTGACATGCGCGACACCGACTGGTCGCAGGTCCTGGCCCTCTACGACCAGCTCGTCCGTCTCGACCCCTCACCGGTCGTCTCCCTCAACCGGGCCATCGCGGTCGCCGAGCTCGACGGTCCGGAGGTGGCGCTGGCGATCGTCGACCGTCTTGAGCACAGGCTGGCCGGCTATCACGCCTACCACGCCACCCGCGCCGACCTGCTGCGCCGGCTGGGCCGCGGCCGCGAGTCCCGCGCGGCCTACGACAGGGCCATCGGCCTGGCGGGTAACGCCGCCGAGACCGCCTACCTGACCCGCCGCCGCGACCAGCTGCGGTAGCGCCCGCAGGAGGGGGCGGCGTCAGCCCTTCCGGCTCGCGAGGACGTTCATGTAGTGGTTGTTGATCATGATGCCGAGGATGTTGCCGAACGGGTCGCGGACCGAGGCGGTGACGAATCCGGGGCCGCGCCCGGTCGGCTTGTCGAACGGGACGGCCCCCCTCTCCAGCAGCCGCTCCCAGGTCGCCTCCAGGTCGTCCACCGCCCAGTAGACGATCGCCCCGCCGTTCTCGGCGCTCCAGCCCTGCGGGGCGAAACGCGCGTCGATGATTCCCAGCTCGTGCTGGTAGTCGCCCACCCGGAACTCCACGTAGACCGGCTCGCCCTGCTCGGGCCGCTGGAAGTAGGCCTCCGTCCCGAGGAGGTCGGCGTACCAGTCACGGGCGGCGGCGACGTCGTGCGCGTAGAAGCTGATGGTGGTGAGTCCGCGAAGCATGTCCTGCTGCCTTCCGCTCGGTGGCTTGTGAGATCGATCCTGTCGGCCAAAGTGCTCATGGAATGAGCGCTTTTATTGGCAGGATCGAAGCATGAGAGCAGATCGTCTGGTGGCCGTCCTGTTGCTGATGCAGTCACGTGGCCGGGTGACGGCGGCGGAGATCGCCGCCGAGATGGAGGTTTCGGTCGCCACGGCCCGCCGTGACCTTGAGGCCCTGTCGGCCGCGGGCATCCCCGTGTACCCGCAGTCCGGACGCGGCGGCGGCTGGGCCCTGCTCGGCGGTGCCCGCACCGACCTGTCCGGGCTCAAGGCCTCCGAGGCCAGGGCGCTGTTCCTGCTGCTCGGCCCGGCCGCCGCGATCGCGCCGGAGGCCAAGGCGGCGCTGCGCAAACTCGTGCGCGCCCTGCCGACGACGTTCCGGCAGGAGGCCGAGGCGGCGGCGGACGCGGTCGTGGTCGACTCCGCCCGCTGGGGCGAGCACCGCCGTACGCGGCCCGTGCTCGTCGACCTGCTGGAGGACGCGGTGGTCCGGCGCCGGAAGACCCGCCTCACCTACTCCGGACGCGAACGCCTCATCGAGCCGTTCGGCCTCGTCGACAAGGACGACACCTGGTATCTGATCGCCGGAACCCCCGACGGGCAGCGGACCTTCCGCGTCGACCGGATCGCCGACGCCGAGATCACCGAGGAACCGGCCGAACGCCCGGAGCGCTTCGACCTCGCAGCGGCCTGGGACGAGGTCGTCACCGCGATGGAGGCACGACGCTCGACGACCACCGCCACCGCGACCGTCGAGGCCCGCTACCTACGCGTCCTGCGCGACCGCTTCGGCCGCCACTGCGAGGTGATCTCCCACGGTGAGAGGGTCCGGGTCACACTCACCGCCCCGACCGCGCTGGACATCGCCCGCCAGCTCGCGGGCTGGGGAGACCTCGTCGTCGTGGAGGAACCACGGTCCGTCCAGGACGAGCTGACGAAACTGGCCGCCCAGCTCACCGCGCTGTACGGCCGGCAGGACCGTTAACCCTCGCCTCTCACGGCCGGGCACACGGCGGGGCCGATGGTGGTGCTTGCGGTAGCGCGGAAACACCCACGCGTGGGATCGATCATGGACCGGCCCCGCCGACATCCTTGGTGACGTCACGATCACGTTGTCAAGGGAGTCTCCCCATGTCCCACCATCCCGTCGTTCTCTCCCGACCCGCCCGGGCGGGCACCGCGGTGGTTCTGGCCCTCGCGTTGGGAACCCTCGGCCCGGCCGCCGCGGACGTCACCGCACGGGACCAACGGGGCGGCGTGCGGGCCGCGCTGAACGACCTGGTGAAGGGCGGTGAGTTCCCCGGCGCGCTGGCCGCGGTGCGCGAGCGCGACGGACGCGGCCGGGACTACACCGCGGGTACGGGCGACCTGGCCACGCGAGCCAAGGTTCCGGTCAACGGGCGGGTGCGCGTCGCCAGCAACACCAAGACCTTCACCGCCACGGTCGTGCTGCAGCTGGCCGGTGAGGGTCTGGTCGAGCTGGACGCCCCGGTCGAGAGGTACCTGCCGCACGTGGTGCGCGGCAACGGGAACGACGGCCGCCTGATCACCGTCCGCCAGTTGCTCCAGCACACCTCCGGCATGCCCGAGCACGGCAAGGCCGTCACGGGGACGTTCTTCGAAACCCGACACCGCTACTTCGAGCCCCGGGAGCTGGTCGATCTGGCCTTGACGCAGAAGCCGCGGTTCGCTCCCGGCAAGGGCTGGAGCTACAGCAACACGGGGTACGTCCTGCTCGGGTTGCTGGTGCAGAAGGTCACGGGCCGGCCGGTGGGAGAGGAGATCACCAAGCGGATCATCACTCCCCTGCGGCTCGCCGACACCTACTGGCCCGGTGCCGGTGAACAGCGGATCCGGGGCGCTCACCCCCACGCCTACAAGTCCAGGACCGGCGAACCGGGTGGCGAACCGGTGGACGTGTCGGAGATGGACCCGTCCAGGGGGTGGGCGGCCGGGCAACTGGTCAGCACGCCGCGGGACGTCAACCGGTTCCTGAGCGCGCTGCTGGGCGGTGAGCTTCTCAAGCCGGCCATGCTGGAGCAGATGAAGCGGACGGTTCCGGTGCCCGGAGCCTCGCCGGGGTGGGGATACGGCCTCGGGCTGACAAGGATCCCGCTGAGCTGCGGTGGCCTCGCATGGGGGCACAGCGGTGACGTCGGGGGCTACTCGACCCGCGACGGCGTGACCGAGAACGGCCGGGCGGCCACGGTCACCGCGACCGCGGAATCTCTCACGGCACACGGTGACCAGCGGCTCGACGCCGCCCTCGACACGGCCCTCTGCTCCGGAGGGTGACGGGACCGATCAGGCCTTGAGGTAGGCGAGCACCGCGAGGACCCTGCGGTGGCCGCTGTCGGAGGGCAGCAGGCCGAGTTTGGCGAAGATGTTCCTGACGTGCTTGTTGACCGCCCCCTCGCTGACGACCAGCCGTTCGCTGAGATCGGCGTTGGACAACCCCTCCGCCATCAACGCGAGCACCTCCCGTTCACGCGGGGTCAATGTGTGGAGCGGGTCACCGGCCCGGCGTCGGACCAGGAGCTGGGCGATCACCTCGGGGTCGATGACGGTCCCGCCCTCGGCCACCCGACGCAGCGCGTCGAGGAAGGTCTGTACCTTGCCCACCCGCTCCTTCAGCAGGTAACCGACACCCACGCCGCCCTCGCTGAGCAGAGCGGCGGCGTAGCTGTCCTCGACATAGGAGGACAGGACCAGCACGGGCAGCCCGGGCCGCATCCGCCTGGCCTCGATGGCCGCGCGCAGGCCCTCGTCCCTGAAGTCCGGCGGCAGCCGTACGTCCACGACGAGCGCGTCGGGAGCCTCGGCCGAGACCGCGGCGAGCAGGTCGGCGGCGTTGTCGACGGCGTCGATCACCTCGATGCCCTCGGCGGTCAGCAGCAACACGAGCCCCTCGCGCAGCAGCGCGTCGTCTTCGGCGATCACAACCCGCATGGCAACTCCACTCTCAGCACGGTCGGCCCGCCGGGCGGGCTGGTCAGGGCGGTCCGGCCGCCGAAGGCGGCGGATCGGTGACCGATTCCGGTCAGGCCGCTGCCGACGCCGCTCCGGGCACCGCCCACTCCGTCGTCCTCGACCTCGACGACCAGCAGGCCGCCGTCCAGGTGCACGCGCACGACGGCCTTTTCCGCGTGGCTGTGCTTGGCGACGTTGGTGAGCGCCTCGGCGGCGGTGAAGTAGGCCGCCGCCTCGACCGCCGCCGGCAGACGGGGGAAATCGGCGATCTCGACGGTACAGGGAACGGGACTGCGCGCGGCCAGCGCGCCGAGCGCGCCGTCGAGCCCGTGTTCGGTGAGGACGGGCGGATGGATCGCCCGGATGGCGTCGCGCAGGTTGGCCAACGCGTCGGAGGCAGCCTCCTGCGCCCGCTCGGTCAGCCGCCGGGTGCTCTCCGGGGCGTCGGCCAGAGCCCGTTCGAGCATGCCCAGGTGCATGACGAGCGCGACCAGCCGGTTCTGGGTGCCGTCGTGGAGGGTGCGCTCGATGCGCCTGAGCTCCTGGGCGTGGGCTTCGAGCGCCGAGGCCCTGGCCGCGGTCAGCATCGCCACCTGCTGCGCCAGCCGTACCCGGCTCACGGGTTTGAGCAGACGACGGCTGAGCCGTTCGGACAGGCCGGCGGCGGGGGGTAACACCAGGCAGGCCACGCCCACGTATCCCGCGGCGACGACCGGTCCGGTCAGGGCGAGAGGCCATGAGTCGATCGGATACCAGAGCACCGACGGCGGGTCGCCCGTCGGCAGCGACCACCACAACGGCAGGGTCGCGGCGTTGAGCGCGGTCAGGGGCAGGCCGATCGCCAGGAGACCGAGGACGATCCCGGTGACGCCGTGCGCGAGGAGCCAGAGCACCTCCCGCGGGGCGACGGGGTCGCCGACCGCCGCGCGCACCCGCGCCGGCAGCGGACCCTCAAGCGGCAGGTACGGCGGAGCCGGTATCCCGAGGCGGCGGCGCTGCCACCCGGAAAGCCGCCTGACCAGACGCGTCACCGGTGTGATCAGCGGCAGGCCGACGCCGGACAGACTCAGCAGCGCCGTGCACACGACCAGCCACACCAGCGGCAGCGCGAGCAGCGCGGTGCCCAACCCGGCGATCAGGAAGAGCGCCGCGTTCCGGGTGGCCGTCAGGACGTTCATGGGCGACATTCTGCATGGTGCTGCAGACAGCACGAATCGCCCGCGACACCGGGCTGTCTCCGGCTCTGCCCGGCAGAGCCGATACCTCTGGTCAGGGCATCGTCCCGTGCTGAATCGCTCGCAAAGGCCTACCGCTGAGCGCGTTTCGGTGTGGAGGTGTGACGGATCAGGAGGGAGGGAGTACGGCGCAGGCGTTGCCAGCGCCGCAGTGGTGTGGTCAGCCCCAGCAGCCCCTGCAGGGACACCGCCCCGCTGGCCCAGCGGCGCAGTTCCTCCCTGCCGATCAGATGGATCCGGAAGTCGTCGGCGGTCCGCCGCGCGCCGCGGGTGAAGGAGCCGTTGGTGACCACCACCGCGACGTCCGCCCCGTGCACGGGATGAGCGGTCCCGTTGACCTCGTAGATGACCCGGGCTCCGACCTTGGCCGCGGTGGTGGTGTGTTTGCACTGGGCGACGATGACGTATCCGCCGCGATCACGGCCGATGACGTCGGCCACCTTGTCTCCCCGCTGTCCTACATGCCGGGCGGCGATGCCGTCGCGCGCCATGAGGTCGCGTACCGCCCACTCGAAAGCGGTAGGGGACATCATGTCCAGCGTGGGCAGTGCCAACCGCACCCCGTGTAGACGATCGGACCGGCGACGCAGAGCGGCGACGCCCCACCGCGCCCACATCGTGATCGCCACGAGAGCACCGGCTCCGACCGGGATGCCGATGTACCAACGGCCGAGGATCAGGTCGGCGGCGAGCTGAACTCCCCGGATCACGAAGGAACCTGCGACCACCGCGACCACTACGGCGGCACACCATTCCACCGGGTTGGCCGGCAGCCGTGGCCAGGGAAGACGCGCGGGAAGTCTCCAGCGGCTCACGGCGCTCCGGTCGGTTCTGGCGGCGGAAGCTCGTCAGCCGGGTCCGCGGGCTGCTCGGCTGCCGGGGCCTGGGCGGGGGGCACGGTCTTCGAGATCTGCGACGGCTTCTGCGGTGTGTTCCCGTCTGTGCCGGACCCCAGGGTGGCGAACCACACCAGGGCGGCGAGGACTGCCAGGACCATCCATCCGGACGCCTGCGCGCTTTTCGGCCTCGGCCTGCTGACCCAATGTCCCCGCCGATAGTACTTGCCTGGAGGCATAACAACTCCCTGAAGGTAAACCGATGATGTTTGCGGCACGTCGGCCTATGGGAGATATAAACACGAGCCGCCGACAAAAGCCCCCAGATCGGCAATCCACTCGGGAACCAGGGAATAATAAATCCGTTCCCTTTTGGGAAGTGATCTATCCCCTTCTCAACATGACAGAAAGGTGATAGGGGGTACGGCGCCGGAACCATCGAACGGTCACTACGCGGAACGAAGTTCACGACCACCGGGTTGGGCTCCTCGACACCTCTGCGCCATCCCTGCCCCTGCCGCTTGCTCTCATCGGAGGAAAGGGCGCCTCCGATGTGGAGGCTCCACATCGGAGACCTTTCTCCTCGCGTGGCGGCCGTTCCCCTCCATCGCCGGCCACGCAGCAACCTCTCATCGCCCGGAGGGCCCGGGCGGGCGCAGACGGGGATTCGTGTGAGGCGACATCGGACCCTACGCCGCCTAAAGACCCACGAGCCTTCGGGCTGGGGTATGCGGATGCTTGGCGACGGAGTCGAAAGCCTGAAGTACATAAAGATGACGGACGGGGCTTGGCTCCTTTACGGATTAGCGAAAATTATAAATATCTTCATGGGTTGATGGAGGGTGAATTCGGGTTAGAGCCGTGTCGGCGATACTTGGTGTTTGGCTGATCGATTCGCAGAACTACATTAGACGCCAACGTTTTGCATGGCGTCATGGGAGGGTCCTCAAGGGTGACCGCGCCTGCCATTTCCAGAGAAGGTGCGTGACGGCATCATCGGCGTTTCTTGAAAACCACTGAATCAATCATCGGATCTCATACTCACCGGGCATCACGGTTTCACTATCTTTTTACGGTTTTCCAGGTAATATTGGAACTCGGCAGCAAAAGATTTCCGGCCGTTTCCGTGACGGAATCCACGGATCCCGGGCTCGTCACGATTCATGGAGAACGTGAGGACGCTGTCTCCGTCACCCTCCCGAAAGGACGGCCCACGAGCCGGAGCGGCGCTTCGAGGAGATTTATCCAGTTGTCGCCAGGATCACACGACCGTCGACGTTGGCAGGACCATCCGCTGGAACGACCCTCACGATTCACAAGAAACGCGTTCACGAACGGCCGCCAGACCGTGGTCTCAGTCGCGGTCCCCGTCCTCCTTGAGGGTCATCGTGGGGGTGCCCCGGACGCAGGTGATCCTGACGGTGATCTTGTCGTTCTCGGATTCGAACTCCAGCGAGGCGTAGGGCCCCGGCCCCTTGCTCACATCGTCGGTGGCGTACCCCTGCGCCGGACTCCACGCGAGAAGGGACGCCTGGCCGGTCACGCAGGTGCCGACGACGGACCCTCCGGGGGTGGTGAAGGCCCGGCTGACTCCCCCGGCTCCCTCGGAGGGAGAGGGCGGGCCGCCCGTCTCCCCGGCCGCCGTGGCCGCGGCGAGCGCCTGGGTGATCTCGGCGTGGCTCATCGGGGAGACGACCTGCCGGCTCAGCCCCTGTCCCAGCAGGGCGATCGCCCAGGTGGTGGTCGCCGTCGTGGCGCAGGCGACCGCCACCCAGCCGAGCACCGCGGCAAGCGAGCGACGTTTCACCCGGCCAGCCTGCCATGCCGAGTCCTAACGCTTGCCTAACGCCGGTTCAACGCCAAGGAGGAACCGGCCGCGACGCCCTCCGATGCTCATACGGTGGAGGTGATGGCACAGTTACTCCTCGTCGAAGACGACGCCGCCGTACGCTCCGCGCTGATGCGGGCTCTGACCGAACGCGGCCACGCGGTCACCTCGGCCGTCACCGGCATGTCCGGGCTGCACAGGGCCGTCGAGGATCGTCCGGATCTGGTGATCCTCGATCTCGGCCTGCCCGACATCGACGGCCACGAGGTCGTTCGCATGCTGCGAGCGGTCAGCCCGGTGCCGATCATCGTCGCCACCGCCCGTGACGACGAGCAGGAGATCGCCCGCGTTCTGGACGCCGGGGCCGACGACTACCTGGTCAAACCGTTCGGAGCGGTCCAGCTCGACGCCCGTATCCGCGCCGTGCTCCGCCGCCTGCAGGGGGAGGACGACGCCTCGCAGCCCCTGGTGGTGGGCGAACTGCGCATCGACCCGCGCAGCCGCCACGTCACGCTGGCGGGCCGCCCCCTGGACCTGCGGCCGAAGGAGTTCGACCTGCTGTGTTACCTGGCGGCCCGGCCGGACCAGGTGGTCAGCAAACGCGAACTGATGACGCAGGTGTGGCAGCTGCCCTACGGCGGCGCCGACAAGACCGTCGACGTCCACCTGTCCTGGCTGCGTAACAAACTGGGCGAGTCGGCGCAGCAGCCGCGCTACATCCGCGCCGTCCGCGGCGTCGGCGTGAAGCTGGTGGACCCGGCGACATGAGGCGGCGTCTGCTCGTCCTGGTCGCCTCCATGGTGTCCCTGGCGTTGGTGGCCTTCCTGGTGCCGCTGGCGCTGTTGGCGCTCATGCTGGCCGCCGACCGCGCCACCGCCGACGCGCTCGTACGCGCGCAGTCGCTGGTCCCCGTGGCCTCGGTCGGTACGGGCCCCGCCCTGGAGCTGGCCGTGGAACAGGCCAACGGCACCAACGGCCACCCGTTGACCGTCTTCCTGCCCACCGGTGCGGTCCTGGGTGAGCCCGCCCCCCGCTCCGAGGCCGTACGGCTGGCCTTCACCGGGCGCAGCCTGACCGCCCAGGCGCGGGGCGGCAGGGAGATCCTCGTCGCCGTCGCGGGCCGTTCCGCGGGCACGACCGTCATCCGCGCCTTCGTCTCCGACGCCGACCTCACCAGAGGGGTCAGGCGCGCCTGGCTGATCCTCGCGCTGGTGGGAGCCGGTGTGCTGGCCGTCAGTCTGCTTGTCGCCGACCGGCTCGCCCGCTCACAGATACGTCTCATCACCGGCATCGCGCAGGTCTCCCACCGGCTCGCGGCCGGAGACCTCACCGCCAGAGCGCCCGGAGAGGGCCCCGAAGAACTACGGCAGGTGGCCGGAGCGCTCAACCACCTCGCCGAGCGCATCCGTGTCCTGCTGGCCCAGGAACGGGAGGCGGTCGCCGATCTGTCCCACCAGCTGCGAACGCCGCTCACCGTGCTGCGGCTGGAGGCCGAAGGGCTGCCGGAAAGCGAGCAGGCCACCCGCGTGGGCGCCGCCGTGGAGTCGATGGAACGCATGGTCACGCGGGTGATCAAAGAGGCGCGGCGCGCCCGCCATGACGCACCGGGGGAATGCGACGCCGCCCGGGTCGTGGCCGAACGCCTGGAGCACTGGTCGATGCTGGCCCATGACCAGGACCGCCTGGTCAGCCAGGAGCTGGCCGATCCTCCCCTGCCGGTGGGCGTCGGAGAGGAGGCCCTGACGACCTGCGTCGACGCCCTGCTGGAGAACGTCTTCGCCCACACACCCGAGGGCACGGACTTCGAGGTACGGCTGTCGGCCCGTGACGGCGGCGGAGCCGTACTCCTCGTCACCGACCGGGGGCCGGGGTTCCGGCACCCAGGCGCCGCCACGCGCGGAGTCAGCGGCGCGTCCTCGACCGGCCTCGGGCTGGACATCGTCCGCCGTACCGCCGAACGTTCCGGAGGCTCCATGACGCTGGCCGACGGCCCCGCAGGCGGCGCCCGCGTCACCGTGGAGTTCGGGCCCGGCCCGCGTTAACCCGCGTTTAGGACTGTCACAGGCCCGCGCTATCACCCGGCACGGCAGGTTTGGAGACGTCAGCAAGAACGTCTACCGCACCGGAGGTTCGGATGCGCAAGCCCATGATCATCGCTGGTATCGCCACGGCGGCCGTACTCGTGGCGGGCGGCGGAGCCGCCATGACGGCCGCCAACGCCGAGCCCACCCCTTCGGCCACGACGTCGGACGCCCCCGGGGACCACGGCGCCGCCAAGGCGGCCCCCAAGGTCCTCAGCTCGCAGGCGGAGAAGACGGCCCTGGAGCAGGTCCCCGCGGGCTGGGTGACCTCCGCCGAGCTTGAGACCGAACACGGCCGCCGGACCTGGCAGATCGAGGTGAAGGGCGGCGACGGCGGCGAGCGGGAGTTCGCCGTCGACGCCGAGACCGGCTCCCTGGTCACCGGCAAGCCCGACGACGACCACCGCGACGACGCGAGCAGGCACGACGCCGAGGACGACGACTGAGGACCTCCGCCCGTTTGCCGATCGGCCCACTCCGTCACGGGCGGGCCCTCGGCGAGCAGGCCGAATCCGGCCGGGCGGACGGTCATCGCCGTCGCCGCGCGCCGGGTCAGGGCCGTACGGTGATCGGTCAGACGGCGAGGCGGGTGATCGCGGCGACCGACAGGTCCACGTCCGCCTCCGTCGTGGTGGCGTTCGACACCGAGATCCGCATCAGCCGCCGTCCCCGCCAGGTCGTGCCGCCCGCCCAGCACGTGCCGTCCGCCTGAACCGCGGCGATCACCCGTTCGGTGCGCGCGTCGTCCCCGAACCCCACCAGCACCTGGTTGAGGACCACCTCGTTCACCACCTCGAACCCGGCCGAGGCCAGTCCCTGGGCGAACCGGCGGGCCAGCGCGCAACAGCGCTCGACCAGCGCCGCGACTCCGTCCCTGCCCAGCTCCCGCAGTCCGGCCCACACCGCGAATCCCCGGGCCCGGCGCGACGACTCAGCGGTGAGGTCGGCTCCCACGGGCGCGCCGCCGGAACCTGTCAGATAGGCGGCCGCGTAGGACATCGCCGCCGCGTGCACGTCGGGCCGGGCGCAGAACGCGAAGGCCGAGTCGTAGGGAAGGTTCAGCCATTTGTGGCCGTCGCAGGCCCAGGAGTCGGCGAGTTCCACTCCGTCGACCAGATGCCGGGTCGCCGGGCTCGCCGCGGCCCACAGCCCGAACGCCCCGTCCACGTGCGCCCACCCACCGTGCCTGTGGACCAGTTCGCACGCCTCCCCGAGCCGGTCGCAGGCACCGGTGTTCACGTTGCCCGCCTGGAGACACACGATGGCCGGCCCGGAGGCGGCTCGCAGCGACATCCGCAACGCCTCGATGTCGATGGCACCGTTCGGTCCGGCGGGTACCGGTTCGATCACGTCCGTCCCGAAACCGAGCAACCGCAGCGAGCGGTCGATCGTCCCGTGCCGCTCCTCCCCCGCGATCACCCGGATCGGTGGTGCTCCGAGCAGCCCGCGCCGTTCCACATCCCACCCGGCCTCCGCCAGCACCCGGTGCCGGGCGGCGGCGAGCCCGGCGGTGTTGGCCGCCTGGCAGCCCGTGACGAATCCGGTGGACGCCGACGCGGGGATCCCCAGCAGGTCCTTCAGCCAGGCGCCCGCCGCGGCCTCGGCGGCGATGGCCGCGGGTGAGGTGACGGCGTTGGTCGCGAGCTGGTCCCAACCGGCGGTCAGCATGTCGGCCGCGGTCGCGGCGGGCAGCGCGCCGCCGACGACGAATCCGAAGTATCTTGGGCCCGCGCTCGCGACCAGGCCCGGTTCGGCCGCGGCGAGCAGTTCGGCCAGCACCCGCTCCGGTGGGGAGGGGTCCCGGGACAGCGGGCCGGAGAACGCCCTGGTCAACGCCTCCTGGTCGACCGGCACTCCCACCGGCCTGCCGGGCAGTGACCGGCGGTAACCGGTGGCGTGGTCGGCGGCCGTGCGAAACAGCCGGTTCGGTTCCTCTGCCAACGCTTCTCGTCTCCTCGAAACCGGCTTCGTGCGCTCAGGACCGGCGTCCGCCGAAGCACCAGTTGTGCACCTCGATGCCGGCGTATCCGTCCGGGGTCAGTACGGCGCGCGCCGTGTCCGCGTCCGGAGCCCGGACCAGTGCCGCCGTCCCCAGCCAGCTCTCGCCGTCGTCGGACAGCAGCGGCCCGTACGAGATCAGCCCGTCCCGGGCGGCGGGGACGGCGAGGTCGGCGGGCTGCCCGGAGCCGAGGCCGAGCACCAGGTATCGGTCGCCGCCGGTCCGGCCGCCGGGGAAGTCCCACATGGTGCGTCCCAGCGTGTTGCGCCACCGGCGCAGCAGGACGTCGCGGTACGCCCCGGCCTGGTAGCCGGGTTCGTCGAAGGCGAACGCGCGGGCGGCGGCGGGATCGGGCAGGTCGACGATGTGCACACTCCCGGTCGGGGTGTCGTCGTCGTCGAAGGTCGGGCCACGGGCGATCATCTCGGCGGCGTACCGGTCCATGTAGGACCAGTGCTCCTCCAGCAGCTCGTGACGCAACGCCACCGAACCGGGCCGGTCACGGTGGTAGCAGAAGAACTCCATGCCTCATTATCGCGATATATCCGAAAAGTCCGTCAGGTTGAAGGGACCAGGTCGCGGCGGCGCAGGAGCGCCAGCCCCGCGACGACCAGGGCGCCCGCGACCGCGGTCAGCCCGAGCAACGGCGCGACCGTGGAGGAGGCGTCTCCGAGCAGTGCCGGCGGCACGTGCACGAACGGTGAGAGGTCCTGAACGCCCCCACCGACCAGCCTGAACTCCGCCAGCAGGTCCACGAGCAGGATGAGGCCGAGCACGCTCCAGCTCGCGGCCGCCGCCTGCCGGGGCAGCACGCCGAACAACAGCGTCGCGAACCCGACCACGGTCCAGACGGCGGGCAGATAGGCCAGCGTCGCCCCGGCGACGCGGAGCGCGTCGCCCTCGTAGGCGAGCCCCGCACTCGCCCCCAGGACGGCCAGCGGCAACGCCGGGCCCGCGACGGCGAACACCAGGTGGCTCAGCGCCCAGCGCAACCTGCCGACCGGGGCGGCCAGCAGCAGCTCGGCCCTGCCCGCGGCCTCCTCGCTCCGGGCACGCAGCGCCGAGACCAGCGCGAACGCCGTGACGATCTGGCTGAGCACGTACATCACGAACGTGAAGAACACCTCGGAGACGCGCGCTCCCGGACCTCCGATCGTCGCCGCGAGCTCCCGGAACTGCGGCGTGTCCACCTGGCTGTCCAGCCCGCGCGCCGCCATGCCGAGCAACACGCCCAGCAGGCAGAACCCGATCCCGGAACCCACGATCGTGCCCCGGTGCAGCCGCCAGGCCAGGCCGATCCCGCCCCGCAGCGTCCCGGCGGCGGGTCCCCGCCGGGCGGCCAGCAGGCCACCGGCCACGTCACGCCGCGTGGACAGCGCGAACGCGGAGGCCGTCAGCGCGGCGACGGACACCACGACGACTCCCAGCACCCACCACCGGTCACCCGCGTAGGGCCTGGTCAGCCTGGCCCAGCCGAACGGCGAAAGCCACGCGAGCCAGGGGACGCCACCGGCGTCGGCCAGTGAACGCACCGCGAACAGCAGACCGCCCGCGGCGACCGCGACGCCGCGCGCCGTACCCGAAGCCGCGGTCAGCTGCGCGGTGAGCGCGGCCACCGCCGCGAACGCCCAGCCCGCGGAGGCCGTCGACAGCCCGAACAGCACCGATGAGCCGGCGGGCAGGCCCTCACGGACCAGGCCGGGGACCGACAGCAGGCCGAGCAGCAGGTTGGCGGCCAGCACGACCGTGAGCGCGGCGGCCAGCGGGGCGTGACGGCCGACGACGCCCGAGGCCAGCAGTTCGCGCCTGCCGGCCTCCTCCTCGGCCCTGGTGTGCCTGATCACCAGCAGGATGCTGACCAGGCCGCCGATCAACGCCCCGGACGAGCCGAGCGTCCAGGCGGTCAGGCCGCCGAGGCTCGCCTCGTGGACGGGGCCGCGCATGGCCAGCTGGGCGGGGTTGTTCATCGAGGCCGCGGTGAAGGCGTCGCGGGCGGCCTGGTCGGTGTACAGGGCGGCGGTCGCGGAGGCGACACCGGCCGGGAGCAGCGCGCTGATCACGATCCACACCGGCAGCAGCACGCGGTCCCTGCGCAGGATGAGCCGGATCAACGTCCAGGTCCCGGTCACGCCGCGGCTCCCTCGTAGTGGCGCAGGAACAGCTCCTCAAGCGTCGGCGGCCGCGTGGTCAGCGTGCGCACGCCCACCCTGGACAGCTCGCCGAGCACGGCCGTGAGCGCGTCGCCGTCCACCTGGCAGCGCAGCAGGGCGCCGTCCACGGTGAGGTCGTGCACGCCGGGCAGCGAGGCCAGGCCGGGCACGGGTCCGGCGAGCTGGGCCGTGACCGAGGTCCGGGTGAAGTGCCGAAGATCGGCCAGGCTGCCGGACTCGACGGTACGGCCCGCGCGGATGATGCTCACGCGGTCGCACAGTGTCTCGACCTCGGACAGGATGTGGCTGGACAGCAGCACCGTACGGCCGTCGCGCTTCTCCCGCAGGACGCACTCGTTGAAGACCGCCTCCATCAGCGGGTCGAGGCCCGAGGTCGGCTCGTCGAGGATCAGCAGTTCGACGTCGGAGGCGAAGGCGGCAACCAGCGCCACCTTCTGCCGGTTCCCCTTGGAGTAGGCGCGGCATCTCTTGCGCGGGTCGAGTTCGAAACGTTCGAGCAGTTCGGCGCGTCGCCGGGGGTCCAGGCCTCCGCGCACCCTGCCCAGCAGGTCGATGACCTCACCGCCGGTGAGCGAGGGCCACAGGGTGACGTCGCCGGGCACGTAGGCGAGCCGCCGGTGCAGCTCGGTCGCGTCCCGCCAGGGATCGCCGCCGAGGAGTTCGGCCCTGCCCGAGTCGGCGCGCATCTGGCCGAGCAGAACGCGTGTCGTGGTGGTCTTCCCCGAACCGTTCGGTCCGAGGAAGCCGTGCACCTCCCCTGTCCTGACGGTCAGGTCCAGCCCGTCCAGGGCCCTGGCCTGCCCGAAGCTCTTGACCAGGGCCTCGACCCGCACCGCCGCGCTCATCGTCGCTCCTCTAACTTGTCCAGCCCGGTCCGTGCCTGTTCGAACAGTTCCCGGCCGAGGAACTCCGGCCTGATCAGGTCGAGCTGGGCCTTGCCGACGCGTACGGTGCCCGGGGCGGAGTAGACGTCGGTGCCGAGCGCGCGGGAGACGTGCTCGTGCAGCACCGTGATGCCGAGTTTCATGGCGGTCAGCACGGTCGCGCGGGCGCGGTGGTCCGCCTCCGCGTGCCCCTCGCGGGCCAGGTGTTCCTCCGTTATGGCGACGAGCTCGTCGAACATGGCGGCCGCGCCGGGCGAGCCGTCCACGAGCGCGCGGCCGAGGTACTTCATCAGCGGGGGCGCGGTGCGGTGGACGTTCTCGATGAACTCCGGCCTCTCCAGGTTGCGGCCGGTGATGCCCACGTCGACCTGTTCACGCATGTAGCCGAGGACGTAGTCGTCGCACGCCTGCCTCAGCTCCTCCTTGGTGCCGAAATGATGCTGCACAAGGCCGGGTGAGACGCCGCTCGCGGCGGCGATCCCCCGGATCGTGGTCGCCCTGACGCCCTGCTCGGCGAACAGCCCGAGTGCGGCGTCACGGATGCGGGCCCGTGTCGTCAGGTCCTCTTCGGATATTGGTCGCACGTCCAAGAGTCTATACACACGTATTGGAACCAATTCAAGTGTTCAACTCACTTCGGCCTGCCGTACGGCCTCATGCTCGGCCGGGACGCGGTAGGTCCGCAGGGGGCGGTTGACGAGGCCGACGGAGACGACGGCGAGCGCGGCCGTCAGCCCGCCCACCAGAAGGGCCACCGGAGCCGACGTGAGGGAGGCGAGCACCCCTCCCCTGAAGTTGCCGATCTCGGGACCGGCGATGCCGATGACGTGCTCGACCGAGGACACCCGCCCCCGGTACCGGTCGGGGGTCTCAAGCTGTACCAGCGCGCCCCGGGTGACCACGGAGACGGTGTCGGCCGCACCGGCGACCGCCAGGCAGAGCAGGGAGAGCCAGATCGGCCCGGCCACGCCGAACCCGGCCAGGGCGAGCCCCCAGACCGTGGCCGCGACGAGCTGGACGAGGCCGCCGCGGCGCAGACGGGTGACGGTCCCGGAGAACAGGCCCGCGCCGATCCCGCCGAGCGCGAGCGCGGTCAGGAACAACCCCAGGGTGCGCGGGTCGCCCGCGAAGCGGATCTCGTTGACCAGGGGGAAGAGCGCGACCGGCATGGCCAGGACGGTCGCGGCGAGGTCAACGGAGAAGGAACCCCACAGGGTGGGGCGTTGGAGGCTGATCCGCCAGCCTCCCCTGGCCGGCCCGCGCCTGCTCCGCGATCCGCCGTCGGTCTCCGGCCCGTCCTCCGCTGTGAGGGCGGGCATCGGGGGCAGCCTGACCACGGCGGCCAGTGACGCGAGCCCGGCCAGGAACTGGATCGTGTACGCGGCGGGATAGTGCCACCGTGCGAGCACGAAACCGGCGAGGGCGGGCCCGACGAGCATGGACGCCTGGAAGGCGATGTTCTGCAGGGCGAGCCCCGCGGCGACCTGGCCGGCGGGCAGCAACCGGACCGGGAAGGTACGGCGGGCGGGCGCTCCGAGCGCCGAGCAGCCGGACTGGGCGGCGACCAGGGCGAGCAGCAGCGCGACCGACCGGTTCCCCGCGGCGGCCTGCGCCACGAGCCCCGCGGCCGTCAGGGCCTGGCCGACGGTGGTGAGGCGGACGAGGCTCCTGCGGTCGACGGTGTCGGCCAGCGACCCGCCGACCAGGCCGAGGGCCAGCAGCGGCAGACCCGTGGCGAGACCGATGACCCCGGTCCAGAACGAGCTGTGGGTCAGGTCCCAGACCTGTAGCAGTACGGCGACGACGGCGATCTGCCGGCCGATCGAGGCGAGGGCGGAACCGATCCACAGGTCGCGAAAGTGCCGGCTGTCGCGGAGGGGCCGGACGTCCATCAGCCTTTCGCGCCAGCTCACGGCCGGATCTCCCCCTCCGCGGAAGCCACTGTGGAAGCCTCCGCGGAAGTGGTCTCGGCGGCCGGGAACTCACCGAGATGGGAGAGGATCCGCTCTTTCATGGACCGCCGGGCCAGCGCGCTCTCCAGCTCGGCGACGACCGCGCTGAGCCGGTGGGGGATCTCGTCGTCGAGCTCGGCGACGGCGGCCTCGGTCGCGCGCCACTCGGCTTCGAGGAAGGGGATGAGGTCGCGGGCGCGGTCGGTGAGGGTGACGCGCCGGGTGCGGGCGTCCGTGCCCGGTTCCGAGTTGACCAGGCCCTCGCGGCGCATCACCGAGATCGTCTGGCTCATCGCCGAGTGCGAGCGGCCCAGGGATTCCGCCAGCTCACGGATCGTCAGCGGGCCGGTGTGCGCGAGGCGGATCAACGGATGGACGAACCGGGAGCGGACGCCTTCGATGCCCCGATCCGTGTACAAGGTCTCGATCTGGCGGTCCAGGTCGCCCAGCAGGGTGTGCAGCGCGTCCCAGCGACCGGGCGACGCGGTGGGGTCCAAAGATGTCACAGTGCTAATATAACAGCACTCATACGATTTGATGGCTTGTAACGGCTGCTACATTCCATGATGTGTCTGACTCTCAGCAGGCGGGTCGGTGGCTCGTCTTCCTGGTCAAGGTCCCTGCGGAACCGTCCCGGCACCGGGTGGCCGTATGGCGGGAACTACGCAAAATGGGCGCCCTGTCGCTCGGGCAAGGAGTGTGGGCCGTACCGGACGTCCCCGTGTTCACCGACGGTGTCACCCGGGCGGGCGAACTCACCGGACAGGCGGGCGGCCAGTTCGTCACGCTTGTCGCGGCCGGGCGCGACAGCGGCGACGCCGAACGACTGCGGGAGATGTTCACCGCGGCGCGCTCGGCGGACTGGACGGAGTTCCTGGCCGACTGCGGCAAGTTCGAGCAGGAACTGGCCAAGGAGATCGGGATCGGCAAGTTCACCCTGGCCGAACTTGAGGAGGAGGAACAGTCGCTGGAGCGGTTGCGGCGCTGGCACCGTGACCTGACGGCGCGGGACGTCTTCGGCGCGCCCGAGGCGGCGCAAGCCGGGCGGCGGCTGCGCGAGTGCGCGGCGGCGTGCGAGGACTACGCCGAACGGGTCTTCGCCGCGCTGCACGAGCTGCCGGAACCGGGACGGACGCGGTGACAGGACAGGCCCAGGCCGCTCCGGCCCGGCAGATGTGGCCGCTGTACGCGGCCGGGTTCACCACCGCGTTCGGCGCGCACGGGATCGCCGCCAACCTCGGCGGCTTCTCCGATGACGCCGTCACCTCCCTGCTCGTCCTCGGCGGCCTGCTCGCCCTCTACGACGGGGCCGAGGTGCTGCTCAAGCCGCTCTTCGGCAGCGTCGCCGACCGGATCGGCGCCCGGCCGGTACTGCTGGGCGGCCTGGTGGCGTTCGCACTCGCCTCCGCCGTCTACGTCGTCGCCGACAGCCCCGGATGGCTGTGGGCCGCCCGCCTGGGACAGGGCGCGGCGGCCTCGGCGTTCTCCCCGTCGGCCTCGGCCCTGGTGGCCCGCCTCAACCCGGCGGCGAAGCTCGGGCGGGCCTTCGGCGGATACGGCTTCCACAAGTCGATCGGCTACACCCTCGGCCCGTTGCTGGGCGGGCTGCTGGTGTGGGCGGGCGGACTGCGGTCGCTGTTCGCGGTCCTCGCGGTGCTGGGTGTGGTGGTGGCGGTGTGGGCCGCGCTGGCCGTGCCCGCCGTACCGCCGCTGCCCAAGAGCCGTCAGACGGTCCTCGACCTGGTCAGGCGCCTGGCCGACCCGGCCTTCCTCGCGCCCACCGCGGCGCTGGCCGCCGCCACCGCCGCACTGTCCGTCGGAGTCGGGTTCCTGCCCGTTTCCGGCAGGGCCGCCGACCTGGGCACCGTCGCCACCGGCGCCGCGGTCTCCGTCCTGGCCGCCTGCGCGGCGATCGTGCAGCCCCGCACCGGACGCGCGCTGGACGAGGGGCGCCTGACGACCCGAACCGGCATCGTGGCCGGGCTGCTCATCACCGCCGTTGGCCTGGCGGGCGCGACGCTGCCCGGCCTGGCCGGCGTCCTGGTCGCCGCCGTACTGATCGGCGTCGGGACCGGGCTCATCACCCCGCTCGGCTTCGCCGCTCTCGCCGCCCGCACTTCTCCCGAACGCATGGGCCAGACCATGGGCGCCGCCGAGCTCGGCCGCGAACTCGGCGACGCCGGAGGCCCCCTGCTCGTCGCCGCCGTCGCCACCGCGGCCTCCCTCACCCATGGATACGCCGCCCTGGCCATCCTGCTCGCCCTTCCGCCCCTCATCGGCCTCCTCCTGCGCCGCCTCTCCCCCGAACGCCCGGCGAGCCCCTGACCACGTGCCCCGTTCGCCCGCCGTCGGACACCTGTCGGAAAGGTGGGGTGTGTGTGGCGGAAGGGGCAGGGAAGCATCTGTAGACACCCATAGTCATTGAATGAACACTTAGCGCGACAGTTCGTATCTCGCGAGAGGACGCATCATGCCGACTGCGCGCATCGCCTCCGGACACACCGCCCCCGGGCAGGGCTGGCAGGCTTACGGACCCAACGGCATCTACATCGACGTCGACACCACCGCGGCCCACTTCACCGGAGCCCCCGTCTACGTCACCTCCATCGGCAGCACCGGCGGCAACCAGTGGTCGCTGGTCGGCCCCAGCGCCGTCTACGACGCCACGGCGAGCAAGTTCCGCGTCTACGTCCAGTGGAAGGACAGCAGGCCGCTGACGCCCGCCATCGCCCAGCAGTACGGCTGGTACATCAACTGGATCGGTTACGACAACCCCTGATCCGCCCCTGTGAGCGAAGGCGGAACCCCCGGCGCGGGCCGGGGGTTCCGTCGTACCGGGAGCCTCGTTCAGGCCGGCAGCGGTTCGGGAACCAGCCTGGGGACGAGGCGGACGAGGACGACCATCGCCACCAGTTCGACCAGGGTCTGGGTGACCACCGCCAGCGGCGCGATGTCGAGTACGGCGGGCAGGGCCAGGGCGAGCGGCAGCACGACCAGGGAGTTGCGGGTGGCGGCGGAGAACATCACCGCCCGGGTGGCCGCCACGTCGAGGCTCGCCGTCCGGGCGGTGAGCCTGCCGATGGCGACGGCGAGCACCACGAAGGCGGCGTACAGCGGGACCAGGCGTAGCAGGGCGAGGGCCTGGGAGCCGACCGCGGAGATCTGGGAACCGACGACGACGGCGAGAGTGGCCATCATCAGCGGCACCATGGATCCGGCCATGGCCTCCTCGACGATCCGGCCGGCCCGGTGGCGGCGCGCGAGCGCCTGCACGACCGCCGCGGCCGCCAGAGGCGCGGCGATGAGCACACCGAACGCCTCCAGGAACGGGGTGACCTCGACCACGGCGAGCACGTCCGAACCCGCGAACACCAGCAGGTAGAGGGGCAGCAGAAGCATCTGCGCGAGCATCAGCAGCGGTGCCGCCGCCAGCAGCCGCGCCCGTGCTCCGCCTGCCAGGCCGGTGAAGACGATCACGTAGTCGACACACGGGGTCAGGAGCACCAGAAGCGACCCCAGGAGCAGCCCCCGGTCGTCGGCGACGAACCGGGACAGGCCGTAGACGAGCACCGGTACGGCGCCGAAGTTCGCCACCAGCACCGCGACCAGGAAGCGCACGTCACGAAAGGCCCGTCCGATCTCGGCCATCGGCACGGCGAGAAAGGTCGCGAACAACAGCAACGCCAGCACCGGGTTGATCGCGCGCTCCAGAGCCGGGGCGATCCGGGGAGCGGCGAGCCCTGCGAACGCACCGGCGGCGATCGCGACCAGATAGAGGGGGATCTGGTGCCTGTCCCACCACTCCACGGCTCGGCTCATGTCCACGGCGTCTCTTCGTTCCTCTCGTCCCGAGGGCACACGCGCGCCGCCTGCCCGGGCCGGTCGCGACCTCGGAAAACGCGCACGCCGGCAAGGCTAGGCCTTCGGGCCGGCTCGGCGGGTTCCTGCCCACGGCCGGTGGCCGCACCGTCAAGAGCCGTGCCTCACGGCATGCTTGTGCCCGGAGATCGCCTGGTGCCGAGCCCCGCCACCGGACGATCACTGCGCGCGGCGGTCCACCGCCCCGGAATAGTTGAAACATCAACTGAGTTGTGAGTGGCGAACCACGCTGAAGGGAGCGCAGACATGCCCGCCGTAACCGTCGACAACGTCCTGGCCCTGCCCCGCATCCCGCAGGACCTGGGGATCGGCCGGAAGGTGCTCGCCGTCGAGACCGCGCCCAGCGGCTTCGAGGGCGAGGGCTTCCCCGTCCGCAAGGCCCTGGCGGCGATCAAGCTCGAATACCTCGACCCGTTCATCATGATGGACCAGATGGGCGAGGTGGACTACGCGCCGGGCGAGCCCAAGGGCACGCCGTGGCACCCGCACCGCGGCTTCGAGACCGTCACCTACATCATCGACGGCACCTTCGTCCACCAGGACTCCCACGGCGGCGGCGGTGTCATCGCCGACGGCGACACCCAATGGATGACCGCCGGATCCGGTCTGCTGCACATCGAGGCCCCGCCGGAGTGGCTCGTCCAGCAGGGCGGCCTCTTCCACGGCATCCAGCTCTGGGTGAACCTGCCCTCCAAGGACAAGATGCTCACCCCGAAGTACCAGGACATCGGACGCGCCAACGTCGCCCTGCTCAGCAGTCACGACGGTGGCGCGCTGGTCCGGCTGATCGCCGGTGACGTGGCCGGGTACGCCGGGCCCGGTGCGACCCACACCCCGATCACCCTGCTGCACGCCAGCATCAGCCCCGGGGCGCAGCTCACGATGCCCTGGCGCAAGGACTTCAACGCCCTGGCCTACGCGCTGTCCGGCAAGGGCAGCGTCGGCGCGGAGAAGGCGTCCATCGCCGGCGGGCAGCTCGCCGTCTTCGAGGGCTTCGGCAACCGGCCCGGCCTGGCCACCGACGCCGAGACCATCACGATCACCGCCTCGCCCACCTCGGGCCTGGAGGTCATCGTCCTCGGCGGCGAGCCCATCGGCGAACCGGTCGCGCACTACGGACCGTTCGTCATGAACACCCACGAGGAGCTGGTCAAGGCCTTCGACGACTACAAGGCAGGCCGCCTGGGCTCGATCCCCGCGGGGGACCACGCCTGACGCACCCGTCTCCACCGTCTGGGCGGGTCTGACCCGCCCAGACGAACATCGGAATCTCCGGGGCCGGTCATGTTCCGGTTGACCTCCCGGCGCCGGGCATCAGGTGTGGGGCGTGCTCCCTGACCGCCTCGAACAGCCGGCTCCTGGAGGGGTTCACCATCGTCTCCCCGGCCACGGTCACGGTCGGCACGGTCTCGTTCCCGTCCGCGACCGAGCGGACGAACGCCGCCGCGTCAGGGTCCTTCCAGATGTTGACCTCGCTGTGGCGCAGCCTTGTGAGCGGGGCGGCGGCTCCTTCGTAAACGGGGCTCAAGCCTGGCCGGGTTCGCCGTCCCTGGGGTTGTCGGTGGGGTGATCTAGTGTCCCGGCCATGACTTCAGCGACGCAGGCGTACACGTACGCCGCGCCTTCCTCCCTTGTCGACGGCCGTCTCGGATTGGCGACCTCCGGCGGCCGGGCCCTGTCCGGCCCGGCCGTGGCCCCCCGGTTCTTCAGCGGAGTGGTGACCCAGGCGGCCCCCGCCGCGGCTGCCCTGCTCGGCGTCGCCGACGTGGCCCTGGCCCGCTACCACCAGCCGCAGGCGCGGCCCGGCTGGGTGCGTGACCCGGTGGTGACGTGCAACGGAGACCGGTTGCGGTTCGAGTCGTTCTCGGCCTGTGGCGGCGTGTACGCCCGGCTTGACCTGCTGGGCGGCGCGCTCGACGGTGAGGTGTTCGACCGGGGCACCACCAACGTCGATGTGAACGCGCCGCTCCGGGAGGCGTTGGCGCGTATCGGCGCGCGTGACCCGTTGCACCTGGGGGTCGGGCTCGACGAACTGGTCGTGACCACGATGGACGGCGCGGTGGTGGAGAAGAAGGTGCCGCTGCCCGAGCGTTGGCTACGCGGCTTCGCCGAGGTGCAGGTCATCGCCTCGGGCATGGACCAGCGCGGTGAGCTGACCGGCATGGCGGCGGTGCGGTTCCTGCGTGGGCTGCCCAAGAAGGGCACGGTGTGGGTGGCGCAGGTGGGACGGGAGCTGAAGGTCTCCGATCGCAGGGTTCCGGGCTCGGTCCAGCTCGCCGGCCCCAACCGGCTCGGCACCCTCCTGCCGCTGCTGCGCTTCGCGAAGTCCCTGCGGGTGTACGGCCCGGCCGACGCCGCCTGCAGCGCCTGGGAACTGGAGCTCCCCGGTATGCGCTACACGCTCACTCTCTCGCCTGAGCGCTGGCGCGGCTTCTCCGGTGAGGGCGCGGTGCTCGACGACCTGGCCACCGACGAGGCCGAGAACGACGCCGACGTGGTGGGCATGCTGCTCAACTTCGAGCCCGAGATCGAGATCGGCCTGCTGGCCGACCGCGCGGGCATCCCCGCCGGCCGGGTGCGGGCCGCGCTGACGCAGCTCGGTGTCGCCGGCCGGGTCGGCTACGACCTGTCGGAGGCCGCCCACTTCCACCGTGAGCTGCCCTACGACAAGGACAACGTGATCCTGCTCAACCCACGGCTGGCCAAGGCGCGCAAGCTCGTCGACGCGGGAGCCGTACACCTCGAAGGCGAGCTGGCCACCGTCCGGACCTCGGGCGGAGCGCGCCGGGTCTCGCTGACCGACGGGTCCTGCACCTGTGAGTGGTGGTGGGACCATCGCGGCTCCCGTGGGCCGTGCAAACACGTGCTGGCCGCCCGGATCGTCGCCCGTGCCGCCGTGGAGGTCTCCCGATGACTCTCTGGGCGGAGATCTGTGACCTGGTCGCCCGTAACCAGGTCACCCGCCTGGCCGCCCGGCTGGTCACGCTCACCGAGGAGGAGCGCGCCGAACTGGGCGGGCGGTTGCCCGGCCTCGTCAAGGAGCTGCGCCGTACCCTCACCGAGCGGGTACGCGCCGATCACCCCGACGACTTCGAGGAGACGGCCTTCTGGGAGATCAGTGAACTGCTCGACAGACTGGCGGGCGGGCTGCTGCTGACCGGGGTCGGCGTCATCACCGGCCCTGCGGCGGCGGTGACGTGGATGACCGGCCGCGACGTCAACCGCCGCTGGGCCGAGGCTGTTGACGTCGCCCAGGTGTGCCGGGTGGCGGCCACCCGCCCCCAAGAGTGGCGTCGTGATGTCGCGGTCCGGCTGGTCCAGCGGGTGCGCCGTCCCGGCGACCGCATCGCGCCGCTGGCCGTGGCGCTGCTGCGTGAGTCCGGCGCGGTGCCGCCCGACCACGACCCGCTGGTGGCCGCCTGGCTGGCCGCGCCGAGCGTGGCCGGTGACCCGCTGACCCCCGTGCTGCTGCCTCGTGTCTTCGACGCCGACGGCGCGGGTCGCGTCCTCCGTGACGAGCGGTTGGAGCCCCGGCCAACCCGTTGGCTGGCCGCCGCCGCCCGCGAACTGCCCAGGAAACAGGCGCTCGACGGTTGTGTGAGCCGTTTCCTGCGCGGCGGCGAGGCGCAGGACCTGCGGTTCTTCGTCCGGCTGCACACGCTCCTCGCCCCCACTCCCGAGGAGTCCGCGCCTCGGCTGCGTGACTACCTGCGGTTGTTGCCGTCGGCTCCGGGAACGGTCGCCGAACTGGCCGCCGAGCAGGTACGTGGGGCGATGCCGCTCGACCATGCCGACCTGGTCGAGGCCGTCGAGGCGCTCACCTTCCGGGATGAGGCCAAGCTCGCCGCCACGGGCCTGCGCTGGCTCGACCAGGCGATCCGGGCCACGCCCGAGACGGCCGCCGATTTCGTGACCGCGCTGACCACGGCGTACGCGCACAAGTCCTTCGACGTGCGCAACCGCGCGGTTGAGCTGACCCTGAAGCACGCAGGCCTGTTCGCCGGCCACCCTGAGGCGATCCTCGACGGCGTCCACTACCTGCCCGTCGATCTGGGGGTGAAGCTGGCCGAGCGGTTCGGCGGGGAGGTTCCGATCGAGGAACCGCTGGAGCGCAAGGAGTTCCCGCCGCTGCCCGCGCCTCCGGAGGCGCGGAGGTTCCCCGAGCCGTCGATCTCCCCCGGCCACGATGAGCGTTGGATCGGCCAGGAACGCTGGCTTGCGGCCTTCGTCACCGGAGTCGCCGACGACCGGGCGGAACTGCGCCGCAGGCTCAAGCCTCGTGTCGAGCAGAACCAGGGGTACTGGCGCTCCAGGGAGGCGCGTCTCGACCCCGACGACTGGCAGTCGGCGCTGTCCGCCGAGCTCGTCACCCCCGGGAGCGTGCCGGAGCTGCCACCGATCGAACCGGAGAAGTTCTGGGACGACGCGAACCACTCCGTGAGAGTACGTGTCCTCACCCGTGGCGAGGAACCCGATCCGGAGCCGGGGCCTCGGCGGATCACGATAGGTGGCGTCTACCGGCCTGGCCGCTACCTCGACGACGACACTCCGCTGCGCGCATTCTTCATCACCTGGAACAGCGACGACGGCCCGGGCGGGGCGACTGCCCGCGAGGGAGGCGAGCGGGTCCCCTTCACCGGGGGCCGGATCCACCTGTACGACTCCCCCGCCGACGTCGAGCAGCCCTGTTCCTCCGACGCCTTCAACGACGAGGAGAACGACGACGAGCTGCCCGATCACCTCCATCCGGCGCGGATGAGGCCCGGTGTCCTGTACGACGACTCCGCCGAGGCCATGCCGTCCTTCATCCTCGACCGTGCCTACGAGCGCATGGCCGAACTCGGTCTGGACCCCGCCAGGATCGCGGCGATGCGGGCGGGTGAGCGGGTACCCCCGCCAGGCCCGGACGAGCCGCTCGTGGAGGTGACCGTCGTCTTCGTCCCGCCCCGGCTGCGTTCCTTCATGCCCAAGGAGTTGCCCGAGCACGACGAGTGGCGGCGGCGCAACCACCTGCCCCACCCCAATCGTGTCTCCCCGCCCCATGATTTCCTGCTGCACCGCTACGCGGAACTCGCCGGAGCCCTCCGAAACGACACCCTGCCGCCCGTGCTGCTGGCCACGCCGACCTGGATGAGCGGCCACCTCGATCCCGACGTGCTGGTCGACCGGCTGGAGACCTGCGCCGCCGCCGGGGTCGAGCCGCCTCCGGCCGACCTGGCGCAGGCGTTGTTGCGGTTGCCCCGGGGCAGCCATCAGGCCGCGGCAGAGCGGGCCGCCAAGGTCGACTCGGAGGCGGCGCGTTCGGCCGCCCGCTGGCTCGCCGGTGACGGCATGGCCGATCCCGAGTGCGGCCACATATGGCGCCACATGGTGAACGCGTCCATGGTCGAGTTCGGCGACGGCGAACCGGAGCACTTCACCGATGTCAGGCTGCAGCCGGTGTTGCGGGTGACGGCCCCGACCGGCCATCGGCTGATCGACGAGGTGCTGCTGCGTCAGCCGTTCGACTGGACGGTCGACGAGTACGGCGACACGCTTCAGGCGTGGCCCGCCATGCTGCCCTCGCACCGCGAGGTCGTGGCCGTCAACCTCCTGCCCTTCCTGCTGCGCGGCCGCTGGGGCACGTGGGGAACGCCCACGGAGATCACCGGCCTGGAGATCGCCCAGGGCCCGATGGGCGAGTCCACGGCGGTGATTCTCGCTTACCTCCTGGTCGGCGGCGTGCCCGGTGTGATCCCGCTGGTCCTGAGCATGGCCGCCAGGGGCGAACTGCCCGCCGAGGCGATCGGCCGTCAGCTCGCGCTGGTGCTGCGCCGTACCTGGCTGGAGACCCGTTCCGCCATCGCGGCCCTGACCGGGCTGGCCGACGCCGGTGGCCACCAGGAGGTGTGGAACATCCTGTGCGCTCTGCTGCCCGGGATGTTGCCGGGCGAGGGACAGCGCATCACCGTGACCCACGCAGAACTCGTCGCCTTCGCCACCGACGTGGCGCGCTGGACCGGTGCGAGCGGAGAGATTCCGGTCGTCGCCGGTTTCGCGCGCAGCCGCCGGAGGATCCGCTTCGTCCACGAGTGCAAGCGTCTTCACTCCCAGCTCACCGAGGGCACCGCGTTCTCTCCTGCCGTCCAAGGCTGAGACTTTTCTCCGAGGGGAGGTGAGAGGGCCTCGGCTGTATCGACCCGGGTTCGTCTGTCGGGGATGACTTCCCGGCCGCCGCCCGTCCGATGAGACCGGTTCGACGCTCCGGCCGCCACGAACACATCGGGCCGCGCGGATTCCGCGCGGCCCGATGGAGGAGCGATGTGACACCGGCCGGTCGCCGATGCCCGTCCGTGCCGGAGGATCAGGCGATCTGCCCTCGGTACCCGACCGGCCCCTCACCGGGGAAACGGGCGGTCCCCTCGAACTTGGTGCCGTCGTCGAAGAAGGTCACCGAGCCGTTGCCGGCATTGTCGCTGCTCCAGGTGACCGTGGTGCCCGTGGCCGGACGGCCGTCGCCGGGGACGACCTGGCCACGACTGGCGATGGACAGGATGAGAGGAGTGTCCTGCTGCCATCCGCCGCCACCCGTGTGGATCTCGGTGTTGTACCTGGCCACTGTTGTCTCCTTCGCTCGGTTGAAGATGGAGACGCGGTCGGGTCCGTTCGGGAACCCTCGCGCGCCTTTTCATCCTGCCACCACATACGGTGATTAATAAGTCACTTATAGTTGTCTCAGGGCGATGAAGATGTGACGCCAGAGACAGTTGGGGCAGTTCTGGCCACGCACCGTATGGCTTCGCGAAGAATGGGGCGATTTCGGGTGTGTCCGGCGGTGGCCTCCGCCGGCGCGTATCGCGCCTTTCTCATATCCGGTGCCGGTTCTCCAAACAATTCACCGGTCACCCGTGTCTAAACAGTCGCAGGAGACCCGCGCAATCTGGGACGCGAAAGGATCGTTTCGTGTGCGTCAGTGAATACGGGAGACCGATAACAATTTTTTTGACAGTGGCGAATTCTGTCATGGAAAACCAGCGATGAACGGGGCCGTGTCCCACAGCGGGGACCTGCCCGCCTCCGACCGGTTCGGCCGGTGGCATGAGACGGCGGACCGGTCCCTGATGCCCACCGTGGTGCACAGCGACCACGAGGCCGACTTCCGTGCCACCATGCGTGTGCTCGACCTCGGCTCGACGCAGGTGTACGCGGTGACCTGTCCGTCCCTGCGGTCGCGCCGCACCTCGGCGCAGGTTCGCGGGTCCGATCCCGAGACGTACTGCCTGTCGCTCTCTCGGCGTGGCACCACGCAGATCACCCAGTTCGGCAGGCAGGCGACCGCGGGGCCCGGGGACATGGTGTTCTACGACAACTCACATCCCTGTCACGGTGAGATCGTCGCCGACGAAACCGGCAGTTTCGAGGGGCTGGTCCTGCAGGTCCCCAAGGCCGCGCTGTCGCTGCCCGCCGACGCGCTCACCTCTCTGGCCTCGGTCAGCCTGCCCTCCCGGGACGGCGTCGGCGCCCTGCTGCACCGCTATCTGGAGGAGTTGATGCGCAACGCCTCCGGCTACACCATGGCAGACGCCTCCCGCCTGTCGGCCGTCACCGTCGCCCTGTTCACCGCGATGTGCGCCCACCACCTTGAGGCAACCGAGGCCCTGCCGCCCGAGACCCACCGGCAGGTGCTGAAGACGCGCATCCACGCCTTCATCCAGCGCAGCCTCAGCGACCCGGCGCTGTGCGCCGAGACCGTCGCCGCCGCCCACCAGATCTCCGTCCGTCACCTGTACCACCTCTTCGAGGAGCAGGGCCTGACCGTGGCGGCCTGGATACGCCGGTGCCGCCTGGAACGCTGCCGTCACGACCTGGCCGACCCGGCCCAGCGCTCCCTGCCGATCCACGCCATCGCCGCCCGGTGGGGGTTCGCCAGCAACGCCCACTTCAGCCGCACCTTCCGCGCCGCCTACGGTCTGTCCCCCGCCGGCTATCGCTCGTCGCGCGAATGGGTGTGGCACGGCCGTGACCGGCGGGGAGGTGGGCGACCACTGCCGCCGCCGGAGAGCGTGTTCTCCCGTGAGGCCGTGCGGGAAATATCAGTAACCGGTGCGGCAGCCGTCAATGACATACCGGCTATAAGCCGACAAACTAATCACAAGCTGTTTCCGAGTGAGGGGCAGGGCACCCAGGAGGCCGGTCTCATCGGTTCATGAACGGCCCCGCCGCGAGACCTTTCGCGTACGGCGGCGCGTGAGGCACCAACCCTCTCTCAAGCCCGGATCGGCGGGCGAGCCACGTACGCCCGCCGATCCGTTTACCCGTCGTCGTTCTTCGCTCCGAGGGTGATTCGCCGCATGCTCCCGCTGCGTGAACCGACCGGTCCCCGCACATGGAACCCGCCCTCAGAACGCCCGGAACCCCCGAGGCGTCCTGAAGCACCGTAGGACGACCGCCGCCCCGGCCTCGGAAACGGAGGACGGGGTGGCGCGGTCTCCGATCAGGGCGTGACCAGACGTTCGCGAAGGAAGGCACGGATCTGCCCGGCGACCGCCTGGGGCGCGTTCAGGTCGGGGGCGTTGTGGTCCAGCCCGCGCGAGATCACGTACCGGGCGTCGGGCATCACCTCCGCCAGGCGGGGCAGCACGCCGGTCAGATAGCCGGGCGTCTTCTCCCCGCCCAGCAGCAACGCCGGGGAGGCGATGCCCGCGTATCTCGTGCCGTCGGAGTCGAGGCGGCCGATCTCGCCGATCTCCGCCGGAGTGGTCGCCATCATCGCCCGCATGTCGCGTCCCTCGGCCCCGCTCAGCATCATGAACGCCAGCGCGCGGAACACCGGCGTCGGCGCGTTTCCGATCGGGGTCAGGCGAGTGCCCCTGAGGAAGGCCGCCATCGCCGCGACCTGCCTGCCCTCCCCCAGCAGACGGGTGAAGTCCGGCAGCCAGCGAGTGTCGAACGACCCCTCGACACTCACGCCCGGCTCGTACGCCATCAACGCGGCCACCCTTCTGCGCAGCCCGAGATGCAGGGCCGTCAGACCTCCGTAGCTGTGCCCGAAGACCAGGTCCGAGCCCGTGCGCTCCATGACGGCGACCGCGTCGTCGACCTCGGTCTCGACACCGTAACCCGGGCCCTGCGGTCCGCTCAGGCCACGCCCCCGTCGCTCGATCACGTGCACCGCGTAGGTGTCCGAAAGCTCCCGGGCCAGGACGCCGTAGTGGTGGGCGCGCCGGTTGTTCCCGGGGATCACCACCAGCCCCGGCCCGTTTCCCTGGCTGAGAAACGCGATCGTCGTCCCGTCCGCGGAGGTCACCACGTCGTCATGCCACTCGATCTCCGCCCTGCCGTTCATTCGCCCCGTCCTCGGTGGAAACAGACGTCGTTGCCGCACGTGAACCGGTACGGCTAGGATATGAAGTGTACGGTACCGTCTCGTTCGGTTAGGTGGGCATGGTCAGAGGAATTGCGCGCGAACAGGCGATTTTGACGGCGACGATCGAGTTGCTCGGCGAGATCGGTTACCAGGCGCTGACGATGGACGCGGTGGCCCAGCGGGCACGCGCCAGCAAGCAGACCATCTACCGTCGGTGGCGGGGAAAACCGGAGCTGGTCAAGGCCGCGCTGGACGCGCGCGACGCCGTACAGGTGGCCGAGATCCCCTCGACCGGCACCCTGCGCGGTGACCTGCTATCGGCGCTTGACACATTGTGCGCCCAGGCCGACGACCGGTACCTGACCATGATGACCGGGCTGATCCACGCGATGCGGACCGACGCCGAACTGGCCGAGACCCTGCGTTCGCACGTGGCCGACGAGGACCAGGGGCCCTTCCGGGTGATCGTGGAACGCGCCGTGGCCCGTGGCGAGGTGCCCGCGAGCACATCGACCGAGCTGGCGCATCAGGTGGCGGAGGGGCAGATCATGCGCCGGATGATCCTCAACGGCCCGCTCGACCACGAATTCCTGACCGGCCTGGTGGACGACCTGCTCATGCCCCTGCTGACCAGGAGCTTCCCCGTCGAGGCGAACGACCTGCCGGGCCGCTGAAGGCCGTCCTGGCCGTTGGGAGCCCGGCGCGCGGTGGTGTCAGGAAGCGGGGCCGGTCGCCTCGATGGAGGACCCGCTGCCCGCCTCAGCTGGGCACCGTGTCGGTGAGCGCGGCAGGTCCCTCGAAGGTGCGGGGTGTCTGGGTGCGGTAGGAGTGGCCGAGCTCCGGGCCGAGCCCGAAGTAGTGGCGGAAGTTGTAGATGAGAGGGCTCCAGGCGGCGGGGTCGATGTGGTCGGTGCCCGGAACGACGATGCGGGAGTCGGCGTGCACCTTGCACACGACGGCCTCGACGATGAGGAAGTCCTCGAAGAGATCCGGCCGTACCCGCTCGGCGCGGGCCTCCAGTTGGATCGGGCATCCGGCGACGCGAGGCGGCCGGACCAGATGGGAGGGTTCGCCGGTCACGCCTGCGGCGGCGAACTTGTCCGGCTCGAAGCGGCAGCCCTTGGGTTTGCCGGAGGGGACCGGATTCCGGCCGGTCAGCGGCGCCAGCCGCTCCACGGCCGGCCACTGGGCGGGGGCCGGCAGGCTGATGACCAGGTCGGGGCGGCTGCCGAGGTTGGACGCGGTCTGCCCGTCAAGCCCCAGTCCCATCACCACCGTCTGCCCAAGGGCCCATGCGGACGATATAGGGGCGAGGTTAAACGAGCCGTCCGGATTCTCCGTCGTCAGGAGCACCACCGGCGTCCCGAAGTACAGGATGCTCGGCTCGATCTCCAGGTGGGTCACGACCGTCTGTTCGGGCAGGGTGTGGGGAGATGCCGCGTTCATGGTGGCAGCCTAGGATCCGGTCGTTTCGGCCAGGGCCGAAACGTCGAAGGGGCTGACGGGCCGCACGGACACGCGGTGCGCATGCGGCCGGTCCCGGCCCGGCCATCGTGGCGAAGCCGCCGGCCGATGGTGTGTGAACAGGCTTTGCCCGGCTCTGCCCGGCGGCCGGACTTGGTCGGCATGCCCTTGCCCGTGGCCGCCGATCTGTCACGGTTCGATGTGGGCCTTCATCGACTGCCAGGGGGAGGCGTCGAACAGCAGCATGATCGAGACGATCCTGCCGTCCTCCAGGCGGAAGTGCTCGGCGGTGCGCTGCGTGCCCACCGGTGTGGCGGTGTGCACGTCGTAGACGAGGGTCGCCTCCGCCTCGCCGTACAGCTCGCTGATCAGTTCCACACCGGTCACGATCGACACGAAACCCGGCAGTGTGGCCAGGTGGCCCGTCCGGTCGTCGGAGCTGATGAACGGGCTCTGGAAGTGGAACGGCTCCCCCAGATGCTCGGCGGCGGCGGTCACGTCGCCGCGGAAGCGCGCCTCGTGGTAGCCGCGTACGGCGTGGCGGGTTCGTTCCGGAGAGGAGGTGGTCATGAGCGGGGTTCCGTCTGGCGGAGGTGGCCGGTGAGGCGGTGCTGGTTGGCGGCGAGCCGCAGGCACAGGTCGCGGAAGGTGACGAGGTCATCGGGGGTGAACCCCTGGAACATGGCCCGCATCGCCATCCGCGCGGGCTGGCGGAACGCCTCGATCCACGCCTGTCCCTCGGCGGTGATCTCGGCCAGGACCGAGCGCCTGTCCTCTGGGTCGGGGACGCGGCGGACAAGCCCGTCGCGTTCCAGGGTGTCCACCAGGCCAGTGACGTTGCGGGAGCTGACCCCGGCGGCGCGGGCGAGGTCACCGATGCTGATGCCCTGGCCGGCCGCGCCGAGCCGGATCAGCAGGTCGAGGGCGCCCGCGCTGACCCCCCTGCCCTCGGAGCCCTGGGCGCGCACGCGTTCCACGGAGTGGTAGGCGGTGCGGACGGCGGCGCCCGCCTCGAAGGCGAGCAGTTGGTCGCCGTCTTCGGCGAACCGCGCCATCGCCTCTCTGACGCGGGGGTCGTAGAGGGTCCCGTCCTCGTCGTGCCCGTAGTTGTGTACGTCATTCATAGTGAGAATGGAGATTAGTACCTACTTCCATATCTCCGCAACGAGGCCGCTACGCCTTTTCGGAGAGCGGGCGAAAGGCCCCGCTCCGGAACAGCAGGTGAAGGGCCAGCAGGCTCAGCCAGCACCACCCGATGATGATCGCCACACGCTGGAACAGCCCGCTGAGACCGGCCAGTCCTTCGGCCTGCTCGAAACCCAGGCTGGAGAGGGTCATCGCCACCGTGAAGGCGATCCCGGTGAACGCGGAATAGGCCGCCCATCCGCGTTCTCCCCAGCCGGCGAAGCGCCGGGTGAAGACGAAGCAGGCCACCACCAGGGCCACGAAGGTGGCGAACGAGATGCCGTCGTGCAGGGCGGCGTGCGTACTGCCGTAGTGCGTGAGCCTGGCCGGGGTGCCCGGCGGATAACCGTTGACCGGGTCGGTGACGAAGATCCCGGCGCCGAGCAGTCCCAACGCCCAGACCGCCACCAGTAGCGGCCCCCAGGTCGAGCCCCCGAGTGGCTGGAGCGCGCGCCGTAACCCGACGGCGAAGGCCAGGGTGAGCAGGCCCGCGACGAGGAAGTTGGCCACCTGTACCCACCCGAGATCACCCAGGGCGAGTGAACTGACCGGATGGCGCAACAGGTCGTAGCCGGCTCGGGCGGCGCCCGCGACGAGGAAGGTGAGGACGAACAGCGGGCCTGCGATCACCCCGCAGGCGAGGAGGGGGGCGGTCCGTGCCGCCTCGGCCAATCGGGAACGTGTTCGCGCTGACATGGATGGCATTGCCCCTCTGGGAATGGGTGACGATGCGGCTTCGTGCACCCGGCGGCGAAGAAGCGGGACGCGTCGCCTCCGGGTGTTTGTCAGTTTGGGTTGACAGCCACCCATGTGTCAACCCGGGTTGACACATGGGGGAAGTTCTCGAAGAGGCGCCGATCGTGCGGCAGGCAGCCCCCCTGCGCCCGCTCTGTCATCAAGCGCGAGCCACCTCCCGCGAGCGACCTGACCCCGCCGTGGCGTCGAGGCGACCACGCCTCGACGCCACGGCCGTACGCGGTCGCATACGACCGGGAAGGGCGGGGTCACCGCCTCCGGCGGGATCGAGGGCCGGACCCCAGGGCGAAGTCGGCGGCGTCGGCGATCGCGTCCGCGAAGTACTCGGTCGCCTGGGCGGCCGTACCGCCGTTCACATGAATGTGGTCCGGGGCGGCGGGCTGTTTCCTGAACAGGAACCCCGGCAATATGGAGACGCCTTTCCTGGCCAGCCGCGTCGAAACCGAGTGCTCATCGGGAACCGGCACCCAGACGCTTATTCCCGAGTCGCTTCCGATGTCGAATCCGCGTTCTCTCAACGCATCGACGAAATCGGCGTGCCTTCGCCGGTAGGTGGCGGCCGAGGAGGCGACGGCCGCGACGGAGCCGGCGTCGGTGAGATGGAACGCGAGGGCGTTCTGCAGAATCCGGCTCACCCACCTGCTCGAATAGGTGATCTTAAACCACATCCGCTCGACGTGGTGGTGTGTTCCACCGACGACCGCCACCCGGGAGTCGGAACCGTGGGAGAAGATGAAGTTCTGGACCTGGACGATCTGCCTGCCCAGATACGGCCCGAGCGACGGCACGCCGTTCTCGGCGAGAAAGGGGATGATGACGACCTCGATGACGGTGACGGACGATTCCGCAAGCAACGAGGCCGCCCTCTCCAGCCAGGCCGGAGTGACCGAACGCCCCAGCGGGACGTGGCCGAACGGCTGATAGATAAAGGCACTCGGTTTGTCGGCCAGTGCCTTTTCGAGAATGTCGAGATCCGGCCCTCCCTCGCCATAGGGAATGGAGACGGGAGTCGCCCCGACGGATTCGACGATGTCGAAAATACGGGGAAACGACGGCTCCTCGACCATCACACGGTCACCCGCCTTGACCGATGTGCCGAGCGCGAGGTCCACACCGTCCATTCCGCCGTGCACGACCAGGAAATCCTCCGCGGGGAACGGCCAGATCGGCTCGACCGCGTCGCGGAGCTCGGGGGTGATCAGCTCAGGTTCGAGCAGGTGCAGCTTGGGCGTCCGCGCCGCCGCGAGCAGCGCCGCCCGCGAGTCCGGCAGCAGCTCCGGGTCGTAGTTGAGGTTCCCCAGGTCGACGGGCATCCCGGCGCCGGCCCGCAACATGCGCTCAAGCCGTGAGGCACGGGGAACGGACGGCGGCCCGGTGACGATCGTCCCGCCCCTGCGGCGTGTCTCGACGACACGGCGGTCGGCGAGGACGCGCCAGGCCTGCGCGACGGCCGACGGACTCATCCTCAGCTCGTGGGCCAGCGCGCGGATCGTGGGCAGCCGCGTCCCCGGCGGGATCTCACCGGAGGCGATCAGTTCGAGCACGGTACGCGCCAGCACGCTCGCGTTGTGCAGCGGCGTCCGGGTCGCGATGAGCCTGCGAAGCTCGTCGGGCTCCACGCTCCCCCCGTTCCGGATCGGGCCGTCGCGTATATGTACGTGTACATAAGTGCATTGACGTGCTGTGTGTACGTTCCGTACGGTCCGAGCTTACTCCGGGTCGGCCCCACCCCCACGGCGGCCGATGCCCGGCCCAGGCCGACGACCTGTCGCCGGCGAGGCGCACGAGGGAGAGCGCGATGACGCGGATCAAAGGTGCACGGATCAGGTACGGCGCGGCGCTGGCCGCGGTCGCCGTGCTCGCCGGGTGCGGCACCACAGACGGAACCGAGGGCGGCCAGACCGTGGCGACCGGCATGCAGGCCGGTCAGCTCGACGCCAACCAGGCCGAGGTACGGGACGGCGGCGCGGTCACCTACTCCATAGAGGTCGACGTCAAGAACTGGAACATCCTGCACGCCACCGGCGACGTCTTCGGCTACCGGCAGATCCTCAACCCCGTCCTGCCACACGCGATGATCTCCATGCCGGACTTCACGATGGCGAAGAACGACGCTCTGCTGCTCGACGCCAAGGTCGTGAAGGAGTCGCCGCAGACCGTCGAGTACACGATCAGGGCGGAGGCCGCCTGGTCGGACGGCACACCGATCACCGCCGAGGACTTCAAGTACACCTGGCAGGTCCAGGACCCCGGGCAGTGCTCGACCTGCCAGCCCGCCACCACCGCCGGATACGACCAGGTGGCCTCGGTCACCGGTGGCGAAGGCAAGACCGTCACCGTCACCTTCGAGAAGACCTACCAGCCGTGGCGGCTGATGTTCCCGTACCTGCTCCCGGCCCACATCGCCGCCCAGCACGGAGACCTGGCGGCCTCCTTCAACGACTTCTTCGCCACCACCGTGCCGACCTGGTCCGGCGGGCCGTACCTCATCGAGCAGCACGTGCCGAACCAGTCGGTCACCATGAGGAAGAACCCCAAGTGGTACGGCGACGGCCCGCGGCTCGACCAGCTCATCTTCCGGATCCTCACCGACGAGCGGCAGGCCGTGACGGCCATGGCCAACAACGAGATCCAGGTCGTGGCGCCGCGCCCGACCCTCGACCTCGTCGAGCAGCTCAAGGGCATCGGCGGCGTCACCACGATGATGGCCTCCGGCCTGCTCTACGAGCACCTGGACATCAACACCGCGCACCCGGCCCTGTCCGACCAGGCGCTGCGCCGCGCCGTCTTCACCGCGATCGACCGGAAGGCGATCGTCGACAAGACCATCGGGCAGTTCTCCCCGAACACCGAACCGCTGGGCAACCGCAACTTCATGCCGGGGCAGAAACTGGAGGGCACCGACGCCTACAAGGACAACGTGACCGGCAAGGGCCTGGGTGGCGGCCAGATCGACGCCGCCAAGAAGATCCTCACCGACGCCGGATACACGATCGGCGACGCCGGGCTCACCGACCCCAAGGGCAAGCCGGTTCCCACGCTGCGGATGCGCTACAGCAAGGGCAACCAGATGCGGCTGGACACCTCGGTGCTCGTGCAGAACCAGCTCAAGCAGCTGGGCATCACGCTCCAGCTCCAGGAGACCGACAGCCTCGGCACCACGGTGAACACCGGTGACTTCGACCTGATCGTCTTCGGCACCAACCTCGACGTCATCCCCACCGCTACGGCGCAGTCGGTGTTCGGCTCCAAGGGCACCCACACCGGATACAAGGACTCCGAGGTCGACGGCTGGCTCTCCGACGCGGCCCAGACGCTCGACCCCAAGCAGGTCGTCGACCTGCTGAACAAGGTGGACGAACGGATCAGCGACCAGGCCGTGACGCTGCCGCTGTACCAGACGCCGACCCTGCTGGCCTACCGCGGTGACCTGGGCAACATCCGGGTCAACCCCACCCGCTTCGGCACCGGCTACAACGTCCAGGAATGGGGTGTCAAGAATGGCGGCTGACCGTCGGCCGAGCCTGGACTTCGTCGTCGAGGTCCCGGCCCCGGCCGTCGAGTTCAACGAGGTCTACCGCAACTTCGTGGGTTCCGCCGGATACTTCGTCGCCAACAACGTCTACAGCCGCCTGGTGGTCTACGACACCGGTTCACCGGCCGCCTTTCCCGACCTGGCCGAGCACTGGGAGATGGCGCAGGACGCCCGGACCCTGCGCTTCCAGCTCAACCGGAACGCCCGCTGGCACGACGGGCACCCGGTGACCGCGCACGACGTCGCCCACACCCACCTCACCGCGCTGGCCAACGGCTACCACGCGGCCTCCTTCCTGCAGGACGTGCAGGACATCGAGGTGATCGACGACCACACGCTGCGGTACGCGCTGCGCAGGCCCAACGCCGGGTTCCTCGCCCAGCTCGGAAATCTGGTGTTCGCCCACGTGCTGCCCAGGCACCTGTACGAGGGCACCGACTGGGCCGACAACCCGCACAACCAGCACCCCGTCGGCTCTGGACCGTTCCGATTCGCCGAGCACGTCCCCGGGGAACGGATCGTCCTCGAAGCCTGGAAGGACTACTGGGGGCCGCCCGCCGGCGTCGACCGGGTGGTGCTGGACATCGAACCCGACCTCGACGAGGCGGTCCGCAAGGTCGCCGACGGCCGGGCGCACTACATGGTCCAGGACGTGCTGACCTTCCCCAGGCTGCACCTGGCCGAGCACAGCACGGCCGCCTCGCTGTGGCGCAAACGGGGCCCCGGCGTCGCGGTACTCGGCTTCAACCACACCCGGGAACGCTGGCGCGACCGCCGGGCACGGGCCGGGGTGGCGCACGCCGTCGACCGGCGCGACCTCGAACCGCTGGCCGACCCCGGCTGGTCGGAGCCGTACGCGCACTACCTGCCGCGCAGCGTCGAGTGGGCCTACGCCGACGACGCGACCGCGCCCGCCTTCGACCCGGAGCTGGCCGGTCGCCTGCTCGGCGAGTGCGGCGTCACCGGTACGGCGCCGCTGCGGCTGGTGTACATGAAGACCTTCACCGGGCACGCGGGCATCGCCGCCGTGGTGGCCGAGAACCTGCGCGCGGCCGGCGTGGACGTCGAGGTCGCCGGGCTCGACTCACCGGCCTGGTCGCGTGAGGTGGCCGGGGAGGCGGACTTCGACCTGTCGATCAGCGGCGGCAACATGATCCCAGACCCGGAGATCACCTCCAGCCGGTTCGAGACCGGCGGCGGACGCAACCACACCCGGTTGTCCGACCCCGAGGCCGACGCCTGCTACGCCGCCGCCCGCGCGAGCGTCGACCGGGTACGGCGCGGCGAGCACTACCGGGAGCTGCAGCGGGTCTGGGCGCGCAACGTGGACTGGGTTCCGCTGTTCTGGTACGCCGCCTACTACCTGCGCAGCGACGACTTCTTCGGCTGGCCCGACCAGATCGGCTTCCGGGTCCCGTTCTGGCACTGGGGCCGCATCCGCCCCGCCACCCCCTGACCAACCGTTTCCCGCCTGAGATCCAGGCATTTCACGAAGGAGAGGAAAAGGGACTTGGACGAGTACATCGTCGTCGTACCCGTGGACGCGACCGAGATCAACGAGTCGTACCGCAACGTCGTCGGAGGCGCGGGCTACTTCGTCGCCAACAACGTCTACAGCCGCCTGGTCGTCACCGAGGTCGGCGGCGCGGCGTCCTACCCGGACCTGGCCGAGCACTGGGAGTGCCTGGACGGCGGGCGGCGCTGGCGGTTCACGCTCAACCGGCACGCCCGCTGGCACGACGGCCGTCCGGTCACCGCGCACGACGTCGCCTACACCCACCTCACCGCGCTGGCCAACGGCTACCACGCCGCCTCGTTCCTGCACGGCATCGCGGACATCACGGTGCTCGGCGACCACCTGGTCGAGTACGTCCTGCACGAGCCCAACGCCGCGTTCCTCACCCAGCTCGGCAACTTCGCCGCCACCCACGTGCTGCCCAGGCACCTGTACGAGGGCACCGACTGGGCCGACAACCCGCACAACCAGCACCCCGTCGGCTCCGGACCGTTCCGGTTCGCCGAACACGTCCCCGGGGAGCGGATCGTCCTCGAACGGTGGGACGGCTACTGGGGGCCGCCCGCCGGTGTCGACCGGGTCACCCTGCTCATCGAACCCGATCTCGACGAGTGCGTCCGGATGATCGCGGACGGCCGGGCGCACTACGCGCCGCAGGACGTGCTGACGATGAAGCGGCTGCCGCTGGCCGAGGGCGCGGAACACGCCGAGGTGTACCGCGAGCGTGGCCCCGGCATCGCGCTGCTCGGCTTCAACTACCGCCAGGAACGCTGGTCGGACCGCAGGCTGCGGCTGGCGCTCGCCCACGCGGTCGACCGTGAACGGCTGCGCCGCTTCGCCGAACCCGGCTGGTCGGAGCCGTGGGCGAACTTCCTCCCCGGCAGCAGCTTCGCCGTGGCCGAGGACGTGACCGCGGTCGGGCACGACGCCGCCCAGGCCGAGAAACTGCTCGACGAGGCCGGTTACCCGCGTGACGCGGACGGCTGGCGGATGTCGCTGCGGCTGTACTACATGGCCACCTTCGACGGGCACGGCGGCCTGGCGGCCAGCGTCGCCGAGGACCTCGCCGCGGTCGGCATCCGCGTCGAGCACGGCGGCCTCGACTCCGAGACGTGGAGCCGCCAGATCTCCGGAGAGGGAGACTTCGACCTGACGATCAGCGGCGGCAACATGATGCCCGATCCGGACATCACCGCCAGCAGGCTGTCCACCGGCGGGCAGCGCAACCACCTGAAACTGTCGAACCCGGAGGCCGACGCCTGTTACGCCGCGGCCAGGGCGACCGTCGACCGGCGGGAACGGGTCGCGCACTACCGGCGGCTGCAGGAGGTGTGGGCCCGCGACGTCAGCGTGGTCCCGCTCTTCTGGTACTGCATCTACCTGCTGCGCAGCGACGCGTTCTTCGGATGGGCCGACCAGATCGACTTCCGGGTCCCGTTCTGGCACTGGGGCCGCATCCGCAGGATCGCCGGCGGCGAGGACTGACGGACGACGGGCACGGAGACTCTCATGGAGATCCTGGGCTTCGCCCTGAGGCGGCTGCTGGTCGCCGTCCCGGTGCTGCTCGTGTCGACGTTCCTCATCTTCCTCACGGTCGCCGGGTCGGGTGACCCGCTGACCGAGCTGCGGGAGCGTCAACCGCCGGTCCCTCCGGAGACGATCGCCGCCGAGGAGGTACGGCTCGGGCTGAACCACCCCGTGCTGGAGCGGTACTGGCACTGGCTGACCGGGGTCGTGCGAGGCGACTTCGGGCCGTCGGTCAACCGCAACGCCTCCATCGCCGTGGAGATCGGCACACGTCTCGGCGTGACCATGCGCTTCGTGCTCGTCGCGATGCTGGTGGCGGCCGTGCTGGCGATCCTGGTCGGGGTCGTCAGCGCGGTCCGCCAGTACTCCTGGCTGGACCACCTGTTCACCTCGGCCGGGTTCCTGTTTCTCGCGATGCCGTCGTTCTGGCTGGCGATCCTCCTCAAACAGGGAGGCATCCAGTTCAACCGGGCGACCGGTACGGACACCTTCTACATGATCGGTGACAGGTCGGTGCCGCCGCCGCCAACCCTTCTGGCGCAGCTGGCCGACATCGCCGGGCACATGATCCTGCCGACCGTCACCCTGGTGCTGATCCACTTCGCGGCGTGGAGCCGCTTCCAGCGCTCGTCCATGCTCGAAGTCCTCAACAGCGACTACGTCAGGCTGGCCACCGCCAAGGGGCTGCCCCGGCGCACGGTGCTGCGCAAGTACGCGCTGCGCACCGCGCTCACCCCGCTGATCACGGTCATCGCACTGGACTTCACCGCGGTCTTCGCCGGCGCGGTGATCACCGAGACGGTCTTCCAGTGGCGGGGCATGGGCGACTACCTGCTGTCGTCCATCAACGCGCGGGACGTCAACGCCGTCATGGCCTGGCTGCTCGTGGCGGCTCTGGCGGTGATGGTGTTCAACCTGGTGGCCGACATCCTGTACGCCGCCCTCGACCCGAGGATCCGTCATGTCCGCTGACTCCTCACCGGCACCCGTGACCGGCACCGAACCCGGCCGGTGGCGCACCGTCGCCGCCCGTTTCCTGCGGCACCGGCCGGCCGTCGCGGCGCTCGCCGTACTCACGCTCGTGGCGTTGTTCGCCTTCGTCGGGCCGTCGCTGTGGCACTACGGGTACGACCAGATCACCCCGGACAACTCCCGGCCGCCGTCGGCCGCCCACCCGCTGGGCACCGACTCGCTCGGCCACGACCTGCTGGCCCAGGTGATGCGCGGCACCCAGCAGTCGCTGCTCATCGCGCTGAGCGTGGCCCTGGGCGCGGCGCTGATCGGCACCCTGGTCGGCGTCGTCGCCGGGTTCCACCGGGGCCGCGCCGACGCGCTGCTGATGCGGGTCGTCGACCTGTTCCTCACCGTCCCGACGATCGCGGTCGCCGCCGTGCTCGGGCACAACTTCGCCGGGGAGAGCGGCTGGTTCCTCATCGCCGCGGTGCTCGCCGCCCTGATGTGGACCACGGTCGCCCGGGTCGTCCGGGGGGTCGTGCTGGGCCTGCGGGAACGCGAGTTCGTCGCCGCCGCCCGCGCGCTCGGCGCCTCCAACACCCGGATCATGGTCTCGCACATCCTGCCCAACATCGCAGGACCGATCATCGTTTCGGTGACGGTCCTGGTCGCCGGCGCGATCCTCGCCGAGACCGCGCTGTCGTTCATCGGCTTCGGTGTCCAGCCGCCGGACACCTCGCTCGGTCTTCTGGTCGCCAACGCCCAGTCCGCGGTGGGCACCCGGCCCTGGCTGTTCTACTCCCCCGGCGTGGTCATCCTGCTGATCGCCCTGTCGATCAACTTCATCGGGGACGGGCTGCGCGATGCGCTGGACCCGGCGCAGACCAGGGGGCCGCGCAGGCGCCGGTACCTGGCCCGGCCGGTCGAACGCACCGACGTGATCCCCGACGACGTGCTGCTGTCCGTCCGGGACCTGAGAGTGGTCTTCGCCGCCCCCGGGGACGACGTGCCCGCGGTCCGCCACCTCGACCTGGACCTGCGCCGGGGCGAGGTGGTCGGCCTGGTCGGGGAGTCCGGTTCCGGCAAGTCGGTCAGCGCCTCCGCGATCATGGGGCTGCTGCCGTCGGCCGCGACCGTCAGCGGCTCCATCCGCCTGGCCGGTCAGGAGCTCGTCGGGCTGGCCGAGTCCCGGTACCGGCGGCTGCGCGGGCGGCGCGTCGCGATGGTTTTCCAGGACCCGATGTCCTCCCTCAGCCCGGTGCACACGATCGGCGACCAGGTGGCGGAGGCCGTGCGGGTGCACCAGGGGGGTTCCTGGGCCGCCGCCCGCGACCGGGCCGCCGAACTCCTGGACATCGTCGGCGTGCCCGACGCCCGCAACCGGCTGCGCGACTACCCGCACCAGTTCTCCGGCGGGATGCGTCAGCGGGTGGTGATCGCCATGGCCATCGCCAACGACCCGGACCTCATCATCGCCGACGAGCCGACCACCGCGCTGGACGTGACCGTGCAGGCGCAGGTACTCGCGGCGCTGCGGGCCGTACGGGAACGCACCGGGGCGGCGATCCTGCTGATCACCCACGACCTGGGCGTCGTGGCCGAGGTGGCGGACCGGATCGCGGTGATGTACGCGGGCCGCCTGGTGGAGACCGGCACCGCCGCGGACGTCTTCGACCGTCCCGCCATGCCGTACACCCGCGGCCTGCTGGAGTCGGTCCCCCGCCTGGACCGGCCCGCCGAGGAGGAGCTGTGGGCCATCCCCGGCTCTCCGCCGACGATGACCGCGCTGCCGTCCGGATGCGCGTTCGCACCCCGCTGCGCGAGCCGTACCGCCGAGTGCGCCGAGAACGAGCCCGGCCTGCGCCCGGTGTCCGCCGGGCACCTCGCCGCCTGCCTGCACCTGACCGCCGAAAGGACACCACGCCGATGACCTCCCACCCGTACGGCTTTCGCCGGAGCGTGTCATGACCGGTGAGGAACTGCTGACGGTCGAGGACCTGACCAAGCACTACCCGGTACGGCGGGGGCACGTCGTCAGACGGCGGGCCGGGGTGGTCAAGGCCGTCGACGGCGTGTCCTTCGAGCTTCGGGCCGGGGAGACGCTGGGAGTCGTCGGAGAGTCCGGGTGCGGCAAGTCGACGCTCGCGAAGCTGCTCATCCGGCTGGAGCAACCGACCGGCGGGCACATCCGGTACCGGGGCGCCGACATCGCGACGCTGGGCGGACGCGGGCTACGCGACCTGCGCCGCAAGGTGCAGATCGTCTTCCAGGATCCGTACTCGTCACTGGACCCCCGGATGACGGTCGGCCAGATCATCGCGGAGCCGTTCGCGGTGCACCGTGACGCGGCACCCGACGACCGGCGCGGCCGGGTGCGGGAACTGCTGCGGACGGTCGGTCTCAACCCCGAGCACATCGACCGCTACCCGCACCAGTTCTCCGGCGGGCAGCGTCAGCGCATCGGCATCGCCCGCGCGCTCGCGCTCCGCCCCGACGTCCTGGTGTGCGACGAACCGGTCTCCGCACTGGACGTGTCGATCCAGGCCCAGGTCATCAATCTGCTGAGGCAGCTGCAACGCGACTTCGGACTGGCCTACGTCTTCATCGCGCACGACCTGGCCGTGGTGCGGCACATCTCGCACCGCGTCGCGGTCATGTATCTGGGGAGGATCGTGGAGACCGGCACGGCTTCCGAGATCTTCGAACGGCCCGCGCACCCCTACACGCGCGCCCTGCTGTCGGCGGCCCCGGTGCCCGACCCCCACCACCGGGGAGAGAGGATCATCCTGCGCGGTGACCCGCCGAGCCCGATGAACCCGCCGAGCGGTTGCGCGTTCCGCTCCCGCTGCCCGCACGCGGTGGACGCCTGCGCCGAGCGTTTCCCCGAACTCACCGAACGAGGCGCCGGGCACCCGGTGGCCTGCCTCTTCGGCGGCGGCTGAGCCCGCCGGGCCGTACGGGAGACCGGCCCAGCGCGGCTCCGCCTCGAAAGGCCGCGGCGGTATCCGGTCTTTTCGGGGCCCGGCGTCATTCGCCTCCATGCAAGGTAGCCCAAAGTATCCGGTCCGCCACCTTCCGTAAGGATCGAAGGTGGGTGAAGGATTCACCGGGGCCTGCCCTCATGGCCCTCCGCCCACCGTCCACGGGGGCACCGTCGAAGGAGGCCACTGTCATGGAACCCGCCACGCCCGGGTCCGGGAGGAAGACGAGGCGGCCGGTGCCGGTTCAGGAGTGGTTCGCGGCCCTCGGCGACGGTGAGCCGGCGCTGGACGCGGCACGGATGATCGGCTCGCGGGCCACGACGACGATCCGCCACGCCTCCGGCCGACCGTGGCTGCTGGGTCGCTGGAGCCCGGACACCGTCGTGGTGGCGAGCGCGGGGCGGTCACGGGCCGCGATCATCGGCCGCGGCGCGATCGGCCAGGACGAGCTGACCAGGAGGCTCGGCCGGGTGCGGGACGTCGACGACGTCGAGCGGCTGGTGGACGGCGTGGCCGGCAGTTTCCACCTGGTGGCCTCGATCGGCGGCCTGGTGCGGGTGCGGGGCAGCGCCTCGGCGGTCCGGCAGGTCTTCCACACACGTCTGGCCGGTGTCACGGTCGCCTGCAGCCGGGCCGACGTCCTCGCGGCCGCGGCCGGGGCCGGGATCGACGAACGCGTCATGGCCGCGCGGTTGCTGCCGGTGCCGGTGTACCGGCTGTACGAGCTGCCCATATGGCACGGTGTGCACCGCCTTGATCCTGGGGACTGCCTGCTGATCGACGGTGACGGCGGAGTTCGGAGCCGGTGCTGGTGGCGGGTGCCCGAGCCGGTGCTGAGCGCCGAGGAGGGGGCCGTGCTGGTGCGCGAGGCACTGCGCGCCGCCGTCGGCTCCAGCACCGCGACGGGTGGGACCGTCAGCGCGGACCTGTCCGGCGGCCTCGACTCCACCAGCCTGTGTTTCCTGGCCGCCGACGGCCCCGCTCAGCTCGTCACCGCCCATCGCGCCCCCCTGGACGCGGCCAACGACGACAGAGCGTGGGCGGGCAAGGCCGCCGCGGCGCTGCCACCCGCGCGCCACCTCGTCTTCGAACCCGGCCTGCTGCCGCTGTGGTTCGCCGAGGCGGACGGCGCTCCCCCACCGACCGACGAGCCGCACGGATGGGTCCGCGACTGGGCACTCATGCGCGAGGTGGCCGAACGGATGGCGGGCGAAGGATCGCGCCTGCACCTCATCGGGGGCGGTGGTGACGAACTGTTCGCCGCTCGCCCCCACTACCTGCACGACCTGTTCCGGACCCGGCCATGGCAGGCGTTCACGCGGTTGCGCGCCCAGCCCGCCGGAGGCGGACAGCCGTTGTGGCGGCGGCTGGCCCGGCTGGCCGACCGTACCGACTTCCCCACCTGGCTGAACCGCCTCGCCACCGACCTGGCCATCGAGAACCCGGTCACGAGCGTGTCACCCGGGAGAGCCGTCGAGGTGTTCTCCCCCGGCTGGGGGCCGGTCGCGCCGATGCCGTGCTGGACCACCGAGCACGCCCTGCACGCCGTACGCGACCTTCTCCGGCAACTGGCCGCGCAGCGGCCGGAGCCGCTGTCGCCGCTGCGTGGTCAGCACACCACCCTGTACAACGCGCGCCTCGGCGGCGACGGGCTCCGGCAGATCGACCAGGCCGCCACGGCCATAGGCCTGCCGCACGCCGCTCCGATCCTGGACGACGCCGTCATCACCGCCGTGCTGTCGATCCGCACCGACCAGCGCGGCGCCCCGGGCCGCTACAAGCCGGTACTGACCGCGGCGATGCGCTCCGTGGTGCCCGAGCCGCTGCTGAGCCGCTCCACCAAGGGCAATTACGCCGCCGAGTGGTACGCCGGGATGCGCCGTCACGGCGGAGAACTGCTGGAGGTGTTCGGCGACAGCGCGCTGGCCCGGCTTGGCCTGATCGACGCCGCCGTCCTGCGCGACTTCCTGTCGCGTCCGCATCCCCGGCTCGATCCGCTCTATCCCCTCGTACAGACGCTGGGCTGCGAGATCTGGCTGCGCGCCTCGGATCAGGCGGGCCGCCGACCGGCGACAGGGCACGTCGCTTGACATGTCGCCGTGACCGGCCGGCGTTCGCGTTCTCCCTCGGTTTGAGGGTTGCCTCGGGTCGTCCGCTGGCCGGAACGGGTGGCAGGGGACGGAAGTCTCCGGAGTTCGTTCAACGACAGCCTTGATGTCATGAGTGTTTGCGACAGAGAACGAACCCTCGTCGAGGACCTGGGCGGTCACGGCCCCGTAGGGCGTGCCGTACCCGGTGGAACGAGGGTGACGGCGTGACGAACGTGCCGCCCTCGTGGCGGGAACTGCTGGGCCCGGAGCACGCCGGTGCCGCGATCGTGCCGGCCGCGGGGGTGCTCGTCGGCGCGGTCAACATCTACCTGGCCTCAAGCCTGCTGCCGACCGCGGTGGCCGAGATCGGCGGCGCCGGCTTCTACGCGTGGAACATGACGGTCTACCTCGTCGCGATGGTGGTCGCGACGATGCCGGTCAGCCGCCTCCTGACCCGCTGGGGCAACGTCGGTGCCTACCTGCTCGGCTTCACCGTGTTCCTGGTGGGTTCGCTGGCCTGCGCGGTGAGCCCGGCGATGCCGGTGTTGCTGGCCGGTCGCGGTGTTCAGGGACTGGGGGCGGGGCTGCTGTCCGGGCTGGGTTTCGCCGTTGTCCGGTCCACCCTGCCGAGGCGGTTGTGGACGCGCGGCAACGCGCTGATGTCGGCGATGTACGGCGTGGGCAACTTCGTCGGCCCTGCGCTTGGCGGGCTGTTCGCCCAGTTCGGCGGGTGGCGGCCGGCATTCGTGACGATGGCGGCGATCGCGGCGGTGTGCGCCTTGTTCGTGCACCGGGTGCTGCCCGCCGGTGAGCGGGGTGGAGCCGGGGCGCCGGTCCCGGTCGTGTCGTTGCTGCTGGTCACGGCTGCCACCACCGCGGTCAGCGTGGCGGGGGTGTTGTCCGGCCCCCTGGCCATGGCGATCGGTGTCGCGGTCGCGTTGCTGCTGGTGGTCGCGTTCGTCGCTCATGAGCGGCGCGGTGGGCCACGAGTCTTCCCGTGCACCACCTACCGGCCGGGTTCGCCGCTGAAGTGGCTGTATCTGACCCTGGCGCTGCTGGCCTTCGGCGTCGCGGTCGAGTCGTTCCTGCCGCTGTTCGGCCAGCGGCTGGGCGGGCTGGCCCCGGCCGCGGCCGGGTTCTTCGGCGCGGCCATCTCGCTGGGCTGGTCGGCGGCCCAGATCGTCAGCTCCTCGGCGGTCAAGGAACGCACGGTTCTCCGGTCGCGTGTCGCGGGCCCGCTGTTGCTGGCGTCCGGTCTCCTCGTCCAGGGGCTGCTACAGCGGCAGGACTCGCCGGTCTGGCTGGTCCTCGTGTGGGTGCCGGTGTTGTTCGTCGCCGGTGCCGGCATCGGGCTGGCCTATCCGCATCTGTCGGTGGCGGTGATGTCCAGCACCCGGGATCCGGAGGAAGGCGGCCGGGCGGCGGCCGCGATCGCCACGGTGACGAGCCTGTCGATCGCGTTCGGTACGGCGGTCGCCGGAGTCCTGGTCAACCTGGGCGGCGCCTCGGTGCTCGACGCGGCCCGCTACGTGCTGTTCGGGTGCGCGGCCGTCTGCGCGGTCGGCGCCGTCACCGCCCGTACGGCGGCTCGCCTCAGCCGTTCGGCACCGGCCGGTCGGCCCGCTCCGCGACCCGTCCCGCCCACCGATGCGAGCTGAACCGTGGCTCGACCATGTCCGTGTACGACCCGATGGAGACGCCATGCCCGACGACCTGTCCGAGACGCCGATGTTCCCGATGGCCCGTGCGATGGGCTGCCCTTTTGATCCGCCTCCGGAGCTGAGCCGCCGGGGTGAGCTGAGTCCGGTTTCACGCGTGCGGCTCTGGGACGGCAGCGGCGCGTGGATGGTCACCCGCCACGCCGACGTACGCGCGCTGCTCGCCGATCCGCGGGTCAGCGTCGACGTCGCCGAGCCCGGCTTTCCGCACACCAACGCGGTGAGCAAGGCACGCGACGCGCGGATGAAGACGCTGATGCAGATGGACGCGCCGGAGCACATCGTTCACCGGCGTCGGCTGACCGCGGACTTCACGGTCAGGAAGATGGAGGCGCTGCGGCCCACGATTCAGCGGATCGTCGACGGTCTCGTCGATGACCTGCTCGCCGGGCCGAACCCGGCCGACCTGGTGGAGGCGTTCGCCCTTCCGGTTCCCTCGCTGGTGATCTGCGAGTTGCTGGGCGTGCCCTACGCCGACCGTGGCTTCTTCCAGCGGGTGGCCGGTGAGCTCGTCATGGACGAGGGCGACCCGGCCCACGCCCTGGTCGCCAGTGAGGAACTGAACGCCTACCTCGAAAGACTGCTGGAGGAGAAGAACGCGCAGCCGGGCGACGACATGCTCAGCGGGCTTGCCGTCGAGCAGTACCGTACCGGCGCCATGACCCGGCAGGAGATCGCCACACTGGGGCAGCTCCTGCTGGTGGCCGGGCACGACACCACCGCGAACATGATCGCGCTGGGTACGGCGGCGCTGCTGACACATCCGGAGCAGCTGAGCGCGGTCCGCGACGGCGCCGACCACGCCCAGGTGGCGGGCGTCGTCGAGGAACTCCTGCGTTATCTGTCCATCACCCACACCGAGGCCCGTCGTGTCGCCCGCGAGGACCTTGTGATCGGCGGGCGGCTGATTCGCCGGGGCGAGGGCGTCATCGCGGTGAAGAGCACCGCCAACCGCGACCCCGCCGTCTTCGCCGATCCCGACGTGCTCGACGTCCACCGCGACGCCCGCCATCACGTCGCCTTCGGCTACGGCGCCCACCAGTGCCTGGGCCAGTCGCTGGCCCGTGTGGAGCTCCAGGTCGTCTTCGGCACCCTGTTCCGGCGTGTTCCCACGCTGGCGCTGGCCGTACCGCCACAGGAGCTGACTTTCAAACCCGACGCGGTCTTCTACGGAGTCCGCGACCTGCCCGTCACCTGGTGAGGACGGTTCAGGCGCCGTTCCCGCGTCGCCCAAGGGCGTATTCCGGCAGGGGGCGGGCGTTCCTGGCCTGTGCCCGGCGCTCAACGGCGCCGATGACCTTCATCAGCGGCAGGCGGGCGACGACGTCGCGGACGCACCGGCCGCCTTCGGTCCTGGGCACCATGAGGCGGACGTTGGGGCCGATCCGCTGCTTCGCGTCGACCAGTGGGCGGTGGGCCGTGTCGTAGCGGGCGAAGGCGACACGGTGGTCGCCGCCCGACGCGGCGAGTTCCCCGGCGAGGAGGTGGGCCCCGACCAGGGCGAGTTCCGCACCCGCGCCCGAGACGGGAGAGGCACACCAGGCGGCGTCGCCGACGAGGGCGACACGGCCGTCGGACCAGGAGTTCATCCGCACCTGGCCCAGGGCGTCGAAGTAGAAGTCGGGGTCGGCGAGGGCCGCGTCGAGCAGTTCCCTGGTCCGCCAGGACGACTCTCGCCCGAACGCCTCGCTGATCAGGCGCTTGTGTTCGGCGACGTCCCGGTGGTCGTACCGTAGCGGCGCGGAGCGGAACATGAAGTACGCCTTGGCCTGGGGGTGGTTGCCGGATCGGTAGATCCCGGTCATCCTGCCCGGCGTGTTGAACATCGTCACCCAGCGGTTCTCCCCAAGTGAGGCGTCGGTGTCGGCGAAGGCGAAGTAGTGGTGCTTGAACTGGACGAACCGCTCTTCGGGCCCGAAGACGAGCCTGCGGACGTTGGAGTGCATTCCGTCGGCGCCGACGACGAGGTCGAAGCGACGGGCGGGGGCGTGCTCGAAAGTGACCGACACGCCGTCGTCGTCCTGTTCCAGGCCGAGGATGGAGTCACCGAACAGGATCTCCACATCGGTCACCTCGTGCAGCAGGGTCACCAGGTCACCGCGCATGATCTCGATGGAGGCCGGGTCCCTGGTGTCGATCCGGGCGACGGCCCGATCGGCGGCGTCGACGAACTTCATGCCGCGGACGTCAGTGGCGAACTCGTGGATCCGCGACAGGATGCCCATCCGCTCGGCCACCTCGGTGGCGTTGCCGCGCACGTCGACCCCGTTGCCGCCGGAGCGCGGTGCCGGGGCGCGCTCGACCACGGTGGGTCTGAAGCCGTACCGGGCCAGCCAGTGGGCCAGGGTCAGGCCGGCGATGCTCGCACCGGAGATCAGGATGCGTTCGTTCACAGGACTCCTCCGCGCTAGAATAAATGAAATGCATGTTCCATTTATTATGTGGAAGGGGCATTCCATTTGTCAACGCCCGCTGGATCCCGACGCCGAGCCGACGCCGTCCGCAACCGTCAGCTCGCCCTGGACGCCGCCACCGCCCTGATGGCCGAACCCGGCGCGTCCCTCACCGTCGAGGCCATCGCCAAGAAGGCGGACCTGGGGGCGGCGACCGTGGTGCGCGCCTTCGGTGGCAAGGACGCGTTGCTGGACGCCGCCGTGTCACGCCTGCTCGAACCGGTGGTGCGACGCGCCCGTGACCTGCTCGCCGAGACCACGCCCACGCGGGCCCTGCGGGTCTTCCTGCGTGAACTGATCGCCTTCCAGGCGGCGCATCACGCCGTCAACGACCAGTTGGGCGGCCTGGAGTTGCCCGCCACCACGGCACTGCGCGCCGACCTCGTCCGGGCCGTCGAGGAAATGATCGACGGGGCACGCCGTGAGGGTACGGTTCGCACCGACATCGACCCTGTCGTCACCACGACTCTGATCGGCCAGACAGCCCTGGCGGTCGCTCGCACCCGGCCCCCCTCCCAGGACCTCGCCGACGCCTATCTCACCGTCCTGCTGGACGGCCTCCGCCCGCGTTCGGAACGAACCGGGGACTGACGAACCGGGGACTGGCGCGGATCTCTGGATCGCGACGTGCCGCGGCGGACCTGGACGGCGGATATGCCGGCATCGCATCGGAACGAATGGTCGCGTTGGCGGTCCTGGTGGAGCCGGTGTGGTGCGGATGGTCGTTCTGACGCGCCTGAACTGGGGTTTGCGCCGTTCGGGGGGTGTTTATGGCCTGGGTGGGCAACGATCCGACCTTGGTGGGGTTCGGCTGGCAGGCAGGTCCTAGCGTGCGTCCTTGATGAGGGAATCGAGCAGGATCCGTCGGCTGGTCTGGGAGGCGAGGCTGCCGTACGCGTCGTCGAAGGCGTGCTCGGCGAAGGGCAGTTCCTCGGCCTCGACATGGACGCCCTTCTTCCTGAGCGCGTCGCCGAAGCCGGTGACGGTTTCGGGGCGGGGGCCGCGGTCGCGGTCCCCGACCACGAGCAGGGTGCGGGGCAGGCTGGCGCGAATGTCAGAGGTTGGGGACACCTCGCGGTAGCGGTCCGGGTACTGCTGCGGGGTACGGCTTCGGCCAGTTGGGCTCCGGAGGCGTTTTTGAGGAGGAACCCGCTGGAGCAGGCCGCCGAGGCGCAGCGCCGGGTCGTCGAGGACCGCCCGATCGGCAGGGTCCTCCTCGATCCGAGGGCATGGCAGCGGAACCGATCGCAGGCGAGGCACCGCTGCTTCTGGCCTACCAGGTACGACGGGGTTTCTGTCCCGCCGTTCCCCAAGCCCCGTTCAGGGTTGCGGGGCTGTCGTCGTCCGGTCCGGAGGACAGCCCAGGCGGCGGTATCTGCCGGGGGCCATGCCGTACTCGCGTTTGAAGGCGTTGGCGAAGGCGAACTCCGAGCCGTAGCCGACGGCGGGGGCGATCTCGCTCAGCGCGGCGTCGGAGTCACGCAGCATGCGCGCGGCCGTACCCAGCCGCCACCAGGTCAGGTAGGTCAGCGGTGGTTGCCCGACGAACCGGGTGAACCGGCTGGAGAACGCCGCACGGGACAATCCGGCACGACGGCCCAGTGACTCGACCGTCCACGGGTGGGAGGGGTCGCGATGGATGCCGTCGAGCGCGGCACCGACGGCCGGGTCGGCCAGCGCGGCGGCCCAGCTGTCGACCGCGCAGTGCTCCGTCGAGGTGTCGAACCAGGCCCGCAGGATGTACAGCAACAGCATGTCCAGCAGCGCCGACACCACCAGGTCCGCGCCTGGCCGAGGGTTCTCGATCTCCTTGCCCAGCAGCTCGACGGCGGCGCGCAGCTCGGTGTCGCGTCCCAGCCTGGCGGGCAGGTGAATCATCTCGGGCAGCCCGCTGAGCAGCGGGTGCGCCCGGCTGGAGTCCAGCCGGTAGCCACCGCAGAGCGTCACGGTGACGGGCCCGGCGCCCTCGACGGAGGCCGAAGAGAACAGCTCGGTCTCGGCGTAGGGGTCGCAGTCGGGCTCCTCGACGGGGGTCGCGGGCGAGTCGGCCAGCGCGTAGCCGTGCCCGTGGGGGAAGAACAGCACGTCCCCCGTCGCGACCGGGACCGGCTCCCCCTCCGGCGGGATCACCCAGCACGAGCCCCGCAGCACCACCTGGAAGCCCGCCGAGCCGGGCGCAGACGGGAACCGCCGTCCCCACCGGGCCGGCCACTCGACACGCGCCGAACGTGGCACGCCCATGCGCATGAAGGCGACCACGTCGCTCAGCACGTCCATGACATGAGTCTAATGCCGAAGACGATCGCGTATTAAACACAGACAGAGGCGCATTGGCTGTCTCGACTGTGGCTCATATCGTTGACGGCGTGACAAAAGTACTGGTCAGCGGGGCGACCGGCACGATCGGCCGCCCTCTGGTGGACCAACTCGAAGACGCGGGCGCCGACGTCCGCACGGTGACGAGGGAGCTGACCGATCCGGTCGCGTTGGGGGCGGCCCTCGACGGCGTCGACGCGGTGTTCCTGCTGTGGCCGTTCGCCTCGGCGGAGGGCGCCCGCGAGGTGCTGGAACTGATCGGAGCGCGGCGGGTGGTCTACCTGTCCTCGGCCGCCGCGCGCCCGCACGAGGTCGAGATCGAGCGCCTGATCGCCGGGACCGCCCGGGAGTGGACGGTGCTGCGCCCGCACGCCTTCGCGGCCAACGCCCTGCGGTGGGCCGCGCAGGTTCGGGCGGGCGTCGTGCGGCAGCCGTACGGTGATGTGGCCTTCTCTCCCGTCCACGAGCGGGACGTGGCGGCCGTCGCGGTGCGCGCGCTGCTCGGCCGGGGGGCACCACGGCGTGGTCCACACACTGACCGGGCCCCGGCCGCTGACCCAGCGGGAACAGACGCGGGCGATCGGTGACGCGATCGGCCTGCCGGTGCGCTGGGAGGAGGAGCCTCCGGAGGAGGCCAGGCTGCGGTTGCTCGGGCTCGGATGGCCCGCTCCCGCCGTGGACGGCATGCTGCGCGGCCTGGCCGAGCCGGGCCCGGCCACCGACACCGTGGAGAAGGTCACCGGAGTGCCCGCGAGCACCTTCGAGACGTGGGCGAGCGAGCACGCCGCCGACTTCCTCGGCACCATGCGGGCCGCCCGCATCCATGAGTACGGCGACGCCTCGGTGATCTCGCTGGAGGAGGTGCCGGTGCCGAGGCCGGGGCCGGGCGAGGTGCTCGTCAGGGTGGCCGCCACGTCGTTCAACCCGTCGGAGGTCGGCCTGCGAACGGGCCTGCTGCGGGACGTGCTCGATGTCACGCTTCCGCACACGTTCGGCTGGGACGTCGCGGGCACCGTGGTCGTCGGGGCCGGTGACCTCGCCCCCGGCGACCGGGTGATCGGGCTCGTCGGCGGGGCGGCCGCCGAGTACGCGGTCGCGAAGGCGGACGCGCTGGCCAAGGCACCGCGGCGGATTCCGCTGGCGGACGCGGCCGCCGTGCCGGTGGCCGGGCTCACCGCGTGGCAGGCGGTCTTCGAGCACGCCCGCATCGGTCGCGGCAGCCGGGTGCTGATCAACGGGGCGGGCGGCGGCGTCGGGCTGTTCGCCGTGCAGCTGGCCAAGCACGCGGGCGCGTACGTGGTGGCGACCGCCGGTCCGCGCAGCGCCGCCGCCGTGCGGGCGCTGGGCGCCGACGAGGTCGTCGACTACACCACCACTCCCCTGCCGGGCGGTAACGACGTGCTGATCAACCTGGTGGCCGACGTGCCCGCCTCGGTGACGGAGCTGGCCGAGGAGTTCGTCTCGATCACCCGGCCGATCGAGCACCCGCGCGCCGTCCGGTTCGTGGCCCGCAACGACCCGGGCCAGCTGGCCGAACTCGTGGCGCTGATCGACGAGGGCGTGGTGGACGTCACGGTGGACGTTCGCCCGCTGGATTCCCTGGCTGCTCTGCACCACGAAGCAGAGCGCGGCCTTATTCGCGGAAAAATCGTATTGAAGGTGGGTAAATGATCAAGATTGGCATCATCGTCGGCAGCACGCGTCCGGGACGCAACGGCGAGGCCGTGGCCCGCTGGGTCCACGACCACGCGGTCAGACGTGGCGACGCGCACTACGAACTGGTCGACCTGAAGGACTACGACCTGCCCCATCTGGACGAACCTCTCGCCGCGGCCACCGGGGTGTACGAACACCCGCACACCAAGAAGTGGTCCGAGACCGTCGCGAACCTCGACGGCTTCGTCTTCGTGACACCCGAGTACAACCACTCGATCACCGGAGCGCTCAAGACCGCCATCGACTTCCTGTTCGCCGAATGGCACGACAAGGCCGCGGGCGTGGTCGGCTACGGCGTCAGCGGCGGCGTGCGGGCCGCCGAGCACCTGCGGCAGGTGCTCGGTCAGGTCAAGGTGGCCGATGTCCAGGTGGGCGTGGAACTGCTGTTGCACACCGACTTCGAGAACTTCACCACCTTCAAACCCGCCGCGCACCAGGAGGACACCCTGGGCAGGCTGCTCGACCAGGTCGTCTCCTGGAGTACGGCGCTGCGACCGCTCAGGGCGTGACCCCGTCCAACGTCGTACGGCGAATCGGGAGCCGCCTCTTCCGACCTCACCGCTCCCGCCCCGCCGGAACCACGAGCACCTTGTGGCCGGGGGCCCACGCGAGGATCGACGCGTGCGTGGGGGCCGCCTACGCCGGGTCGTGACAGAAGCAGCTCGACATCTCGGGCGTCAGAACCTCGGCTGAGGCTTGGCAGGCCGCTGCCCTGACCCCGCACACGGCAGGAGGCGGCGCGCACCGTGGCCCGCCGCCTCCCTCGTTCACTGCCGTGCCGTCAGCCCACCGTGCAGGTCGAGCCGTTCACGGTGAAGGCGGTCGGCGCCGGGTTGGTGCCGGTATGACTGCCGCTGATCCCAACCGAGACGGACTCGCCGGGAGCCACGGTCTTGTTCCAGGTCAGGTTGTCGGCCGTCACGTTGGCGCCGTTCTGGCCCCAGACGGCGTTCCAGCCGCTGTTCACGTGCTGGCCGGCCGAGAAGGACCAGGCGATGGTCCAGCCGGTGACCGTGTTCAGGCTGGTGTTGGTGTAGGTGATGTCGGCGTTGAAGCCGTTGGACCACTCCGAGGCCAGGTTGTAGGTCACCTTGCAGGCGCCGACGCCCGGATCGGCCGGGGTGGTCAGGCTGACCGTGCCGGACGGGTCCGAGACGTTGCCCGCGTCGTCACGGGCCCGTACGTAGTAGGTGTAGGTGGTGTTCGGGCTGAGGCCGGTGAGCGCCGCGCCGGCGCTGGGGTAGGTGCCGACGGGCTGGCCCGAGCCGGTGAACAGGTCGTAGCCGATGACACCGACGTTGTCGGTGGAGGCGGTCCAGGTGAGCGTGACCGTGCGGGAGGTCAGGTTGCTCGCCACCGGGGTCCCCGGCGTGCTCGGCGGGACATCCTCCACCGGAGTGGTACCGGGCTCGGCGTACAGCAGCCGGTTGGGCGAGCCGTCGCCGATGTTGGTCAGCACGTTCTTGGTGGAACTGCTGATGAGTGCGGCCTTGGTGTCGGCCATCGTCGCCGTCGGGTTGTCCTGGAGGTAGCGGGCGACCCAGCCGGTCACGTGCGGGGCGGCCATGGACGTGCCGGACCAGGAGCCCGAGGCGTTGTCGTCGGTGTTGACCGAGGAGGTGATGGAGACCCCGGGCGCGAACACGTCCACGCAGGTGCCGTAGGAGGAGAACGTCGCCTTCTGGTCGGTGATGTCCGTCGCCCCGACCACGATTCCGCGCGGCGAGCGCGGCGCGTTGGTGCAGGCGTCAGTGTTGTAGTTGTTGGCGATGAACACGGTCTGGACGCCAGAGTCGATCAGACCCTCGGCGGCGTCGTTGGCGGCCGTGCCGTAGCCCTGGAGGCTGAAGTTGGCCACCGAGCGCGCCGGGTGGTTGAGCGCGACCCAGTCCATGGCCGCCACCAGGTCGCTGGTCAGGCCGCTGTTGGAGCAGTTGAGCACGCGCACGGCCACCAGGTTGACCGCCTTGGCCATGCCGTAGGTGGCGCCGCCGACCGTGCCCGCCACGTGCGTGCCGTGACCGTGGCAGTCGTCGGTCCTGCCGTCCTCGACGAAGTTGGCGCCGAAGGACGCCCGCCCGCCGAACTCGGTGTGCGTGGTACGGATGCCGCTGTCCACGATGAACGCCGTGCTGCCCGCACCGGTCGTGGTGTAGGTGAAGCTGTTGTCCAGCGGCAGGTTGTGCTGCTCGACGCGGTCGATACCCCAACTCGGCGGGTTGGGCTGGACCGTCTGGCCACTGATCGCCGAGTCGGGCTCGACGTAGGCCACGGCCGGGTTGGCACGGACCGCGTCGAGGGCGTCGTCGGGCAGGACGGCGGCGAAACCGGCGATGGCCTTGGCGTAGCGGTGGGTGATCTGGCCGCCTTCGACGACCGCGTCACGCTCCAGCGACGCGCGTAACTCCCCGGACAGGGTCGCCGACTCCTTGACGACCACGATGTAGTGGTCTCCTCCGACGGCCGTCGGGCCGGCTACGAGGAGTGGTGCCGGACCCGCCGCCTCCGCTTGGGCGGGAATCGCCGTCGCTGTCAGGGGCAGGGTGAGTGCGGCGCAGGCCAGGGTCAGTCTGCGCTTCCATGCGAGAGGCAAAGGGTTTTTCCTTCCGGAGGGATCTTGCCTCCGTGGACACTAACTGATCTTGAAACCCGGCGAGCAAGGCAGTTGTTGAACGTCCGGCGTCGCCCGCGTGACCACCGAGTCATGCTCGTCTTGGGGTGCCACCGGAATACGGCGGAAACGGGTCGCGTCCGCCGGAGACCGCACGTCAGGGGGCGGAAGCCGAAACCCGGCTTACGACACCTTCGTTAGCGCAGGTCAGGCGGTGCTTCGTTGGAAGTTTCCTCATTGCCACCGGGGCCTCGGCGGCCCGATGACGCGATAGACGGGCAGGTCGTGTTCGGTGCCGATCGCCACCAGTTCGCGGCAGAGGTCGTCGCGTTCGGGCAGGCCGCGGTGGCCGCGGATAAGGATCTGGATGGCCGCCGCCCGCAGGCGAGGTGAGGTGGCGAGGTCGAGCGCCTCGCGGGCCGCCGCCAGGGCGGTGGGGTCGTCCTCGCCGACCAGTTCTTCGGCGTAGGCGGCGAGGAGGTGGCTGCGTGCCTCCGGGGCCAGGCCGGTGCGCTTGAGCAGGCGGCTCAGCCTTGCGCCGCATTCCGAAGGCCGACGGCAGACGGCGTCGTACCGCCTGCCGTGCACGCCTCAGGATGTCGCGGTGCCGCCCAGGAGCTCGCCGACCTGGACGACCGCGAACTCGACCTGACCCTGGCCCTCCTCCCAGTTGGCGATCAGCGTGCAGCCCTCGTCGGCGAGCAGGTCACCGCCCGACCGTTCGGTTCGCAGGTACATCAGCCCCTCCTCGCCCTCGGTGCAGAAGAAGCTCAAGTGGGCGAACAGCTCGGGCGACGTGCGGTCGGCCAGCGCCTCCCGCCACTCCTCGGCAGCCTCCGCCTCAAGGGGAAGGAGGCTTTCAGGGCCCGTGCCGAGCGCGGTGGCGACCCGCATCGCGTCAAAGAGTGTGCCGTCCGAGACCAGCCGCGGGTAGCAGACGGTCCAGGTGCCGCGCAGATCGGACGCGGAGAGGCCGTGTCGCGCCAACACAGGAGCCAGGTCACCACCCAGGACGAGACGGCCGGAGAAACACGCCGCCGCGAGGTCCGTCTCGAACTCCGGCGGAAGTCCCGCCTTGTCGAACTCGAAGACCGACCGGCTTGCGTCGAACTCCAGCAGCGGCTCCTCCAGGTCGAAGACCGGGCAGTCCCAGACAACCGGCTCAGCACCGCGGAGGACGGCCGGGCTCATCCAGATGGAGTCCCGCGTGAAGCCGAGCTCGTTGACGAGGTCGCCGCCGAAGAACGTCGCGTAGACGGCGTCGGCGTCGAAACCCGCCAACGGACGGCCGAGCAGGATCTCAAAGGCACCGGTCAGTTGTTCCGACCACGGACCTAAGACATTCGAGGAGGAGGAACTCATGCCGCGACCATATAGGCCGAACCCGTCATTCTAGACTGAGCCGGGCCGGCCGGAGTCTTGGACGATACGCGTACAGCCCTGGGGACGGACCGTCATCGGGCGTCGCGTATGCCGAGGATGTATGTCGCGGTGAGCGCGACGGCGCGGTCCTCGTCGTGCGACAGATCCGTGAGGGCTCTTGACGCCGTGGTTCCCGGGACGTCCGCGAGCGCCTGGGCCAGCCGCAGGCGTACGGACGGTCCGGCGGCGCTGTGGGTGAGGCGATCGACGAGCCCGGTGGCGATCCGGTCCGCCAGCGCGGGACGGCTCGCCAGCGCCCCCAGGGCGTCGGCCGCGTCGACGTCGTTCGTCCCCTCGACGACGACGTCGATGAGCGCGGGGATCGCGGCGGCCACCCCACGCGCCCCGAGCGCCAGCGCCGCGCGCCTGCGGACCACGCCGTCGGGGCTGGTGAGAGCCTCTCTCAACAGCGTGGTCGCCTTGTCGTTCTGGATCTCGGCGACGGACTGGACGGCACGTTCGCGCACCTCCGCCACCGGCGAGCCGAGGCCCTCCGCCAGCAGCGCCAGACCGTCGTCGCCCGACTGCGCCAGAGCCCAGCGGAGGGCTCCGGCGACGTGGGGGTCCCTTTCGCTCAGCGCCGCCTCGACCAGTGCCTCGACCGGCACCGCGACCTCCTCGACCGAGGACACCGAGGACAGGGCCGCGCGCTGTCGCCTGCCCGCGCTCTTCGAGCCCAGCGCCTGCAGGAGCGCGACGACCTGGAGGACCTCCTCCCAGTCCGCGGGCTCCACGGCGTCGATCTGACGCAGTCGCGTGAGCAGCTCGGTCTCGGCCGCGATGCGTTCCCGCGTCTGGCGGATGAGGTCGTCGACGAGGTCCGAGGGCGTGAAGTCGGGATCGTCGAGCGCGCGCCCGACGTCACGCAACGACAAGCCCAGAGAGCGAAGACTCTCGATGTGGAAGATCCGGCGGACGTCCTCGCTTGAGTACTCCCGGTAGCCGGCGCCGCTACGGCCCGTCGGCCGTACCAGGCCGAGCGAGTCGTAGTGCCTGAGCATGCGGGCGCTGACCCCCGACCGTCGTGCCACATCACCGATCAACACCGCCTGTCACTCCTCCCTGCCGGTCGGGCCGAGGGCTACGACGCGCTTGGCCTCCTCGATCGCGAACTCGAATCCGGTTTCCGGGTCGTTCAACAGCCGTTCCGTGGCGATCGCGTGCGCGCGCACGCGCGGCCTGGGGTCCGTCGCCGCGGCGCGCAGGGCCGGCACGATCGCCTCACCGAGCGCGACCAGCGCCCGGCTGAGGCTCAGCTGCGTCTGGCGTCCGCCACGCCCGAGCTGTGTCGCCAGCACCGCGGCCAACCCGGCCTCCTCCCCTTCGGGCACGAGTATGACCGCCGCCCGCCAGGCGCTTCGCGCCACCTCGTCGTCGGAGTCGGTCAGCAGCGCCTGGGTGATCGCCGGCCATGTCCGCCGATCGCCGATCTTGGACAGCGTGTGCAGCGCCTGGCTCCGTGCCTGCGCGCGCTCGGAGCGGAGTTCCTTGAGCAGCGCCGGGATCGTCACCGATGCCGGGTGGCGGGTAAGTGCCCAGGTCAGCATATCGCGCACGTAGAATTCGGGCTCGATCGCGCATCGCTCGACGAGCCTGCCGACGAACAGCGGGTCGGGGGTCGTGCCGATCGCCATCGCGGCCCGCAGCCGTACGGACTCGCGGCCGTCCTCCAGTCCTCGGAGAACCGCGTCCTGTTCCTGAATGGTCATCGGGACCACCTCCTCGGCAGCAGTGAAGACCTTGTCACCGTGTGAAGGTCAAGCGGGATCCGGAATCCCGTTCGCCCGGCCGTAGGAACCGGTCGCCGGCGCAGGCCTCAGCCGTCGAGGGTGGGCCGCAGGAGACGGCCGAGGCGTTTGCGGGTCTGTATGATCGGGGTCGTCTCCACATGGGTGATGGCGGGCAGGGCCGCCAGGCGCTGGGTGAGGTACCGGAAGGTGTCGTGGGCGTCGGTGCAGATCACCGTGGCGGCCAGGTTGGTCGGCCCGGTGGTGGCGGCGGCGAAGACCACCTCGGGATGGGAGGCCAGAGCCTCTCCGGCGGCGGTCAACTCGGCGGGCGGGACCGAGGCCCACAGTCGCGTCCCCGCGCGATAGCCGAGGTAGGCGACGTCGAACTCGGTGTAGAAGTGGAGCGCCCCCTGGGCCTGGAGGTCGTCCATCCGCCGCCGGACGGTCGACGGTGACCAGCCGGTGGCCGCCGCGAGCTCGGCCAGTCCGGTACGGCCGTCGTAGGCCAGGACGTTCAGCAGGCGAAGGTCGTCGGCGTCGCAGTGGGGAAGGCCGGAGCCGGTCACCGCGTCGGGCCCGGGACCGAGCCGGCCGGCCTCCTGCGGGGTGAGGGCTTTCAGCAGCCGGACGCCTCCGGGCGAGCCGTAGAAGGTGTGCAGCAGCGAGTAGGCGGTGAGGTCCACCACCCGTCCGCCGCGGGGCAGGCGTTCCAGGAGCCGCTCGCCGTCACCGGGCATCCGCGCACGGGTGATGCACTGCACCTCGGTGCCGCCGGAGACGACCTGCACCCAGGCCGTGTCCGGGCGCCGGGCCAGCGCGGAGGCGACCCCGTCCGCCGCTCCCGGGACACAGCGCAACCGCAGCAGCAAACGTCCGTGCGCGTGGAAGTTGGCGGGCGGAACCGCCACGACCCTGAGCAGATCGGCCGACCGCAACCGCCGGTAACGACGTGCCACCGTCTGGTCGGAGACCCCCAGCACCTCGGCGATCCGGCTGAACGGGGCTCGCGGGTCGAGCTGGAGCGCGTGGATCAGCCGCCGGTCCAGCTCGTCCGCAACGTCGATTTCCACCACTGAAAGCTAGTTGATGTCGGATTCGGGCCGTCAATCGGCTTCTGAGTGGTCCGGCGGTTCGTTCGCGCCGCAGAGTTCGTCGGGTACCGAGACGAAGGGACGAGGCGATGATTCTGGTGACAGGGGCCACGGGAAACGTCGGACGGCACGTGCTCACCCGGTTGAGCGCGACGGGCGCCCCCGGCGTCCGCGCCCTGGTGCTCCCGCAGGAGGCCGCGTCGGTCCGGGTGCCCGACGGCGTCGGCGTCGTGCCCGGGAGCCTCGACGCGCCCGGCGGGCTGGACGAGGCGCTGACCGGGGTCGGGACGGTCTTCCTGATCTGGCCCTTCCTCACGACCCAGGGCGCGCCCGCGGTGCTGGAGGCGATCGGCGGGCACGCCCGGCGGGTGGTCTACCTGTCGTCGATCGGCGTGGACGGCCGGCCCGAGGAGCAGGACGACCCCATCTTCAGGCTGCACACCGACATGGAAGGCCTGATCGAGAGGTCCGGCCTGCCCCGGACCGTCCTGCGGGCGGACACGATCGCCAGCAACACCCTGGGCTGGGCCGACCAGATCCGCGCCACCGGGGTGGTGCGCGGTCCGCTCACCGCGGCCACGGCGGTCATCGACCCGCGTGACATCGCGGCCGTCGCCGCCCGCGCGCTCACCGACGACGCCCACCGGGGCGCGACCCACCTGCTGACCGGGCCCCGGGTGATCAGCCGTCCCGAGCAGGTCCGGGCGATCGGCACGGCGATCGGCCGTGAACTCCGCTTCGAGGAGGTCCCCGTACCGGACGCGCGGGCGCGGATGCTCGCCGACGGCCGTCCGCCCGCCCTGGTGGACGCGCTACTGGCGGCGGCCGAGAAGCGCTCGGCCTCGTCCCTGGTCACCTCGACCGTCGAGGACCTCACCGGGCGCCCGCCGTACGACTTCCGGCAGTGGGCACACGACCACCGTGAGTCCTTCCGATGAACGACCACCTCGGATCGAACACGCCGAACCGGTGACCGCCCCCGGTGCCGTCACGCACTACGAAACAGGCCGGTCACCGGTGCGGACCGGTTCGTCCCAGTCGATGCGGTAGTCGTAGATCCAGCGACTCGGATCCGCGCCCCTGCGGGCCATGAATCTCATCCCCGCGGCCATGACGAGGTCACGCGGTATGCGCGCCAGGGGCCCGAGCCCCTTCCAGCCTCCGGTGCGGTTGCCCTGGTCGACGACCCGTTCCACGCGCTCGCGCCGGAGCCGTTCGTAGGCGGTGAAGGCGGTGGTGACGCCGGGGCTGTCGCGCAGGCACTTGGCCAGGACGACGGTGTCCTCGATGGCCATGGCAGCGCCCTGCCCGATCGAGGGGGCGGTGGCGTGGGCGGCGTCCCCGATGACGATCATCCGGTCGCGGTGCCACCGGGGCACGGAGGGGACGTCGTAGGTCTTCCAGGCGGGGAAGATCTCGTCGGAGGCCGCGACGAGGTCGGCGGCGGGACCGGCGTCGCGCCGGAACAACTCGACCAGGTGGGCCCGCCACTCCTGTGGGTCGATCGCGTCCAGCTCGGCGCGGGTCGGCTCGGCCTTCCTGGCCGGGTTCGCCGCCCACCAGACCTCCCCGCTCGGATGGGTGAGGTGCACGAAGAAGCAGTGCCTGCCGAAGATCGCGCTCATCACCCCCGGCTCGGCGCCGGTCCGGACACCGCGCGCGTAGCCACCGGTGTTGAGCAGCCCGGAGTAGCGGACGCCGGGGGCGGCCGGGTCGATGATCTTGCGGGTACGCGACCACAGGCCGTCCGCGCCGATCAGCAGGTCTCCTTCGGCCGTGCCGCCGTCGGCGAACCTCGCCAGCACCCCGCCTCCCCCGCCGTGGGCGTCCACGAGCCGCCTGCCGTACTCGATCCGCACGCCCTGCCGTACGGCGTGCTCGCGGAGCAGGCGGTAGAGGTCGGCTCGCTTGACGGTCCTGCTGACGGTGCCGTCCGGCAGGGGTTCGCCGTACCGGAGCTCGCCGAGTTTCCTGCCGGAGCCGCTGGTGAGGGTCATCCTCGGCGTCTCGAAGCCGATCTCGCCGACGTCCACGCCGAGGGTGCGTAACGCGGCGAGCGCGTTCACCGCGAGTGTCAGGAATGCGCCCACGTTGTCGGCGCCGTGCTCGTAGGCCTCGTAGACGACCGGCTCGATGCCCGCCTTACGGAGAGCGATCGCGCTCAGTGTGCCCGCGATGCCGCCGCCCACGATCAGTGACGTGTATGTCATACACATAAATCTATGTCATACACTTCGCGGGTGAAGGAAGAAGAGCTGCCCGCGGGTCTCAGCGCGCTGTGGGCCCGGTTCGACGAGCCCGAACCGGAGCGGAGAAGCCGGCTGACCCTGTCCCGCGTCGTCCAGGCGGCGGTGGAGCTGGCCGACGCCGACGGCCTCGACGCCGTGTCGATGGCGCGGGTCGCCGAACGGCTCGGCTTCACCACGATGTCGATCTACCGGTACGTCAGGAGCAAGAACGAGCTGCTGCTGCTGATGCTCGACCACGTCGCGGCGCTGCCCGCCGAACTGGACGAGCCCTGTGGCGGCTGGCGCCCCGGCCTGGAGCGCTGGTGCCGCGCGCAGTGGGAGATGCTGCACACCCACCCCTGGATCGTGCGCCTGCCGATCACCGGGCCACCGATCACCCCCAACCAGCTTACGTGGACCGACCGTGCCCTGGGAGCGTTGAAGGACACCGGGCTGAGCGAGGCCGACAAGGTGGGGGTCGCCCTGCTGGTCGCCAGCCACATGCACACCGTGGCGCGGCTGAGCGCCGACCTCGGACAGGCCGCCTCGGGCGAGTCGATCGCCGCCTACAGCGACCTGCTCGGCGGCCTGGTCGACGGGCGGCGCTTCCCCGCGCTGCGCGCCGCCGTCGACGCGGGCGCCTACGACTACCCCGCGGAGACCCCGGCGGACGAGCGGCGGCTGGACTACCGGTTCGGGCTCGCCCGGATCCTGGACGGCGTGGCCGCGCTGATCCGCGCCACGGGCGGATGACTACTCGGGCCAGTCGGAGTCCTTGATGACCTCGACGAAGTCACCGCGCCGGAAGCCGGGAACGTAGTGGGCCAGTACGTCGGCCTTGACGTTGCCGAAGGTCGTCTCCGGACGGTCCTTGACGCCCTCGGTGAAGGCGGCGAGAATCCGGTTCTTGAAGTCTGGCCGGGGGTGGGCCGCGACCACGGCCTCGCGCTGCTCGTCGGAGACCGCGTGATAGCCGATGCCCAGAACGTCCAGCTCCACGCCACGGGTGATCAGGGCCACCTCGGGCGCCATGTGCAGCGGGATCTCCGGGGTGGTGTGCAGGGCGATCCCCGTCCAGACCCGGTCGGCAGGCTCTCCGGTGACACCGTGGGCGTTCAGGAAGCGGCGGGCCTCGTCGGCGCCGTCGATCTCGAAACGCTGGTCGGTACGGCGGAAGCGCTCGGTCAGCCCCAGGTCGTGGAACATGGCCCCCACGTACAGCAGCTCCGGATCGAAGTCCAGCCCCTGCTCCCGGCCGCGTAGCGCCCCGAACAGGAACACCCGCCGGGAGTGGTCGAACAGCAGGGGGGAGGCGGCCTCACGCACCAGTTCGGTCGCCTCACGCGCCAGGGCGCTGTCCGGGATCCGTACACCCGCGATCGATTCACCCGTCATGACTGCCTCTCCTCACCCTCGATCGGTTGACTCCTCCAGATTCACCCGGTGCCATACCCTGACACCATGTCCATACGGCCATGTGAACCACAGATTCCGACATGACGCATCGAGTGGCCTTCGTGGTGTTCGACGGTGTGACCCTGCTCGACGTCAGCGGCCCCCTGGAGGTGCTGCACCAGGCGGGCCGGTACACCTCGGTCCTGGTCTCCCCCCACGGCGGCGACGTCCGGACGGCCTCCGGACCGACGTTGGCCGCGACGACGACGGCGGCCGACGCCGGGCCCGTCGACACGGTCGTGGTCGCCGGAGCCGACCACCACGCGGAGCGGGGCCCCGAGGACGAACTGCTGACGACGGTCGCCGACCTCGCCGACCGGGCGGCACGGGTCGCCTCGGTCTGCAGCGGCGCCTTCGTCCTGGCGGCGCTCGGCCTGCTCGACGGCCGGAGGGCGACCACCCACTGGCGGCACGCGCGGGCTCTCGCCCGCCGCCACCCCCTCGTGCGCGTCGAACCGGACGCCCTGCACATCCGGGACGGCCGTTACGTCACCTCCGCGGGGATCAGCGCGGGCATCGACCTGGCCCTCGCGCTGGTGGAACACGACCACGGAGCGGGCGCGGCCCGGGACATCGCCCGTGAACTGGTCGTGTTCATGCAGCGCCCGGGCGGCCAGTCACAGTTCTCCACGGCGCTGGCGACCCCACCGGCACGCGGCGACCTGCTGCGCTCACTGACCGCCTCCGTACTCGCCGACCCGGCGGCAGACCACAGCCTGCCCGCCATGGCCGCCTCCGCGTCGGTCAGCACCCGGCACCTGACCCGGCTGTTCCAGGCGGAGCTGGACACGACTCCGGCCCGCTGGGTCGAACGTGTCCGTCTCGACCGCGCCCAGCAGCTCCTCCTCGACGGGCACAGCATCACCTCGGCGGCACGGCACAGCGGTCTCGGCAGCGACGAGACCCTGCGCCGCACCTTCGCCCGCCACCTGGGCACCACGCCCACCGAGTACCGCAGACGTTTCGGCACCACGACCTGACATCGACCTGACATCGACCTGACATTCGAAGCGGCCACGCCGTCGTAACGGTGAGGGACAGGAAATCCACACCGGAAGAAAAGGGGCGGGCGGCGATGACCACGCGACACGAAACAGACGAGACCGTTCTCCGGAGGCACCTCGGCAGGCTGGTCGAGGCGATCCAGGCCAAGGACCTTGAGGGCCTGGAACGTCTCTACGCGGCGGACGTCGTGTCCTTCGACGTGGAACCTCCGCTGCGGCACGTCGGAGCGGAGGCGAAACTCAGGAACTGGGCGAACGTGTTCGCGTTCTTCGCGGACGTGACCTACGAGGTGCGCGACCTGAGACTCGTCGTGGGTGACGACGTGGCGTTCGGGTACGGCTTCGGCCGGCTCAGCGGCACGTCGAGGAACGGGACCGCGACGAGCGGCATATGGGTCAGGGGCACCTTCTGCTTCCAGAAGATCGACGGCGACTGGCTGATCGTGCACGACCAGGCCTCCGTGCCGTTCGACATCGCGACCGGCAGAGGGGTGATCGACCTGGAACCCTGACGGCAGACGGGAGACTCGGTCTGAGGTGGCCCGGCCGGTTCGCGACTCTCACGGGGAGATGGGATACCTTGGCGGGACGGCGACCGTCCGCGCCGAACCTCCGGCGACCCGCCCCAGCCGGGTCACCCACGGAGGCAAAGGGAGGCCCACCTCTCGGCCGGAGCTTCGTTGCCGATCGCGTGCCCGCCGTACCGGTCGCTGGGGGATCCACGGTTGGCCGCGTGGGAGACGACCATGACGAAGCAGCCCGACTTCAAACGACGCGTGCGCGCCCGGATGGCCAAGACCGGCGAGTCGTACGCCGCCGCCCGTGGCAGGCTCCTCGCCGAACGGCCGACCGACGACCGGATGGCCACGGCGTTGCATGTCAGCAACGGCGACGGCACGGCCCTGCCGGGAACCGGGCTCGCCCGGCGCGTGCTGTTCTGGCGTGACGTCCTGCACGACGGCCCGGTGCCCGCGGTGGGGGCCGGGGAGCTCCGCCGTGTCAGGGCCGGTTTCCTCGCCGAGGCGGGCGCGGACGAACGGGGTGAGGCCGCGGCGATGTTCGCCGAACGCGACCGCGTCCTGGAGGACAACCGGGACGGCGAGTACGTGCTGTGGTTCGAGGCGGACCTGTACGACCAGCTGCAGATCATCCAGATCCTCGCCCGCCTCGCCGACCTGGGTGTTCCCGCACGGCGCATCACCTTGATCTGCATCGGCGAGCATCCCGGCATCGCCCGCTTCGGCGGCCTCGGCCAGCTGACCGTGGAACAGCTGCGCGAGCTGCCCGCGACGAGGGCGTGCGCCCGGCTGACCCCGGACGCGCTGCGGCTCGCCACCCACGCCTGGGACGCCTTCCGGGCGCCGACCCCCGACGGCCTCGGCGCCGTCGCCGCGAGCCACTCGGCTGAGCTGCGCTTCCTCGGCGAGGCGTTCGACCGGCTCAGCAGGGAGTACCCGGCCACCCGCGACGGGCTGTCACTGGCCGAACGACGGGTACTCGCCGCAGTCGCCGACGGCGCGCCCGACGCAGGAACCGTGTTCATCCGTGCGGCGGCGCGGGAAACACGCCCGTACCTCGGAGACATCTGGTACTTCGCGATGATCGACCGGATGGTCCGTGCTCCGGTTCCGCTGCTCGATGCCGGGCGAGGGGACCGCCGGGTCGGCCACACCACCCGCCTGCGCCTGACCGAAACCGGAGCACGGGTACTCGCGGGCGAGGCCGACCACGTCGCGCTCAACGGTCTCGACCGCTGGATCGGCGGCGTCCACCTGAGCGGCCGCCACGTACGCTGGCGCTGGGACGACGGGCTCGAAACCATCACGGGAAAGGCCTGACGAGCGCACGTCAACCGCGCCGCCGGTCTCCGCCTCCGGCGTCCAGCGCCTCGACCACCTGGCGGTGCACCCGGGTCAGCACGACGACCAGCACCACGAGGACGACGTCCAGGATCAGCACCGAGACCAGCGGCGGCAGCCACCGCGCCGCGACCCCGACCGCGGCGCGGCGCCGCACTGGCGACCCGGGAACTGCCGGTCCTGTCACCGGTGACGGTGAACACGGCCGCCCTCGCCGAAGCACGCGGGCGACCGTATGAGTCGGTCGTGCTGCTCGGGGCCACCGCCCGGCTGCGGGGCGCGCACGACCGCACCGATCCGCAGGTCCGTGACCTCACCCGTCGCGGCCAGGCCGCGCTCGGCGGGGAGGGGTTCGCCGCGGTGTACGCGAAGGGCTGGGAGCTGGACGCGAGGACGGCCGTGAGCGTGGACGTCATCCGCCCGCGGCGTCCTCGGCCTCCCAGCGCAGCAGGTCACCCGGCTGGCACTTGAGGACCTCGCAGAGAGCGGCGAGCGTCGAGAAGCGCACCGCCTTGGCGCGGCCGTTCTTGAGCACCGCCAGGTTGGCGGGCGTGATCCCGACGCGGTCCGCGAGATCGCCCACGGACATCTTCCGCCTGGCCAGCATCACGTCGATGTCGACGATGATCGGCATCAGATCACCTCGTCCAGCTCGGCCCGCATCCGCGTCGCTTCGACGTCGCGCGCGACGGCCTGGGCGAGCAGCATCCGCAGTACGAGCACGATGAGCGCGACCCCCAGGATGCCCAGGCCGATCCCGCCCATGATGACGGTGACACCCGGGTCGTCCCGCTGACCCGGCGCGTTGAGGGCCGTGACCGCGAACCACAGGAGGGCGGCCACAACGATCGCGCCGATCACGGCGTCCACGTACCGGAAGGCGGCGTGGGAGAACACGGTTCCGCGACGCACCATCGTCACCAGCCGCCATACGCCGACCAGGGTGACCTGGCCCGACACCATGCCCAGGATCGTGATCAAGCGCAGCGGGGTCAGCGGGAGCGACCCGTCCTCCGGATCGGTGGCCAATGCCCACACCATCGATGCCTGTACGAACACGGTGCCGACGAACACCGCCGCGAGCACGACGCGAAGCGCACGCACTGTCAGTTTTCCCATGACCCGTCCTTCCATCGAATCGCGATGGAAATCTATCGATTTTCGATACCTTGGGCAAGGGTTGGAGGTGGTGACTTCGCGCCGTCGCGGGAGTCCCGTTGGTGACGGCGCAGGATTTCCAGGACGCGAAGGCAGGACGGCTTGAGCATGCCCTCCTGCGGCCGGTCAGCCGGACGGGAGAGGTGAGCCGAGCATCCAGTTGCCGGGCGCCTCGGTGTCGGTGCTGAGGTAGAACTCCTCGATGGCGGCGCGGAACTCCTCATGGGTGAGGGTGCCGCTGCCGTTGCGATCGAGGCGCCGGAAGGCCGCGCCGGAGACGGCCGGGGTGATACCGAGGGCGTCGTACAGGCGGACGTACTCATCGGCGGTGAGCGCGCCGCTTCCGTCAGTGTCCAGGGCGCGCATGAGGGCGTCGACGATGGGCATCACCAGGCGTTCGAGGGTCGCGGCGTCGGAGGCGACGTGGGAGCGCATGGCGGAGACGAACCGCTGGGGACCGATGCGGCCCTGAGCGTCCGGGACACCGGCCTCGCCCAGGACGTCCCACCAGATCATGAACGCCGCGCGTAGCACGCTCTTGGCGCTCTCGTCCGGGGTCACCGCGGCGAACACCTCGCCGATCCGCTGGAAGTCATCGCGGGTGAGATGGCCGTCGCCGGTGCGGTCGAACCAGGTGAACAGGAAGGTGAACTTCTGCTCGGTGCTGTCGTGGACCATGGTGGCCTCCTTGAGCGGGGGCGGTCGGGTGAGGGGCTGGGGTGGGGACACCGGTCGGGGCGAAGGTCGACGCCGTGGCGATGGGCGGCGACGTGTGCCGTGAAGGCATGGAACTCCAACCAGGATCCAGGGCTGCATAAAGCGACATATCAGATGCGAAGAGTAGTTGTTTGTGATCAGGGGTGCACTACCAAGCACGGTGACATTGACCTTTCGCCCTACTCCCCCGGACCGACCCTTCGAAAGTGGCGTTCGAAAGTGGCGACGGTCGAGCCAGCGATCCACCGCCGGGGCGGCGGGGTCCGCCCGCCTCGGACGACGGTGAGGGTGGCACGATCTCAACGTCGGCACCCGTCTCATCCCGGCGGACAACTCGCATTCTTCGTTGGGTGTTGTGGTGTTCTCGCCGGATAACGCCTTTGTCCGACAGGGGGAAAGCGAGCCGGAACTCGGCGGATAAGACGGGATGGTGGAAGTTCTGCTTGATGAAGGGGCCGAAGGGTTCGAAAAACGGCCTCTCCCGCGATGCCTCTCGCTGCCGGGTGTGGGTCTTGGCCGAGGTCGCCGGGACCGGCTCTGGCGGCGTTGGACGTGCTTGACGGCCGACATGGGCGGGTTCGGGAAGGGGTGGCCGGGGTCCGGTCGCCGAGGGTGGCGGGGTGGGGATGGTGCGGGTTCCGGTGGGTGCCCGGGGTGGTGTTCTGGCAGTTCAGAGGGCTTTCCGAATATTTCGGAAAGCCGCTGGATCTTGTCCGGTGGGGTGCGGGAAGTGAGACCGGGGTCGGCGTGGCGTTCAGGCACCCGCCGTCTCGGACGCCCGTCTTGTCTTCCTGGGCGCGGCGTGGACCGTTCGAGGGACATGTGGGGCCCCTGTACCGGCAGGGGCCCCTTTATTTATTTCCCCTCTTTTGTCCGGTTCCCCGATGTGGGAAGGTTTCGGCCGCGAATCGCGGTTTCGGAACGGTCGTACGGAATGGGCCGCGGCTATAAGTCGCATACGACCGAACGCTTCCGGAGAATTCCGAAGGACGGAAAGGTCAGGAAATCTAGACCGGTGACTAGGAAATGCGTAACTCTTACGACCACAGATCAAGGGCGGCCGGTAACCGCCCGACGAACACCGCAGCGGATTCCACGCCGCGCCCAGGAAAGAGGCCCACATGTCCGTCCGTACCCCGCGCCGGAAGTCGCCGGCGCCCGCTACGCGCCCCACCCCGGTGACCATGCCCTCCGGCCACCGGATCGTCGTCCTGATCGTGGTCGTCCTCGTCACGGCGGTACTGCGGGTGAGCGGCCAGCCGCTGCCCGAGAGCCTCCTGCTGGTACTCGCGACGGGCGGCGCGGCCGCCCAGATCAGCTCGTGGCTGGCCGGCGGAACAGCCGGAAGCAGGTGGTCGTGACGCCCGGGGCGGACGATGTCCCGGTCCGGTCGCTGGTGGAGGAGCTGAAGGACGTCACCACACCCGAGCAGTTCGGGCAGCAGTTGAAAGGCTCAAGGAGGTCGACGGTCTGAGGTCTTCCTCAAGGAGTTCGCCGACCTTCTCGGCGACAAGAACCAACGTAGGCAGTTCCACTTCTCCACGCGGGGCAACTCGGTCCTCCAGGACGTGCGCACAGGAGATGTTCCTGCCGAAGTTCCTCCACGAGCTGCAGAACCGTGCCTGCCCGGACAAGCTCATCACGGTCATCACCGGCTCGGACGGCGCCGCGCAACCCAGGGACACACCCGAGCTCACCGACCCGAAGGTGTCCACCGTGCTGATCTACGCCCTGGGTTCCTTCAAAGGTGTGGAGAAGCGCATTCCCGGGGCGGGCGGTCGTCACCTTCGACCTCACGCGCCGGGTTCCGAGGTCGTCCGCATCGCTTCGCCCGGCAGGTAACCCATCGAGAACACACCATCCGCCATATCCCGACCGCGAAGGAATGTTTCACCACGAACCCGTACGGTGCCGCCCACGACCCATTGTGGGCGGCACCGGACCTTTCCGGAAGTGAGAGCCGCGCGTCATCGCCGATGCCGACGTCCACTGCCATCACCCGGACCGTCTGCCCCATGCTGACAACGAGATCATCGCGCGGGCTTCTCGCCGTTCCACGCCCGTCTGCGACCTATGGGGGCGGGGAAGGCCGCCCGTCATGCCGGTTTAGCGGGAGACCGACCAGTAGTAGTTGGGGCTGTAGCCGTCGTCGGCCAGGACGACGAACTCGTTCGGCCCGGCGCCGTAGACGGGTCTGATGGCGTTTCTGGTGATGGAGGAGACGAACTTGACGGTGCGCCAATCGCCCTCGCGGTCGGGCTCGGCCCGCCACAGGAACTCGTTCGTGCTGCTGCAGTCCTTGCTGACCACGCTGGGCAGGCCGTCGACGATGCGGCCGGGCGCGGCGCACAGGTTGGACTTGGCGTTGCGCATGCGGAACCAGAGATAACCGCCCCGCACCTGGCCCTCCTCGAAGAACCACTCGTTGGCCGGCGGGGTCACGCCCGCGGTCCAGGCGAGCACGTAGCAGTTGACGCAGCCCGGGGCGGAGTAGCCCTCGTGGATGAGATAGCCGTTGGTCCTGACGTTCTGGACGACGTGACGGCGCTCGTCGTCGACGAACGGCGGGGAGACGACAGGCGAGGGCGTGGCCTCTGCGACGGGGGCCTGGGCGGGCCGGGCGGCGGATGCGGCGTCGGCCGGCGTGGCGACGAGCAACGCGCCGGCGAGCGCGAGCATCGACAACACCGCCGGCAGAACCAGCTTGGCGGTCGAGTACGGCGACTTCATGGGTTTCCTTTCACGGTTGGGCCGGCAAAACAGGGGCGGCCCGCGAGGGCCGCTGTGGGCCGGGTGGGTCGCGGGCAGCGCCGAACCAGGTGGCGGTCGTGTCCTCATCCGTCCGGAGCGGGAGCCGCCCTTCGGGAGACAGGGAGTCAGGACGCCTGCGGGGAGGTGGGGCCCTCGTTGCCGATCCAGGTGACGTACCAGCCGTAGCGTTCGGCGTCGGCCGGGCTCAGCGGCCCGCCGTCGGTCCAGCGCACGTAGACGCGAAAGCCGGTGGGAGTGGCGTCGTAGATGCCGGTTGCGCCGCTGAGCAGCCACTGCGATCCGCCGGTGCTGCTGATCGAGGCCACGTAGACCGGGGTGGCGGCGAACTCGGCGTCGCCGGTGTCCACCTGCAGGGTGATGGTCGTGTCGGTGTAGACCTGCCAGCCCTGGCCGGGCTCGGTGCGGCCGGAGACGGTGTGACCACACGTCTCGGGGCAGGAAGGCGGGAACGGGGCGCAGCCTCCTCCGCAACCGCCGCCGTGACCACCGCTGTGACGGGGCGGGCAGGGCTGCGGCGGCAGCGCGCAGACGACGAGCGTGCTGGTGGTGACCGGGTGGTCGGGCGGGGTCTCGTTGGCGGTGGCCGCGGCGGTGTTGCGGATCGCGCCGGGCCTGGTCACCACGGCCTTGAGCTCCAGGCGCGCGCTGGCGTTCTCATCCAGCGTGCCGACGTTCCAGACACCGCTCGCCGGGTCGTAGCCGCCGGTTCCGGTGCCTCCGGTGGCGTGCGCGGACAGGTAGGTCAGGTGCCTGGGCAGTCTGTCGGTGACCTTCACGCCGGTGGCCTGGCCGGGGCCGTGGTTGGTGACGAGCAGGTGGAAGGTCACGACCTCCCCCACACCGACCTGGGTGCGGTCGGCCGCCTTGGTCAGGCCGAGGTCGACAGGCCTCCGCACGGGGGTGGTGACCGCGTTGGAGACGGCGTCCCTGTGCTCGACGGGGTTCTCCAGGGCGTTGTCGTAGGTCGCCTTGGCCTGGTTCTCGATCAGGTGGCCGCCGGCCGTCCGCTCGATCCTCACCTGGAACCGGACCGTGGTGGAGACCGGCCTGCCGTCGGTGGAGGGGTCCAGCCGGCCGCCCGCGTCGGCGGTGGCGCCCTCGCCGAGGCGGAAGGTCACCGTGCGCGAGACCGGATCGTAGGAGGCGCGCTCGTCGCTGCCGGCGCCGGGGCCGTTCACGATGCGCGGTGAACCGGGCACCAGGCTGGTGCCCGGCGGGACGGCGTCGGTCAGGACGAGGTTGTCGGCGGGCGAGCCGCCCTCGTTGACGGCGGTGACCTCGTAGGTGACGGTGTCGCCGATCTTCAGCTCGCCGTCGGGTGCGGCCTTCTTGGTCAGCACCACACACGGTGCGGTGCCGAAGACGATGTCGTCCAGGAAGTTGCCGACGCTGGGGCTGCCTCCGGCGGAGCGGATGGCGACGAACCCGAACCGGGTGTGGTCCTGACCCGCGGGGACGGTGTAGACGCCGCTGTGCGTGCCCCACGCGCCGGTGCCGTCCTCCAGGTTCTGGGGGTTGTTGTTGGGGACGAGCCGGGCGCCCTGCGCCGGGACCGGACCGATGTGGACCTGCATGACGTCGTTGCCGCTGCGGCCGCGGTGGCGCAGCCTCCAGTACAGCTTCTGGCCGGGCGTGGTGGGCAGGTCCTGGTACAGCATGGACGCCGAGTTGGCGTTCAGCTCGACGAACTGGGTTCCCTCCGCCGACGGGACACCGTAGGTGGAGGAGTTGGAGGGCCAGAACTCGATCTGGTTCCTGCTGTCGTTGGTCTGCCAGCCGGGTACCTGGCCGGCGTCGAGGAAGGTGACGTTGTCCCGGTTCGGTACCTGAGGCTGCTCGAAACCGCCGTTGGTCAGCACGACGCGTTTGGGACATCCGCCGGGAGGGGGGTTCTGTGGCAAGGCCATAGGGATCCTTTCCTGCCGGTTGTCGCGGTACGGCCGGAGGGTCGACCGCACCCTACGGTTGCCATTTGTAATCGACCCATTACCGAACGTTAAGTTAGATTGCGGTTACCCCCACGCCACCGTTACAGCACGGATGAAACCCCACTCTGAGGGCCACGCACGCCTTTGAACGGCACAAATGCGGTCAGACAACCACCGGTCACCGCGGCGTCCCGCGACTCCTGCACCGCGGTGGCGTCCCGGTTGGAGACGCGCCGCCGGGACAGCGTGGGTCAGACCCGGCCTCGTTGGTCTCACGGCCGAAGTCATGGGCCGGCACCCCGGCAAGGAGAACGCGACGGAGCCGCAGGGACGGTTCCATGGCCCGGCCGGCGGTGACCGAGCGCAAGGCGTCGAGCCGGTGGGCTCGGTCTATGATCCCCGCATGGCCGCACCGAGACTTCGAGCATCCGATGCGAGCGGGCGTGTGCTGGACGATCCAACCGACACCGAGGTGCACGACCTGTTCGCGGACCTGAACGCACGCTGGATGTTCGCGATCGTGGAAAGGCTGGATCGCGAGCCGGCGGGCCAGTTCTACTTCCAGGTTCACCTTGATTACGCGGGTGGCCAGAACCCGGATGCCGATGAGGAGGTCGACGTCGACTATGACGTCGAATTCCGGGAAGGCGGTCCGGATGAGCATTACCGTGCCAGGATTACCGGCCTGTACGGCTTCGCCGGGCTGGATCTCGTGCACAGGGCGTATCGCGCGTGGCGGACCGAAGACCCTGGGTTGAGGGATCTGCTGTCGTGGAGATCGCTGAAGTTCGAGAGCCGAGCTGATACGGCTCAGGGCTCCTGAGGCTACGGCGAACGGTGACCTGTCACCTCGACCGCGGCCAACACCGCCTTCACCAGGGGAAGCACACCCTCGCAGCTTGAAACGCGGTGTCTCAACGCGGGTTGCCCACCCGGTGGTCGACACCGCGACGCCCGGCCATGAAATGCGGTGGTTGTGTGCCGCTGCCCGGCCTAGGGTGCGGGCATGTCCTATGTGCTCCACGGTGTTGTCGGCGATTTCGACCATCTCCGCTCTTTGTCGGGCGATGTGCCGCGGGCTGTGGTGGCGCCTCTCCGGCAACGCCTGGGGCTGCTACCGGTGACTGACGAGATTTTCAACGAGCTGACCGACGCGCGACGGGAGAGCGGGCCGTTCACGCTCATGTCCCCGGGGTTCACCGAAAGGCTCAGGGGCTGGTCACGCGGTGGCCGTATCGCTTATGTGGAAGCGGATTTCTGGGGCGGTAACGGCAGCCAGGCCGCTGCCCTGTGGGAGAACGGCCGGCAGAGCTGGGGCCCCGGGTACGCGTCGATCCGGGTCGGACCGCCACATGAGGGCTGGCCGATCAACGCCGTGCTCGCCCGCCTCGGAGTGATCGGAGCAGGTGCGCTGGACCTCTTCGACACGGTCGGCTTTGGGCGGGAACGCGACATGGAAGGGTGGCGCCGGGCGGGCCTGGACGCACTGGAGGCCGCCGACTACGACGTGTGGGAGGCCGCGTGCCGTGCCAAGGAAGAGGCCGACGCCCGCACCGCCGCCGAACGGGACAGGTACACCAGGCGTGACGACGCCCCCGTCGTCCTCGACGGCAGAACGGTGATGCGGATGCTCGGCATCCCGCCTTCCCCGATGGTGGGGGCCGCGATCCGGCATCTCCAGGAGGTTCACCTGGAACGTGGTTCCCTCACCCGCGACGAGGCCACCGCCGAGCTTCACCGCTGGGCCCAGAGCTTCCGAAGCACTCGATGAGTCGCGAACCGCCGGGGTATGACACGCGGTGAACGTGGTGGCACCGACGTTCGAGACGGAATCCCCCGATTGGGGTCGCGCGTCCACGCTGGAGGACCGGGAGGCGGACGGGTAGGGAGACATCGTGATCAGTGGCCATGACGTGATCCCCAGTCACAACATCTTGTTCATCACGCTCGATTCGCTTCGCTTCGACACGGCGCGTTCCGTTCTTCATGCCGGTCGGAGCCCGAACCTGGCGCGGATCCTGCCGGGCGGTAACTGGGAAGAGCGCCGGACCCTCGGGACCTACACCTTCCCGGCGCACATGTCGTTCTTCGCGGGCTGGCTCCCCACTCCCGCACGCCCCGGCCGGCCTCCGCGGCTTCTGGCCTGCCGCTCCCCGAACGGCGCCACCATCGGTGAACGCACCTACGTCTTCGACGCGCCCGACATCGTCTCCGGCCTGGCCGGCCTCGGTTATCGCACCGTGTGCATCGGAGGCGTGGAGTTCTTCTCCCATCTGACACCACTGGGAAGTGTGCTTCCCGCGCTCTTCCAGGAGAGTCACTGGCATCGCCGGATGAGCGCCGATGAGCCGGACTCCACCCGCCACCAGGTGGATGTCGCCCTGCGGATCCTGGACGGCCACCCCAAGGACCGGCGCCTGTTGCTGTTCCTCAACGTCTCCGCCACGCACATGCCCACGCACTTCTACCTGCCGGGGCAGTCACAGGACTCGTGGGAAAGCCAGTGCGCCGCGCTGACCTACGCCGACGCCGAACTCGGGCGCCTGTTCGACGCGCTGCCGTCCCTCGGCCCCTGGCTCGGTCTCATCTGCGCCGATCATGGGGAGGCCTACGGCGAGGACGGCTGGACCGGCCACTCGATCTCCCACCCGACCGTGTGGGCCGTGCCGTACGCCGAGACCGTCATCCCCGCCGCGACACGCTGACGGAGCCGTCGCACGACGCTGCGGCCGGGAGATCCTTGCCGAACCGTCCGGCCGGACGTGAGCCGTCGTGGGGTCGCCCGCCGGTGAGCACCACGGCGGGCGAAACGGACGGCACGCCACATGGGTGGGCGCCCGGCTCCTGCCCCATCCGCTGGACGGCGGGCGGAGGGCGGGTGGTGAACCAGCGGCGGGTGTGTCAGCCGCCGATCGCGACGCGGAGGATGCGGTCGTCTCCCGGGCCGGGGGTGCCGCGGCCGTCGGTGTTGTTGGTCAGCACCCACAGCGACCCGTCGGGGGCGACGACGGCGTCACGGAGGCGTCCGTACCGGCCGGCGAGGTGCTGGGTGGAGGTGGAGAGCCGGTCGAGCGGGATCTGCCGGAGGAGCCTGCCGCGCAGGTTGGCCAGGTAGATCGTCCCGTTCGTGATGGCCATGCCGCTGGGGCTCGCCTCGGCCGGTGGCCACTGCTGGACCGGGTCGGTGAAGCCGTCCCGGCCGGCGATGCCTTCGACTTCGGGCCAGCCGTAGTTGCCGCCTGGCCGGATGACGTTGAGCTCGTCCCAGGTGTCCTGCCCGAACTCGCTGGCGTACAGGGTGCCGCCGCTGTCCCAGGCGATGCCCTGGGGGTTGCGGTGGCCGAAGCTGTAGACCAGGGAGCCCGCGAACGGGTTGTCCGGGGGAACCTTCCCCTCCGGCGTCATCCGCAGGATCTTGCCCGCGAGCGTGTTCTTGTCCTGGGCTGCGGGGCGGTCGCCGGCGTCCCCGACGGTGGCGTACAGCATCCCGTCGGGTCCGAACGCGATCCGGCCGCCGTTGTGATAGCTCGCCGACGGCAACCCGTCGAGCACGGTGGAGGAGCGTCCGAGGCCGAGCCTGCCGGGGGTGCCGGTGAGCTCGAACCGCTCGATCCGGTTCCCGTCGTTCGCGGTGTAGTAGGCGTACAGGAAACCGTTGCGGACAGCGATGCCGAGGAGACCGCCTTCGCCCATCGGGGTGACCGCCTCGATGACGCCGACCTGACGGACGGCTCCCCGCTCGCCGATCTCGACGACGCGGGCGGTGTCCCGCTCGCTGACCAGGGCCGTCCGGCCGTGGAAGGCGATGGACCAGGGGGCGTCCAGGCCGTCGGCGATCGTGGTGACCGGGGCGAGCGGGGTGGCGGACGCGGCCCGCGCGGAGGAGAGGGCGGCGCGTGCGGCACCCTGGTCCGGCGCGCACGCGGTCAGCGTGGCCGACGCGATCAAAGCGAGTGCGGGAGCGGCCAGCCGTAGGAGCAACGTTCTCGTGGTCATGAGCATGTCCGTCGAATCCGAGAGAGCCGGTGGTTTCGAGCTTACGCCGCAGGTAGCCGGTCTTCTCTCCGCCGCTGAACTCCTCCAGGGTCAGAGCGAAACAGGAAGTCGTGGATGGGTGGCGTTACCGGCGCCGATGACCACGTCCACGGAGACTCCGCGGCGTGGAGAGGCGGACGACGCCGCCCTCGGCCTGGTGGGCCGGGGCCGCGCGAGAGGTGTCCGTCACAGGTGACGAAGGCGCGTGGGTCGTGCTCCACCAGACCTCACAAGCCAGGAAGGAGATCCTCATGCGTGGCGTGGTCCTGCACGATCCCGGTGACGTCCGTGTTGACGAGCGGCCGGATCCGGTGATCGTGGAGCCCACCGATGCGATCATCCGGGTGACGGCGGCGTGCGTGTGCGGCTCCGACCTGTGGCCCTACCGCGGGGCCGAGAAGCTCGACGGGCCGGTCCCGATGGGCCACGAGTACGTCCGGGCCTCAGCGGTGACCCGATGAAGGACTTCCTGTACGGCGACGCCCGCGTAGCAGTCGGTCACCGAGCAGGACCGCGCAGGACCCGACGGTCAGCAGCCCGCCGGCGAGGAAGGTGCCCCGTACCTCGGCGAGCGGCAGGACCAGCGCCCCTATCGCGGCTCCCGCCGCGATGCCGGCGTTGTAGGCACCGGAGTTCGCCGCGAGAGCGATGTCCGTACGGCCCGGCGCGCAGTACAGCATCGCGTTCTGCGTGGTCATGAAAACCGGCCCGAGCGCACCGCCCATCAGCACCAGGAACACCACCGCCGCCACCTGATGGGCACCGAAGACGTACAGGCCGAGCATGCCCACCGCCTGCGTGGCCACGGCGGCGGCCAGCGCGGACTGCGGAAAACGGTCCAGAAACGTCCCGGTGATGCTCACCCCGGCCAGACACGCGACACCGAAACCCACGAACAGGACGCTGACCGTGCTCGGGGAGAACCCGCTCACGTCTCCCAGGAAGGTCACGATGTAGGTGTATCCCGTGAACGCGCCGGTGGCGGACAAGGCCCCGGCCGTCAGCACCGTCCCGAACCGCCGTGCGTCGGGACCGGTGCCGTAGGCGGCGGGTTCCTCCTCCGGGTGCGAGGTCGGTAGCAGCACGGAGATCGTGACCAGGGAGACAAGCCCCAGGGCCGCCAGCAGGGCGATGGGCACCTGCCAACCGCTCTGCTGGCCCAGACGGGTCCCAGCGGGAACACCGAGCACGAGGGCGAGTGAACCGGCGACGGACAGTGCCCCGATCACACGCCCCCGGATTTCGGGCGCGAACAGGCCAACCGCGACCGGCCCCATCACGGCCCAGAACAGCGCCTGGGCGAGCGCGGTCAGCAGCCGTGCCACGAGGAGCTGCCAATAGGAGGTGGCCAGCGCCGCGACGAGGCTGGACACCACGAGCGCGGCCAGCAACCCCGTGAGCACGTGGCGTCGGGGCACTGCCCGCACGACGTGGGCGATCGGCACCGACGCGATGGCCACCATCGCGCCGTAACCGGTGACCAGGAGGCCGACCGCGGACAGGGACACCCGTAGATCGTCGGAGATGAGCTCCAGGAGACCGACCGGCAGGTTCTCCGCGGTGTTGAAAGTGAGGGCGGCCAGCATCAGAGCCCCGAGCACCGCAAGCCTGTGCCATGGAGCCGGTTGTCGCGTGGCGGTCCCGCCTCTTCCCGCTCTCGCCCATCGTGCCTGCTCAGTGACACCGTCCATGCGGCCACCCCACCAAGCCCATCGGTCCCGCCGCAACCGGGATTCATCCGCGGAAAGCGCTACCGCGCCGTCCGGCGCAACACCAGCGCGTGCCCGGCGAGTAAGCCGGGATCTTCGGGAAGGAGGATGACGGGCCTCCTGCTGGGCATGCCCTTTCGGGGATTCGGTGCCGGGAGAGGGGAAGGACGCATGCGAGACGGCTCTGGCGGGGGAAACGGCGGTCGCGGCCGGTGGATCGTCGTCGAGAAGGCCGCGACGCACAACCTGCGTGAGGTGTGCGTGGAGATCCCCAAGGAGGCGCTGACGGTCTTCACGGGCGTGTCGGGCTCCGGAAAGTCGTCGCTGGCCCTGGACACGGTCGCGGCCGAGGCGCAGCGGCTGGTCAACGACTCCTACCCGTCTTTCGTGCGTAACCGGCTGCCGCACACGGCCCAGCCGGACGTGCAGCGGATCGACGGCCTGACCTTCACCGTCCTGATCGACCAGCGCCGCTTCACCGGGAACGCGCGTTCCACGGTGGCGACGGCGACCGACATCGCCCCGCTGCTGCGGTTGATCTTCTCGCGGGTCGGCGAGCCGTCTGCGGGATACTCGCCCGCCTACTCCTTCAACGACCCGAGCGGGATGTGCCCGGACTGCGAGGGGCTCGGCGTGGTCCAGGACGTCGACCTCGACGCGCTGCTCGACCTGGACAGCTCCATCGACCAGGGGCCGGTACGGTTCCCCGCCTTCCGGCCGGGCACCTACCGGTGGAAGCGTTTCGCCTACAGCGGTCTCTTCGACAGGTCCAAGCCGCTGCGGGACTACACGGAACAGGAGATGCGGGACTTCCTGTTCGCCGACCAGATGAAGCTGCCCGCCCCTGATCCGCGTTTCCCCAAGACGGCGAGGTTCGACGGCGTCGTGACGCGGATGCGCGACGTCTACATCCGCAACCCGCCCCGGTCGAAGTCGAAGGAGACCGAGGAGGCGATACACCGGGTGATCACCACCCGGACGTGTCCCCTGTGCGGGGGCGCGCGCCTGAACCAGGCCGCCCTGGCGAGCCTGGTCGACGGGCGTTCCATCGCGGACTGGACGGCACTGCCGGTGGACCGGCTCCACGACCTCCTCGCCGACCTGAGCGACCACCGGGTCGCCCCCGCCCTGTCGGAGGCCCGCAGGCGGTTGGAGGCGCTGCGGTCGGTCGGGCTCGGCTACCTCACCCTGGACAGGGTCTCCTCGACGCTGTCGGGCGGGGAGGCGCAGCGGGTCAAGATCATCCGTTATCTCGGCAGTCCGCTGAGCTCGGTGACCTACGTCTTCGACGAGCCGAGCAGTGGTCTGCACCCGCACGACGTCCGGCGGCTGACCGAGCTTCTTCTCCGGCTTCGTGACGCCGCGAACACGGTACTGGTGGTCGAACACCATCCGCAGGTCATCGCGCTCGCCGACCACGTCGTCGACCTCGGGCCGGGAGCAGGGCGCCAGGGCGGCCGGATCCTGTTCGAGGGGACGGCCACGGATCTGCTGCGCGCCGACACACCGACCGCGCGGGCCCTGCGCGAACCACTGACGCCGCGCGCCACGACCCGCCCCGCCCACGGGCACGTCATGATCCGGGACGCGCGCGCCCACAACCTCCAGGGCTTCGACGTCGGTATTCCGCTACGGCTGCTCACCACCGTCACCGGCGTGGCCGGATCGGGAAAGAGTTCCCTGGTCACGGGTGAACTGCCCAGACAGCACCAGGACTTCGTCGTGGTCGGGCAGGAGCCTCTGCAGGGTGGCGGGCGGTCAACGCCGCTGAGCCAGCTCGGCCTGGCCGAACGGGTCCGCAGGATCTTCGCCGCCGAGTCCGGGCTCGCTCCCGCGTGGTACAGCTTCAACTCCAAGGGCGCCTGCCCGGTGTGCCGGGGCCGTGGGTTCATCACCACCGAGCTGGCCTTCCTCGACGACGTCTTCACCCCCTGCGACGTCTGTGAGGGGTCGCGGTTCAATCCCCGTGCCCTGGCCACGCGTGTCAACGGGGCGACCATCGCCGACGTCCTCGCCTCGCCTCCCGCCACGCTCATCGAGCTGTTCGCCGGACACGCCGACATCGTCGCCAGGCTCGGGTGGATGGACCGTGTCGGCCTGGGCTACCTCACCGTCGGGCAGCCCATGGACACCATGTCCGGCGGGGAGAAACAGCGGCTGCTGCTCGCCAAGCACCTTGGAGACGTCGGCCGGGGACGCGGCCAGCGCATCGTCCTGGACGAGCCGACGACCGGGCTGCACGGCACCGATGTGGACCGGCTGCTCGTCCTCTTCGACGAACTGGTCGACGACGGCGCCACACTCGTCGTCGTCGAGCACGACCTGCGGGTCGTCGCCCACGCGGACCACGTCATCGACATCGGTCCTGACGCCGGTGACGCGGGTGGTCGTGTGGTCTTCCAGGGGACTCCGGCCGATCTGGCGGCCGATCCCGGCTCGTTCACCGGCCAGGCCCTCGCGCAGGCGTTCCGCCCTCCGGCTCCCCTCGGGCGGCGGATGGCCGCCACGCGGTGATCCGCCGGACATAACCGGTGAAGCGCTTCGCCGTACGGTTCCAGGAGACAGAGGGAGGCGGCCCCGGTTCCGTGGACGAGACCGGGGCCGCCTCCCTCTGGTCGATGAGGTGCCACCGGAATACGGCAGAAATGGGCCGCGGGCTCGATCAGCCGTTAAGATCTTGGCTTCGCGCTGATTGGTGATGGTTTCCGGGGGTTCGGGTGGCGTTGATCGGCCGCACGGCCTACCCGAGGTTCGTGCGGGCGGTGCCAGCGCGGGAGCCGGCGGGAGTGTTCACCGCTACGGCTGACGAGGTGGAGTGGGCACGCGGCAAGACACAGGATGACCAGCATCTGCTGGCGCTGCTGGTGTGGTTGAAGGCGTATCAGCGGCTGGGGTACTTCCCGAAGCTGGCCGATGTCCCGACGGTCGTGGCCGAGCACATTCGCGACGTGGTCGGGCTGCGGGAGGGACTGGTTCTGGCTGAATCGGCCGAGCGGTCTGCCAAGCGGCATCGGAGCTTCGTGCGTACGCGGATGGGCGTGACATACGACGGAGCCGGGGTGCGGGCGGCAGCTGCAGCGGCGATCCGTAAGGCGGCGCAGGCGAAGGACGACCCGGCCGATTTGATCAACGTGGCGCTGGAGGAGCTGGTCCGCGCGCAGTGCGAGCTGCCGGGCTACACGACGCTGGATGAGCTGACCAAGACGATCCGTACCGGGGTGAACCGCGGATTCTTCACACTCGTGGCGGCCGGGTCGATGCCGCCGCCCGCGCGAAGCTGGCCAGGCTGCTGGTGGTCGATCCGGTCACGCGGCGCAGCGAGTACGACGGGCTGAAGGACGTGGCGCAGGCCGCTTCGCTGGGCAAGTTCAAGGGACGCCTGGCGTTCCTGCAGAACCTGGACGCGCTCGGCGCGACCGAGGTTTGGCTGGCGGATGTCCCGCCGGGGAAGATCGCTCACTTCGCAGGCGAAGCGCGCGTCACCGACGTCGCCGATCTGCACAAGGTGCTGGACGAGGACAAACGGCTGACGCTGATCGTCAGCCTACTGCACACGGTGCGGACCGGGGTCCGCGACGACGTGGTGACCATGTTCTGCAGCGCATGGCCGCGATCCACAAAAAGGGCCGCGATCAACTGGAGACGCTGCGTGAGATGCACCGCGCGGGATCCGAACGGCTCCTGGGTGTGTTCGGCGACGTCCTGGACATGACCAGACCCAGGCCGGACCGGCAGAGGCCGATGTTCCCGCACAGACCCGAAGCAGCGCGGGCGGCCACGGGCAGGAGGTGGCCGAACGAGTTGGCCGCCTGGTGCTGAAGGCTCTCGAGCAGGGCGGCGGGCTGGACGCGCTGGCCGCCGAGCACGAGGCGGTGTCAGCCCATCACGGCAATAACTACCTGCCGTTGTTGGACCAGCACTACCGATCGCATCGCTCGGCCTTGTTCACGTTGGTCGACTCGATCGAGCTGGAGCCGACCAACGCCGACCGCAGTGTCCTGGACGCGGTGGAGTACCTGAGGGCTCAGCGCAGCGCCCGCACCATGTTCGTCCCCGAGTGCATCACCGTCGAGCGCGTCGGCCCAGCCAGCGTCCCGATGTCGGTGATGTTATCGGCCAGGGTGGACGCGTTCGCCTCGGTGATGTGGCGGAAGGTCCTAAAAGATCCAGATCGTTCGGGAATGCCGGTGCGCTGGCACCTGGAGGTCTGCGTGTTCTCCCACCTCGCGGCCGAACTTCGTTCGGGTGACATCGCCGTGGCCGGGTCGGATTCCTACGCCAACCTGCATGACCAGCTCATGTCCTGGCAGGAGTGCCAGCCGTTGGCCGAGGAGTTCTGCACCGAAGCCAGCCTGCCGATCGACCCAGCGGAGCTGACGGCCCACTACGAGAAGCTGCTCGCCGACACCGCCGCGGCGGTCGACGCCGGCTACCCCGGCAACACCGACCTCATGCTGGAAGGCGGGCGCTCGCTCCTGCGCCGCCGCAAAGGCGCCGAGCGCCGCGCCGAGGCGCTCAAGCTGGAGGAGGCTGTGCGCGACCGGCTCCCGCAGCGTGATCTGCTCGACATCCTCACCCGCACCGTCTACCAGCCCGGCTGGCATCACCACTTTGGGCCCGCCTCTGGCTCCGACACGAAGATCAAGGAATCGCTTGGCCGGTACGTGCTGACCGTCTTCACCTACGGCACCCTGCTGGGTCTCGCCCAGGTCGCCGCGCACATGCGCGGCCAGGTCAGCGCCGCCGAACTCGTCCGCGCCGCGAACAAGCACACCACCAGCGAGAAGATCGCCAAAGCCTCCACCGCGGTGATCAACGCCTTCAACAAGCTCGACATCACCTCGATGTGGGGTGACGGCAAGACGGTGGCCGCCGACGGCTCCCAGGTCGAGACGTGGGAGAACAACCTCCTCGCCGAAAGCCACATCCGCTACGGAGGTTACGGCGGGCTGGCCTACCGGCACGTCTCCAACACCTACGTGGCCCTGTTCAGCCACTTCATCCCCTGCAGCGTCTGGGAGGCCGTCTACATCATCGAAGGACTGCTGAAGAACGCCTCGGAGATCCAGCCGGACACCATCCATGCCGACACCCAGGGCCAATCGCTGCCGGTCTTCGGCCTGGCGGCGCTCCTGGGCTTCGACCTGCTACCCCGCATCCGCAACTGGCACGACCTGGTCTTCTACCGGCCGGACCCGGAGACTCGTTACCAGCACATCGACTCGCTGTTCGGTGAGGACGCGATCGACTGGGCTCTGATCGAGACCCACTGGAGCGACCTGCTGCGCACCGCGATCTCCATCCGGGAGAACCGGATCTCCTCCGTCATCCTCCTGCGGCGCCTGGGCAACCATTCCCGCAAGAACCGCCTCTACCGCGCCTTTCGCGAACTCGGCCGTGCGGTGCGCACCATCACGCTCCTGCGCTACCTGTCCGACCCCGACCTGCGCGAGCAGATCACTGCGATCACCAACCGCAACGAGGCCTTCCACGGCTTCTCCGACTGGCTGATGTTCGGCAGCAAGCTGATCGGCCACAACGACCCGGACCACCACGAGAAGATCATCAAGTTCAACGAACTGCTGGCCAACTGCGTGACCTACTCCACCGCCTGCGACATCACCAACGCCGCGCCATCGCCGCCTAAGGCCATCCCGTCGATCTTGACGACCTGGCCACCATCTCGCCGTACATCACCCATGTCATCCGCCGGTTCGGCAACCGGATCCTCAATCTCACCCCGTCGGCCGCCGATCCCACCACGCAACTCGACCTCGAGTCCCGCGTCCTGTTCGCCCCCTGACGCATCAGATCTCCAAACCAGGATCAGCCCTTTGCGGAAGCGTCGCGGTCTGTCGTCCAGAACGGAGCTCTTCCAGGCCCGGGATTTGGTTGTACAGCGTCCCGGCCGAGACACCCAGCAGCTTGGCGATCGAGGTGACCGAGCGGTTGGGGTTAGGCAGCAGGTCGTACGGCACGGCTCCCGGCAGATATCGCTGGCACCACCAAGCCGAAACCCGGAACTCGGCATAGCCGAAAAGGAAAAGCGCCTGTTCGGCGACCACGAGATACGGCGTGACGAGACCTCCGGCCTTCCGCATGTGCTGGTCACGATCCTTGTTCAAAGAACATGGCAGGGATGGGATGAAGCACATACCATCGGACCATCCAGCCGCAGGAGGCACCGATTGGCCTTACCCGCGTCCGCTGAGAACGTCTCACGCCGGACATTCGTCCACAAGTTTGTCCGCTGCATGTGCCTCGCCGCGCCATTGATGCTGGGGTGCTCTCCCCGCCCCACGCATCAATGCCCATCCATCCCCACGCCACTGCCGTCGGATGCTCTACTGGAATGGCCGGTTCCGGTTCCTGGCTATCTCATTCCCATCGTCACGGAAATCGGCATAGCCGGTGTGGGAGACGATCAGGGCGGGGTCGCATGGTTGCGCGACTCGGCCACCGGGCGGCTCCGATGGAAGCGCCAAATCGGTCATGTCGGCGAGACTCCCGAGATGCTTCTTGCCAAAGACGTTTTTTATGCTCTGCTGTCGCCTGGAAACATCAGCGTACCGAAAACAAGAATTGTCGCGCTATGCGCCGGAGACGGGCGAGAGCTGTGGCAGCGCGTCATAGACGACGAGAACGCAGGCTATGTTCTCGATATCGACGGAGTCGTCCTAACGACGACATCTGCCTTGTACAGGCTGTCCCCGACGTCAGGAGATATTCTGTGGCGGAGGGCCATCTCTCCATTAGGCAGGCCGATCGCAGGCTACGGACCATCCATCCTGTTGATCGACCAACAGGGACCCACAGTGGTCTCGCTCGATCCGAAGACCGGTCAGCGACGCTGGTCTTACATCGTGAATGGAATGACCAACCTTGAGCTCTTGGCCAACGGCCGTTATCTCCACGCTCTGGTGAAAGGAGCTCCCGAGGACACGGGAACGCCCCTGCTCGACCCAACAGCGCAGCCCACTGGAGGCCACGTCCTGACACTTTCCGCCGTGACGGGCGAACTCCTGTGGTCGCGACCGCTGCCGCATTCCACCGGCTACGCGGAAGGGAACATCCTCTACATCGCCTCCGGTGCGAGGCTCCTGGCCTTCGATGTGGAGACGGGGAATCTTCAGTGGTCCCACCCGCTGCCGAATCCGGACGCGTATCCAGAATACTGCGCCCACGACGGCCTCCTGCTCCTCAACGTCAATGCACCTGACGACCACCGACGGTACGAGTTATGGGCTTTCGAGCCGACCTCGGGCAGGCGGCGCTGGCGGCTGGGGCTCCGCGAGAGCTTCCGTGGACTGACACCCGCGGGCCCAGGCACCGTGGCACTCATCATGGGCATGGAGAAGGAGACTCTCGCAGGCATCGACACCAGCACCGGCGAGATGATCTGGTCTTCGGGCGTGAGCAAGGACTCCATGCTCCTTTTCGGAGCCGGTCTTCTCTATCTGCATGACACTTGGAAGAAAAGGCTCCACGCCTACGAACCCCTCAACGGGATTCCACTCACCAACTGATCCAGCCGCCGCCGCAGGCTAGAAGGGACTCCACGTCCTTGGCGACCACACCTCCCGACCGCGCCTCGACCACCTTCACGTCCGCCATCAGCGCAGCCAGTCTGATCGCGTCGATCATCGCCATCATCGTCAGCGTGAAATCCTGCGCGGTCTCCCAAGAAGCCACCGACATCACCAAACGAGAGTCACAGCGACGCGCCCTGCTGGAGCTTTCCCAGGCGATCTCCCACTTCGGATCGTCGGAAGGCCAGGAATCGAAAGGTGATCAGAAGCCGTTGGCGGATATCTCGGTGCGCAACCGTGGCAGCGGCGAGGCCCTCATCACCTCGATCAGCGCCGAAGTGACACGGTCTCAGTTCCTGGACTCCTGCTGGCCGTCCGAGGGCGGCGGGCTGACGGCGAAGGAGACCTACACTCTCAACATTCCGGTCGCGCGCACACCGCCATTCTCCGTGACCAAAGAACTCAACCCGCCTTTCCGCGTGAAGCCGGGCGAAAACGATCGGTTCGTGGTCGCTGTCGGCCCTGCTCCCGACGACGCCCAGATCAGTCCGTGGATAGGAATGGTCACGCTGCGGCTGAACGACATAGACGGGAATGATGTGCGGGTCGGACCTTTCGCGCTGGTCAGCGCCGGCAGCAGCCGCCACCTGCGCTTCGCAGGAAGAAACTGGGTGTTCGACAAGCCCGAAGATCTCGCATGTGTCCGCGATAATGTGCGCGTCATCAAAGGCCTGCTCGCCACTCCCGGTGTTGTCGCCTCCGTGGAGTTGAAGTCGCTTCTCCGGGCCTTCACCAGATACAAGCGGTGATTCTCGTCGGGGATCGCAGGGTCGATGTCGTCGATGTCAAGCCGTGCATGAGCCCGCCTTTACCTTGCCGATCCGTCGGACCACGGCCTGCGCGAGGCGCTGATCACCTGGTTCGATGCCGCGAATCACGAAGGCCGATTCATGGCCCGTCTCGCGTCGACGCTCACGAACGGGTATCCGAGGAGGACGGGTGCAGAAATTAGCGCTGGCGATCCTCTGGTGATCTGAGCTCCCTGCCGGACTTTGCATCCGGTACTCAGGTACAGGTTTACCGACGGTTCATGAAAAAGCACATCCGGGGCGGAGGAACAGCGGTACGGCTATTATCGGTGAGATTGATGTTGGTGGTCGCACTACCGCCAAAGGTGTCATCTGACCAGAACGAGCCGCCTTTCGAGGTCAGATCCTCTTGATGAGTGCCGTCGTATCCCGCCCTGCTCGGAGCTCCTGAAGATCGGGAATGTGGTTGTACAGCGTCCCGACCGAGACGCCGAGCAGTTTGGCGATCGAGGTGACCGAGCGGTCGGAGTCGGCGTTGACGACGGTGGGGCGACCGCCGGTGCGGCCCCGAGCCCGCGCGGCGGCCAGGCCCTCGTGGGTGCCGGCCACGATGAGTTCGCGGATGAACTCCGCCAGGGCGGCGAAGACGTGGAAGACCAGGCGGCCGCCGGGGTGGTGGTGTCGAGCTGCTCGTGCAGGCTGGTGAAGCCGACCTCGCGCTTGCGGAGGTCGCCGACCATGGTGATGAGGTCCTGCAGGGACCGGCCATAGCGGGCGAGTTCGGGGACGACGAGGGTGTCGCCGGGCGAAAGGAAAGCGTGGCAGGCCTTGAGTTCGGGGCGCTGAGCGTTCTTGCCGGACTTCTTGTCGGCGAAGACCTTGCGGCAGCCGACGGCGGTCAGGGCGTCGATCTGGCGGTCCAGGCTCTGGCCGCGGGTGGAGACCCGCGCATAACCGATGCGGACCTCGGAGTGGACGGCGGGGAAGGCAGCGAGGAGGTCCTCGGGAAGGTCCAGCGGGGTGGTCGTCGCCACCGGATTCTCTCAACAAACGGTCTCTGAGGTTGTTGAAGACGCCAGGTTGTTGAAATGAGTTCTTGAAGCCCATCAGCCCTGGCTGGCCTCCTACGGCCGGGAGCCTTCAATAAACGGTCGTTTGTTGAAGGACTACCTGAGCCGGCCCGCTCGTACCCTCAGCGCTCACGAACGCTGATCAGCAACTACCCACTCCGGCGGCCCGTTTCTGCCGTATTCCGGTGGCACCCCTCGATGGATCGTCATGCCGCAGGCCCTGTCGGTGACCGGCGGGAACGAGGAGCGGATCGCTTTCCCCAGGACCGTCGGCTCCTGCCCTGGAGAGGCCCCGGGGGTCACATCGGCGGCTGGGCGAGTTTGGCGGCCACGGCGTCGAGAACCCAGTCAAGGCCGGTGGAGAAGGACGTCTCGGCGTCCACCTCCGTGCCGTCGTACACGATCTTGGTCAGCATCGGGAAGCGGCCCGTGTCCAGCATCCTGCGCACATGCGGGCCGTAGGCGCGCTGCCAGTCCTGGTCGGACAGGCCCGTGGCGCGTTCGGCCCGCAGGTTCGCGATCTCGCGTCTGATCGCACCGGTGACGTAGGCGTTGACGGTCTCCGCGGCGCGCATGACGGTGCCGAGGTCGGCGAGGCCGTCGAGAGCGGACAGGGCGGCCTCACCCACGGCGAAGCCGTTCGGGCCCAGGGTCGGACGGCCGCCGAGCAGGTCGGCCAGCCATTCGTGACGGAGGGCGGCCTGCCTGGTGCGGTGGGCGTGGCCGCGCAGCGCCTCCCGCCAGCCACCGGGCGGCTCGTCGGGGAGGATCTCGGCGTAGACCTCGTCCACCATGAGGTCGAACAACTCCTCCTTGGTGGAGATGTAGCCGTACAGCCGCATCGGGCCGACGTCCAGCCGGGCGGCGACCTTGCGCAGCGACATCGCCTCCAGCCCGCCCTCGTCGGCCAGCGCGATGGCGGCGGCGACGATCCGCGCCCGGTCGAGCGGCACAGGACGAGCCGACGGCTCCGGACGATCCCACACAGTCATGGCTACATCGTACTGTCGCGATACGGCGTAAGAATGAAATACAGTGTATCGACATGAGACATCGTATCGCCGTTGTCGGGGCCGGGCCCGCCGGGCTCACCTTCGCCCGCGTCCTGTACCGCCACGGTCACCCCGTCACCGTCCTCGAACGCGACCCCTCCCCCGGCGCCCGTCCTCCGGGCGGCACACTGGACCTGCACAAGGGGCTGGGCCAGCTCGCCCTGAGCAAGGCGGGGCTGCTGGCGGAGTTCCAGGCGCTGTCCCGTCCCGAGGGGCAGGCCATGCGCATCCTGGACACGGACGGGACCGTCCTGCGCGACTGGCGGCCAGGCCCGGACGACCGGGCCAATCCCGAGATCGACCGCGGGCAGCTCCGTGACCTGCTGCTCGGCCCCCTCGACGTTCGGTGGGGGCGAGGCGTGACAGAGGTGGTGCCGGGGACCCCGGGCGGGACACTGGTCCGTTTCGCGGACGGACGGCAGGAGATGTTCGACCTCGTGGTCGGCGCGGACGGCGCCTGGTCCCGGGTCCGCCCCGCGGTCTCCCCCGCCACGCCGCACTACACCGGCGTCACCGCGATCGAGACCTCCCTGGACGACGTCGACACCCGCCACCCCGACCTCGCCCGGCTGGTCGGAGACGGTTCCGTGGCCGTGTACGGCGTGAACCGCTCCCTCGTCGCCCAGCGCAACAGCGGCGGCCACGTCAAGGTCTACGTCCAGACCCGCGCACCGCTGGACTGGCACACGAACCTGGATCCGGCCGACGTCGAAGCGGTGCGATCAACCCTGCTGGCCCTGTTCGACGGCTGGACCGCCCCCGTTCTCGACCTCCTCCGCCACGGCACCGCCTTCATCCCCCGCCCCCTCCACGTCCTGCCCGTGTCCCACACCTGGGACCACGTCCCCGGGGTGACGCTTCTGGGCGATGCCGCCCACCTGATGCCCCCCTTGGGGGCGGGTGCGAACCTCGCGATGCTGGAAGGCGCCGAGCTCGCCGAGTCCGTGGCCGCCGCCTCCGGAGATCTGGACGAGGTCGTCCGTGCCTTCGAGGATCAGATGTGGGAGCGGGCCGGCAGGTGGGCGAAGATCACGACGGCCGGGCTGGAACGTCTCGTGAGCCAGGACCCCACCCGGGCACTTGCCCTCTTCGACGAGGTCCAGCCGTCTTGAAGCCTCCGCCGCGGGCCCGGAACAGGCCCGTTGGCAAGGACCACTCCGCCAGCCGCCGGCCGGCTAGCTGAGCAGACCCCGCCGGTAGCCCTCACCAACGGCGGCGGCGCGGTCGCGGACGCCGAGTTTGTCGTAGATGTGCAGCAGGTGCGTCTTGATGCTGGCTTCGCTGATGAAGAGCCTGGCGGCCGCCTGGCGGTTGGAGGCGCCGTCGGCGACAAGGGCGAGGACCTGGAGCTCGCGGTCGGTGAGAGCGGCCTTGACCGGTTTGCGTACCTGGCCCATCAGGCGTCCGGTGACGGAGGGAGACAGGACCGGCTCACCGGCGGCCGCGGCGCGGACGGCGCGCAGGAGTTCGTCGGTGGGGGCGTCCTTGAGGAGGTAGCCGGTGGCGCCGGCTGCGATGGCGGGCAGGACGTCGGAGTCGGCGTCGAAGGTGGTCAGGACGAGGGTCTTGATGTGGGGGTGGGAGCGGCGCAGGGCGGCGATGGCGGTGACGCCGTCCATTTCGGGCATGCGCAGGTCCATGAGGACGATGTCGACCTCAAGCGCGGCGGCACGCTCCACACCTTCGCGGCCGTTTGCGGCTTCACCGGCGACGTGGATGTCGGGCTCGGCTTCGAAGGCGGCCCGCAGGCCGTCACGGACGATGGGGTGGTCGTCGACGATGAGGAGGCGGATCACCGGGGGGTTCCTTGGAGTGCGGGGACGGTGGCGCTGACGGCGGTGCCCTCGCCGGGCGTGCTCTCGATTTCGAGGGAGCCGCCGACGCCGCGCAGACGTTGCCGCATGCTGCTGAGGCCGAATCCTCTGCCGCCGGAGTCGCGGATGCCGGTGCCGTCATCGCGGATGTCGAGCAGGACGACGGCGCCGGCGTAGGAGAGGGTCAGGCCGGCGCGGGTGGCGCCCGCGTGCTTGGCGACGTTGGTGAGGGCCTCCTGGGCGACGCGGAAGAGGGTGACCTCGATGGCGGGGCTGAGCGGGATACGGTCGCCTGTGACCTCGACGTGCAGGTCGACGCCGGTGGACCGCGCCCAGTTACGCGCCAGGGTGGTCATCGCCTCGGGCAGGTGGGCGTCGTCGAGTTGGTGGGGCTGGAGGGCGGCGACGGAACGGCGGGCCTCGGTGAGGCTCTCGCGGGCCAGGTCGAGGGCGAGCGCGACGTGGGTTTCCGCGTCCTCGACGCGCTGGGCGGCGCGCAGCTGGGTGATGATGCCGGTCAGGCCCTGGGCGAGGGTGTCGTGGATCTCGCGGGCCATGCGCTGGCGTTCGTCGAGGATGCCCGCCTCATGGGCCTGGGCGAGGAGTTGGGCGTGCAGGTCGGCGTTCTCCTCCAGGGCGGTCTGCAGGTCGCTGACCGCCTTCCGGTATGCGCGCTGGCGGTCCTCGATCTTGATTCCGGCGATGGAGCCGCCGCCGATGGCGACGGTCTGCACGACGATGATCGCCAGGTAGAAGGCGACGAGCTGGATGGTGGCCTGCGACCAGTCGAGCGTCGAGCCGTACAGGACGAAGGAGGTGGCCGCGACGGCGGCGAAGGTCCACTTGGAGGGAGCGAGGTGGGCGGCCAGGAAGAAGCCGGATGTGCAGTAGATGATGAAGATGGGGTCGTGGAAGGCCAGCAGTGCCGCGGTGGCCAGGACACCGAGGAAGTGCGCGGTGACCGCCACCCGTCGCCCGCGCACGGCGGCGGGCAGGAGGGTGCGGGAGCCGAGGATCCAGGCCAGGGCCAGGGCGGTGAGCGCGAGGGTGCGCAGGACACCGCCCGGGGGCTGTGCCGGGGAGGCCAGGCTGATGACCAGGGAGGCGGCGAGGGTGAGGTAAGGGACGATCTCGACGATGCGCTCGAAGCGCCGTTCCCAGACGGAAGGCGGGAAGGGATCGTTCATCCGGGGCCTACCCTCCCCTTCCGCCTGGTAGTCGACGTGGACGAGCTTAGACGCATCGGGATGAGGATGGCGTAACCGTACATCAGCAGCCCAATCGCGATCATGAAGATGATGGTCGGCCACTGCCAGATCGGCGGGAGGTACAGGGCCAGGAACCAGACGCGCTCCTCGACACCCAGGATCTTCATGACCAAAGGGGCCAGGCCCTGGGGGAACAGGGGAAGCCAGGCGATGAGGTAGCTGATCGTGACGCCGATGCGGTGGTGGATGGGAAGGTCGGCGGTGGTGGGCTTGGCGGGTTCGGGGGGCGGGCCGTACTTCATGAGGTTGAGCAGTTCGATCCCGTGGCTCTCCAGTCTGCGGTAGGCGATCCTGCCCAGACCCCAGGCGCTGAGGACTCCTGTCAGCACGCCGGTGGCGACGCCGGCCCAGGGGTTGAGGAGGATGACACCGGCCGTGGGCAGGGCGGTGGCGGGGACCGCGAGGAGCACGAGCCAGGCGAGGCTGGTCTCGGCGGTCTCGTCGGCGCCGGTGCTGAGCGGGTTGCCGCCGCGCTTGTGCGGGTCGGTACCGGGGACGAGCGAGGTGACGGCGAGCAGGACGATGACCCCGGCGCCGCCGCCGAGCAGGGCGGGCAGCAGTCCCAGGACCCACGGCCAGGCCCAGGTCAGGCCGCTGACGAGGGCGCCTGCCAGGGAGAGAACGAGCGCGGCCGGGCCGACGATGACCAACCAGGCCAGCTGGCGGCCGCGGACGTCGGCGCGTTCGGCTCCGGGGGTCATGAGGGTGAGCCACAGGGCGGTGCCGTCGGAGCCGTACAGGTTGGCCGAGGTGGCGGCTCCCATCACGATCGCGACGAGACCCGTGAACGGGACCATGACCCAGGCGCCGATGGTCACGAGCAGCAGGGGCGTGACGACGGCGTAGGACAGGGCGGTGGCCAGGAGCTGGATGCGGACCAGGTCACGCCACCAGGCGCGCAGCTCCTTCGCGGCCGCGATCCGGGCGCCGGTCGCCATGGGAAGCGGACGCGGGGTGCCCCGGCGGGGTGGCACTCCGCCCCGCGCGGCCGAGACGACGCGGCGCGCGAGCAGGCCGGACCAGGCGGTCAGGAGGAGGGCGATCACGGCGGCGTCGGTCGCGAGGATGGCCAGGGCGAGAGGCCAGGGGGCCTCGACGGCGGCCACGCCCCATCCCGACGGCAGGGCGCGGACGAAGAGCCGCGACCACGCGGCGGTGTCGGCGCCGCCCAGCGCCGCCACCAGTGCCCAGCCGTTGCTGCACAGGGCGACGGCGGTTCCGGTCACCACGCCGACGGCTGCCGCGGTGACGCGGGATCTGACGAACAGGCCGATCAGGGCCACGATCACACGGGAGATCATCACCATCGTGACGAGCGTGCCGACCGCCGCCGCGAGGCCGATGAGCACACCTGCCGGGCCGAAGCGCCAGCCGTACACCGGCAGCGACATCAGGGCGACGAGATTGACCGCCGGTGCGGGGCCGGCGAAGGCTCCGGCGAGCAGCGCCGTCGCGATCCGGCCCGGCGGGGCCGGGAGCATGGAGAAGTACTCGGGGCGCAGGGCCTCACTGCCACCCCCGATGAAGATGGGGCCGAAGATCCAGCCGGACAGCCAGACCGCCAGCACGACCGGCAGGTGGACGGGCCACAGGACGGCGACGGCGATCGTCCCGAAGGCCAGGATCAGCCCGAGCGAGACGCCGGTGTAGAGGTTGGAGGCGTTGTCGCCGCGGAGGGAGTTGCGCATGATCGCCAGCCGCATGCGGATCATGTGCCGTGCCGACGCGGCCGGGCCGGGGGTCAGGAGGTGAGCCACGTCAGCCCCTCCGTCCCTCCGGTGCGGGCGCCCACGAGGTCGACGAAGGCGTCCTCCAGGGATCCGGCGCCGCGGACGTCGGCCAGCGGCCCGGCGGCCACGACGCGGCCGTCGGAGATGACTCCCACGTGGTCGCAGAGCTGCTCGACGAGGGCCATGACGTGGCTGGAGATGATCACCGAGCCGCCGCTGTCCGCGAACCTGCGCAGGATGGCCCTGATCGTGGCCGCGGAGACGGGGTCGACGGCCTCGAAGGGCTCGTCCAGGACGAGCAGGCGGGGCGCGTGCAGGAGGGCGACGGCCAGGCCGATCTTCTTGCGCATGCCGGTGGAGTACTCGATGACCAGGGTCCGCTCGGCGGAGTCGAGTTCGAGGACCTGGAGGAGTTCGTCGGTGCGCTCGGCGACGACGGCGGGCGGCAGGCCGCGCAGCAGGCCGAGGTAGGTGAGGACTTCGCGGCCGGTGAGCCGTTCCGGCATGGCGTTGCCGTCGGGCAGCACGCCGATCAGTCCCTTGGCCCGGACGGTGTCACGCCAGACGTCGACGCCGAAGATCTCGGCGCTGCCGGAGTCGGGGCGGAGCAGGCCGACGGCCATGGCCAGGGTGGTGGTCTTGCCCGCTCCGTTGGGGCCGACCAGGCCGTAGAAGGATCCGGCGGGGACGGTGAGGTGGATGTCGTCGACGGCCAGGTGGCCACCGAAGGCTTTGCGGAGTCCGGTGGTGCGGAGGGCGGCATCCCGGTTCGTTGGCATGCCTTGAGAATCGCGCGGGGGCGGGAGCGGCGGATCGTCCGTACGGGGAGCGGGGTGGTGGATCACGGCATCAACCGATCGGTTGATACGGGCGGCCGGGGCCGTGGTCGTCGAACGATTCGGATTTGACCCTGACGTCGCGTCAGGCTCCACGATGAACGCATGGCCGACTACTACGACGCATTCGAGATCAGCCCTGTCCCTCCGCCCGGGCCCGACGCGACGCCACCTGAGATCTACCGGGGCATCTACGGCATGCCGATGTTCGTCACCGTGCCGACGTCGGATCTGGCCGCGTCCGTGGACTTCTGGACCCGCGGGCTCGGCTTCATCGACCTGTTCACGATTCCCGGCCAGGTCACGCACCTTCGGCGGTGGGCGTTCCAGGATGTCCTGCTTGTCCCGACCGGTGCCCCGCAGACCCCTTCGACGGTGAGCGTCAGCTTCTCCTGTGTGCTGAGCCAGCTCGACGGGATCGCGCAGGCGTGCACCACGCTGGTGCCCGGATGCACGACCGGACCACGACAGACGCCGTGGAACACCGTGGATCTGGAGGTCGTCACGCCGGAGAACGCCCGGGTGATCCTGACCGCGGCCCGTCTCCTCGAACTCGACAGCGACGAGGCGCGCAACCTTGAGGCGATGGGCATCCCCCTCCCGAAGGAGGGAAATCGCGCAGGTCAGACGCGCATGACAGACTCGTCGGTGTGACCGACAGAGCGATGGGCGATGCCGCGGAGTCCGGCGGGCTGACCGTCGGGGCCGCGGCGTCGCACGCGGGAGTCACCGTCCGCACCCTCCATCACTGGGACGCGATCGGGCTGGTCCGCCCGTCCGGACGGACCGCAGGCGGTTACCGGCTCTACTCGGCGGCCGACGTCGCACGTGTGCACCGGGTGCTCATCTACCGCGAGCTCGGCCTGCCCCTCGACGACATCGGTGAGCTTCTCGACGCTCCGGCGGTCGACATGACCGTGCCGCTGAGACAACAGCGCGCCCAGCTCCTCGATCGCATCTCCCGTCTGCAGTCGATGGTCGACGCGGTCGATCGCATGATCGAAGCCGCGAACGCCGGCATCCTGCTCTCCGCGGAGGAACAGGTCGCGATCTTCGGGCAGCGCTGGGATCCGGCGTGGGCCGAGGGCGCGCGTGACCGGTGGGGCGAAACACCTCAATGGGCGCAGTACGCCGAGCGCGCCGCGGGCATGACCCCCGAGGACTGGCGGCGGATCGCTGACAGCGTCGCGACGCTCGAAAACGACCTGGCGGCGGCCAAGCGCGCCGGGGTCAGACCCGGCAGCGCCGAAGCCAACGCCCTGGCCGAACGGCACAGGGCGTCCATCGGCGCGTACTTCGACTGCACCCTTCCGATGCACGTCTGCCTGGGCAGGAGCCACGCCGCCGACCCTGGCTTCAGGGCCTACTACGACGCGATCGAGCCGGGCCTGACCTTCTGGCTCCGTGACATCATCGACGCCAACGCCCGCGATCGAGGCATCGACCCGGATTCGGCGACCTGGACCTGACACGTCATGCCTGCGGCGTGCCCGCCGGGCGTTCGGCGGGCGTCGTCGCGGCGGCGCCGTGCCGGTGCCGCGGGCCGAGAAGACGCAGCATGTCCAGCGCCTCGGAGCCGCCGGGTGTCGGGGTGAACACCCGCAGCCGCTGGTCCGCCGCGGGCGTCGCCAGCACCTCGCAGTCGAGCTCGATCACGCCGAGTTCGGGATGCATGATCCGGTACGGGTGCGACCTGCGCACCGCGACCTCGTGCCGGTCCCAGAGGGCCGTGAACTCGGTGCTGGCCGTACGGAGCCGTGTGACGAGCTCGCGGGACGCCACGTCGTCCCCGCGGCGGGTCACCGTGGCGCGCAGGTCGGCGACCAGTTGCCTGGCCTGTTCCTCGTGCTCCTCGGGCGCGAAGTAACCGCGCACGTCCGGCTCGGTGAACCAGCGCAGCACGATGTTGCGGTTCTCCGGGGCCACCGTGCACACGCATCCGAACAACGCCTGCGCCATGTCGTTCTGCGCCAGCAGGTCACCCAGGTCGCTCAGGACCTGGACCGGAACGCTGTCCAGCCGGTCGAGCAGGTACAGCAGGCTTGGCCGCAGGTACTCCCCCGCCCGTGCCCCCTCCGGCGGCCGGTGCCCGGCGAGCAGGTACAGATGGTCCCGCTCGTCGATGGTCAGCCGCAGCGCGCGCGTCAGCGCGGCCAGCATCTGGACCGAGGGCTGCGTGCTCCTGGCCTGCTCAAGCCGCATGTAGTAGTCGGCCGACATCCCGGCGAGGGCCGCGACCTCCTCACGGCGCAACCCCGGCGTGCGCCGCCTCGGCCCCTCGACCAGCCCGACCTCCCCCGGGGTCAGCCGTCCCCGGGACCGGCGCAGGAAATCGGCGAGATCGTCGCGATGCATCCCCATGCCGGTAGTGATACCACCGTTCCGCCGAGGGCGGTCACACCGCCGGGAGCCCGACCGCGTTCGAGGCGTCGGCCTCGAAGTACTCGGTGGTGGCGAAGGGGCCGACGTGCTCTTCGAGGAAGCTCCTGACACCGTCGACCGAGTCGTGGACGATGACGTTCACCGCCCTGTCGCCGTCGGCGCTCGCCACCGCCAGCGTCCATCCCGCCCCCCTGGGCAGCAGGCCGTACGCCTTCTTCAGGGAGTTCCAGAAGCCCTCGCTGTCGGAGATCGTGGAAACGGTCATGACGTGCACTGTGGCACTCTCCTTGTTCGTTCTCGGATGCACCCGGCAGTTGATGTGGAGGTACCGCGCGGCCCCGTCTTCGAAGTCGTAGATCGCGACGGTCTGCGGGTCCTCCAGCGGGTCGCCGGAAGGCATCAGGAAATGTGTCTCGCTGATCGGGAGAAGCTCGTATTCGAGCCGTTCCGGCCTGTTGAGGAGTTTCGCCTCCATGGGGTTCAGGGTGAGCCCGAGGCGGAGTCTCCCGTCTTCGGCCACCACCTCGTAGCGGGTGCCGGGCCGCCCGTAGGAGCCTTCGTACCTGGACAGGTCGAGGGCCGGGACCGGGGCGGGCTTCGGCAGGTCGGGGATCGTGACCGTGCCGAGGCCGGCGAGGATCTCGTTGAACACCCCCCGGTAGAAGCTGTCGCGCGGCCCGGCGTTCGTCAGCATCGTGATGGCGATGTTCGACTCCGGCAGGATCCGCAGGCGGGCGCTCTGGCTGACCGCGCTGCCGTCGTGGGCGTAGACGGTTTGGCCGTGCCAGTCGCACACGATGAGACCGAGCGCCCATTCCGGCCCGAACATGTACGGGTCGGGTACGGCGACCCGGGATTCCGTCATCTCGCGGATGATCTCGGGTGAGACGATCCTGGTCCCGTCCGGTGCCTTTCCCTCGTTGAGGAAGACGGAGGCCATCGTGAGCGTTTCCCTGGCCGTCGTGCTGATGTTGCCTCCGGGGCCGAAGGAGCGCGGCAGGTGGCCCAGCGGTGAGAGGACGGGGCCCTCGTCAAGGGACCGGATCAGATATCCGGTCGCGGCCCGGTTCCGGTCGACGTGCTCATGCCTGCTGCTCGTCGAGGTCAACCCCAGGGGACCGAACAGGCGGTCCCTCATGATGTCGTCCCACCGCCTGCCGTCGACCACCTCCATGACGCGGGCGAGGATCGCGTAGCCGAGGGCCGCGCTGTAGCCGTGGGTGTGACCCAGGGGGTGGACCTGTGACGCGCCGGCGATGTTCTCCACCATGCGCTCGTACACGTCGTCCCCCTCCCCCGGATCTCCGTAGCTCTCCTCGATGCCGTTGGTGTGGTTGAGGAGGTGACGGGGGGTGACCCTGGCACCGACCTCAGGGTCGGCGACCCGGAAACCCGGGAGGTAGGTCCGCACCGGCTCGTCCAGGGAGACCCTTCCCTCGTCGACGAACCGCATGAAGGCGAGGGCGGTCCATGTCTTGGACACCGAGCCGCACCGGTAGACGGTGTCGGTCGTCGCGGGCTCTCCCGTGGAGACGTCCCTGACGCCGACCGCGAAGTCGGTGATCTCCCCGTCGCTGAGGACGCCGATCACGGCGCTCGGGATCCGGTACTCCGCGAGCAGTCCGGCGACGTGAGCCCGTATCCGGGGCACGTCCAACGCTCTCGTCACAAGGGGCTCCAATCTTTTCCAGATGCGGAAAGGCTACGTTGCGTTTCAAAATTCGTCAACGAATAAACCCTAACGATGCGCGTCTTCACTGGGATTTCACGAAAATTGTTGCAATGACATTGTTGATAAATGCAACCCATACCGATCGTTCGTTGCAATGTATTGTTGGTGAACGCACCCGTGAACCCGAACCGACAGGGGCGAGCCGATGCCCGGAGACAGGCTGACCCACGAGGACCGCCGGCGGATCGCGACCTGGCTGGCCGAGGGGCTGGGATACGCCGAGATCGCCAGACGGCTGGGCAGGCCCACCTCCACGATCAGCCGCGAGGTGGCACGCAACAGCGCGCCCGGTGGCTATCTGGCCGACCGTGCGCAGCAGGCCACCGGACAGCGGGCCCGCCGTCGCAGACCGGTCCAGGCCGCGTGTCCACCGGCCGGCGAGCGGTCGGCCGAGTCCGTGCACGGTTTCGTGGAGCGGCTCGCGGCCCCGCTGGTCGGGGTCGGCCTTCCCCGGATGGCCGCCCGCGTGTTCGCCTGCCTGCTCACCTCCGGCTCAGGAGACCTGACGTCCGCCGAACTCGTGCGCGGGCTGCGGGTCAGCCCCGCCTCGGTGTCCAAGGCCGTCGGTTATCTTGAGGCGATCGAGCTGGTCGGGCGCACCCGGGACTCGGGGCGCCGTGAACGGTACGTCGTCGACGACGACGTCTGGCTCCGGGCGTTCAGGGCCGACACCGGGGCGCACGCCGAGGTCGCGACGGAGGCTCGGCGCGGGATCGAGATCTTCGGCGCCGACACGCCCACCGGCGCCCGGCTGGGCCGGATGGCTCAGTTCTTCACCTGGATCAGCGAGCAGATGAACGGCAGTGATCTCACCGACGCCGACGTCCGTGACGCGCTGACGGTGGTCTCCGCGCTGGTGTACGCCGCCCGGCCACTCACCGTGAACGAACTCGCCGCAGCACTGGGCTGGCCCGTACGGCGGGCGGCCGGCGCCCTGGACGCGATTGGCCGCCGTCCGGTCCTCGCCGACCCGTTCGTCGTGGAACGGGCCGGGAGCGGCGCGTTCGCCGCCGCCCCCAGGCCGGACCGCCTGAGCCCGGCGCAACGCGACGCCCTGCTCGAAGGCGTGGCGGCACCTCGGAAAACGCCTCGGTAGGCTCGGGGGAATCCTGGTTCGGACACGGTGGTACGGAGGCCTTGAATGATGCGATCGGAGCGGGGTTCGAGGCGGCTGTACGGCATCATGCTCGTGCTGGCCGCGGTGGTCGCGCTCCTGGACCAGCTCACCAAGTTCTGGGCGGTCTCCGCACTGTCCGAGACCGAGCGTGTCCCCGTGTTCCCCCCGCTGATCCACTTCCGGCTGCTGTACAACCCCGGCGCCGCCTTCTCCCTGGGAGAGAACGCCACGTGGGTGTTCGCCCTGGTCGCGGCGGCCGCGGTGGGTGGCATCCTCTACACCGCCCGCCGCGTGGCCTCCCCGGGCTGGGCGCTCGTGCTGGGCGCGCTGCTCGGTGGCGCGGTGTCCCACCTGGGCGACCGGCTCCTCCGTGAGCCCGGCTTCGCCCGCGGGCACGTCGTGGACTTCATCGACTACGGCCCGTTCGTGGGCAACGTCGCCGACATCGCGCTCACCTGCGGAGGCGCCGCGCTGGTACTGCTCAGCCTTCGCGGCGTTCCCTTCGCCAAGGAGACGGGCGAAGAGCCCGCCTGACCCGCACCCGTGCCGCCGCGTCCCACCGTGGGCGGCGCGCCGGTTCACGGGACCGGGCTACGGCCCCGGCGGCGTCGTGGAGCGGATTCCGTCGAGGGCGAGCAGGAGCAGGCGGTCGGTCGCGGCGGCCGCGTCGGCGTGCCGCTCGGTCGCCGCCGAGATGGCGTTGACGAGGGTGAGCAGGTCGTCGATGGACACCTCAGGGCGTACGGCCCCCGCCAGCCGGGCCCGGGTCAGCAACTCCTCACCGGCGCCGCTGATCTTCCTGTGGCAGGTCACGTTCCGTTCCCGGTGTTCGAGCTCGTGGGCGCTCAGCAGCAGTGACGGGGCGAGCCCGCGCACGTTGGCGGCGTAGGTGCCGATGGCCCTGAGCCAGGTGACGAGCGCGGCCCCGGGGTCCGGCTCCGCGGCCAGCTCGCGAGCCTGGGAGCACAGCGTCTCGACGCGGTCGAGGAACACCGTCTCCAGCAGCGCCAGGCGGGAGGGGAAGTGCCGGTGCAGCGTCGCCGAACCGACCCCGGCCTGCCTGGCGATCTCCTCCAGCGAGGCGTCGACGCCGTCCCTGGCGATGGCGATCTGGGCCGCGGCCAGGATCCGGTCGCGGTTGCGCCGCGCGTCCGCGCGCTTCGGCCGTTCTTCCCTGGTCTCCCGCACCGTGTCTCCTGCCGCTTGCCAAGTGGGGTGGTCCCCCATATCTTACCCTGAGAAGTGAAAACGGGGTGTCACCCCACTTATTGGTGGAGGCCTGTCATGCCTGATCCAGTGCTCGTCACCGGTGCGACCGGCAAGCAGGGCGGCGCGGTCGCGCGAGCCCTCCTCGCCGCGGGAACACCCGTGCGGGTCCTTCTCAGAGATCCGGAGTCCGAGCCGGCCAGGGCCGTCCTGGCGCTCGGCGCCGAACCGGTGCTCGGAGACCTCGACGATCCCGCGTCCCTGACGGCCGCGGTGACCGGTGTCCGCGGAGTGTTCTCGGTGCAGCTCCCGGACCTCACCAACCTCATGTCCGACGGCGAGGCCGTCCGCGGCCGCAACCTGGTCGAGGCCGCCAGAGCGGCCGGTGTGGCGCAGTTCGTGCACACCTCGGTCGCCGGAGCCGGAGACGAGGTCCGGGCCGTGCCCGGCTGGACGCCCGACGAGTGGAGCCGCCACTACTGGGCGAGCAAGGCCCACGTGGACGACCTCGTACGCACCGCGGGATTCCCCCACTGGACGATCCTGAAGCCCGCGACCTTCATGGAGAACCTGCTCGGCCGGTCCTACATGTTCGGCGACTGGGCGGAACAGGGATTCGTGACGGCGTTCGCGAAGGACACGAGACTGTCACTGGTGGCGGTTCCGGACATCGGCGCGGCGGCCGCCGCCGCCTTCGCCGACCCGGCGAGGTTCACCGGCGCCGACGTCGAGCTCGCCGGCGACCTCCTGACGATGACCGAGATCGCCGAGGTCCTGTCCGGAGTGCTGGGCCGTACGGTCGAGGCTCCCGTCCTGTCCGCCGAACAGGCCGTCGCGCGGGGGCTTCCGCCCATGATGGTCAACATGCAGCAACAGATGAACGTCCTCGGCCAGGCGGCTCGCCCGGAGCACGCGCACGCGTTCGGGCTGACCATGACCGGCTTCGCCGCCTGGGCCCGGGACGCCTTCGGTGGGGCACATTCGTCCTGACCCGGGGGCGATGAGGGTCTCGTCGGCACCTGAGGGCCCGCTGTATCGTCGTGATCGGGTTACACGTCTGGAGGTGATCGCGGTGCATCCGGTCTTGTGACGGCCCCATCCCGGGGCGTCGCGGAGCCGAAAGGTGACCGTATGAGCAAGACTGACAAGACCCGGCCCTGGTGGGTGCGGATGGCCGAGACACCGATGGTGACCTGCCTGCCCGTGCACGACCACCGGTTCGGGCCGTGCACGCTGCCGGATGAGATCACCGCCGACGGCGTCTCCCAGAGCGTCCGCACGACCGGCTGTTACTGGGGTGCCCCCGCCGGTCTCTGGTTCGGTCACACCGGCAGAGGCGGATACCGGGAGTGGCACTACTTCCTGCGCCAGGAGCGCCGGCGTGACCGCCGCCGGGCACGCCGCGAACTGCGCGCCTATCTCGACGACTGAAGGCCCTCCCGGCGCGGCGGAGCGGGATGCCTTCCCCCCGGAACCCCCAGGAGGCTGGGTATGAGCACGGGCACTCCCGAAGGACGCGCCGGCCGATGAGCCGGCCGGTGTGGCTGCTCGACGTCGACGGTGTGATCAACGTCGCCCGGCCCGGTTGGGGAGGTATCCCGCGTAGAGGGGTCGCCCACTCCGGTGGCTACGCCTATCGCATGCGCTGGGCGCCCGCTCTGATCGACCGTGTCCGCGCGTTGCACCGGACGGGCACGGTCGAGATCCGCTGGTGCAGCACCTGGTGCGCCGACGCCGATGAGGTGGAACGGTTGTTCGCCCTGCCCCGGTTGCCCCGTACCTGGTCGGAGCGCCTTTCCAGTACCGCCGCGGCGGAGGCCAAACTCGCCGCGGCACGCCAGGTCCTGGCGCGAGGGTGGCGGCTCGTCTGGACCGACGACGTCGAGGTGCCCACCGGCGGTCCGGTGCATGACGAGTTGACCAAAGACGGCCGGGCCCTGTTGATCGCGCCGTCGCCCCGCGAGGGTCTGCGGCCCGACCACATGGACGCGATCGAGGGCTTCGTCGCCACTCGGGGTGCCGGCTCCGGAGGCGGGCGGCCCGGACCAGAGGGTGTCTGATAATTCGGCGTTTCGGAGCCAGAGCACGAGCGAGGCGATGGTGACGCCTGCCAGATAGCGGCTGGCCGGCTTGTCGAAGCGGGTGGCGATCGCGCGCCATTGCTTGAGTTCGCCGATGCAGCGTTCGACCAGGTTGCGCTGCTTGTGGGCCAGGGCGTCGAAGGCGTGCGGGCGGCCTCCCAGGTTGCCCCGGCGCTTGTGGTTGGCGATCTGATCGCGGCGTTCGGGGATGACCGCTTTGATGCCGCGCCGGCGTAGGTCGAGCCGGATCTTGCGGGTGGAGTGAGCCCTTGTCGCCGATCATCGTGTCCGGCCGGGTGAGGGGGCGGCCGCCGGCCGGGCGGAGGAACCGCTCCGGCTCCTCAGGTGTGGGATCCGCCACGAAGGCTCCGTACCGGCGGACCTGCTCAGCCGGCAGATACTCCAAAGACACAGTCGGTGACGTTACGAGTTGACTGTGTCGGTGAGAAGCAGCAACACTCTGCGATCTTCGCGACGGCCGAATGTCGATGAGAACCGAGAACGCCTGACGCTGCGAGCCGACGTGTGTCCAGGCCGCCGCCCCCGCACCGGCTGTTGTCAGAACTCATCGACAAGAACATGTCGCCGGGGCGGGCGTTGTCGATTCTCATCGACAAACGTTGCAGCCTCTCACCGACAAAACCAACGAGTGCTTGCGGCTACTACCGCTCAGTACTCCCGAATCGAGATCAACGAACACGACTCATGACCACATGTCGGTACGCTGACCTGCCGGTTCGGCACTTAGCGCTAATACTGACGAGTAGAGTCCCCGGCTTCCCAAGCAGTTCCTAGTCGGTTCCCACATCGGCCAGAAGCTTCGCCGTGCCCTCGGGTGCCTCCACTGGGAAGTGGTGGCTGCCCAGCTCGATGAGAACGATGTCGAGCCGGTCCCCGTAGCGGTCGATCGCTTCCTGCGTCACCAGGTCACGAATCGCGAACACGGTGATCGGCTGCTTCGTCTCGCGCAGTGCCGCGTCCATGTCCCAGCGCATGAGCCCTTCGATGGAACGCAGCCCCGCAGGCTGCCGTACGGCGACCATCTTCTCGAAATACGTTTCCTTGAGAGCCGGATCGGTCCCCGACGGCGAGCCTCCCCCGACGAGGCCCCGCACCCCGGCGGCGAAGTCCTCCCGGAACAGGCGCAGCATCGCTTCGACCTGCTCGTCGCTCATCGCCGGGAACAGGGACAGGTAGTGCAGCGCGTCGAGCGCCACCACTCGCGAGACCGTATCGGGAAGCAGCTTGCCAACCTCGACAGCGACGGCCCCACCGAGGGAGTGCCCGGCCACGACCGCCTTGTTCACCGACTCGGCCTCCAGCACGGCCGCCACGTCGCGGGCGAACTCCTCCATCGTCCACAGCGCCCGCGTCGAGCGCGACTCGCCGTGCTCGGCAAGGTCGATCGCGAGGACACGGTGGTTCTTGGGCAGATGGTTGGTCACCGCGTCGAAGTCGCCGCGGTCGCACGCCCAGCCGTGGATGAGGGCCAGGGCCGGCCCTCCGGCCGGACCGCTGGCCGTGTACCGGACGGTCGTGTGGTCCCCTCGCTGGACCCCCAAGTGCTTCTTGTTCCTGCTTGTCTCCGTCACGATGTCTCCTTATTACTTGTTACGCATTTGCTGAGTGGAGCAGGGCGGGCGCGCGTTCTCAGCCGCACGCGGCCATGACGGTGCGGCGGTTGGCCCGTAGCTGGTTCAGGCGCAGGGCGAAGGCGGAGAACGTGATCACCGCGATCGCCAGCGCGTAGATCACGGTGGCGGTCCTCAGTCCCAGGGCAGTGACGGCGATCCCGCCGAGTACGGCGGGCACGCTGTTGCCCAGATAGTTGATGGTGTTCGCCAGGGCGAAGACCGCGCTGCGCTCGTGCGGCCTGGCGATCCGGGCGAAGGTGCCGAACGTCGCCAGCACCGACGCGCCGAAGCCGAGACCCGCGACGACGGTGCCGGCGGCGGCGAGCCAGGCAAGGTTCTGCGCCACCCCGGCGAGCGAGATCAGGGTGCCCAGCCCGAGCATCGCGGACGAGGGAGCCAGCAGCCAGGAGGCGGATCGGGAGCGGAGCAGGAAGACCGCGAGTGCTCCGGTTCCGGCCAGGAGCGTCACGACGACGCCGCCGATCAGGTGGTTGCGCAGCCCCAGCAACTCGGCCGCGACGGACGGGCCGAGCGAGAGGTACATCCCGGCCAGGGCCCAGGTGGCGATCATCGCCGGCACCACCGGGACGATGTCGGCGTGCAGGTGCGCGGGCATCGCGACCCGGGGTCGCAGGGAGGCGACGGCTCCCGGCCGGCGCGGCGACGTCTCCGGGACGAAGGCGACGCCCACCGCCGCCAGCAGCATCCCGCCGAGCAGCAGCACATAGATCAGCCGGGTCGGGGAGGGGCCGAACTCCACCAGCGCGCCACTGCCGAGAGCACCGGCGGCGAGCCCGGTCAGGGGAGCCACCGAGGTGACGACGCCCGCCCGCCCCCGAGACGGCTCTAGATCGACCAGCGTGGCGCTCAGCGTTGTCGTCGCCGCCCCGGTCGCGATGCCCTGCAACACCCGAGCGGCTGACAGGACGAGTACGTTCCCTGCGACCAGGAACAGGACGAGTGCAATCACCTCCAGCGCGATCGCCGCGGCGAGCACCGGCCGGCGGCCGAGATGGTCCGACAGCGCTCCGACGACGAGCAACGAGCCGAGCAGGCCGAACACGTACAGGGCGAAGACGACCGTCAGCACCCACGCCGTGAACTGCCACTGCTGCTGGTAAATGACATAGATCGGGGACGGGGCGCTGGACGCGGCCAGAAAGAGGACCAGGACGGCGGCCACGGAGGGGAAGGCCCCCTTCCACGGCACGCGGCAGTGCGCACCGCCGACGGGCGGTGTGGGGAGGGCGGAGGACTCAACAGACATGAGCATCTCGCAGTGATCGTTGCGTTAGTGGCTTCAACGTACTACAAAAGCAGTGATCGTTGCGATTATAAAGCAGTGATCAATGCGATACTGATTGCATGCGTCCTGCGCCTTCCTCGCCTCGCGCCGAGAGCCGACCCGGCGGCCGCTCTGCCCGGGTCCGCGCCGCCGTCCATCAGGCCGTTCGCGAACTGCTCAGCGACGAAGCCGACGAACTCACGATCCCGGTGATAGCCGCCCGCGCAGGCGTGCACGCCACCACGGTCTACCGCCGCTGGGGCTCCGTCGGAGACCTGCTCGCCGACGTCGCGACCAGCCGCTTCTCCGGGGACATCGTGGTGCCGGACACCGGAAGCCTGCGCGAGGACCTCGAACGCTTCGCCTCCGACCTCGCCAGGGACCTCAGCGACCCGGACACGCTCAGCTTGGTACGAGCCATCGTCGGCACGGGCGGTGAGAACGCCGGCGTGTGCCGCGCGGAACGCCAGCGGCAGCTCGAAGCCATGCTCGAACGGGAACAGGCCCGGGGTAACGAGACCCCACCCGTCGAACGCGCCACGGACGCCCTGCTCGCCCCCCTCTACTACCGCGCCGTCTTCACCGACCAGGCCCCTACTCCCGAATGGGCACGCACCCTGGTGTCACACCTGCTGCCGGACTGACCACACCCACACCGTCACCCCCCGGCCGGGCGAACATGTGCGGCAGGTCGCAGGCGCACACCGGCCTCCGGGGAGGATCGGACGACCGGATTTTGGCGCTACGCACGACGAGCACATCCGGTACAGGCGGCAACGCGCCGGACGACGCAGAGCCAGTTCTCAGCGCCTGTGTCGCCGGGCCGCGGGGTCGTGCTTGATGTGGGCGGAGGTCTTCTCGCCCAGCTCCAGGTCCGACTTGGCCGGCGGCGCCTCGATCGTGCCCGTGGCCGGCCCCACTCCGGTGACCGACGCCCTTCACCTCGCACGACGCCTCCTGGGAGGCGAGGCCGCACCGCCTCCGTGAGCGACGAACCGCGGACCGCCACCGGAACGTGAGCGCGTGTCGCCGTCCGGCCCGGGTGGCCTCGACCGGCTGATGGTCTACCCGATCAAGAACGAGACGTACGTCCCGGCCCCGGCCGGTGACGCCCGCTCTCATTAAATTGAACGTTTGTACTAGTTTTACTACTGTTCAATTTTATGAGAGCGAAGGGGGCGTGATGGCGGGGCAACGGTTCACGCGGGCAGGGGCGCGCCAGTGGGCGGGCCTGGGCCTGCTGGCCATGCCGACGGTGCTGCTGGGGCTGGACGTGACCGTGCTGTACCTGGTGGCGCCGAGCATGGCGGCCGATCTGTCCCCGTCGGCCACCCAGCTGCTATGGATCATGGACGCCTACGGGTTCCTCGTCGCCGGGTTCCTCGTCACCATGGGCACGCTGGGCGATCGGATCGGGCGACGCCGGTTGCTGAAGATCGGGATGATCGCCTTCGCGGCGGCCTCGGTGTTCGCCGCGTTCGCCCCCACGGCCGAACTGCTGATCCTCGCGCGCGCCCTGCTGGGGGTGGCCGGGGCGACGCTCATGCCCTCCACGCTGTCGCTGATCTCGAACATGTTCCCCGACCCACGTCAGCGCGCGGTCGCGATCGGGGTCTGGGCCACGATGTTCGCGCTCGGGATGGCCGCCGGGCCGATCGTGGGCGGAGCGCTGGTGGACTCCTTCTGGTGGGGAGCGCCGTTCCTGACGGCGGTGCCCGTCGCCCTCGTCGTCCTGGCCGGAGCACGCGCACTGCTCCCCGAGTACGCGGCCCCGGCCACCGGCCGGCCGGACCTGATCAGCGTGGGCCTGTCCCTGGCGGCGATCCTTCCGGTCGTCTACTCCGTCAAGCGCATCCCCTCCGACGGCCCCGGCGGCCCGGCCCTCGTCTGTGCCGTGGCGGGCGTTCTGGCCGGAGTCGTGTTCGTACGTCGCCAACGCCGCCTCACCGACCCCCTGCTGGACGTGACACTGTTCGGCAACCGGGCCTTCACCGTGGCCTTGAGCGTGCTGCTCATCGGCCTGGCCGGAGTCGGGGGCTCGATGTACCTGGTCACGCAGTACCTCCAGCTCGTCGTGGGGCTCACGCCCTTCGACGCGGGACTCTGGATGGGTCCACCGGCGCTGGCGATGTTCGCCGCCGCCATCGGTGCTCCCCTGGTCGCCCGGCGCTTGCGTCCCGGCTCGGTCATGGGTGCCGCCCTCGGGGTGTCCCTCGCCGGGTACGCGCTGCTCGCCACCGCGGGGCTCGACGACGAGATCCCTGTGACGGCCGGCTTCGCGTTCGTCTATCTCGGGCTGGGCGCCCTCGCCGCCCTGGGCACCGACATCGTGGTGGGCGCGGTGCCGGCGACGCGATCCGGGTCGGCGGCGTCGATGTCCGAGACGGTCCAGGAGCTCGGCATCGCCGTCGGCGTCGCCCTGCTCGGCAGCCTCACCACCGCCGTCTACCGTACTCAGGTGACAGTGCCCGAAGGCCTGGCGTCGGAGACCTCCGGTCCCCTCACCGACAGTCTGAACGCGACCGCGGCGATCACCGAGAACCTTCCGCCCGGGACCGTCGAGGCGGCCCGGCAGGCCTTCACCAGCGGACTCAACATCGCTTCCCTGGTCGCGGGGGTCGTCATCGCCGCCGCCACGGTGCTGTGCCTCAAGATGCTGCGTCACGTGCCCGCGCTCGGGGAGGCGCGGAGCCGCGACACGGACGGTTGAACGACGGTCCCACTACCCTGGGGTCGTGCCGAGGAGCAGCATGGACGACGCCACCGACGACGGCGAGCACATCGACGGACGCCGCGCGCGTGGTGAGAGACGACGCGCGGAGATCATCGAGGCCACCCTTGCCGTGGTCACTCGCGACGGCGCGGCGGGCGTCACCCATCGCACGGTCGCCAAGCAGGCCGGCACCACGACGTCCCTGAGCACCTACTACTTCGCGACCCTCGACGACCTGCTCGTCGCCGCCCTCACGAGCGTCGCCGACGCCTACACCGCCCGCATCCGCGACATCATCGACACCCCCGGCGACAAGCTCGCCGGCCTGGCCCGCCTCATCGCCGAGTCCGCCGGTTCCGGACGTGAACGCGCCCTGGCCGAACGCGAGCTGGCGACCCTGGCCGCCCGCCGCCCCCCACTGCGGCCCGTGGCACGCCGCTGGCGGGAGAACATCGCCGAACTCGCCGCCACGCTGACCGACGACCCCGCGGCCATCGCCGCCCTCGTCGCGGCCTCTGACGGGCTGTGCACCGCGATCCTCCTCGACAACGCCCCCGCCGACCCTGATCACATCCAGGCCGTCCTGCAACGAGCCGTCCGCGATTGAACCGGCCGGCCGGCGCGTCCCCGGTGAGCGGCGGCCGCGGGGCCACGCATTCATCGGCGACGCGAGGTTTTCGGCTCCGTGCTTCCGCCGGGCCGACAGGTGGAACGACCTGATTCGGCCTGTAAGAACTCCTCACGCGGGCTCGCCACTCGGGTCGCCACGGCCGGACGCGATGTGACTTTCCGCAGCGTTCGCGGCTTTTTGCGCTCTCAGAAACGGCCGATTGCGCGAAGCCGACGCCACGGACGTTCCGCGGACCGTTCGTTCAATTAATGTTCGCGAAACTCCTCCTGTGAACACGGATTCGGGGAGGCGATTCCGAAAATGCACCGAGCCGATCCGCTCTGCGGCCGGTGACACAGATCCGAGCGGAGGCCGGCGCAGGTGCGTCGAGGTACGGGCCTTTCCCCGCCTCCCATGCCACCGTCCGTGACCGGCCCCGTCGCTCATCGGCGGAACCGAACGCTGTTCTGCGACACGGCTTCAAAAGATATGAACAATCACCTTTGTGAAATCCCCTGCACACACGGCGGGAAGGCTCGCCGCGAGCTTCGGGGCGCCGGTCGGCGTTACCCGGCCCACCATCAGGACTCAGCTCGACCAACCGAAACCCCCGCCTCGCCGGGACCTCCCCTTGACAGGACCTGGTGGGCAACATACTTTCCGCAAGAGTTCTTTAGCAGCACGCCGTGAACGTGAGAGCACATTCGAAGTCTCATCCCCTCACGGACAACCGAAACATGGATTCACGCATCCGCCTGAACCAGGCGCGAGTCTTTCGGGAGGCGGAGCTGCGGCAGAGGTTCTTCGCGCACACATTGGATCGTGAGGGCCCGGGATATATCCCGCGTTCACCTCCGGAGCAAAACCGCGCCATCCCGAAATAGCCGACGTGGAAAAGACGCTTCCCGGCTCCTCGCCGCGGGCCTGGCCGGCACCGCCGTACGTGAGATCGACGTCCACCCGCCCGACCGGAACGGAGACCGCGACATGACCGACCCGTTCGAGGAAGCCGAAGGCACCTACCTGGTCCTGGTCAACGACGGGAACCGGCACGCGCTGTGGCCCTTCGGCCCGAAGGTCCCCGCGGGCCGGCGGGTCGCGCTGGGAACCTCCCCGAGAGCCGAGCGCCTTGACCACGTCGAGGCCAACGGGCGCGGCATCCGGCCCGTGAGCGTCACCCGTGCCTGACACGGTGCACGGCCTCTCGCCGCGCCGGCACCGAGGTTCGCCTCCACGGCGTCCCCATCACCCGGCCGCCCAGGTCCCGGGAAAGGACTGACGTCCCGATGGATATCAGCGTCATGTTCTTCGGGGCCGACAACGTCAGCGGCGTAGGCCATGCCACGAAATACACCGAGATCCTGGACATCGCCAGAGTGGCCGACCGACTGGGCTTCACCGCAGTCTGGACCCCCGAACGGCACTTCCAGCAGGTGGGCCAGGTCTTCCCCAACCCGTCGGTGCTGAGCGCGGCCCTGGCGGTGGCCACCGAGCGCATCGCGATCCGGGCGGGCAGCCTGGTGCTGCCACTGCACCACCCGCTGCGGGTCGTGGAGGACTGGGCCGTCGTCGACAACCTGTCGCGCGGCCGGATCGGCCTGTCGGTGGCCACTGGCTGGCACTCCAAGGACTTCGTGCTCGCCCCCGAGCGGTTCGCCGGGCGGCGCGAGCACGCCCTGGACGGCATCGAACTGCTGCGCCGCCTGTGGTCGGGCGAGGAGGTGGAGTTCACCGACGGCAGCGGCAGGCCGGTCGCGGTACGGCCCCAGCCCACGCCCTACTCGCCCGAGCTCCCCCTGTGGCTGACGACCTCGGGTAACCCGCAGACCTGGAGGACCGCCGGGCGGCTGCGCACCAACGTACTGGCCGCGACGATCGGCCAGACCCGTGAGGAACTGGCCGGCAGGATCGCCCTCTACCGGGAGCTGCACCCAAAGGGCACGGTGACCCTGATGGCCCACACCCACGTCGCCGACGACGCGGCCCGGACGGTAGGTGAGCCGCTCAAGGCCTACCTGAAGTCCTACGTGGCGCAGACCGCCACCAACCGGCTGGACGACGGCCGGGCCGCCCGGCTCACCGAACGGGAGAGCGACGCACTGGCCGAGTTCGCCCTCCGCCGCTACCTGAACTGGGGCGGACTGCTCGGCCCGGCCGAGCGCTGCCGCGAGTTCCTCACCGACCTGAGCGACCTGGGCGTCGACGAAGTGGCCTGCTTCGTCGACTTCGGGCTCCCGGCCGAGCAGGTGCTCGCCGGGCTGGAGCGACTGTCCACGCTGATGACGGAGGCCCCATGAGTACCACGACCCGTTTCGCCGCGCTCCCGCGTGAGCAGCGCGTCACACTCCTGCGCCGCCTCGTCGAGGCAGGGCAGATCGGGGCGATCCCCGACATCGTCCCGCAACGCGACCCCTCCCGGCCGGTACGGCTCAGCCCAGGCCAGGAGGACCTGTGGGTCTACGAGGCGCTCTATTCGGAGTTGTCCGCCCTCAACCTCTGCTGCGCCTACCACTTCGACGGCCCCGTGGCCCCCGGCGACCTCGAAGCCGCCCTGACGATCGTCCAGGAGCAGCACGACATCCTGCGCATGCGCATCACCGGATCGGTCGACGAACTGCGCGCCGACTTCCCCGCCGCGGGGCCCTTCGTCCTGGAGCGGGCCGAACTACGTGGCCCCCTCCACGACGAGCTGACCGCCTACAGCCGACGGCGCTTCGACCTCAGCAGGGACCGGCTGATCCGGGGACGCTTCATCAGGGTTGACGAAAAGCGCTCGACCCTGGTCCTGGCACTGCATCACATCGTGACCGACTGGTTCTCCTTCGACATCCTGCACAGGGAGTTCACCGCCGCCTACAAGACCGTGCGCGACGGCACCCCGCCGGTACTCGGCCGCCCGGAGATCCAGTACCCCGACTTCGCCTCGTGGCAGCGCGAACTGGAGGAGGCCGGGGTACTCCAGGCCCAGCTGGGCTTCTGGCGCGACTATCTGGGCGCCCCTCCGCCCCCGCTGACCGTGGGGCCGCTCGGCGCGCCGCGCGGCCCGTTCGGCATCACGCGGCTTCCCTTCCACATCGACCTGGAGGGAGAGGCGGCGATCCGCGCGCTGGCCAGGGAGCGGGGCGCGACCGTCTACGGCGTCCTGATGACCGCCTTCGCGGTGCTCGCCCACCGGCTGAGCGGCCAGGACGACATGACGATCGGCACGCCCGTCGCCAACCGGGCGGCCAAGGGCCTGGAACGCGTCATCGGCTACGTCATGAACGAGGTTCCCACCCGCTGGCACTTCGAGCCGGAGACGACCTTCGCCGACCTGCTGAGCCGCTTCACCGCCGACTTCCCGCGCCTGCTCGACAACGCCGACGTACCCGTGGGGCGGATCGTCAGCGCGATCCGCCCCGAGCGGGTCGTCGGGCGCTCGCCGTTGTTCCAGTGGGTCTTCATGTACCTGACCCGCCAGGAGAGCGTGCGGATGTTGCAGGAGATCGCCGAGCCGGAGCGCGTGCAGACCGGCGGCGAGCACGACGTGATGGGGATCGTGCGCGACACCGAGGACGGTCTCGCGGGGGCGCTGGAGGTCCGCATCGACCTCTACGACCCCGAGGCGGTCCGCGCCTGGGCCGACGGCTTCACCGTCCTGCTGGCCGACCTGGTGCGCTCCCCTGACACGCCGATCTCCCACGCGGCGCTGCTGTCTGGAGAGACACCCGGCGCCGCCGTCCCCCGGGAGCTGCCCGCCACCTCGCCGGCGGATCTGGCGGTACGGCAGGCGGCCCTCTCACCGGACGCCGTGGCGGTCGAGTCGGAGCAGGAGGCGGTGACCTACGCCGAGCTGATCGCGCGGGCCGACCGCCTGGCCGGGGCGCTGCGCGAGTGCGGCGCCGGTCCGGAGCGGATCGTCGCACTCGTCCTCGGCCGGTCGGTGGAGCTGGTGGTGGGCATCCTCGCGGTCCAGCGCGCCGGAGCCGCCTTCCTGCCCATCGACCCCGAATACCCGCAGGACCGGATCGCGTTCATCCTGCGGGACGCCGCGCCGGTGGCCGTCGTGGCCGACCCGGCGACGCCCTTACCGGAGACGGGCGTCTCGCGGTTGTCGCCCGGCGACTCCGGCCGGGCCCCGCTCCCGCGGGCCTTCCAACCGCTGCAGGCCGCGCACGTCTACTACACCTCCGGATCCACCGGCACCCCCAAGGGCGTCGTGGCCTCGCACACCGGGCACGCGACGCTGGCCGTCTCCCTGGTCGAACAGCTCCGGATCGACGCCTCCAGCCGGATACTGCAGCTGAGCGCCCCGACCTTCGACGTCCTGGTCGGCGAGCTGTGCATGGCCTTCGGCTCCGGCGGCACACTCGTCGTCACCAGGCCCGGTCCCCTGACGGGCCGGGAGCTGGCGGAGGTGCTCGTGGAGCGCGAGATCACCGGCACCTTCATCTCACCGACGATCCTGGCCAGCGTGCCGCCGGGCGAGTATCCGGCGCTGCGCGTGATCGCCACCATCGGCGAGGTCTGCTCCGCCGAGCTGGTGCGGGCCTGGGCGAACAGCAGGCGCCGCTTCCACAACACCTACGGGCCGACCGAGGGCACGGTCCTGGCGACCCTGAGCACGGAGCAGCCCCAGGGGCTCCCGCCGATCGGCCTGCCCATGGACAACGTCGGGGCCTACGTGCTGGACGCCCGGCTGCGCCCGGTACCCGTGGGCGTGCCCGGCGAGCTCTACCTGACCGGGGACCTCCTGGCGCGCGGCTATCTCAACCGGCCCGGGCTGACCGCCGAGCGTTTCGTGGCCTGCCCGTTCGAGCCCGGCGCGCGCATGTACCGGACCGGGGACCTCGCACGCAGGCGGCCCGACGGGCAGCTGGACTTCCTCAGCCGCACCGACGACCAGATGAAGGTGTCCGGCGTACGCGTCGAGCCGGGCGAGATCGAGGCGGTCCTTTCCGCCCACCCCTCGGTGAGCGGCGCCGCCGTGGTCCTGCGGGACGGACGCCTGATCGCCTACGTGGTGCCGCACGGCGAGCTCGACCAGGACGCGCTCATCGCCCACACGGCGGCCCGGCTGCCGGTCCAGATGGTGCCCGGCGCCTTCGTCGAGCTGGCGAGCCTGCCCCTGACCCGCAGTGGCAAGCTCCACCGGGCCGCCCTGCCCGCGCCGCCGCGCCGGGCCGGGACCCGTGCCCCCACCGGCGCCGTGGAGGCCCGGCTCTGCGAGTTGTTCGCCGAGTTCCTCAAGGTCGACGACGTCGGAGCGCAGGACAGCTTCTTCGCCCTGGGCGGCGACAGCATCGCGGCCCTCCAGCTCGTCTCCCGGGCCAGGGAGGAGGCGATCGTCCTCACCCCGAAGGACGTCTTCGTCGCACGGACCCCGGCCAGGCTCGCCGCGCTCGCCGGAGCCACGGGCGAGGTGGCGACCGACTCGCCGGTCGGGCGCTTCCCCCTCACCCCGATCATGCACCGGTGGCGCGAGCACCACGGCCCGCTGCACGCCTTCGCGCTGTCAGCCCTGCTGCCGGTGCCCGACGACGCCGACGCCGAGCGCATCGGTCGAGCGCTCCAGATCCTGACCGAACGGCACGCGAGCCTGCGGACGCGGCTCGTCCGCCACTCCGGCGAGCACTGGGAACTAGAGGTCCCGGCGACCGCCGAGCCGGTGGGGCTCGGCGGGGTCGCCCTGGATCCCGAGAAGGGCAGGATGCTCCAGGCCGTCTGGCAGAAGGAGGCGGGCAAGCTTCTCCTCACCGTGCACCGCCTGGCCGCCGACGGCGTGTCCTTGCGCATCCTGGCCGCCGAGATGGCGGTACTGCTGTCGGGAGCCGATATGCCTCCTCCGCGCGGGACCTCCGTGCAACGCTGGTCCACACTGCTGCACGAGCAGGCGGTAAGCCCGGCGCGCCTGGCCGAGCTGTCCTTCTGGACCGGGATGGACACGGGCGAGGAGGCCGGGCTGGTGCCCGGCAGGACGAGCGGCGGCAGCCGTACCACCCTGACCAGGACCCTCGCGCCCGAGATCACCGAGGCGGTGCTCACCCGGCTGCCCACCGCCTACCGCTGCGGGCCGGACCACGTGCTGCTGGCCGCGCTGACCGCCGCGGCGGCCAGGTGGCGCGGCCACGGCAACGCCCTGCTGGTCGAACTGGAGGGCCACGGACGCGAGGAGCCGACCGGCGACGTGGACCTCTCGGCGACCGTCGGCTGGTTCACCGCGCAGTACCCGGTCCGGCTGGAGGCCGCGGAAGGGTTCTGGGACGGCGCGGCCGGCGTCACGCTGAAGCAGGTCAAGGAGCAGCTGCGGGCGGTTCCCGGCGGCGGGCTCGGCTACGGCATGTTGCGTTATCTCAACCCGGACACCGCACCACGGCTGGCCGCCTCGCCCGGGCCCGACCTGCGCTTCAACTATCTCGGGCGCTTCTCCGGCGGCGACCTGGAACCGGTCGGCACGACCGACGTGCCGACGGCCTACGCCGTGGAACTCGACGTGATCGCCGACGGACCCCACCTGGTGGCCGTCTGGTCCTACGCCGGCATGTCGGCAGAGGAGGCCGAGGCCCTGGCCGACCTGTGGTTCGAAGCGCTCGGCGTGCTCGCCAGGGAACAGGGGGGCGGCTCGACCAGCTCGGACTTCCCGCTGGTCGAGCTCTCGCAGGAACAGGTCGACGCGCTGGAGGCGGCGGTGGGGTCCAGGCTGTCGGACATCCTGCCCCTCTCCCCCACCCAGGAGGGCATGCTCTACCGTGCGCTCCTGGTCGAGTCCGGGCCGGACGTCTACATGATGCAGGGCCGGTTCCGGATCGACGGGCCGGTGGACGTGGCGGCACTGCGGCGGGCGGTCGACACCCTGGTGGAACGGCACGCCGGCCTGCGCGCCTGCTTCCGGTACAAGGCGGGGCTGCGCAGGCCGGTGCAACTGGTGCCGGAACACGTGTCCGTCCCCTTCGTCGAGGTGGACGGACAGACGATGGAGGAGGTGATGGCGGCAGACCGGATCAGGCCCTTCGACGTCACCAGACCACCGCTGCTCCGCGCCGCGCTGGTCGGCTCAGAACTGCTGCTGACGGTCCACCACCTCCTGATCGACGGCTGGTCGAAGCCCCTCCTGGCCCGCGAGCTCATCGCGCTGTACGAGGGCGAGACGCTGCCGCCCGCCCCCCAGTTCCGCGACTACCTGGCCTGGCTCCGCGCCCAGGAGTCGGACAAGGCCACGGCCGCCTGGGAACCGGTCCTGGCGGGGCTGCCCGGTCCCACCCGCCTGCATCCGGACGCCCTCGACAGCGTGATCCCGCACACGCTCGACCTCGAACTCACCGAAGAGCTGAGCAGGAGGCTGCGCGAGCGGGCCCGCGCGGTCGACGTCACGCTCTACATCCTCGCCCAGGCCGCCTGGGCCATGGTCCTCGCCCAGATGACCGGCCAGGACGACGTCGTCTTCGGCACCATCGTCTCCGGCCGCCCGCCCGAGATCCCCGGAATCGAGTCGATGATCGGCCTGTTCATCAACGCGCTGCCGGTACGGGTCAGGCTCGGCGACAACCTCCTGGCCCGCCTGCAGGACGAGCACGCCCGGCTGGCCGCCCACCAGTACGTGCGCCTGGCCGACCTGCAACGGCTGGCCGGGCACCGCGACCTGTTCGACACCGCGCTGGGCTTCGAGAACTATCCCCGCGACGGCCTGGACCGTCCCGGGCGCCTGCGGCTGGCCGAGGTCTGGGACTCCTCGCACTACCCGCTGGCCGTCATGATCGATCCGGCTGACCGGCTGTACATACGGCTGGCCTACCGGCCCGACTGCCGCACCCGCACCGAGGCCGCGCTGATCATGGGACGCCTCGTGCATGCCTTCGAACAGCTGGCGGACGGGGCCGAGTAGGTGAACCCGCCTCCTTCCGGCGGAGTGGAACAACACCGTCACCCCACGGTTCGCCGAGCGGAGCATGCGGGCGCCGCAGGCTGTGGCGACGGTCACCACAGCCCTCGCCCCGAACCCACGGGAGTCGCGATGCGTTACGAATTCCCCGTCTCCCCCACCCAGGCCAGGCTGCTGGTGCTGGATCGCATGCACCCGGGCACGGCCCAGTACAACGTGCCGGTCGCCTTCGCCGTCCACGGCCCCTTCGACGTCGAAGCCTTCCGCCGGGCGCTGGAGACGCTGGTCGCCAGACACGAGTCGTTGCGGACGGTCTTCCGCGTCCGCGACGGCGAGTACGTCCAGGTGGTCTGCGACTCCGCCGAACTCGCCTTCACCGGCGTGGCGCGGCTCGACCTGAGAGCGGAGGCCGCCCGGCCCTTCGACGTGGAGCGAGGACCGCTGCTGCGGTGCGCGGTCCACACCGTCTCGGCGGACCTGCACCGCGTTCTGCTCGTCGCCCACCACCTGATCTGCGACGGCTGGTCCCTGCAGATCCTCCTGGACGAGCTGGCCACGGCCTACGGCGGAGCCGAACTGGAACCCCTGGAGCTGCAGTACCCCGGCTACGCCGCCTGGCGCCGTGAACACCCCGCCGAGGAGGCGGTCGCCTACTGGGCCGACAGCCTGTCCGGCGCACCGCACACCCTGGCCCTGCCGACCGACCGGCCCCGCCCGCCGGTACAGGGCACCGCCGGTGGCGTCGAACGACTCCCCCTGCCTCCCGACACACCGCACCGCCTCGCCAAGCTGGCCCGCGACCGCGCGACCACCTCCTTCACCGTGCTCTTCGCCGCCTTCGCCGCCTTCCTCGGCCGCGTCACCGGCCAGCGGGACCTGGTGATCGGCGTACCTGTCTCCGGACGCGACCACCCCTCGGTCCAGGGCGTGGTGGGCCTGCTGACCAACACCCTGGCCGTCCGGGCCGACCTCACCGGCGACCCCACCTTCGGGGAGCTGGTCGATCGGCTGCACGACCGCCTGCTCGACGGCCGCCTGCACCACGACGCGCCCCTGGAAGCCGTCGTCGAAGCGGTGGTGCCCGAACGACAGCTCAGCCACGACCCGCTGGTCCAGGTGATGTTCTCCTACTACGGCGACACCTCACTGACCCTGCGGCTGCCCGGCGCACGGGTGGAACGCATCGAGCTGATACTGGACGAAGCCAAGTTCGACCTGCTGCTCTACGTCGAACGGTGGGACGGGGAACTCCTCGGGCATGTCGTCTACCGAAGCGACCTGTTCGACGCGGCGACCGTCGGACACTGGGCCCGGAGCCTGCGGGTGATGCTCGAAGGACTGCTGGAGCGCCCCGACCTGCCGATCAGCCGGATCGGCATGCTCAACGCCGAGCAGTTCGCCCTGGCGACCCGCTTTCCAGCCGGCCCCCCGGCCCCCTCGTCCCCGCTCGTGCCGGATCTCATCGCCGCGACAGCCGCGGAGCGGCCCGATTCCGTCGCGGTGACGTACGGCGAGGCCACCCTGACCTATCGCGAGCTCCTGCAACGGGCGGACGACCTGGCCGCCCGGCTGCGCGGGGCGGGGGTGGGACCGGAGGTCCCCGTGGGCCTGCTCCTGCCGAGATCCCTGGAGATGGCCGTCTCCGCGCTGGCCGTACTGAGAGCCGGCGGCGCCTACGTCCCGCTCGACCCCGGTCACCCACCCGCCCGCCTGGCCGCCATGGTCTCCGGCACCCGTGTCCACCTGCTCGTCACCGGCGACGGCACCCGTGCGCTCGCCCGTCAACTGGACGTGCCGGTACTCGACGAGCTCGGCCCGCTGGAGCCGCCCCCGGGCCCGCCGAAGCCGGGCAACCTCGCATATGTCCTGTTCACCTCCGGCTCCACCGGCGCCCCCAAAGGAGTGGCCGTGGAGCACGGCGCTCTGCTCAACCTGGTGACGGCCGTACGTGGGCAGTTCCCCGTCACCCGTGACGACAGGGTCCTGCAGTACGTCAACTTCGGCTTCGACGTGGCGGTCTCCGACCTCCTCTTCACCTGGACGGCGGGCGCCGAACTGCACATCCCCCACGAATACGAACGTCTCGGTGAAGACCTGCTCGCACGTCTCCAGGACTCGCGCATCACCTACGCGTTCCTGCCCCCCGCGGCCGCGATGTCCATGCCCCCGCACGAACTGCCGGACCTGCGAACCCTGGCCGTCGGTGGCGAGACGGTCCCGCCGGAACTGGTCAGACGCTGGTGGGCACCGCACCGGCGGATCGTGAACGCCTACGGACCGAGCGAGACCACCGTCTATTCGACCCTCGCCGATCTGGAACCCGGCGAACCGGTGGTGCTCGGCCGTCCGGTCACCGGGGCCCGCGTCTACGTGCTGGACGAACGGCTATGCCCGGTCCCGGTAGGAGTGACCGGGGAGATCTACGTGGCCGGAGCCGGGCTCGCCCGAGGCTACGCCGAACGGCCGGGACTGACAGCCGAGCGGTTCGTCGCAGCCCCGTACGGCCCGCCCGGCTCACGCATGTACCGGACCGGGGATCTGGGCCGTTACGACGCCGACGGGGTGCTGTCGTATCTGGGCCGGACCGACACCCAGGTCAAGATCCGAGGATTCCGCATCGAACTGGGCGAGATCGAGAGCCTGCTCGCGACACACCCGCTGGTCTCCGTCGCCGCCGCCCGCGTCGTCGGCGAGGACGACGGGCGACGGCTGGCCGCCTACGCCGTCGCCCCGGGAGCCGACCCCGCCGCCCTACGGTCCTGGCTGGCCGAACACCTGCCCGGCTACATGATGCCCGACACCGTCACACTCCTGGACGAGCTGCCGGTCAACCGCTCCGGCAAGGTGGACCGGACCAGGCTGCCGGAGCCGCTCGCCGTACACCGCGGTCCCACCGAACCCCATCACACCCCGTCCGGCGCGACCGAGGAACTGATCGCCGGAATCTGGAGGCGGGTACTGGGCGTGGAACACATCGGAACACACGACAACTTCTTCGACGTGGGCGGCACCTCGATCCGGCTGCTGACCGTCCTGGCGGCCCTGCACGACCAAGGCCACGACGAGCTGGCCCTGGTCGAACTGTTCCGGCATCCCACCGTCGCCACCCTCGCGGCCCGGCTCGACGGCGTCACGCGACCCCATCACGACCAGGACCGGCGACACGGCGCGGACAGGCGGGCGCGCCTGGCGGCCAGAACAAGGAGGAGATCGTGACTGATGCGGCCGTGGCCGTCATCGGAATGAGCGGCCGTTTCCCAGGTGCCTGCGACCTCGCCGCCTTCTGGGCCAATCTACGCGACGGGGTCTGTTCGATCACCGACTTCAGCGAGAAGGAGCTTCGCGACGCCGGAGTCGGCGAGGAGGAACTGCGCGACCCGGCCTACGTGCCGTCGAAGGGTTACCTCGTCGGCGCCGACCGGTTCGAAGCGGAACTGTTCGGTTTCAATCCCGCCGAGGCGGTCGCTCTCGACCCCCAGCACCGCCAGCTGCTGCAGACGGCGTGGAACGCGCTGGAGGACGCCGGCCACGACCCGCGCAGACCACCCCGGCGTACCGGCGTCTATGTGGGCGGCGGACTGAGTGAGCACATGATCGCCGCCCACGCCGACCCCGGTCTGGCCGCGCGGTACGGCGCCATGCACCTGCGTGTCCTGACCGACCGCGAGTTCCTGGCCGGATGGATCTCCTACCGCCTGGGACTGGACGGCCCCAGCCTCACCGTGCAGACGGCCTGCTCCACCTCGCTGACCGCGGTCCACCTGGCCGCGCAGGCACTGTTGCTGGGTGAATGCGACACCGCGCTCGCCGGGGGCGTCTCGATCGACTCCGTCCGCAGGCGCGGCTACCTCTACCGGCCCGGTGGCGTCTTCTCCCCCGACGGCCGGTGCCGCCCGTTCGACGAGAAGGCGGCCGGCACGGTCCCCGGCAACGGCGTCGGCCTGGTGGTGCTCAGGCGGCTGGAGGACGCCGCGGCCGACGGCGACCCGATCCGCGCGGTCATCCGTGGCTCCGCGATCACCAACGACGGCTCGGCCAAGGTCGGCTTCACCGCGCCCAGCGTCGACCGGCAGGCCGCCGCCATCGTCGAGGCGTGGGCGGCCGCGGGACTCGACCCCGCGCAGGCGCACTACCTGGAGACCCATGGCACCGCCACCGAACTGGGCGACCGCATCGAGATCGCCGCCGCCTCCACCGCCTTCGCCGAGGCCGACCGCTGTCTGATCGGCTCGGTCAAGTCCAACCTCGGCCACCTGGACACCGCCGCCGGAGTCGCGGGCCTGATCAAGACAGTGCTCATGCTGGAGAACCGGACCCTGGTGCCCTCGGCCAACGTCACCCGCCCGCACCCCGACCTCCGCCTCCAGGCCTCCCCCTTCGACCTGGTCACCGCCGCCTCTCCCTGGACGTCCTCGCGGGGGATCCGGAGGGCCGGGATCACCTCCGTCGGCATCGGCGGAACCAACGTGCACGTGGTGGTCGAGGAGTGGGCCGGGAGCCGGCCGGCCATTCGCACCCGCGCCTTCTCCGGGGTCTCCTACGGAGCCTTCTCCCTGTCCGCGCTAGTCTCGGTGCCCGCCCTGGCGAACACCGGTCACCTGCAGGACGCGGTGATCGGACTGCTGTCGGCCACGCTCGGGCTGACCAGGGCCGAGGACCTGGACAGGACCTATCTTGCCGCCGGCGGCGACTCGCTCACCGCCGTCTTCCTCGTCGGCCGCATGCGCGACGACTTCGACCTCGACGTCCCTGTCACGCTCTTTCTGGAGAAGCTGACCCTGCGCGAGATCGCGGAGCGGATCGTGCGACCGGAGGAGAACCTGCTGGCCTCTTTGCTGGACGAGCTGGAGGACTGAGCCGTGGGGCCGCGTCCGAGCGGGACGGTGTGAGAACGGGCGGAGGAGTCTCTCCGGCCCGTGACCGCGCCACGGCATGGCCGCACCCGGCAAGACGGATGTCCTGTCGGGTGCGGCCTCCGTGTTCTCACCGGCGGCAGGTTCTACCGCTGGTTTCCGTACCGCTCCTTCCGCGCGCCCGCGGCCGGAACAGGGCCGCCTTCACCGCTTGCGTCCAGCGTCACCGAACTAGCGGATGCGGTAGGCGCTGACCCAGCTGCCGATCGAGTTGTAGCCGCTGCTGTCGACGACGATCGCTCCACCGGTGCAGTCGTAGTTGTCCCACAGCTCCACCAGGCGGCTGCTCTCGGTACGGGCGGAACGGATGTTGTCGTTCCAGCCGGCGCCGACGTAGTAGCACTGACCGGGGTCTCCGTTGAGCCAGGCGTCCGGGCCCGAGAAGCCCGTGGAGGAGTAGACGTGGATGCCGGTGACCAGTAACGCCTGGCGAGCGGTATCGGTGGAGGCCTGGGCCGAACCGGTCGCCAGCACAGGCGCCAGCATGACCGCGGCACCGACGGCGCCGAGAAGCCTCAGCTTGATGGACTTCGTGCGCTGTGACATGGATAGTTCCCCTTTACTACCGTTGTCCAACTATCTGATAGTTCGTTGATAACAGAGATCCGGTTGACGGATCACCCCTCGAATCCGTGTCATCTGACTGACCTTGTCGAGACACATGACTCCCGTTGACAACGCCACCCCGGGGCGACGGATCGGCCCACCGTGGTCGGGGAACTCCGGGACGGGCCCCGATCGGGTCACCTCGCGGAGGCTCCGGAGGCGGGCGATGGGCTATCGCGCGTCGTGCGGGCGGGGGTGCGGGGGGCGGTGGTGTTCGACGAGGACGGTGAGCAGTCGAGTGAGCTCCTCCCGCTGGCCGGGGGTGAGGGGGGCGAGGAGTTCGCGCTGGGCGTCGGCGATGAGCGCGTCGAGGTGCTCCAGGCGGCGGCGGCCGACGGGGGTGAGGGTGATGACGTTGCGGCGGCGGTCGGCGGGGTCGGGTTCGCGGCGGACGTAGTCGGCGTCCGCCAGCTCGTTGAGGACGGCGACCATGTCACTGCGGTAGATGCCGGTGCGGCGGCTGAGCTCGGCCTGGCTGGCGGGGCCGGCCTCGGCGAGCGTGACCAGTACGGCGAAGTGCCATTTGTGAGCGCCTTCCGCGGACAGGCGTTCACCGACGAGCCGGTCGGCGACGATCGCGGTCCCGGCGAGCAGGCGGCTGGGGATGGCGCGCAGCCGGGCCGGGGTCGGTTCGGGGATCGTGCCCACGGGATTCCTCCGCTTCTTGCGTTAGTGACACTAACAGTCTACCTTCGTTAGTGTCACTAACGTTTAAACCTCCCCGGAGTGAAGACCGTGATCAAGCCGTTCCGCATCGACATCCCCCAGGCCGACCTCGACGACCTGACCGACCGCCTCTCCCGAACCCGCTGGCCCAACGAGGTCGCCGACGCCGGGTGGGACTACGGCTTCCCGCTGACTCGGCTGAAGGAACTCGCCGAGTACTGGCGCACCGGGTACGACTGGCGTGCGCAGGAGGCCAGGCTCAACGAGCTTCCGCACTTCACCACCGAGATCGACGGCCAGAACATCCACTTCGTCCATGTGCGCTCGGCGAAGCCGGACGCGCTCGCGCTGATCCTCACCCATGGCTGGCCCGGCTCGTTCCTGGAGTTCCTCGACGTGATCGAGCCGCTGTCGCGCGACTTCCACCTGGTGATCCCGTCCATCCCGGGCTACGGCTTCTCCGGGCCGACCCACCGGCGCGGCTGGGACATCGTCCACGTCGCACAGGCCTGGGCCGAACTGATGCGCCGTCTCGGCTACGAGCGCTACGGCGCGCAGGGTGGCGACTTCGGTTCGGGCATCTCCCTGGCACTCGGCGCGGTGGCACCCGATCGGGTCGCCGGGGTGCACGTCAACTATCTGCCCACCCGGCCGGACCCGGACGCCGACGTCGAACTGTCGAAGACGGACGAGGCCCGGCTGGACAAGGTCCGGCAGCTGATGGCCAACCGCCCGCCGTACCAGGCACTGCAGGCCGCCACTCCGCAGACCATCGGTTACGCGCTGACCGACTCGCCCGTCGGCCAGCTGGCCTGGATCGCCGAACGCTTCGCGCAGTGGACCGACCCCCGCTCGACGATCAGTGACGAGCGGATGCTCACCGACATCTCCCTGTACTGGCTGACCGCCACCGCGGCCTCCTCGGCACGGCTGCACCGCGAGACTCCACGGCGGACCGAGCCGTGCCCGGTGCCGGTCGGTGTGGCGGTGTTCGCCCACGACATCACGCAGTCGGTACGGCCGCTGGCCGAGAGGTTGTACGACATCAGGCACTGGTCGGAGTTCGAGCGCGGCGGCCACTTCGCCGCGATGGAGGTGCCGGAGCTCCTGGCGCAGGACATCCGGGACTTCTTCCTCACCCACGTCGAGGCCGACCAGCGAAGGCGCCCGGCCGTTGCTCTTTAGTTCGTGGAGTTACGAGGGCTTGAGAACCGGACCGGTCCCGGCCAGGCAGCCGCCGATCAGATGCGGCCGGTACTGGATCTTCTTCAACCCGCGCTTGATCGCACGCACCAGATGATCCAGGTTCGCCGCGGTGGTCCCACGGCCGGCCGCACCTGCGCCTTCCACACCGTGATCGCCTCCTCATCCCGTCCGTTCGCCCGGCGCGCCGCTGCCGGTTCGGAGCGTCGGTGCCGGAAGGCGCAGGCGTCCGTCGTGGACTTCGGCGATCTGGTCGGCGTCGGTGAGGTGGGTGCGGTCGTGGGTGACCAGGACGGTGGCGGTGGCCTGCCGGCGGGTGAGGCGGGCGATCAGGTCGAGAACCGCGGCGCCGCGTTCGTGGTCGAGGGCGCTGGTGGGTTCGTCGACCAGGAGGACGGTGGGGTCGTTCATCAGGGCGCGGGCGATGTTGACGCGCTGGCGCTGGCCGCCGGAGAGCTGGTGGGGGCGGCGGCCCGCCTGGTCGGCAAGGCCGACGGCGTCGAGGAGTTCCATCGCGCGGTCGCGTGCGGTGCGAGGTTTGCGACCGTCGATCTGGGCCATGACCTGGAGTTGTTCGGCGGCGGTCAGGGAGGGCAGCAGGTTGGGCTGCTGGAAGACGATGCCGATCTTGTGGCGGCGCAGTTCGGTCAACTCGCCGCGGGTGAGGCCGGTGGTGTTCCGGCCGTCGACGGTGACGGTGCCGGTGTCGGGAGTGATCAGGGTGGCGGCGACCGCGAGGAGGCTGGACTTGCCGGAGCCGGAAGGGCCCACCACGGCGGTCAGGCTGCCCTGGGGAACCTCCAGGCTGACCTGGTCGAGAGCGGTCAGGCGGGCCTCACCGTCGGGGTAGGTGAGGGTGATGTCGGTCAGGTTCAGGCTCATCGGGCGCTCCCCAGGGCGGTCAGCGGGTCCACGGAGGTGATACGGCGGATGGACAGGGCGGCGCCGAGCGCGCCGAGGAGGATGATCACGGCGGCCGGGATCAGGATGGTGGCGGGGGTGAGGAGGAACGGCACAGCGGAGCCGGACACGAGGGCGCCGAGTGCGACGGCGATGCCGGTGCCGAGCAGGGTGCCTCCGGTGAGCAGGACGACGGCCTGGCCGAGAGCGTCCTTGAGCAGGTTGGCGGTGGAGGCGCCCAGTGCCTTGAGGACGGCGACGTCGCCGCTGCGCTGGATGGTCCACACGGTGAAGAAAGCGCCGATGACGAGGGCGGAGATGACGAACAGGAAGCCGCGCATCAGCTGCAGGGAGCCGTTCTCCGAGGTGTAGGAACCGATCGCAGACAGGGAGTCCTGGATGGAGACCGTCCGGGTACCGATCCGCTGGTCGGTGGTCGCCGTGTTGGCTTCGGAGGCGGTGGTCAGGGCGATGACGGTGGCGGTCGGGCCCTGCCCGCCACCGGTGGGTGGCGCGGCCTTGCGCCAGACATCCAGGCTGGTCCAGACGACCGGGGTGTGACTGAAGGAGGCATCGCCCTCGACGGCGGCCACTGTCAGCCGCTGACCTGCCAGGGTGAGGGAGCCGCCGGTCTGCACACCGAGGTCGTCGGCGGCCGCGACGGACAGCACCACCGCACTGTCGCTGATCTTGTCGCCGACCGGGGCGAGGCGGGAACCGGGCTTGACGCCGAAGGCGGAGACGGCGGTGCTCTTGTCTCCGGAGGCGGCCTTGGTCGTGGTGATCCCCAGCGGTTCGGCGTTTTCGACGCCGGGTGCTGTGGACCACTGCAGCCACTGCTGCTTGGTGACGGTGGAGTTGGAGTACGACAGGTTCTGGCCGCCGCCGGGAGCCTGGAACGCGATCTTGTCTGCGGGCAGTCCCGTGATCGCGGAGATGTTCTGCTGACCCAGACCGGCCGTCAACCCGGACAACAGCCCGACCAGCAGGGTGATCAACACGATGACGGTTCCCATCAGGGCGAAGCGCCCCTTGGCGAACTTCAGGTCTCTCCAGGCGACGAACACGGCCTTGGCCTGTCCTTTCCGGTGGTGGAAGCGGGGTACGCCTCAACCGTCGCCGCCGGAGTCTCACACACGCGTCTGGCGCAGGGGGGAACTTCACGGGCCGAAGGACGGCACGCGGGTTCTAACTTTCGATGGAGGCCCCCACGGGCCTGCCTCCATAGGCTGGAGGACACTGTGAACGCCACCGCCTCCGCCCTGACCCTCACCACCCGGACCCTGGCCTGGTGCCTGCACCTGCTGATCATCGGCCTGCTCGTCCTGACCTCCGGCCGGGCACTGGCCGGCGACCATCCCCATGCCGGATGGATCGCCGCGACGGCGGGGGCGTGCGGCCTGGTGTACGCCGCCGGTGCGCTTGCGCCGCGCGTCCGGCGCACGTGGCGGGGTGCCGCCTGGTGGCTCGCGGTCGTGGGCACCGTATGGCTGGCGCTGCTGGCCTTGTCTCCCGACGCCGTGTGGGTGGCCTTCCCGCTGTACTTCCTCCAGCTTCATCTCCTGCCTCGCCGCGCCGGACCGGTCACGGTGGCCGCCACCGCGGTGGCGGCCATCGCCGGATTCTCCGCCCACCAGCACTCCTTCAGCCCTGCCATGGCCATCGGCCCCGCGCTCGGCGCTGCCGTCACCGTCGCGGGAGTACGGGGTTATCAGGCCCTGTACCGGGAGAGCGAGCGCCGCCGCAGGCTGATCGAGGAACTCACCGCCACCCGCGCCGACCTGGCCCGGGTCCAGCACACCGCCGGTGTGCTCGCCGAACGCGAACGTCTGGCCCGCGAGATCCACGACACCCTCGCCCAAGGCCTGTCCAGCATCCAGCTGTTGCTACGGGCCGCCGAGCGCGCACTGCCCCAGGCACCGCAGAACGCGGCCCGCCACGTCGGCCAGGCCAGGCAGGCCGCCGTCGACAACCTCGCCGAGGCCCGCCGTTTCGTGGCCGCCCTCACTCCGCCCACGCTGGAGGGCACCACCCTGGCCGGTGCCCTGGAACGCCTGTGCGCCACCGCGTCCGCCCGGCATCGGCTCACCGCGCGGTTCCGCCTCACCGGCGATCCCGCCCCGCTCACCACCGCGCACGAGGTCGCGCTGCTGCGAATCGCCCAGTCCGCCCTGGCCAACGTCGTGCAGCACGCCGAGGCCACCACCGCCGAGGTCACCCTCGGCTATCTGGGTGACCACGTCGCCCTCGACGTCGCCGACGACGGACGCGGCTTCGACCCCGCCCGCCTGCCCGCCCCCGACCCCGAGACCGGCGGCTTCGGACTGGCCGCCATGCGCGCCCGCGCCCAAGCCCTCGGCGGCACTCTCACCGTCGAATCCGCCCCCGGCCACGGCACCGCCCTGGCCGCCCAACTGCCTCTCACCCCACCAGCCGACACCGAGCCCGAGGTCCGCCCGTGACCGACGACACTCCCATCCGCCTGCTCGTGGCCGACGACCACCCTGTTGTACGGGCCGGGCTGCGCGCCGTGCTGGAAACCGAGCCCGGCCTCGTCATCGTCGCCGAAGCCGCCACCGCCGAGGACGCCGTCACCCGCGCCGCCGAAGGCGACATCGACGTCGTCCTGATGGACCTGCAGTTCGGCAAGGGCATGGGCGGCGCCGAAGCCACCGCCCGGATCACCGCCCGCCCGGGAGCCCCCCGCGTGCTGATCGTCACCACCTACGACTCCGACGCCGACACCCTGCCCGCCATCGAAGCCGGCGCCACCGGCTACCTCCTCAAAGACGCCCCGCCCGAAGATCTGGCCGCCGCCGTGCACACCGCAGCCGCCGGACGCACCACACTCGCGCCCACCGTCGCCGACCGGTTGATGAACCGCCTGCGTGCCCCCGGCACCACCCTGACCCGGCGCGAAACCGAAGTCCTCGCCCTGGTCGCCGACGGCCTGTCCAACCAGGCCGTTGGCACACGCCTCCATCTGACCGAGGGCACCGTCAAATCCCACCTGGCCCGTATCTACGCCAAACTCGGCGTCGACTCCCGTACCGCCGCTGTCGCCGTGGCCACCGACCTCGGCCTCATCCGCCGTTGACCCGAACACGCGCGGTTCTCGTACGGCTACGGCAGGTGGCGTGTGGCGCCGTCTGCCCAGGCCCGTACGCTGCGGCCGATCAGGCTCTGCGCGAGATGACCATGATGTACTCGCAGGGAGCGTTCGTTCGGTTGGCGAAGCCGTGGTCCGCGTCGGCCTGGAGGAACAGGGAGTCGCCGGTGTTCAGGGTCTCGCTGATCCCGCCGATCGCGACGGTGAGGGTGCCCTTGAGCACCACGAGTTGTTTCTCCGTACCCGGCGGATACGCAGGCAGCAGCCCGGTGGAGACCTGCGCGGGGAGATAGTGGACGACCATCTCGGCTCCTCCCGCACCCGGGGCCGCTGACACCATGTGCCGCTCGAAGCCGGTCTCCGGGTCACGGAAGACGGGACGATCGTTCTTGCGCATGACAATGGCCACACCGGGCGCGGCGGCGGCCGGCGCGCCGATCAGGTCCGAGAGTGACGCGTCGAGCGCGTGGGCGATCCTGGACGCGACGCCGATCGTCGGGCTCTTCTCGCCGCGTTCGACCTTGGACAGCATCGCCCGGCTGACCGACGACTGCGCGGACAGCTGCTCAAGCGTCAGGCCCGCCTCCTCGCGGCGCCGCCGCACGTTACCGCCGAACGCTCCGGCCAGGTCGTCACCGTTTCCGTCTTGCTCGACCACCGTGCTCCTCGATCGATGGGGGTATCTCGACGCCCACAGTGTATGGTTTCTTCTAAAGGAGATATTGTCTTCTATTGAAGATGCGCGATGCGCGCTCAGCACGATGGAGATTCCATGCGTTTGATCTCAAGTGGCCTGCGTTATGCCACGTTTGAATTCGGCGACCTGCAGGTGACCTCGTTGCGAGACGGGTACATCGACATGCCGCCGACACGGCTCCGCGACGAGGACGGGTGCGCTCTCGACGAGCTGCCTGCCGCCGTCCCGCTGATCGACGACAACCTGCGGCTGTCGGTCAACGCCTTCTTCGTCACCGACGGCACGCGGTCGGTTCTCGTCGACACCGGTGCGTCCAACGTTTGGCACGTCCCGGGCATGGGGTTTATCCACGACGCGCTCGACGAGGCGGGAATCGACCGCGCGCACGTCACCGACGTGGCCATCACCCACAATCACGAGGACCACGTGAGCGGCCTGATCGCGCCGGACGGTTCGGAGGCGTTCGCCAAACTTGAGCGGGTGTGGATCGGCGCGGGCGACACCTCGGTGTTCACCGGGCGGCTTGAGCCGATCCGCGACCGGGTGGTACCCGTGTCGGAGAAGGTCGCGATCAACGGCTGGGTCACCGCGATCCCGACGCCGGGCCACACGCCCGGTCACACCGTCTACGACGTCAGGAGCGGCACCGGCCACCTTCTCGTCTGGGGCGACACCGTTCACGTTCCCACGCTCCAGTTCGAGCAGCCGAACGTGACCTGGGAGTTCGACGGTGACCAGTCCCAGGCCCGCTCCGCGCGAGCGGCCCTTCTCGAACGGCTGACCCAGCCGAACCACTTCGTGGCCGGCGCCCATCTCGACTCTCCCGGCATCGCCCGCGTGACCGCCTCCGGAGACGGTTACGCGCTGGAGTACCTCGCGCCGCCGATCGGCTGATCGAGCACGTCGGCTCCGGGCCGCGTTCACGACGGTCCCCAGCCCACCCCGGTCGAGGCACACCGCGACCTCCGCAGCGGTCGTGGCGAGCCGGACGCCTCATCGGGCGTGGGCGGTGTTCTCCCCTGCCGCGCGGGCGGGGAGGACCAGGGCGATCAGGGCGCCGGTGAGGATGGGGGCACCGTGCTCGTCTCCGATGAGGGCGAGCACGACCGCGCCGGCCAGGAGCGCGGCGGCGGCGATCCTGGGCCTACGGGGCAGTCCGGAGTGGCCGCGCACCACCCAGACGGCCAGTCCGCCGAGCAGGCCGGCGATGGCGACGGACGAGCCGGCGCTGTAGTCGCCGACGGCGTAGCTGTAGACCTCCCCGGCCAGGGCGCCTCCCAGGTAGAGCAGCAACCAGCGGGCCCGGCCGTACGCCCGCTCGGCGTATGTGCCGAGGAGGAGCAGCGCGGCCCCGTTGAAAAGGATCTGGTACCAGCCTTCCGGGTTGACCAGGATGGGGCTGAGCAGCCGCCACCACTGACCGTCCAGCAGGCCGGGGCTCCTGGCCAGCAGCGCGGACAGGCCGGGAAGGAGCAGGCCCGCGGTGGTGGTCACGGCGGTCACGGCGAAGGTCGTCCAGGTCAGCCAGGGCTTGCTCATGCGTCCACCTGTTCAGCGGGGAGGGAGGGGGCGGCGGGTTCGCGCAGCCATGCGGCGAAGGGGGGCGCCATGATGGCCGCGGCGATCACGAACACGGCGTTGATCGGGGAAACGAACGAGATCACCACGCCGTTCCCGACCGTGGCCACCGGTGCCGCGACGCCGGCCAGGCCACGTGACCCATGCAGCCGGTCGGGCCGAACTCCTGGACGAACGGGCCGAGGAGCCTCCCGTACTTCCCCACCAAGGAGGCCCTGGTCCTGGCGCCGCTGGAAGAACATGTCGACGAGCCCGCCCGTGTCGTCCGTGGCCGTGCGGCCGGAGAGTCGGCGGTTCGGGCCCTGCGACGCCATTTCCTGGCGGCCCTGGCCGCTCGCGACGCGGCCACCGGTCTGAGCGACGACCCCCAGGTGCTCGCCGTGCAGAGGCTCACCCATTCCGCGCCCGCCCTCCTGCAGCACCTGCACCACTTCCTGGCGCGTGGTCAGGAGCTGCTGGCCGAGGAACTCGCCACCCAGGACGGGCGGGCGGACCCGATCGCCCGCGTCGCCGCCGCACAGATGCTCGGCACCCGCAACGCCCTGATGTCGGAGAACATCCGGCGGCTACTGGAGGGCGAGACGGCCGACGCCGTCTACCCCGACGCGGTCGTCAACGCCGAACAGGCCTTCCACCTGCTCGAACACGGCCTGGGCGACTACCGCACGCGGCAGGCCCCGCCCGGTGGGAGGCGCAAGAGCCCACCGGGTCCGGTCTCACCAGCCGTTGAGCACCTCGCGACCCTGCAGGATCGCGAGGTCGAGCAGGCCGGGGAAACGGGCGTCCAGGTCGTCACGGCGCAGCCGGTTCAGCCGCCGTGTCCCCTCGTCCCTCTGCCGGATCACACCCGCCTCCCGCAGGACCTTGAAGTGACCGCTCCGGGTGGACCTGCTGACCGGTACCGCGAGCGTCGTGCACATCAGCTCGCCGTCGGGCTCGACGTCGGCGAGCTGGGCGACGATGGCCAGGCGCAGAGGGTCGCTCAGGGCCGCCAGCACCGCGGTGAACCGGAGCTGGTCGGAGTCGGGGTGGACGAGTTCGGTCGCGGTACGGCTTGCCATGCCTCCAGGATAGCGACATGTTCGGCATTCTCGAACATGTGTTATGTTCGGCAAGTCCGAACATGATGGTGTGGAGGAACGGATGTCTCTCGATCAACTCACCGCCGCGAGCCATGACCGTCCGCCGCGTCGTGACCCCCGCCGGGAAAGGCGCGCCCCGCAGGACGCGGGCCCCGCAGGACGATGGAGATTCTGGGGTACGGCGTACACGTTGCTCATCCTGCTGACCGGAACGAACCTGCCGACCCCCCTGTATCGGGGCTACCAGGCGGGCTTCGGCTTCTCCCCGTTGGTCGTCACATTGATCTTCGCCACGTACGTGGCCGTGTTGATTCCCTCCCTGCTGCTGGCCGGTCCGCTGTCCGACCTGCTCGGCCGCCGCACCGTGCTGCTGTCGGCGGTGGCGCTCGCCGCGCTGGGAGCGTTGCTCTTCGCCCTGGCCACGAGCACCGGATGGCTGTTCGCCGCCCGTGCCCTGCAGGGCGTGGCGCTCGGCGTGGCCTCGGGCCCGCTGACCGCGACGCTGACGGAACTCGAACCGAACGGCGACCGCCGCAGGGCCGCGCTGGTGTCCACCGTGGCCACCGTCGGAGGGCTCGGCCTCGGCCCCGTGCTGGCCGGGCTGCTCGCCCAGTACGCCCCCGCGCCGCACGTCCTGCCGTTCGCGGTGGAGATCGCGCTGCTGGTTCCCGCGGCGGTGACGATGGCCGCGCTGCCGGTCATGGCCTCGGGCATCCGGCGCGGGCCCCACCTCCCCGAGATCCCCGCCGCGGTGCGCTCCATCTTCGGGACCAGCGGTACGGCGAGCTTCCTCGCGTTCAGCGTGATGGGACTCTCCCTCGCCCTCGTCCCCACCTATGTCGCGATCCTCTCCGGCAGCGGGAACCTGTTCCTGGCCGGTGCGGCGGTGGCGCTGATGCTGCTGTGCTCCGCGCTCGCCCAGCTTCTCGGGTACGGCAGGCAGGCCCGCGACCTGGAGCTGGCCGGCCTGCCCCTCCTGGCCACCGGACTGGTGCTGCTCGCCCTCGCCGGTGGCCTGTCCTCGCTGCCGCTGTTGCTCCTGGCGGCGGCGACCGGCGGCACCGGCCAGGGGCTCACGTTCCTCGGCGGCATCACCGCGGTCAACCAGGCGGCTCCCGCCGAACACCGCGCCGACGTGCTGTCCACCTTCTACGTGATCATCTACCTCGGCGTCGGGGTGCCGGTCATCGGGGTCGGCTTCCTCGCCACGGTCTCCGGGCTTCTCTTCGCCGTGCAGTGCTTCGCCGCCGCAGTCGCCGTGGCCTGCGTGGTGATGCTGATCGTCCTGGCCCTACGACGTCACCGCTCCCCCACCGCAGGCTGACGCGGGCCTACGGTCACCCCAGGACGAACGGGAGCCGCGCCGCCAGTTCCCCCAGATCATCCTTCTCCCCGTCGGTCGGGGCACGCCGCCCGGTGCCGACCAGCAGCGCGTCCTCGTCGGAGAACGAGGCGGGGAACGCGGCTCCGGCGATCTCCTCCAGCATCTCGCGGGTCCGGGCGAGCCCCTCGGCGGGAGGTCCCGCCACGTGCGGCAGGTGCGCCACCAGGTCGAGGTGGTGCAGCGTCCACTCCAGCACGTACGCGGAGAGGTAGTCGCCCGCGGTGAGGACCTGACCCTGGGTACCGACCCACCGGTCCGGGTCGGCGAGCTCGGCGGCGCGACCGGCGGCTGAGCCGACGTCGTCGAGATGGAATTTGAGCAGCTCGGGCTCCTGGTAGGCGGCGGCCAGCCGCACGATCAGCGCGTCGAGCGGGTCGTCACCGGTCGGGGGTTCCGCGGCGACGTTCCAGTAGGTCACCGCGTCGCGGGTCGGCTCCGAGTCCACGGGGGTCACGAGGGTGATCAGGACGTCCTGGGCGTCGATGACCAGGTGGCACACCAGGTCCCGTACGAGCCAGCCCGCACAACCGGACGGCCGCGCGAAGTCCTCGTCGGGGAGGTCGGCGACCGCCGTACGTAACGCGCTCCAGGTATGAGAGAAGAGATCCACTTCGGCACGGTAAGACGACGCGGCGACGTGAGGCAACCACATATCGGACCGTCACGCGAACGCGGCGACGCCGTCACCGGTGGGTGGCGAAGAACGCGCGGATGTCGTCGGCGAGCACCTGCGGTTCCTCCTGCGCGGCGTGGTGGCCGCCCTTGGCGTACTCGTTCCAGCGCACGACGGCGCCGTGGTCGCGTTCGGCGAGCGGGCGGATCGAGGGGAAGAAGTCGTCGGCGAAGCAGGCAACGCCCAGCGGGAAGGACGACCGCTCGGCGGGCGGTCTGCGCCCGTGATAGCCGACCAGGGCCGAACTGCCCGCGCTGTCGGTCAGCCAGTGGATCGTGGCGTTGGTGAGGATGTAGTCGTCGCCCACCCCTTCGCCGAAGAGCTGCAGGTTCCAGGCCAGCTGCCCGGCCGGAGAGTCGGCGAGCGCGTGCGCGAGGGTCTGCGGCCGGGTGGCCTGAAGGGTCAGATAGGCGCTTCCCCCGGCCATGAAGCGCTCCAGAGCGGCGAGTCTCCCCTGGTCGTCCGGCCCCAGCGCGGCCCGCTCGGCCGGATCGCCGGAGGGCAGCGAGAAGACCTGGGTGACGTGCACTCCGGCGACGCGGGGCTGGTCCAGGCGTCCCAGCTCGATGGAGACCAGGGAGCCGACGTCGTTGCCGTGCGCGCCGTAGCGCTCGTATCCGAGCCTCCGCATCAGTTCCGCCCACGCCGCGGCGACCCGGCGGCGGTCCCAGCCGGGCTCCCCCGGCGCGCCGGAGAACCCGAAGCCGGGCACCGAGGGAACGACCAGGTGGAAGGCGTCGCTCAGCCGTTCGATCAGCGGCAGATACTCCACGACCGACATGGGCCAGCCGTGGGTGAGGATGAGCGGAAGGGCGTCCGGCCGGGACGAGCGGATGTGCAGGAAGTGCACGTCGAGACCGTCGATCTCGGTCGTGAACTGCGGATGGGCGTTGATCCGCCGCTCCCAGAGGCGCCAGTCGTAGCCGTCACGCCAGTACTCGACCAGCCGTCGCACACGTTCGACGGGCACGCCGAGCCCGGCACCGGGCAGGGAACGGGTGAAACGCGTCCTGACCAGGCGGTCGGTCAGCTCGTCCAGGCTCGCCTGGGGAATCTCCACACGGAAGGGGCGCGTCATGACCGGGCCGTCTCGTCCAGCACCCGGGCCAGCTCGACCGGCCTGGTGATCATCGGCCAGTGCCCGGAGTCCAGGACGACCATGTCGTGGTCCGGAAGGTCCGGCGGGTCGCCCGGGTCACCCGCGCAGACGATGTAGGTACGCGGCAGTTTCCGCACCGCGCCGAGGTCGTCCGGCGCCGGGTCCTGGAGGGTGCCGACCGGCTGGCCGACACCGCGGGCACGCAGCCACGCGAAGTCCTCGGCGGTGAGTCCGTGGTCGCCGAAGTTGGCGTCGATGATCTCGTCGCTCATCACGGAGATCCGCCCGTCCTGGACGGTCTCCATGATGGCCTCGACGGTGGAGGCGGGGATGATGTCGAACAGGCTTCTGCCCGGCTCGGGCAGGGAGGCGGCGACGTAGACCACCCGGGCGATCCGGTCGGGGATCGCGTTGGCGGCGATCGTGGCCGGGGCTCCGCTGTAGGAATGCGCCACGAGCACCACCTCCCTCAGGTCGGCGTACTCGATCGCGGCCGTGATGTCACGGGCGTGGGTGGTGAGCGTCGTGGCAGGCGAGCCCAGGTGGGCGCGGTCGCCGAAGCCGGTGAGCGTCAGCGGGTGCACCTGGTGGCCGTGTGCGGTCAGCAGCGGCGTGACCCGCTCCCAGGCCCACGCGCCGAGGAACGAACCGCCGACAAGAACGATGGTCGACACCTGGTCGACTCCTTTCGATCGATCTCCTGTGGCGCAACGCTAGGGCGGATTGTGGACGATTTCTGCCCTCATTAGGATCGGGTTCATGTCCCGTCCGGCAACCTGTGTCCTGGCGCTGTTGGAGATCCTCCAGGACCGCGGCCTGGTGCCCGCCGACGAACTGGCCCGGCGCCTGGCCGTCGACGCACGTGCCGTCCGCCGGTACGTCACGGCCCTGCGCGACATGGACATCCCCGTCGAGTCGGTCCGCGGCCGTTACGGCGGCTACCGGCTCGCGCACGGCGTGCGCCTGCCGCCCCTGATGCTCTCCGACGACGAGGCGGTGGCCGTCGCCGCCGCGCTGGTCACCGGCAGGCACGAACCGGTGGGTGAGCCGGGCCCGGCCGACCGGGTGCTGGTCAAGCTCAACCGCGTCCTGCCCGCCGCGTTACGCCGGCGTGTCACCGCGCTGGTCTCCTCGACCTCCGCGACGACGGGCCCGCTGACCCCGGACCCGCACCTGGTCCTGACGCTGGCCGCGGCCGTCCACGCGCGTCACACCGTACGGATCGAGCACACCCGCGGCGCGCGTGAGGTGGACCCCTACGGGCTCGTCGTGCACGGGCGCCGCTGGTACCTGGTCGGGCACGACCACCTGCGCGACGCCGTCCGCATGTACCGCCTGGACAGGATCGGCGCCGCCGCGGAACTGCCCGCCCGGTTCACCCCTCCCGAGGGGTTCGACCCCACCGACCACGTCATGCGGACGATGACGCTCGGGGCCTGGACCCACCGCACCGAGGTGTGGATGGACACCGACCTTGAAACCGCACGTGACCGGCTGCCCGCCCCCTTCGGCGACCTGTACCCCTGCCCGGAAGGCGGGGTTCTCCTGGTCAGCGGGGCCGAGGACCTGAAGGCCATGGCGCGCGTCCTGACCGGTCTGCCCTGGTCCTTCACCGTCAGGAACCCGCCCGCCCTGGTCACGGCGCTCACCGAGCACGTCGCCTCCCTCGCCCAGGCCGTGGCCCGCTCCCAGCCGTAGAAGGTCACGGCCCCGTACGGCACGCGCCGGTTGTCCGGCGGACGAGAGCGGCGTCGGCGAACCGCTCAGGCCGGAGTGTCAGCGGCTCTCGACGGCCATCCGCAGGCCCAGGGCGATGAGGACCGTGCCGCTGACCGCTTCCAGCCTGCGCCGGATCGCCGGGCGGCGAAACCACGCCCCGGCCCGTCCGACCACGGCCGCCAGTGCCAGGTACAGGACGATCTCGATGGCCACCTGGACCGCGGCGAGCAACGAGGTCGTGGCGAACAGCGGCCGGTCGGCGGGTACGAACTGGGGATAGAAAGCGATCATGAAGGCGGCGATCTTCGGGTTGGCCAGCATCACGACCGCCCCCTCACCGAACGCCTTCCACCAGGACGGCGACGATCCGGGCCCAGGCTCCTCCGCCACCGTCTCCCCGGCCCGCGCACCGCGCCACGCCGTACGCCAGGCCCTGAAGCCGAGGTACAGCAGGAAGCCGCCGCCCACCACGCGCAGGATCAGGTAGGCCACCTCGGAGGCGGCGACAAGGGCGGTGAGCCCGGTGGCGGCGAGCAACGCCCACGCGTACAGGCCCGCCTCCAGGCCCAGCACCGTGGGCACCGCGCCGGAGAAGCCGTGCAGGGCCGCGCGCCGCAGGATCAGCGCCATCGCGGGCCCCGGTGAGGCGGAGATCAGCATGACGGCGAGGACGAAGGCGGGCAGCGAGGAGAGGAGGTCCATGGAGGGCATCATGATCGTCCATATATCGCCCGTTCAACGGATTTAGTGCCATATACAGGTTTCTGCCAGGACCTCGTCGACGGCCGGGAAGGCGACGGCGGGAACACTCTTTACCCCCCTGGAGTGGGCGTCCTCCCCTGCGGGGGAATCGTTTCCTGGCGGGTTCTTTCGGGACCCGACCTGCGCCGATCAGCACCACCGCTGAGAAGGCAGAGTGCGAACGGGGGTAGGGATCATGACCGTTTCCAGCGCTCCGATGAACCTCACCCGAGCCGCCCACGTTGGGATCTCGGTCTCGGACCTGGACGCGTCGATCGCGTTCTACAGGGCCCTCACCGGACGGGAGCCCGTCGTCGCGGACGAGACCATGCACAGTGTGCCCTTCGGTGAGGCACAGGGGCTGCCCGTCGCGAAGCTGCGGTACGCCACGTTCAATCTCGACAACGTCGGCATCGACCTCATCCAGTTCCAGGACCCGGTCGGGGAGCGGACGAACGGGGCGGCGAACCGTCCGGGCTCGATGCATCTGTGCTTCAAGGTCGACGACTTCGACGCGGTGTACGGGCGTATGAAAGAGGCCGGGTACGACTTCCTCGGCGAGGACTACACGTTCATCGCGGGCGAGGTCACTCCTGACGCGGCACTCGGCACCCAGGTCGCCTACTTCAACGATCCTGACGGCACCAATCTGGAGATCATCCGACCCAAGGGAGGTTTCTCCAACTGAGACCGCCGATCCGGCCAGGCCGGTCCGGCCGGATCCGGGAGCGGCCGTGGATCAGCTCCTCGTCCGGGACGGGGCCAGGCGAAGGAAGGCGGCGTAGGCCAGCAGCACCAGCACGACCGCGTCGATCGTCAACGTCACCAGCGACCGCACCACCAGTCCGGCGCCCACCGTCACGATCAGCCCGGCCGCCAGCACTCCCATCGCCGCCGGCAGCGCCAGCCGTACTCCCAGGCCCGGCTGGGACACCGGTTCGCTCAACGGCCTGCGCCACAGCCACCAGCAGGCCGAGCCCAGCGCCGTCAGGGTGATCAGTGAACCGACCAGGTGCACCCCCTCGGACTCCATCAGCACCACGTCCCCGGCGGCGAGCAGCCACTCGTCCACCAGGCGGTCCCACAGCAGGTGGGTGGCGATCCCGACGGCGGCGGCCACCGGCCACCATGCCCAGTGCGCCGCCCGCCCCCGGCCGGGGCGCCCCATCCTGCGGGCCAGCGCCTGGGGCAGCAGGATGCGGACCGGGGCGGCGCACACCGTGATCACCCCGGCCAGGATCAGCGCCATGACCAGGTCGAAGACCATCGACCCCGTCTCCACCCGGTGGGTCTGCCCGGCGTCCCGCAGCGGGGACCATGGCGCGGAGACCGGAACGAGCGCATCGGTGAGCCCGTAGGGGACGAAGTAGGGAAGGTCGGGGACCATCGCTCCTGCGGCCAGCGCCGCCGGTGGCAGGAACCGGCGCAACGGGATCGCGACAACAGGATGAATAAGGGTAAAAGGCACGAAATGGCACACTATCGGCCATGGCGGGGTGGTGTTGACAATGGTCATGAGCCCCCGGTGGGCGCCGGACCATCGGTCCGCCCGCGGGTTCGCAGGTCCCACAGCCGGACCGTGCCGTCCTCGTCACCGCTGAGCAGTACCTGGTCGCCGTTCACCGTGCCCGCCGCGAGCGCGGTCACCGCCGTCCCGGGTCGAACGGTCATCTCCGCCAGGACCGCACCGTCGGCGGGGTCCCGTAGCTGGATCGGAGCCCCGGCGACCCGGCCCGTGACAAGGACGGGTCGCCGGCCGTCCAGGGCCACGGTGAACGAGGGGAAGGAGAAGAGCCGGGCGTCCTCCTGCCGGTTCTCGACGGACGGGCCGAGCTCCTGCCGCCTTTCGAGATCCCACCGTCTCAGGCCGTAGTCGGAGCCCGTGACGAGGGTGGGCCGCCCATCGAGGGTGAGCGCCTGGAACCGGTCGAAGCTCTCGGCCTCCTGCCTGGCGGGCAGGACAGCACCGGTCCTGTGACGTGTGGTGAGATCCCAGAGCTGCGCGTGGCCGGGGTCGTCCCCGTGGTTGTCGACGGCGACGACGAGGATCGGCCGGGAGCGCACCCGCGCCGACGCCAGTGCCGTGATCGCCGTGCCCGCGCCGGTGTCCAGGCTCCCGGCGGACGTGCCCGAGGCCAGGTCCCAGATCCGGACCCGGCCCCGGCGGTCGCCGGTGAACAGTGCGGGAGCCCCCCGAAGGGCGCCGAAGGCGAACGCGGAGACAGGTGCGGGAACGTGGAGCAGCTCCCTGCGGGTGTCCAGATCCCACAGGCGCCCGCCGTACCCGCCGGCGGTGAAGACCACCGACCGGCCGTCCAGCTCGGCGACGGCGGCGCGGTCGCCGGGCAGCGGCCCCGCGGCGGGTTCCAGGGTGGGCAGCCACCGGAGCCTGACCAGCCCGTCGGCCCCGGCGGTGACGGCCACGTCCCTGCCCCGCGACCTGCCGAAGGCCACTGTCCGGACGGCGGATCGGACAGCGGCCCGGTCTCCGGTGCTCGCCCGCGGACCGTCCTCTGGCGCATGTGTCCTGGAGGGCGTCGTGGTCACGGAGGAGCACCCGGCGAGGCCGGCGGCGCAGACCCCGGTGACCACGGCGGCGACGATCGATCGCCGGAGCGGCAGTCTGGGCATGCCCCTTTCTCCCAGACGGAGGTCCCACGGGCAACAGGACCCCGCTGTTCGCACCACCGGTTCCTGTACGGACTTGTACGGATAATTCGGCCGGGCTTTCACCGGTCACGGCGCCCTCGTCAGCGTGGTTCCGGCAACGCCCCGTCACGGAGCGCACAACTCCGTACAAGCAGAGAGGAACCCCCGTTGTCCAGAGCCATCAGGACCGTGGTCGCCGCCACGGCGCTGTCCTGCGCCCTCGCGCTGACGGTCACGGCCGCCAACGCCGTGCCCAGCTCCCAGAACGGCACGCAGACCGGCGCGCAGTTCTTCGCCGGGGAGAGCGCTCCCTGGACCGCCCAGACGGTCGGGGCCTGGGGGAACATCCCGACGGCGTCCGTCAACGTCACCGTGCCCGCGGGGACGACCCGGTTCGTCGACGCCCGCTTCACCGCCGAGTCTCTCTGCGTCGGCGACCCCAGCGCGTGGTGCTCCGTGCGCGTCGTCGCGGTCAACTCCGCGGGAACGACCATCGAGCTGCAGCCGGTCACGAGTACGGACTACAGGTTCGACACCCCCGGCGGCGCCGAGGAGGCGCACGCCCTTGAGCGCTTCTCCCCCTCGCTGGGCCCCGGGACCTACACCGTCCGGGTGCAGGCCCTGCGCATCACCGGCATCACCCAGTTCACCCTGGACGACTACGCGTTCGTGGTCGGCCTCGTCGAGCCCTGAGGTGTGAGGGGACGGCACCGACCATCGGTGTCTCCGCGGTCAGGTGTGCGCCGCGAGGACCGCGTGGTGGTCGGTGCCCTCCGGCCCGTCGGGATCGGTGTGCACGGTGGCCGCCCGCAACCGGGGCAACTCGTGGATGAGGTGGTGTTCGGCCTCGACCGCCACCGCGTGCGCCCGCACCAGCGACAGTTCGTGACCGACCACGATGTCGACCTCCGCGCGCAACGCGTGCCCGATCCAGCGCAGCCGTATCGAGCCGACACGCTTCACACCCGCGACCCGGGCGACGATCTGCTCGGCCTGTTCGACCAGGGAGGGATCGACCGCGTCCATCAGCCGGTGGTAGACCTCCCGGGCCGCGTCCCTCAGCACGAAGCAGATCCCCACCGTGATCAGCAGGCCGACGACCGGGTCGGCGAGCGGCCAGCCGAGCGCGGCGCCGCCCGCGCCGAGGAGGACGGCCAGGGAGGTGAAGCCGTCGGTACGGGCGTGCAGGCCGTCGGCCACCAGGGCGGCCGAGCCGATCTCACGGCCGACCCTGATCCGGTAACGGGCCACCCACTCGTTGCCGAGGAAACCGACCACGCCCGCGACGGCCACCCAGCCGAGCGCCTGGACGTTCTCGGGGACGATCAGGCGCCTGATCGCCTCATAGGCGGCCATGCCCGCCGAGGCGGCGATCAGGATCACGATGACGATCCCGGCCAGGTCCTCCGCCCGGCCGTACCCGTAGGTGAACCGGCGCGTGGCCGCTCGCCGTCCCAGCGAGAAGGCGATCGCCAGCGGGACGGCGGTCAGCGCGTCGGCGACGTTGTGCAGGGTGTCGCCCAGCAGCGCCACCGACCCCGAGGCCGCCACGATCACCGCCTGGACCAGCGCGGTCACCATGAGCACGGCGAAGGAGATCGCCAGCACACGCATGCCACGGGTGCTGGACTCCAGCGCCACGTCGGTTTTGTCGGCGCTGTCGTGACTGTGCGGGACGAAGGCGTGCCTGGCGCGGGCCAGCAGTCCACGACTCCCGCCATGCCCATGCCCATGCCCATGCCCGTGGCCGTGGCCGTGGCCGTGGGGATGGTGGTGCGGCTCGTGGGGGGTGGTGTGATCGCTCACGACAGCTCCAGTCTGTGCGAATCGGGGTGAGCCGGTTGGACGGCGGACCGCCCATCCCTCATTATGTGCAGATGAGCGCACGCATGCACCTATCAGGTGCGCATGACTCGCAAGAGCGTGACCAGGGCGAACGCCTGGCCGTCGCCGCCGACATCCTGTCCCTGCTGGCCGACCGCACCCGCCTGGCCCTGCTGCGGCGGCTGTCAGAAGGCGAGGCGGACGTGACGACGCTCACCGCCGCCTGCGACCTCGCCCGCCCGGCGGTCAGCCAGCACCTGGCCCGCCTTCGCCTGGCCGAGCTGGTCACCACCCGAAAGGAGGGCCGCCGCGTGATCTACGCTCTGCGTCACGGACACCTGCGGCGTCTGGTGGACGAGGCGCTCAACGCCGCCGACCACCAGCTCGGGCACCTTCCCCCGCACGACTGAACGCACCCCCGAACCACCTCGCCGCCCGGGAACCACGCCGGGCGTGAAATAGTTCAGGGCGTGGCGGATATCCGAATCGAGTGGCCGGACCCGGAGGGCCAGGAGATCGTGGAGCGTCTGTTCGCCGTGGCGGCGGCCCTGCGCGTGAACTTCGAGGAGACCGCCGCCCATGTCGGGCTCACCGTTCCGCAGGCCCAAACACTGATCCACCTCCAGGAGCCCCAGCGCATGGGAGGGGTGGCCGCACATCTGCGCTGCGAGCCGTCCCACGTGACCGCGATCGCCGACTCCCTCGAACGGAGCGGCTTCCTACGCCGGGAACCGGACCCCGAGGACCGCAGGGCCAAGCGGCTTCTCCTCACAAGCCGTGGACACCAGCTCAGGGACCGCCTCCTGGCCCGCCTGTTCGAAAACGCGCCGATCATCTCGGTGCTCGACGCCGGCCAGCGGACCGAGTTGCTCTCGCTGCTGCGCACGGCCCAGTCGGCGACCGGACCCGGCACCCGGAACTGAGCCCCGGAGGGGCCCGCCTCCACGGTTGGCCCGGCACCGTCGGGCGGTGTCATCGCTGCCTGGAATCCGTTCGTCCTTGACGTGGCGAGACCCTTTGGCCCTGGTGGGCCCCCCGCCGGCACGCGAGAAACAACTTCTGATAGAAAATAGTTCAATCATTGAAGTAATTTCCGTGAGGAGATCGCGGCCATGTTCATCGCCACCGCCGTCCTGTCCGTCCTGCTGGCCCTCGCCTTCGCCGGAGCCGGCTTCCCGAAGGCCTCCGGCAAGGAGGAGATGGCCGCCCAGCTCGGCAGACTCGGCGTGTCCGCCGGGTTCATGCGCGTCATCGGCGCGCTGGAGATCATCGGAGCCGTCGGCCTGATCGCCGGGCTGTGGGTCGGAGCCCTCGGCGTGGCGGCGGCGATCGGCCTGGCGCTCCTCATGGCCGGCGCCGTCGCCACCCACGTCAAGGCCCGCGACGCCGCCAAGGGCAGCCTGCCCTCCCTGGTCCTGCTGGTGCTCAGCGCGGTCACGGCCGCCCTTGGCCTGGCCGCCCTCTGAGTCCTCCTCCGCGCGGAGCGCCCACCCGTCCTCGTTTTCCTCGGAAGCGCCCTCGGCGGTTCGGGGCGCGGGCCGGAGAACACCGCGGTGGCCGTCGGAACGGACGGCCAAGACCGCCTCCCGGAGGGTCTGGGGACGTCGAAATGTAAAGCACACCTTCCATGAAGTCATGGACACTTTACTTCATGGAAGGTGTGCTTTACATTCATTCCATGGCAAACCAGATACAGCAGGACCAGCTGACACGCGCGGCCCGGCGCGCCGTGCTCATCGACGGCATACCCGTGTCCACTTTGGGGGTGATCGCCCTGGCCCTCGGCAGCAACCCCGACCAGAGCACCGCCCAGAAGGCCTGGTGGATCGCGACCACCATCGTGTTCACCCTCGCGATCGCCTGGGTGCTGCTGCGTGCGTTCCGGCGCGCGGACGAATACCTGCGCAGGATCCAGCTGGAGAGCATGGCCGTCGCGTTCGCCGCGGTCCTCGTGGCGCTGCAGGTGGCCACCCTGCTCGACGCCGCGGGTGTCGTACGGCTCCAGCAGCTCGCGCAGGTGATCCTTCTCGGCGGTGTGGCGACATGGCTGCTGATCGCGGACCTGCGCACCCGCCTGAACCGGTGACGGCCCACCATGAAGAACCGACTGCGCGAGCTGCGTGCGGCCCGCCGATGGAGCCAGGCCGACCTGGCCGACCGGTGCGAGGTCTCCCGGCAGGCCATCAACGCCATCGAGACCGAGCGGTACGACCCCAGCCTGCCCCTGGCCTTCACCATCGCCGACGTCTTCGGCCTGACCATCGAGGAGATCTTCCAGCCCGACCGACCGGAAGCGACGGACAACCCGCTCTGACGCCGAGTCCTTTCAAAAGGTCAGGTGGCGCGGGTTCCGCGGCTCCTCGGCGGTTTCGAGGTCGCCGGGACATCGACGCCGGGTTGGCCTTCCCACGGCTTGAGCATGTCGCATGACGACCGGGAGGGCGTTTCCGGTGCCTGTTGTCCGATGAGGTGGATGCGGTGACGGTAATCGATCGGAGAGATCTCGTAGGCGGCGCGAAAAAGACGACTGAAGTGCGCGTTGTTGGCGAATCCCCAGCGAGCGGCGATGGCGTGGACGGGCCGGAGCCGCAGAGCGGGGTCGGCCAGGTCATGGCGGCAGCGTTCCAGGCGGCATGAGCGGATCCAGGCGGCCACACTCAGCCCCTGGTCCTGAAAAAGCCGGTGCAGGTAACGAACGGAGATCTGGTGTGCCGCGGCGATGCCCGCGGGGCACAGCTCCGGGTCGCTCAGATACCGCTGGATGAACGCGTGGATGCGTGCCCGCAACATCTGACGGGGCGACTCGGTCTGCGGGAAGGAGCCTGCTTCGAGGATGTGAGCGCAGGTCGCGGCGACCAGGTCCAGGGTGATCATGGACAGCCGGGTGGCGTCGGCCGCGCTGCAACTGGAGGTGTGCCGGGCCAGCCCAAGGATGTGCCGGCGCAGCAGGGCGCCGACCCCGGCCGAGCAGAGCAGGTTTCGACCGGCGAGCCGTACCAGAGAGTCGGCGGGCAAGGGCATCAGCACCTTGGGGATGTACAGGATCACGATCTCGGCACCACCGGTCGCGTCGGCCAGCAGGTGGATGTGGAAGGGCTGGGTGGTGTCGTGGAACAGCAGGTCCCCCGGGCCCGCGATCACCTGCCGACTCCCCAGATCCAGCTGCTCGGCGCCGCGCAGGGGCAGCGAGAGGCAGTACGTCCCGGGGGCCGAGCGGCGGATCAGCGTGTCGGCACGCCAGACCTGCGACGGCGGGAACGAAAGCCATGACAGGTGCAACGCCCCGAGACCGATCCGGCGCACGACGGCGTGGGACGCCTCTTCGTGGTCGCCGAGGACGACCGCGGGAGGCCGTCCGCCGACCGTTTCCCGGTGCCGGACGAAACAGCCGGCGGATGGTTCGTGGTCACGGAAAACGGGCTCGGCATTCACCGTTGAATTCGTTGGCTGCCCGCCGCGCTCGTCGAGGCGCAAGAAAGCCTCCAGCTCGTTCTTTGGAAGACGTGTCTTTTCCTTTCTCGACCATAGGTAGCCGCCGGAGAGGTTGTTGCGCAGGTCAGGCCCCGGTGCGCAACAAAAAGAATCCGATCGGCGCAGGCCGCAATTCTCTGACGGGCGCACCCGAAACCACGCAGCCGATCCGGTGAAGGAACGCCACGGTTGCCGCTGTTTCTCGGCCTGAGTTAATTTGACGGCTCGGTCGACCTCTCGGCGCCGAGGCGGAGGGAGCACTGGATGGGCCGGAGTGAGACTCCCCTGGATCCCACCGCGGGGGTGGCCCAACGTTTCGCCTACGAGCTCCGTAAACTGCGGCAGGAGGCGGGTGGTCCCACCTACCGGGAAATGGCCGACCGGGCGGGATATTCGGTCAGCGTGCTGTCGCGGGCGGCGGCCGGGCAGCGGCTGGCGTCCTGGCCTGTGGTGGAGGCCTACGTACGCGCCTGTGGCGGGGACGTGGCCGGCTGGCGGACGCGCTGGCGGCAGGCGGCCGAAGAACACGCCTCCCCCGCCGCCGGTGAGGAGGAGCGGGCCGCGCCGTACCAGGGGCTGACGCACTACGACGTCGGCGACCGTGACCGCTTCTTCGGCAGGCAACGGTTGCTGGACCAGGTGACAGGAATGCTGGAGCGGCGGCGCCTGGCCGCGGTGTTCGGCCCGTCGGGCAGCGGCAAGTCCTCACTGCTACGCGCCGGCCTGATCCCCGCCGCCCGGTACGGTGCCCTGGGCGAACCTGTGCCGGCCGTCGTGACGCTCACTCCCGGTGCCCACCCGATGCGTGAGCACGCCGGCACCTTCACCGCCTTCACCGGGGGTGAGCTGGTGGTGGTCGACCAGTTCGAGGAACTGTTCACCCTGTGTTCGGACGTGGCCGAGCGGGCCGCGTTCATCGACCTGCTGCTGGCGACGGCCGGACCGGGCGGTGGGCGGGTGGTCCTCGCGGTGCGGGCCGACTTCTTCGGCCGTTGCGCCGAGCATCCCACTCTCACCGAGGCCCTACAGGGCTCGACGGTGCTGGTCGGGCCGATGAACCGGCAGGAGTTGCGGGAGGCGATCGTCAAACCGGCCGTCGCCGCCGGACTGATCGTGGAACGCGCCCTGACCGACCGGATCATCGAGGACGTGGCGGGAGAGGCCGGTGGGCTGCCGCTGATGTCACACGCGCTGCTGGAGACCTGGCGACGCCGCCGTGGCACTCTGCTGACCCTGGAAGGCTACGAACGGGCCGGCGGAGTGCACGGGGCGATCGCCGCCACCGCCGAGCAGGTTTACACGCACCTGTCTCCCGAGCAGGCCGACCAGGCCAAGCGGGTGCTGCTGCGGCTGGTCAGCCCGGGTGAGCAGGCGGCCGACACCCGCTGCCCGGTCTCCTACGAGGACTTCGACCATATCGCACACCCCGAAGGGGTGCTGGAACGGCTCGCCCGGGTCCGGCTGGTGACGCTGCACGACGACCACGTCGAACTGACCCACGAGGCGCTGATCACCTCCTGGCCGCGGCTGCGCGCCTGGATCGATCAGGAGCGTGAGCTGCTGCGCCTGCGGCGGCGCCTGGGCGAGGCCGCCGCCCTCTGGAACGAGCACGGCCGGGACGCCGGTGTCCTGTACCGGGGAACGCGCCTGACCGCCGCCAAGCCGTTGCTGAGCCACCCCGACGACCTCACCGTCGCCGAGCAGGCCTTCCTGCGCGCCTCCGTGCGGGCGGCGGAGTCGGCCGACCGCGCCACCGCCCGGCGCAGGCGGCTGGCGCGGCTGGCGGTGGCCGCGCTGGCCGTCCTGGCCATCGTGGCCTCGGGCGCCGCCGTGTCCGCGGTCGCCGCGGCCCGTCAGGTCGACGCCCGTGGCCGCGAGATCCTGGCCCAGCTCGTCGCCAAAAGAAGTGACGAACTGGCCGCGACGGACCCGGCCCTGTCCGGGCTGCTGGCCGCCGCCTCCTGGCGTTTCGCCTCCACCGCCGAGGCCCGCTACGACATGCTGACCATGCTGACCGGTTCCCTGGACGGAGTTCTGAGAAACCCCACCGGCGCCGTCACCACCGTGGTCTTCAGTCCCGACGGCCGCCTGCTGGCCACCGCCGGCACCGACGGGAGCGTTCAGCTGTGGCAGTTCGCCTCCCATCAGCTCGTCTCCACCTTGTTCGTCGGCCCCGCCCGCTACGGCGCCGTCCTCACGATGGCCTTCAGCCCGGACGGCCGCCTGCTGGCCACCGCCGGCGTCGGTGAGGACGTGCGGCTGTGGGAGGTCGCCACCCGTCGCCTGGTCGGGACCCTGCCCACCAGTCACACCACCGCCGTCACCACCATGCAGTTCAGCCGGGACGGTGTCCGGCTGAACACCGCCGACGACGAGGGAGGCGTCCAGGTGTGGGACGTCGTCGCTCGCCGTCCGGTCGCCACCTTGCCCATCGCCTCTGCTCGCGGCGCCGTCATGGTGGCCTTCAGCCCCGACGGCACCACCGTTTCCGCCAGTTACCTTGATGGGGCACGCGTACAGCGCTGGGATCTGGCCACTCGCCGCATGAAGGGCCCGATGTTCGACGGCGACGTCGGAATGTCCCCTCAGGTGAGGTTCAGCGCCGACGGCGCCGTCGCCGCCACCTTCGGGATGGCGAGTCCGAGTGTGCGGTTATGGGACGCCGCCACCGGCAGCCCGGTCGGCCGCCCCCTGCCGACGGGCTACACCGGCGACCTGGCACTCAGCTCGGACGGCGCCATGCTGGCCGTCGTCGACGAAGGCGGCAGACGCATCCGGCTGTGGGACGCCCGTACCCAGAGGCCCGTCGGCGTTCCGTTGAGCGGACACACCGGCCCGATCGCGAACATCGCGTTCAGTCCGAGCGGCGGCATCCTGGCCAGCGTCAGTGATGACGGCACCATCCGGTTGTGGAACACCGCGACATTCCACGAGATCAGCGGCCTTCCATCCGGTCACACCCTCGATGTCACCGCCGTGGCCTTCAGCCCGGACAGCCGTCTGCTGGTCAGCGGTGGAACCGACAAAACCTTCCGCCTGTGGGACGTCACGACGCGCCGCCCGAGCGGCTCCCCCGTGACCGGCTCCGCCAGCGGTATCGCCACACTGGCGTTCAGCCCTGACGGCCGTCTGCTGGCCACCTCCGGCAGCGACGCGAACGTTCACCTCTGGGACGCCGTCACCCGCCAACCGGTCGGTGCTCTCGCCCTTGGCAACTCCGAAAGTGTGGTGAACTCGGTCGCCTTCAGCCCTGACGGCCGTCTGCTGGCGGCGGGGAACTGGCGCGGCGTCATCCGGCTGTGGGACGTGGCCTCCCATCTCCCGGTGGGCGCTCCCCTCGTGAGGGGAAGCAGGCCGGTGAACTCGGTCGCCTTCAGCCCTGACGGCCGTCTGCTGGCGGCGGGGAACTGGCGCGGCGTCATCCAGTTGTGGGACGTGGTCTCCCAGCTTCCGGTCGGTGCTCCTCTGGAGGGGCACAACGGTCCGGTGAACTCGGTCGCCTTCAGCCCCGACGGCCGTCTACTGGCCACGGGCGGGCAGGACAGGACCATCCGGCTGTGGGACATGGCCACCCGCCTCCCGGTCGGTGCTCCTCTGGAGGGGCACAACGGTCCGGTGAACTCGGTCGCCTTCAGCCCCGACGGCCGTCTACTGGCCACCGGTGGGGAGGACAGGACCATCCGGCTGTGGGACATGGCCACCCGCAGGCCGATCGGCACTCCCCTGTCCGGTCACAGCCGTGCCGTCCGCACGGTCGCCTTCAGCCCCGACGGTCGCCTGCTGGCCACCGGTGGGGAGGACAGGACCATCCGGCTGTGGAAGACGGAGCTGCCCCCGGATCCGCCCGCGGCGGTCTGCGCCGCCGTGGGGCGCTCCCTCACCCGGCAGGAATGGCAGCAGTATGTTCCCGGGGAGTCGTATCAGCAGATCTGCCCTTGACGATCCGCGGACCAAGCTCTCAGCGCGGGGCGAGGACGCAGAACTCGTTGCCCTCCGGGTCGGCGAGAACCGTCCAGGGAACGCCGCCCTGGCCGAGGTCGACGTCGACGGCACCGAGAGCTCGCAGCATGGCGACCTCCGCCGCCTGGTCGTCGCCGGGGTACGGCCGGAGATCGAGATGGACGCGGTTCTTCACGGTCTTCACATCGGGCGTGCGGACGAACTCAAGGTACGGCCCGACGCCCTTGGCCGAGCGCAGTGTCGCATGGTCGTCGGTGACTTCGTGCAGGGTCCAGTCCATCGCCCCACCCCAGAACCGGGCCATGGCCCGCGGATCCACGCAGTCGACCACCACCGCGGCGATCGGCCCGGTGTCCCGGTAGATCGGCCGAGGCTCCAGCACGCAGAACTCGTTGCCCTCCGGGTCGGCGAGAATCGTCCAGGGAACGTCGCCCTGGCCCACGTCGGCGGACGTCGCGCCAAGGGCCCGACGGCGCGCGACCAGGTCCGCCTGGTGGGCGGCGGAGGTGGTCGCGAGATCGACGTGCAGGCGGTTCTTCACCGTCTTGGGTTCCGGTACGGCGACCACGTCGATGTACAACGCGGCGGGGTCGGGATAGGCGAAGCCCACGGGTTCGACGTTGGTCACGCCGGGTCCCTCGCTGGAGACACCCCAGCCGAGGGCCTCCGCCCAGAAGCCGCCGACCACGGAGTCATCCCGGGCGTCCATCGCAATCTGTACAAGCCTCGTCGCCATGCCGCCGATCCTACGAGGGAGAACCGGCTCAGCCGGAGTGCAGGACCCGGAGGCGACCGGGTTCCGCCGGGTCCCGGTCGACGATCTGGACCGGTGCCCAGACCCACTGCCGGACGCTGATGCCCGGGGTGCGGGAGAACCGGATCCACCCACGGGTGCCCTCGACCGCGACGTGCGGCCATGCTTCGGCGACACGTGCCCGGTCCGTGCCGTGGGACCGCAGCGCGTCGGCGAGGACGGCGATCGTGTCGTAGCCCTCGAAGGCCACGAAGGAGGGTGCTTCGGCCAGCCGTTCGCGAAGGGCCGTCTCGACGCGTGCGCCGAGCGGGCTGAGGACTTCGGGCAGGTAGCGCAGGAAGGGGATCGCGACGCCGTCGTCGCCCAGCAGCGTCGCCCACTCGGCGGACTCCGGTTGCCCGGCCGGAGCGCCGATCATGATCTCGCCGAGGCGCGGGTCACGGCGGACGGACGTGACGATCGACGCCGCCGGCTCCGGGTGACCGACCAGAAGGAGAAGGGCTGTCGCGCGGTCACGGACGAGTGCGTCGCACACGGCCGCGGGGGTGAGTGCGAGCATGTCGAGTTCGGTGACGGTGCCGCCACGGGGGGCGAGGTGGTCCCGCAGGACGCGGGTCCCGGACGCCCAGTAGACACTCGGCTGGACCGCCACGGCGATCCGGCTGTGGCCCGCGCGGAGAAGGAAGTCCGCGTAGATCCGCCAGCCGTGGGACTGCGCGGGGGCCAGGCGCGCGACCCACTCCGTCGGCCGCTCGGTGAGCTCGTCGAGGACCGCCGACGAGCAGAGGAAGGGCAGGCCGAGGGCGTCGGCCCTGGCTGCGGCGGCTCGGGCGACGACGCTGTGATACTCCCCCACGAGGGCGGTCACCCCCAGACCGGCCAGTTCGTCCACGGCCGCCGCGGCCTTCTGCGGATCGGCCGCGGTGTCCCTGACCACCAGTTCGAACGGCCTTCCGGCGATGCCCCCGGCGTCGTTGACCTCGTGAACGGCCAGCTCAAGCCCGGCGACCAGGTGCCGGCCCGCCTCGACCCAGCCAGGCCGGGTCAGCGGGGCAAGAGCGCCGATCCGGATGGATGACTCGGCGGCCCGTTCCGCTCCAGATGACGACGATGACGTGTTCATGTGCTGGCGTCTCCTGTGCGGTGAGTCATTGAGCGGTTTGCCTGGATCACGGAGTGGCAAGGCCTGATCGTACGCGGCGGGGCGCGCCCGGGTGATGAGGCCACCGCCGTCAGGGCCGGAACGCGTCGGCGTCACGTGCACCAGTGTGCGAACGTCCGTGGTCCGCGTCCGAGCGGTCGTTCCACGGCGTCGGTGAGGAAAGGTCACGGTGGACCTCACCGGCAGCGGTACAACTGACCCTGGTCGGGGTGCTAGGCTGCCGTTCGTTCGGTATTGGATCGATGTGGGAGGGAGGTGAGGTTTGATGACCGCGGTGAAGACCGCTGCCATGGGCAGCGCCCGGACCAACCTCACGTCCCGGGCCCCGGTCTGACCCACTTCTTCCCCCAGCCTTGAGCCATCGGGTTCGCCAGGCGGGGTGACGTCCGCGTCTCGTCGGGGCCCCTTCTCCGCAAGGGTCTCTCACGTTGCCATACACGTACACCGATCCATCCGGCCTGTTCAGGTACGGGTGGACCGGCGCACTCGACCGAACCTTCACCGAGCACTACGAAGCGGGCCTCGTGCCGGCGCGGATCTCCCGGGTCGATCGCGGCCTGTGCACGGCGATCACCACGTCGGGCCCGCTGCGGGCCTCGTTCGCCGCGCCGTACCCGCCCGACCCGCTCCTGACGCCCTGCACCGGCGACTGGGCCGCGCTGCGCCCGGGCGCCGAACCGCACCTGGCGGCGCTGCTGCCGCGGCACAGCGCGATCGTGCGTTCGTCGGCGTCCAGGTCCTCCCACGGACAGGTGCTCGCCGCCAACGTCGACACGGTCGTCATCGCCCTGTCCCTGGCCACGCCCCTGGACGCGGCCAAACTGGAGCGGCTGCTCGCCCTGGCCTGGGAGAGCGGGGCGCAGCCGGTGATCGTCTTGACCAAGGCGGACCTGGCCGACGATCCCGAGGCCGTCCACGCCGAGGCCGAAGCGCTGGCACCCGGCGTGGACGTCCTGGTCACCAGCGTCGCCACCGGTCACAACATCGACGTGCTGGCCGCGCTGGTGCGCGGTACCACCGTGCTGCTCGGCCCCTCGGGCGCGGGCAAGTCCAGCCTCGGCAACACGCTGCTCGGCGAGGAGCGGCTGGCCACCGGCACGGTACGCGAGCAGGACGGCAAGGGCCGCCACACCACGGTCCGCCGCGAACTGGTTCCCCTGCCCGGCGGCGGGGTCCTCATCGACACGCCCGGCCTGCGCGGGATCAGCCTGCATGACGCCGCCGACGGCCTGGAGCAGGTCTTCGCCGAGATCGAACGCCTCGCTCGGGACTGCCGCTTCGGCGACTGCGCCCACGACACCGAACCGGGTTGCGCGGTTCAGGCCGCCATCGACGCGGGCGAGCTGGCCGGACGCCGTCTGGACAGCTACCGCAAGCTGCAACGGGAGAACGCCTGGGCGGCCGCACGTACCGATGCCCGGTTGCGCGACGAGCGCGTCAACCGGCAGAAGGCCATCACCAGTCACCTGCGCGCCACCTACAGGTTCCGGGACCAGCAGCCATGACCGGCCGCGTCCCACCGACCTCCTCGACCGCTCATCGGCCACCCGGAGGCCGCACCACCATGCCCGGAGGACCGTACGACCCGGTCGGCGACCCCACAGTGGCGGCGTTCTTCGCCCTGCACGACAACCTGGCACGTCAAGGCCCCGGCTCCGACGCGACCGCCCGCCACCTGCTGTCCCTGGCCGGGCCGCCGACGCCGCGCCCGCGCGTGCTGGACATCGGCTGCGGGCCGGGCCGCTCCTCGCTGGTGCCGGCCCAGGCCGGAGCCGAGGTCACCGCGGTCGACCTGCGTCAGCCGTACCTCGACTGGTTCGAGGAGTACCGCACGCCGCTGTCACAGCGCGCCCACGCGGCCGACCTGGCCGTACCCGGGATGCGCGGGGCGGTCGCGGCCACCCTGCAAGAGATCACCATGCGCCGCGAGCACGGCGCTGACTACCGGTACACCGGCTATGTCCTGCATCCGCAGAAGGACAAGGAGACGAACCCGACCATGACCTCTTCCTGGACCACCCGTCCCGAGAACGCCGGCGACGTCGCCGCCATCCGCGACATCAACCTCGCCGCCTTCCCCAGCCCGCACGAGGCCGACCTTGTCGAGGCGCTGCGAGCCGACCCGCAGGCGTGGCTGCCCGGCCTGTCCTGGCTGGCCGAGACCCCCGACGGCGATCTCGCTGGATACGCGTTGCTCACCCGCTGCCATGTCGGCGACTCACCCGCCCTCACCTTGGGCCCGTGCGCCGTCAAGCCCGACCATCAGCGGCAGGGCTCCGGGTCCGCCGCCATCCGCGCCGCTCTGCGAGCCGCCCGTGAGCAGGGCGAGAACCTGGTGCTCGTGCTCGGCCACGCCGAGTACTACCCCCGCTTCGGCTTCACCCCGGCCTCCGGGTACGGAATCCGCCCGCCCTTCGACGTCGAGGACAAGTACATGATGGCGCTCGCCTTCAACCCTGAACAGCCGGTCCCGAGCGGCGTCATCCGCTACCCGGCGGCGTTCGGCGTCTGACCTCCCGCTCCTCGAACGCAGCGAACGGCCCCCGGCACCGCTGGGGGCCGTTCGCCCGTCGCGAAGGTCGGCGGAGCGGCTTCGCGGCCGAGCATCCGTGGTGCGAGATGGGGCAGGTTCACGAGATCGCCAAGCATCATCCCAGGTCAAAGGGGGTAAGCCAATCGCAGCTTGGGGGTCAGGGCCGTACGCCGCTCCAACGAAACCGCGGCCATCGCCTACCGGGAGGGCGACCATGGGTGAGGCGTTCGCCGACATGCTGCCCTACACGCTGGGCCTGATCGTCTCACCGTTCCCGGTCGTGGCCGTCATCGCGTTGCTGATCAGCGCCAACGGGCGGGCCAAGGCCCTGCTGTTCGAGATCACCTGGCTGATCATGAGCTGGGTCGTGCTGCTGGCCCTCATCGCGCTGCTGGGCGCCACCGGTGCCACCGGCCACGAGTCGCCCGCCTGGGCCGGTTGGATCAGCCTGGTCATCGGCGTCCTCCTGCTCCTGACGGCCTTCTTCGGTGTTCGCAGGGCCGTACGCCGCAAGGAGGGCAGGGACCCGAAGGTGCCCGGCTGGATCGCCGCGATGGACACGATGACCAAACCCAGGATCGCCGGAGTGGCGGCCGTGCTCATCGTGGCCAACCCGGTCAACCTCGCCTCCCTGGCCGGCGGTGCCGTCGCCGCAGGCCGGGTGCCACTGCCCGCGGGGCGGCAGGTGATCCTCGCGGCCGCGTTCGTCGTCATCGGCAGCCTCGGCGTGCTCGCCCCCTACGCCACCGCGCTCAGCAAGGACGGCCCGCAGCGACTGCGGCGGATGCGCGGCTGGCTGATCCGGCACAACGGCGCCCTGTCCCTGCTGCTGATCCTGGTGTTCGGCATGCTGTTCGTCGCCAGGGGCCTGCGCGGCCTGCTGGCCTGAGGCGTACCCGCGAGTCAGTGAGTCCGTGGGGTCCGTGGAGTCCGTGGGGTCCGTGGAGTCCGTGGGGTCGCGGTGAACCAGGTGCGGTCGTCGGTGAGCCACCGGCCCAGGGTCAGGTCCGCCTCGGCCAGGTCGCCGGCGAGTTCGGCTCCGTCGACGGGGTGGCGGCTGAAGGCGTGGGTCCAGGTTCGTTCGCCGACGTGGTAGTCGATGACGACGTCGACGCACGGCCCGTCCCGGTGGACCTCTCTGACCACGCGGCGGATGCCGTCGTGTTCGTGCGCGGTCGGCTGGGCCGTGTCGAACCAGTCCGGGGCGGTCCGCTGGAAGACGGCCGTGCCGTTCGGGGCGAGGTGTTCACGGCAGGTCCGCAGGAAGGCGCGGCGTTGCGCCGGGTCCGTGTTGATCATGGTGCTGGCGAGCAGGACGGCGTCGAAGACGCGCCCCAGACGCACCGTCTCGATCCGGTCCCGTACGGCGGGCAGCTCTCCCAGGCGTTCCAGCATCGCCGGGGACTCGTCGACCCCCATGACCGGGTGGCCGAGATCGGCCAGGGGCCGCAGGATCCGGCCGGTCCCGCAGCCGAGCTCCAGGATCGACGCCCCGGCGGGCAGAGCCGCGTGCACGATCTCGGCCTCCCCCATCGGCGGCAGGAGGTCGTAGAACTCAACGGCACAGCCGTCCGGGGTGATCTCCCCGGGACCGGACCCGTGGTAGGGGCTCAAGATCGTTCCCTTCTCGTCACTCGGAGCGGGCGGCCTGCGGTGAGGCGGTCGGATCATCGTCGGAGAGTTCCTGGACGGAGCGCATGTGACGCACCGGTGAGAACCACAGGATCACGGTGGGCACGAACAGTCCGACACCGGCGACGAGCACCGTCTCCCTGAGACCGATCCGGCCGCCCAGCGCCCCGCCCGCCAGCGAGCCGAGCGCCAGCGCGCCCCAGGAGATCATGCGCACGGTCGCGACGACCCGTCCGAGCAGGTGGTCGGGGGTGACGGCCTGCCGCAGACTGATGATCGTGACGTTGTAGATCGGGACCGCGAACAGTACGACGAAGTTCGCCGCCGCCGCGGTGACCAGCCCGATGCCGCCCCCGTGAACGGTCGCGAGGCCGAGCACCCCCACCCCGGGCAGCGCGGTGGACACCAGCAACGACCGCCCCGTGCCGAGGAAGCGTGTGACGGGTCCCAGGCAGAACGCGCCGCACAGCGCCCCCACGCTCCCCACCGAGATGATCAGGCTGACCCCACCGGCGCCGGTGCCGACGTCACGGATGAGGAACAGGAAGAACACGGCCGTCAGGGCGTCGAAGAAGAAGTTCCCCACGGCGCCGGCGATCATCGCCCAGCGCAGTACCGGATGGCGTAGCACCATGTCCAGGCCCTCGCGCAGCGAGGCCCGTATCGAGAGCGCCGTTCCGGACGGGGGCGGCGCCGGGCGTTCGTCCCTCTTGACGCCCAGCAGCGAAAGCGCGGACACGAGATAGCTGATCGCGTCGATGGCGACGACGACCGGCGGCCTCAGCACGCCGATCAGCAGGCCCGCGAGCCCGGGGCCCGCCACCTGGGCCAGCGATTCGGAGATCTGCAGCCTGCCGTTCGCCTCGACGAGGTGCCCACGCCCCACGAGGCCGGGAAGGAAGGCCTGGTAGGACACGTCGAAGACGACCGTCATCATGCCGATGACGAACGCCACCACGAACAGTTGCCCGATCGACAGGAAGCCGAGGCCGTACGAGACGGGGATCGAGCCCAGCAGCAGGGCCCTGACCGCGTCGGAGCCTATCAACAGCGGCCTGCGTCTCCCCCGGTCGACGAGCACGCCGATGAGCGGTGCGAACAGCAGGTACGGCAGGCGTTCGAGGAAGCCGAGGACACCGGCCTGCATCGGGGTCGCGTTCAGGACGACGACCGCGGTCAGCGGCAGCGCGACAAGGGTGATCTGCGTGCCGACCAGTGACAGTGACTGGCTCGACCACAGCAGCGCGAACGACCGGTTACGGACCACCGAGTCCGGTTTGAGACCGAGTTTCATCGTGCCGCTCCCCCATCCACTCGCTGCCCGCCTTCTCGCACGTCCCGGCACCGGATCACGGGCCGAGTTCCTCCAGCGCCTCGTCGAGCGCCGTCACGATCTGGGTCACGTCGTCCGCTGAGATCACCAGCGGGGGAATGATCATGATAGCCGGGCTTATCGCGAGTGCGGAGACGAGAACCCCCCGATCCTCCATCGCCAGCCGCAGATGGCTTGAGGCCGCCTCGTGAGCGGGCTCACCGTCCGGCCCGCGCATCTCGACGGCGTACATCAGGCCGGTGCCCCGGACCGCGTTCACATGCGGATGCCTTTCGGCCACCGCGGTGAGACCGGCGTACAGCTCCGCGCCCCGGTGCTTCACGTTCTCCAGTACTCCGTCGCCGGTCAGCGTGTCCACCACGGCGATGGAGGCGGCCAGCCCGAGGGGGTGACCGTCGTTCGTCGAGCCGATGAGGAACTTCTGGTCGTAGTCGAGACCCAGAATCCGTTCGTAGACCGCGTCCGACAGGACCACGGCCGACAGGGGCGCGTATCCGGCGCTCAGGCCCTTGCCGAGGGTGAGCATGTCCGGCTGGACACCGACCTGTCCGGTGCGGGTGAACTCGCCCGTGCGGCCCATCCCGGTCGTCACCTCGTCGACGATCAGATAGATCCCGTGCTCCCGGCAGAAGGCCGCGAGCGTGTGCAGGTACTCGTCGGTGAGCACGTGGCCGCCCTCACCCACCACCGGTTCGACGACGACCGCCGCCACGCGTTCCGGACCGTAGGAGGTGATGAGCCGTTCGAGGTCTCCGGCCTCGCCGGGCCGCCCCGCGGTGAACGGGCCGGGAGCGTGTTCGACGTCGGGCAGCAGGGGGCCGGACTGTTCGTGCACGTACGGCATGCCGGTGAGCGCGCCTCCGGCGGCCCCGAGGCCGTGGTAGCCGCTCCACAGGCCGAACACCGCCCTGCGGGCGGGCGCACCGTCGGCGCGGTGCAGGAAACGGGCCAGCAGCACCGCCGTCTCGACCGCCTGCGCGCCGTTGCTGCAGTATCGGATCTTGTTCATCGTGGGGGGAAGGTGCGGCACGAGGGCGTTGGCCGCCTCGACGGAGATCGCGCTGGGCCGTCCGTAGCCGATCAGGTTGGCGTAGGCAAGGGTGTCGATCTGCTTCTTGACGGCCTCGCCGACGGCCTGGTGGCCGTATCCCAGCGTGACGTTCCACAGCCCGGAGCGGGCATCGAGGAACCAGCGTCCGCCCCGGTCGCGTACCCGCACCCCCCGTCCCTCGACCAGCATGCTCTCCGGCCTGAGCGTCCGAAGGTAGGCGCCCATCGTGGGGCTGTTCCACAGCGGGTAGTCGGCAGGATCGATCAAGGCTTCACCTCTCCGATGTCCGATTCGGCCGGGGCCGTACCTCTGACGGCCTCGATCACGCTCATTCCCGGCGGACCGGTGACGACCTTCTCGAACCGCCATCCGCCGTGTTCCAGCAGCCGCCGATACTCCGTCAGCGTGCGTTCCCTGGCCCCCTCGTACAGGACCATCATGGCGACGTCGCTCCAGCTCTGCTGGGAGGCGGGGACGCCGTGTTCGGGAAGCAGGTCCTCGAACAGCAGGAGGCGGGCCTGCCTCGGCGCCCCGCTCGCGACGGCGCGGAGGATCCGGACCGCCGCGGCGTCGTCCCAGTCGTGCAACACCCGGGCGAGCAGATACAGATCGCCCGGCGGCGGCGGGACGAACAGATCGCCGGGATGGAGCGCGTATCGGCCGGACACCCCCTGACTCTCCAGGTACGGCCCGGCCAGAGCCAGGACCTGTGGCTGGTCGACGAGGACCGCCGTCGCCCCGGGCGCCTCCTGGAGCGCCCCGGCGGTCAGGACGCCGACGCCGCCCGCGACGTCGACGATCATCCCGCTCTCCGGCCAGTCGAGCAGCGGCAGGCACGGCAGCGACAGCAACCGCGCCTGCTCCACCATCGCCCTGCCGAAGGTCGTCTGCTCCTGCGGCCGCGGGGCGAGATACTCCCAGAAGCCCGTGCCGAGGACCCCGGGCGCCGCCGCGTGGCCCGTGGTGAGGGTCTCGGTCAGCGCGTGCGCGACGTCGGAGATCCCCAGCGTCGCGAACGTCGCCTGCAACGACATCGGGTGCGAGGCGCACAGCAGCCGTCCGCGTCCGGTGAGCGACACCTCATCCGGCACCGGGTCGAACGTGACGATCCCGTGGCCGGACAGCAGGCGCAGCACACGGCGCAGCGCGTCCTCGTCGGCACCGGCCTCGGCCGCCAGCCACGCGACCGGGCGGGCGCCGCCGGCGAGCAGATCGGGGACGCGGAGCCTGCTGATCGCGCACACGCAGTGCCACGCGACGCCGCTCTGGTAGATGTCGAAGAGCGCGCGGATGTCGGCGATCGGCTCGGTCGCCGTCTCCGCCGAAGGGGCGCCGTTCATCTGTCGCACGCTAGATCTCCTCGCCGTGCAGCTCCGGGACCATGGTGACCTCAAACCGTTCCAGGCCGTTGAGGAAGTTCGACCGCTGACGCACGGCCTCTCCCGCGGGCTCGACGGCGGCGACGCGCCGCAGCAGGACGCGCAGAAGACAGCGCAGTTCGATCCGCGCCAGCGCGGCGCCGACACAGTAGTGCGGCCCGCCGCCGAAGCTCATGTGCGGGTTGGGCCTGCGGTCGATCAGGAACCGCCCGGCCTCGGGGAACACCTCCTCGTCACGGTTGCACGAGGGGAACCAGACCACGACGCGGTCGCCCTCGCGGATACGGGCGGCTCCCAGTGTCGAGTCGGTCATCGCGGTGCGCATCGCGTGCATGGCCGGGGAGGTCCACCGGAGGATCTCCTCGACCGCGCTGTCGATCAGGCCCGGATCCTCCTTCAGCCGCCGCCACGCGCCGGGATGCTCGATGAACGCCAGGAGCGCGCCCGACATCGCGTGCGGGGTCGTTTCGAGGCCGCCGTTCATCAGGCCGTCGCAGTTGAGGATGACCTCCTCGTCGGACAGGGGGCGTCCGTTCACGGTCGCCTGGGCCAGCGAGGTCACCATGTCGTCGCCCGGGGCGTTCCTGCCCTCTTCGAGCCGATCGGCGAAGTAGGCGAAGACGCCGGCGTGCGCCGCCGTCCGCGCCGAGGCCGCGGCGGGGCCGGGGTCGGTGTCGTCGAAGGCGACGGCGATGAAACGGGCGAGTTCGTCACGGTCGTCCGGCGGGACGCCCATCATCTCGAACAGGAGCCATGTCGGGATCGCGACGGCGAGGTCGCGGACGGCGTCGAACGCCTCGCCGCGTTCGAGGAGCGTCCGCACGAGATCGTCGATCATCCGTTCGAGCCCCGGCTGCAGTGCCGCGACCGCCCGGCCGTTGAACCATGTGGAGTGGGCGGCGCGGAGCGCCCGGTGCTCCGTGCCGTCGGACACCACGAGCATCCGGCCGGAGGCGGCCTTCACCGCAGCCTCGTTCCCGCCGAGCCGCATGCCGAGCGCGGAGCCGAACCTGCCCGGGTGTTTGACCACCTGGCCGCCGAGCCGGTGCGTGGTGACCGACCAGAAGCCCCCCGCGCGTTCGGACTCGCACCAGGCGATCGGATGGGTACGGCGGGCCTCCCGCCACACGTCGAGGTGCCGGTCGCCGACGTAGAGGAGCGGGTCCGCGATGTCGAGCCCCGCTCCTCCCGCCGTCCATGTGGGACTGCGTCGGCTCATTGCCCGCGCTCTCCCCGTCCGGGCTTCGCCCGGTGCCCATCGATCGGTCCGCCGGTCAGGCCAACGCCCAAAAAACACGAGAATAAGCCCATAATCTACCCCGAATTCCTCTTTGGCCGCCATTCTTGTGACGTTGAAAACGCCGGAACCCGAAACGCTGGACGGCCCTGCCGAATGTCCGATGTCGCGCCGCTTCCGGCACGGAAAGACGATCCCTCGAAAGCCGGGATCCGGACTCCGTTTTCCCTTTCAGGACATGTCATTGGGCCTGCTCCGCGGAGGAAGGACGCGTAGAAGATTGCGGTTGAGGATGAGCGCGTGCTCCCTGCGGGGCAGCCCGGCGAGGACCCGGGGCCCTCGGACGACCTCCTCGACCAGGCGTCCGAGCCCGCCGGAGATGCGGTTGAGCGGCCAGTCGGTACCAAAGATGATCTTGTGGTTGAGGCCGAGGCGGAACAGGTGACGCAGATGGGCGGGCCAGCCGCCGGGCGTCGCCGCGCCCGCGAAACCCCCGATGTCCAGATAGACGTTCCTCTGGAAGGCCGCGAGATACGCCGCGACGTCCACATGCGTGACGCCACCGTGCCCGAGGACGAAGTTCACCCGGGGGAAGTCCCGCACCGCCTGGTCCACCCGCAGCGGATGCGCCGGCGCGAAGTCGAGACTCCCCGCGGTCGGGCCCGTGTGCACGAAGACCGGAAGCGACCGCGCCGCGCACACCTCGTAGTAGGGGTACAGCCCGGGGTCCGAGGGCGAGTAGCCGCACGGCGGATAGAGCTTGAGCCCGTCGAACCCGTAGGTGTCGACCAGCCTCTCGAAGAGCTCCACCCCCTCGGGGCCCCGGCGCGGGTCCGCCCCGATGTACACCCAGAAGCGGTCCGGGTGGCGGAGACGGATCTCGTGGTGACGCCGTGCCATCTCCTCGATCGTGAGTGGCGAGGCCATCCTGAGGGTGAAGTCCGGCACGAGGAGTACGGCGCGGTCCACCCCGGAGTCGTCCATCTCCCGCACCAGCTGGTCCGCGTGATGGTCCTGGTGCTGGGCGACGTAGGCGTCAACGAGCCGGCCACGCCGTGGGGCGGCGCCCTCGGCCTCCAGACGGCGGTGCACGTTCGCCACGACGTCCTCGATGAACCTCATTGGGATGAAGTCGGTCGACGCCACGTGACAGTGACCGTCGTAGACCGGCACGGGCGGCGCTCCGCCCGCCCCGGCGTTCACGCGGACCTCTCCGCGGCGGCCACCCCACCGTCGTCGCCCGCCAGCCGCCGGATGGTGCCGGCCATGATGAGCCTGCGATGCGACCGCCTGACTCCGGCGAAGACGGTCGTCCCCTCCCTGAACTCCCTGGTCAGCGAGTCGAGGGACACACTCATCCGGAAGGAGGGCCAGCACGTCCCGAACAGGATCTTGTGGTTGACGCCCAGGTGGAAGAGCCGGTTGAGGTGCGCCTGCCAGCCGTCGGAGCTGAGGACGCCGGGGAACTGGCTGATGTCCAGGAAGACGTTCGGCCGGTGCAGGCACAGGTACGTCGACTCCTCGACGTGCGTGACGCCGCCGTGCCCGAGGATGAAGTTCACCCCGGGGAAGTCTCGCGCCGCCTCGTCGATCATCAGCGGCTGGCCGTGGGTGAAGTCCAGCGGGCCCCAGCCGGGACCCGTGTGGCTGAGCACGGGGACGCCCCGGTGCGCGCACACCTCGTAGTACGGGTACAGCCGGCGGTCGCTCGGGGAGTAACCGGCGGGGGGATAGAGCTTGAGCCCGGCGAAACCGTACTCGTCGAGGCACCGTTCGAAGAGCGCGATCCCGTCGGGGCCCGACCGCGGATCGACCCCCCAGAACACCCTGAACCGGCCTGGATGGCGCTGCGACACCTTGTGGTGCAGTTCGGCGAGTTCCGGAGGTGACAGGATCCCGTCCGCGACGTGGGAGAAGTCGGGGGCGACGAGGAACGCCTGGTCGACGCCCGCGGCGTCCATCTCCGCGACGAGCCGATCCCCGTCGTGATCCTGGTACAGGGCGAGCAGCCGGTCGGTGACGCGTCCCAGCTTGACCGGCTGCCCGTGGGAGACCAGCCGGTGATGGACGTTGGCCGCCTGTTCTTCGAGGAACCGGCGCGGAACCGCCAGGTCCGTGGCGAGGTTGACGTGCGCGTCGACGACGGGCTCGTCCGTAGGCTGCCCCGTCATGTGGTCTGCGCCCCAGCCGGGCGGTCCGTCGGTTCCTCGAACCTCATACTCGTCTCCTCCGGCGTTCCCGCAAAGAGTCGGTGACGCCATGAGCCGGGATGGCGGGTTTCGGGACTTGTGCGAACCGTATTCCGTTTCGCGCGGAGGGTGAGGTGAATGCCGCACCACCGCATCCGGACAATTCCACATCAATGAAATTGATAGTTCGCGTCCGCAATATTTGCGATTAATCCGCATTTGACATTACAAGGTGGTCAGACTCAAAGTCAACGTTGTTATCACTTCTGTTTTCGCGTATCCGGCTGAACAGGTGATATGGCGGTGAACCGCGCCGGAGGGGGGCGCGGCGACCGGCCCGTCACGAAGCCGCCAGGCCGGCGTCACGGATCCTGGCCCCCAGGATCGGCCCCGTGACACGCGTCGCGTCGGCCTTCAGCACGTCCATGTGCCCGGCCTCGATCCGGTGTGTCTCGACCGGCCCCTTGAGCGTCTCCCGCCACGCCTCGGAGGCCAGGCCGTCGTGACCCGGCTCCGGTGAGGCGTCGAAGAACAGGACGGGGCCGTGGAAGCTCCGCGACCGGTGTTCGGCCATGGCCCGGACGTTCTCCTCGGTGATCGAGACAAGGTCCTCGATCACCTTCTCCTCCAGCGTCCCCAGGGAGCTCCCCGACTCCCGCAGCACCGTGGCGAGCTCTGCCGCCGGTGGACGGTACGGCCCGTTCCAGCCCGGTGCGGTGATCCCGCCGAAGGCGAGGTGCAGCACGTCCGCCACGCCGTCCCGCACGACGCCGTCTCCCGCGCCGCCGGGGAAGGAGTCGAAGAGCACGAGCAGGGCCACCTCCTCGCCCCGGCCTTCGAGCTCCACGGCGATCTGCTGCCCGACCACGCCGCCGAACGACCAGCCGACGATGACGCAGGGCCCGGCAGGGTGGATCTCCCGCATCTGCCGCAGCAACGCCTCCGCCAGGTCCGTGACGGACAGCGCCGAACGCCCGCCGAGAAGGCGGGGGTCCTGCAGGGCGTAGACCGGGTGGTCCGGCGGCAGATGGCTGATCAGTGCCGAGTAACACCAGCCCAGGCCGTTGATCGCGGGAACCAGGAAGATCGGCGCGCGCTCTCCCCGGGGACGGTAGGCCAGCACGGCGCCGAGGTCGTCGGGCGGGCCACCCCGGATGAGGTGCCGTTCCAGGAGCGCGACGGTCGGATGGTCGAAGATCGCACGCACCCCGAGCTCGACCCCCAGCACCTCCGCGATCCGGCTCACCAGGCGGACGGCCAGCATGGAGTGGCCTCCCAGTTCGAAGAACCCGTCGTCCGCCCCGACCGCGGGCAGCCCCAGGACCTCCGCGAATATCCCGCTCAGGACCTCCTCCCGGGCGGTGTGCGGGCGGGACGGGACGAGGTCGCCGGCGGGACCGGGCGCGGGCAGCGCCGTACGGTCGATCTTGCCGTTCGTGGTCAGCGGCAGGGCGTCGAGCACCACCAGGGCCGACGGCACCATGTACTCCGGCACCCGTCCGGCCAGCCGGGCCCGCACCTCGGCGAGGTCCAGGCCGTTCCCGCCCACGGGGACGACGTAACCGACCAGCCTCCGCTCGTCCTCCGCCCGCTCCCCCGCGCGGGCCAGCACGACGGCCTGGTCGATCCGGGGGTCGTCCGTCAGCGCGGCCTCGATCTCCCCCGGTTCGATACGGAAGCCACGGATCTTCACCTGGTGGTCGGTCCGCCCGAGGAACTCCAGCTGCCCGTCGGACGCCCATCGCGCCAGGTCTCCCGTGCGGTACATCCGGGTGCCCGCCGGTCCGAAGGGGTCGGCGACGAACCGCTCGGCCGTCAGGCCGGGACGGTTCAGATAGCCCCGGGCGACTCCGGCCCCGGCGATGTACAGCTCGCCGGGGGTTCCGGCGGGGACGGGCCGCAGGCGCGCGTCCAGCACGTAGATCTGGGTGTTGGCCATCGGCCGCCCGATCGGCGGGTCCCCGGGACGCCCGTCCGGGCCCGTGTCGACCGGCGCGAAGGCCGAATAGACGGTCGTCTCCGTGGGGCCGTAGGCGTTGACGACACGTGCCCCGCACACGGCCAGCTTCCGCGGCAACCGGTCTCCGCCGATCACGATGAGCAGGTCCCGGAGCGCTTCGGGATCCGCCGTACGCACCATCTCCCACAGTCCGGGCGTGCCCGACGCGAGGCTGATCGAGTGACGGCGGATCAGCACGCCCACCTGGTGAGGATCGCGTACGGCCTCCGCCGGGGCGACCACCACCGTCGCCCCGCTGAGCAACGGAAGGTACAGCTCCTGCCCGGCGACGTCGAAGGCGAGGTTGGTGGTCGCGAGCACCGTGTCCCCGGCCCCGAGGGGAAACCTCTCCCGCAGGTCGGAGAGGTAGTTCAGCAGTCCTCCCCTGGTGGCCGCGACGCCCTTGGGCCGCCCCGTGGAGCCGGAGGTGTAGACGAGGTAGGCGACGGTGTCGGAGGTCACCGGTGCCGGCAGGTCGGAACGGGTGAGGTTCTCCGCCGAGTGCCCGGCCATGCCGGCCACGGTGGCGTGGTCGTCGAGGACGACGCGCCGGACGGCTCCGGTCCCCTCCTGCGCGGTGTGGGTGTCGGTGAGGAGGATGAGCGGCCGGGTCTCATCCAGCATGAAGGCCACCCGGTCCGCCGGGGTGCCGGGGGCGATCGGCAGATAGGCGGCGCCGGTCTTGAGCACCGCGAGGAGGACCACCGGCGTCCACTCGGAACGGGCCAGCGCCAGCGCCACGTAGCGCTCGGGGCCCGCGCCCCGCTCCAGCAGGTACCGGGCCAGCCTGTTCGCCCGTTCGTTGAGCTCGGCGTAGCTCGTCGCGGCTCCTTCGCAGATGACCGCGGTGCGGCCGGGCGAGCGTTCCACCTGCCGTTCGATCAGCTCGACGACGTCGGCGCGCGGCAGCGCTCTGGCCGTGTCGTTCCACTGCCTGAGCAACCTGTGCCGCTCCGGCGGAGTGAGCAGCTCGATCTGGTCGATCGGCTGCCCGGGATCCGCCGCGACCGACTCCAGCAGGCGGGACAGCCGCGCCGACAGGGCGAGCGCGGTCGCCCTGTCGAACAGGTCGGCGCTGTACTCCAGCGTCCCGGTGAGTCCCAGCGGGGAGCCGTCCGCGCTGTGCCGTTCGCCCAGATAGAGGGTCAGGTCGAACTTCGCCGTGCCGCTCTCGGTCGGATGGGGAACGCTCTGGAGCCCCTCCAGGTGGAGGTTCGGCGCCTCACCCACGGCGGGCGAGAGGAACACCTGGAACAGCGGGTGCCGGGACAGCGACCGGGCAGGCTGCAGATGCTCGACCAGTTGCTCGAAGGGAAGGTCCCGGTGCTCGTACGCCGCCAGATCGGCGTCGCGCACCCGCCGCAGGAGCTCGTCGAAGGTCGGCCGCCCCGAGGTGTCGGTGCGCAGCACGAGGGTGTTCACGAAGAATCCGACCAGGTCCTCCAGGGCCTCCGCGTCGCGGCCCGCCGTCGCCACGCCGATGGGGATGTCCGTTCCACCGCCCGAACGGGTCAGCAGCACGGCCAGCGCCGCCTGTAGCACCATGAACACGGTCGCCCGATGGCGGTGCGCCAGCTCCAGCAGGTCCATGTGCGTCCAGGCGTCCGTCCGGAACGGGACCTCGCCGCCCCGGTAGGTCGCCTTGGCCGGTCGGGGGCGGTCGGCCGGGAGCGACAGCTCCTCCGGCAGCCCCGCCAGCGCGTCACGCCAGAAGGCCAGCCGGACGGAGATCCGGCTCTCCGGATCCCGCGGGTCCCCCAGCCTTTCCCGCTGCCACAGCGCGTAGTCGGCGTACTGGACCGGCAGCGGTTCCCACCCTGGTTCCCGCCCCGAGCGCCGGGCGGCGTAGGCCAGCGACAGGTCCGCGCTGAGCGGTGCCAGCGACCAGCCGTCACCCGCGATGTGGTGGACCACCATCACCAGGATCTGTTCCGCGGGGCCGGTGCGAATCACCTTCGATCGCACGGGGAGTTCGGCCGAGATGTCGAAGCGGTGGCCGAGGACTTCGGCGACCGCGGCGTCGATCTCGTCCGCCCCGCACTCGGTGAACTCCACCCTCACCCGTGCCTGATCCGCCGGGACGATCCGCTGGACGGGTTCGCCGTCCTGCTCGGCGAAGTGGGTGCGCAGGGATTCGTGCCGGGCCACCAGGTCGCGTACCGCCGCGAGGAACGCCTCGCGGTCCAGTTCGCCTCGTAGCCGCACGACCAGAGGCAGGTTGTAGGTGGCGCTCGGCCCGTCCATCCGGTGCAGGAACCACAGGCGGCGCTGGGAGTAGGAGAGAGGCAGGGCCGCCGGACGAGGGTGAACGGCCGCGGGTTCCTCCGCTCCGGGCCTCCCCGGCCTGGTTTCCGTCATGTCCGCCCCCTGTCAGTCGGTCGAATCGCGAAAGTCCGGCGAATTGCCGTTCCGGCCTCGAATGCGCGGCGCCGGAGACTCCGATGTCCGGGCCGATGCCGTCCCGGTAATTCTCAATGAAATGGTGTGCGGGCCCGGTGATTCTGTCGGCGATATTCCGGGTTCCGGTCCTGATTCGCTTGTACGGGCCGCGACGGAGCGAAGGCAGGTCATTGCCGAACGACATGGACTCACGGGTGAACGGCGAAGTATTCGCAGGTGAAGGCGGCATTCGCCCAATGGCCGCCGGTGGGGGAACCCCGTCGTTCTCTCTTCACGATCCACATTTCCACCCAGAAGAAAGGCAATGATTCATTCCGTGTCCGGGTGTGCGTTCCCGGGTGCGGGGGTCGCGATTTTTCTGCGAACCGGTCTTCCATTTCGGGATCGAGTTGTTATTATTTCTGCATATGCTCACCGGAAATCGCGATAATTCCACGAGAGTGACCCGAACGCCGTAGCGGAAATTCGAGCACCGACGAGAGGAACCTCCGATGTCCAAGGAAGCGACCCTCTACTCCCCCGTCATCAAGGATGAGCGGGGAATTGTCTCCGTAGTGTTCGCCAAGGACCACCCTGGATATGACGACCCGGAGTACCAGAGGCACCGGGCGGGGATCGCCGAGGCCGCCCTGCGGTACGTTCCCGGGCAGCCCGTGCCGGACGTCGTCTACACCGAGGAGGAGCACGCGACCTGGCGCCTGGTGAACGCCGAACTCGCCGAGAAACACCGGCGGCACGCCTGCCGGGAGTTCCTCGCGGGCAAGGAACGCCTGGCGCTCCCGGACGACCGGTTGCCGCAGCTCGGCGAGGCCTCCGCCGCGATCAACGAGGCGACCGGATTCCGCTTCAGCCCGGCCGCCGGCCTGGTGGAGGTCCGTGACTTCTACGGTTCGCTGGCCGACCGCCGCTTCCAGGCGACCCAGTACATCCGGCACTTCTCCATGCCGCGTTTCTCCCCGGAACCCGACATGATCCACGAGGTGGTCGGTCACGGCAGTCATCTGTCGGCCCAGCGGCTGGCCGACCTCTATGAGCTGTTCGGGAAGGCGGTTCGCCGGCTGCGCTCCAAGGAGGCCGTCGGCATGGTCTCCAGCGTCTTCTGGTTCGCCATGGAGTACGGCCTGGTCAGGGAGGACGGGGAGATCAAGGCGTGCGGAGCCAGTCTGCTCTCCTCCTGTGCCGAGCTGGAGCGCTTCCAGGAGGCCGACATCAGGCCGCTGGACGTGGCGTCCATGGCCGGTCAGGGCTATCTGGTCGAGCAGTACCAGCCCGTGCTCTTCTGCGCCGACTCCTTCGCGCACATGGAGGAGTTCCTGTCGACGTTCCTGATCACCGTGAGTGACGCGGACCCGCTCGCCACCACCTGAGAACGTCCCCGTCCCGCTCCCCGAGGATCCGGACGGTCGCGCCGTACGCGGGTGGGCACCGTCATCCCGTGCGCGCCCCGCTCCGCACCGGTGTGGAGCGGGGCGGTGGGGCACGGGATGGCGGCGAGCGTCGTGGACCGTCATCCGACGCAGTGCTTGATGAGGTCGCGGATGGTGACACCTCCGCTGGAGTTGAACGATCCGAAGTCGAAGGAGGTGTCGGTCTGGTCCTCCAGGTAGGCCACGAGCGCGACCAGGGCCATGGAGTCGAGCAGCCCGGCCCCTTGAAGGTTGGTGTCCGCCTCGACGACGAGATCCGTCTCCTCGTTCCACCTGGCCACCCAGCCGACGAGGTCGTTCTCCAGGGCGGTCATGTCAAAGCCCATGCGCGGTTCCCTTCCTCTGTTCCTTCGTGCAGGACTGTTTCCCGTGCGGAACCGTCACCGGCCGTGTTCCGCGGCCCGCTCCTGCCGCCTGGCCTGCGCGGCTTCGGCGAAGTACGCCGCCGCGAGCGGCCGGCTCAGCTTCAGGTTGGCGGTCATGTAGCGGGGGTCGTTCCGCAGGGGCCGGTCGGAGAAGACCAGCGACGTGATCCGTTGATGGGACTCAAGCGACTGGTTGGTCTTGTCGATCCGCTCACGGATCGACAAGACCAACGCGTCGTCCTTCGGGTTCGCCGGGGTGACGATAGCCCCGAGCCTGCCGGTTCTCGGAGTCGGGACCACGAGCAGTTCGACGACCCCCTCGACGCCGGCGAACAGGGACTCGATCTCGGCCGGGTGCACCTTGCGGCCGCTGTCGAGGACGATCACGTCCTTCTTGCGGCCCAGCAGGGTGAGGAAGCCGTCGTCGTCCAGCGTCCCGTAGTCGCCCGTCACGATCGTCCCGTCGGGACGGTAGGTCTCGTCGGCCGCGCCTGCCGTGTCGAAGTAGCCGGTGCTGAGCGGGGCGGGGCGGTGGACCAGCAACTCGCCGTCGGGCAGGAAGGTCACGGCCTCCGGGTCGATCAGCTTGCCCACGCTGCCCAGCCGGTGCTCCTCCTGCGTGTTCCAGGCGATCATTCCGGACTCGGTCATGCCGTAGGCCTCCAGCAGCCGCACCCCCTGAGCCCAGTAGGCCTCCAGGGTCTCCCGCCGGATGGGCGCCATTCCAGTGATCATGAAGCGGATTCCGCCGCCCAGGAAGTCACCGAGTGAGCCCCCGCCGGTCTTGTGGAAGAGCTGGAGCGCGGTGTCGTAGAAGACGGGCGGGGCGATCAGGAAGGTCGGCCGTTCGTCCCTGACCACACCGAATATCCGCTGGTAGGGCGCCAGCACCACGTCGGCCCCGATCCACAGGCAGCAGTAGACCGACAACCGCTGCTGGTAGTTGGACAGCGGCAGGAAGATCACATGCCGGTCATCCGCACCGACGCCGAAACACTCGATGAAACGGCTGATGACGTACTCGGTACCCTTCCGGCTGACGTTGAGCCCCTTGAGCAGGCCCGAGGTGCCCGAGGAGAAGACGAGGCTGTGCAGGTCGCCCGGCTCGCCCCGGGGGGCGTCGGCCGGTACGACGTCCACCCCGGGCACGCCGTCCGGCCTCACCAGGGCGGGGTGGCCGGACGTCACCTCGGCGTCCGTGACGAGCAGCGCCAGTCCGTGACGGGTGACGAACTCGCCGGGGTCACCGATCACGGTCTCGTCCGCGAACGCCTTGAGCACGGCGCCGGTCATCATGGCGGCGAGGTCCCAGAGCACCCAGTCGATGCCGTTGCCCGCGCGGATGCCCACCACGTGGCCCGGCCGTACCCCGGCGGCGGTCAGCCGATCGGCGTACAGCACCGCCAGGTCGTGGAGCCGCCGGTGTGTCACCTCACGCCGGCGGCCCGTGGAGTCGATCTCCACGACGACCGCCGAGGCGTTGTCACGGTAGCGGTCGGCGAGTTCGTGAAGCCTCATTCCTGCCCTCCTTCTCCAACGTCCGTTCCAGGCTCGCGACGAGGTCGGTGAGCCGCCGGGTGACGAAGAAACCGATCCGTCCGCCGATCATGGATTCGTAGCCGCCGCTGCCGGTGTCCCACTCGATCCGGATCTCCAGCTCGCATCCGTCGTCCTCGACCGGCTGCCGGACCCGCACCGACCGTTCGAGCGAGGCCCACAGCCAGCAGGGGTCGGCCCGCAGCGCGACACCGTCCTCCAGCCGCCGCGCGCGGTCGGCCCACACGACGTGGTCGTCACCCAGGGTCCCCCGGAACTCCACCTCCGCCGACGCCGCCGTCGCGTCGGCCTCCGGGTCCGCCGCGAACGGATCGAGCAGGTACGGCCTGCCGTGGAGCAGGTCCAGAACCTGCCGGGCGGGGTGGGAGCTTCGGACCCGCAGGGTCAGCGGCGACGTCACCGTCTGGGGCCGGTCCCGCCGCCCCCGGTGGGCCGCGGCCTCGGTCAGGACGGCCTCCAGCGTCTCCAGGCCGCGTTCGAGGTCGGCCTCCGAGATCACCATCGGTGGCTGGATCCGCAGCACCCTGGTGTTGTACAGCGAGTAGGTGGAGGTCACGCCCGCCGCCAGCAGCCCGCCGAGCACCAGCCCCGCGATCGAGTCGTCGTGGAACTCAAGGCCGTGCATCATGCCCATGCCACGATGGGCCGCGACCAGTTCGGGAAAGCGTTCCACGATCCGTGCGAGCCGGTCCCCGATCACCCGGGCCTTCTCCCCGACACCGGTGAGGAACTCCTCCTCCGTCGCGATGGCGATCGACTCCAGGCCGATCCGGCAGGACAACGGGTTGCCGCCCAGGCTGGAGCCGAAGGTCGAGGGAAGTGCCCGAAGCGTCTCCCACACCGCCTCGGTCCCCAGCACGGCGGAGATCGGGAGCATGCCCCCGCCGAACGCCTTGCCGATGCAGACGATGTCCGGGACCACGCCGAACCGCTGATGGGCGAAGAAGGCACCGCATCTGCCGAAGGCGGTCTGCATCTCGTCGAGGATCAACAGGGCGCCGTTCTCGTCGCACAGGCGGCGCGCCTCCCGCAGGTAGCCGGGAGGCGGCACGATCACCCCGGCCTCCGCCTGGACCGGTTCCAGCAGGACGGCGGCGGTTTCGCCGTCGACGGCCGCCGCCAGTTGCCCGACGTCGCCGAAGTCGACCAGTTCGAACCGCTCAAGGAACGGCCCGAACAGGACCTCGTGCTCGGGTCGCGCCGAGGCGCTCAGGGTGGCGAAGGTCTTGCCGTGGAAGCAGCCGCGGGCGCTGACGAACTTGGGACGCCCGGTCGTGGCACGGGCGAGCTTGAGGGCGTTGTCGATCGTCTCGCCGCCGCCGTTGGCCAGGTAGGCGAACGGCAGCCGGCCGTCGGTGAGTTCGGAGAGGCGTTCGGTCAGGCGGATCTGCACCTCCTCGAACATGATCTTGGTGCTGTTCAGGACGCCCAGGTCGAGCTGGTCCCGCAGCGCCGCGATGAGCCGCTCGTTGGAGTAGCCGAACGACTGGTTGCCGTACTGGTCGAACAGCGCGAGAAAGGAGCGCCCGTTCTCGTCCAGCACGCTGCTGCCGGAGCCCCGCCCCTGGACTCCGCAGCCCATCACGAACGCCATCTTCGAGTAGGTGGGATGGTTGTGCGCCGCCTTGGACTCAGCGAGCACCTGACGGTGTGTCCGCAACACGGCTCCCCTTGGCGTAGTCGTCGTAGTCGTGGAAGAAGTACTGCAGGAGCCTGTTGCCGCGCCCCGCCTCGGTCCTGGCCCGCGCGGCGGCGCCCGCCAGGTCGAGTACGGCGACAAGGCTGAGCGGGGCCTCCCTGAACCTGACGTCCCGGTACGGCTCGTGCAGCGCGACGAAGCCGATCTCGGTGTAGAAACTTCGCAACCCGCCTCCGGCCTCGGCGAAGAAGTCGCCGAGGACGTGGGTCGCGCCGTGTTTCGTGACGCTGTGCACCAGCCCCCGGCGCATCAGCGACATCCCGATCTCGCGATGGCGGACCTGGGGCAGGGTCATCAGGTGGCCGAACTCGACCAACCGGCCTGCGGCTCGCAGGCCCGTGACGTCCACGACGTCCTCACACGGCAGACCGGCCACCGAATCCGGCACGATCTTGACCGTCCCGACCGCCTCCGCCCCCTGGTAGGCGACGATGTAGTCCGCGTGGGCGTCGAACCGGTCGAAGGTGTCGGCGGTGTCGGCGGCGTCGGAGAGGCGTCCCTGGTCCTGGACGTACACGGCGTCACGCAGCCGGAGCACGGCGTCCCGGTCGGCCTGTGACTGTGCCACACGGAAGGTGACAGAGCTCATTTCTGCTCCATTCAACCGGTTCGTCCGGTCAGCGAGACTGTCCGATGATCAACTTCTTGAAGTAGTCGAAATAGCCCGTGTGGAAGTGGTGGAGCCGGTCACGGATCTCGACGTGCAGGTTCGGCAGCCGCGAGATCGGCAGGTTCGGCATCACGTGATGCTCGACGTGGAAGTTGTTGCCGTTGGTGAACCACGTCATCAGCCGGTTGGACCTGACACTCCGCGTGTTGGCGAACACGTCCACGTTGAGCGTCTCGCAGCCGTGGTGCTCGGGCAGCTCGATCAGGGCGTGCACCGGAGCAGCGACGGTCAGCAGCGGCACCAGCCAGGCCCAGAGCATGAACGGCGAGCCGGCCACCACCGAGACGACGGTCAGCGTGACGAGCACGGCCAGGATCAGGAGGTGGTCGTAGCGGATACGCCGTGAGACGGTGCGGGTCTCACCGTCGAAGTCCCTGCCGAACAGGGAACGCCCCAGGTTCACCAGGAACAACCGGTAGTGGTGGAACATGGTGAACCGCGCCGTCCAGTCCATCGCGCGCCGGAACCCGGACCCGCCCTCCGCGTCGCCGTACTGGTCTCCGTAGTCGAAGAACTCACGGTTCATCGCGGTGCCCAGATACCGATGGTGCCGCAGGTGGGCGACCCGGTAGGCGGTGAACGAGATGAGCATCGGCAGGCCGAGCAGGGTTCCCGCGATCGTGTTGGCCCGCTTGTTGCGGAAGGCCAGGTTGTGCAGGGTCTCGTGCTGAAGTTCGGCGGCGTGCGCGAACATGCAGCCGATCAGGACGACACCCGCGATCCTGGCCCACGGCGTGGGCTGCAGGGCGAGCACCAGACCGGCGGTGGTGAGGGCGCCGCACAGCAGGAGCTTGAGCGTGAAGATCGCCCCCCGGGTCTCGGTTCGCAGGTGCTTCAGCGAGGCCCGGAGTTCCGCGGCGCTTTCCGGTGCAACCGTCTCATCCGCCTGGGATTCCATCTCTCCCCCATCTCCCTCGGCCGTCAGGAGGTTTCGGTCTGTTTCCGCAACGCGTCGTCGACGAGTCCTGCCAGGCCGGCGGGCGTGGGCGCGTCGAAGAGCTCCCGCACGGTCAGCTCCACGCCGACCGTCTTGCGGATTCGGGCGAGCAGGCGGACGGCGGACAGGGAGTGCCCGCCGAGGTCGAAGAAACTGTCGTCGATCCCGGGCGGTTCGGCTCCGAGGATCGCGGCGAACAGCTCGACCATGAGCCTCTCGTGCGCGGAGACCGGAGGACGGCTCGCGACCGCCGTCACCTGCTGCGGGGGTGGCAGCGCCCTCCGGTCGAGTTTCCCGCTGGCCGTACGGGGCAGGCCGGCGATCCGCGTGATCACACTCGGGACCAGGTGGGCGGGCAGCCCGGCGGCCAGCCTGGCGCGCAGACGTTCGGGGTCCGGCTCCGCGCCGGGATCCGCCACGACGTATGCCACCAGCCTGCGGTCTCCCGGCTGGTCTCCCCACACCGTGGCGGCCGCGCCGGCGACCCCCGGGGAACGGGCCAGGGCCGCCTCGATCTCGCCGAGCTCGATCCGGAAACCCCGCACCTTGACCTGGTCGTCGTTGCGGCCGACGAACGTCAGCTCGCCGTCCGCCGTCCAGCGCACGAGGTCACCGGTGCGGTACAGCCGGGCGCCGGGATCGGCGAACGGGTCGTCTCCGAAGCGTTCGGCGGTCAGGACGTCCCGGCCGAGATAGCCGAGGGTCACCCCGGCGCCACCGACGTACAGTTCTCCGACCGCGCCCGCCGGGACGAGTTCCATGCGGTCGTCGAGCACGTAGACCCGCACGTTGCGCAACGGCCTGCCGATCGGCGGGGCGTCCGCCTGCGACGGCGACAGCCGGGTGCTCATCGCCGTCGACACCGTCGCCTCGGTCGGCCCGTATCCGTTGATCAGCGTGCAGACCGGGCTCCACCGTTCGATCACGGTCGGCGACCCGGCCTCGCCCACGATCGAAACCGTCGTGCCGCCCGGCCATTCCTGCGGCGACATGACCTCCAGGGCCGACGGCGGCAGCACCAGGTCGTTGATCCGCTTCTCGGTGACCAGCCGGGTGAGGTCCGGGCCCGGGGTCAGGCGCTCCGCGGCGGCCGAGACCAGGGTCCCGCCGTTCAGCAGGGACTGGGTCATCTCGCCGACGAAGGCGTCGAAGCTGGACGACGCGAACTGCAGGGTACGGGTCCCCGGTCCCGAACCCAGGCGGTCCACCATGGCCGCCACCAGGTTGACCACTCCCGAGTGCCTGACCACCACGCCCTTCGGCACACCCGTGGAACCGGAGGTGTAGATGACGTAGGCGGGCTGGTCCGGGGAGAAGACGGCACCGCGCTCCTCGTCGGTGAGGTTCCGTCCGGGCAGAGTCCGTACGGCCTCGGCGACCTCGGCGTGGTCCAGGAGCAGGCACCGTGCGTCCAGTTCCGCGGCGAGCCCCGCGGTGACGGAGTTCAGCACCACCAGCGCCGGTTTCGCGTCGCCCACCATGAAGGAGAGCCGGGCGGCGGGGTAGGCCGGGTCCAGCGGCAGGAAGGCGGCGCCGGTCTTCAGCACGCTCAGGGCGGTGATGTGGAGATCGGCCGAGCGCGGCAGCGCGAAGGCCACGATCTGGCCGGGCCCCGCCCCCAGGCTCAGCAGATGCCGTGCCAGCCGGTTGGCCCGCTCGTTCACCTCGGCGAAGCTCAGCACGGTGTCCTCGAACTCGATCGCCGGGGCCCGCGCGGTCCGCGCCGCCCATGCCTCGACCAGCTCGTGCACCGCGGTGGGCGGGATCTCGTGGACCGGCCCGGTCCCCCACTCGCGCAGCCGCGCCCGCTCCGCGGGGTCGACCAGCGGAACCTCGTGAACGGGCGTGCCCGGCTCCTCCCGCACCAGAGAGTCGAGGAAGAAGAGGAAACGCCGCAGGTGGGCCTCTGTCTCCTCCACGCTGTGGATCTCGGGGTGCGCGTCGACGATGAGCTCGAACGTGTCGTCCGCCGACGTCCGGTAGAAGGTCACCGACAGGTCGTCCGCGGCGGAGAGCGAGATGGTGCGCACGGTCGCGGTGGCGCCCGCGAAGTCGAGCGCGTAGTCGAAGTCCATGACGTTGACGACCTGTCCCCACAGCCTTCGTCCCGTTCCCAGCAGCCCCGTCTCCCTGGCGAGCTCCGCCGAGGGGTAACGGGAGTGCTTCAGCGTCTGCCGCAGTTCGAGCGACACCTGCCGGGCGAAGTCGGCCACGCTCGTCCCGGGGACCATCGGCACGCGCACCGGCAGGCCGTTGGTCGTCATGCCGGGTACCCGCCGCACCTGCGGGGTCATCCGCGCCATCGCCGGTATGCCGAGGACGACCTCGTCCGCGTTCGTCATCCTGCCCACGTAGGCGGCTGTGATCCCGGTGGCCAGGTCCGACCAGCTCACCCCGAAGCGGTCGGCCGCCGCCCGCAGGCCTGCGATCCTGGCCGGGCCGAGGTCGGCCCGGCGCCGGTGGGCGATCCGTACGGCGGAGGAGGACCGGCCTGCCAGCCGTACCGGATCGGGGCGGTCGGCGAACCTGGCGAGCCAGTAGGCGTGGTCTGTCTCGAAGCGCCTGGACTCCTCGTACTGCTTCTCGCTGCTGAGAAGTTCCTGGAAGGCGGGGAAGGCTCCGTCCTCGCTCGCGCGTCCCTCGGCCAGGGCGGTGTAGACCGCGGCGAGGCGGTTGTGGACGAGCGCGAGGCTCCAGCCGTCCACTACGGCGTGGTGGACCCGGCGGTAGAGGACGAAACGGTCCGCAGCGGTCCTCAGCAGGGCCGCGCCGCAGAGTCTGAGTGGGTCGATCGGCCGCCTCATGTCGGCCTGCATCCAGGCGTCCGCCTCCGCGACGGGGTCGGCCTCAGCGCTGAGGTCGAGGTAGACGAGTGGCGCGTTACCCGCGGGATCGACGTACTGCCGGTATCCGTCCTCGGTGCTCACCAGGCGCAGGCGAAGCGCCTCGGCCTCGTACTCGACCCGCTCGTTCGCCGCCCGCATGACGGCCGGGTCCACCGGCCCGTGGATTTCCAGGCAGTCGGTGATGCAGTTGGTCGGGTCCGTCAGGTCGGACGACTGAGCCATCCATGTACGCAGCTGCGCGGAGAGCAGCGGCCATTCTTCCACCCCGTGATCGAGCAAAATTCATCCTTCCGACACAGGCCATAGACATCGAAAATGCATTAGCTGTGCGTGCGGATCCCGCGCGGGCCGACTCGGCAGACCCAGCGAACTAAATGCCGGACAACTAGATCCGGCACCTTGACGAACTGATTAACTGTATGAATTCAGATCAGTCATACATCGACATACTTCCTTCGCGTAGCAGATCGTGTCAAGGGTGCCATACGGCCCGTATGTCGCTGGTGACGATATGTTCCCCGGCTGACCAGCACGTCTTGTGCCTTCTCTTTCTCCTCATTACAGACGGTTCACAAAAATGAACCAGATGTAGCCGGACATCAGGGCGGGACGGCCACGGAGAGCAACAAATAGAAGGCAGGCCATTAAAGGATGCGGATCTTCGTTTTTCGCCTCCCGAATCCGGTGGGCGGCACGCGCATTCACACCTGTATCCGCGGCGAAGAATCCCGGGTGGCGCGACGGGCACCGTCTGCCATATTCGCCGGACATGGGAGGCGCGCCGACGCCGTTCGCGCTTTCCGCGGCCCGCCGGACGGGCCGGTGGCCGGGGTGGCCGGCGGGCCGTGCCGGACCGCCGGGCACCGGTCCGGCACGGCGGCGGTCCTCGCCCCGAGCGGGCCTGTCCGATAATGCCCAAAACTGCACAAACAGCATCACCCTTGGCCGGGTCAGTACGGCAAATATCAAAGCAACCAAAACGGCGAAACCTCGCCCCATTGGGTCGTCTTGCCTGCGATAGGTTGCCAAGCATGATCACCAAGATCGATGAGTGCGAACTCACCGGGCCCTGGGAGGGGTTCCTCGCCGAAGCCGCATCGTCGGCGGACAGCAGTGGTGCGGGTGTCCTCGTGCTGTCCGGGTCGAGTGGCCGTGTCGAGCGCGAGCGGTGCAGGCTCTTCGCCCGTGCCGGTGTGACGGCGATGTCGATCCGGTGGTTCGGCGGACCGGGGCAGCCTCCCGGCATCTGTGAGCTTCCGCTGGAGACTTTTGTCGCCGCGGCCGAACTGCTGCGCGAACGCGGTGCCGGACGCGTCAGCGTCCTCGGGCTCTCCAAGGGCGCCGAGGCGGCGCTGCTCGTGTCCGCCCTCTCGGACTGCGCCGACGCCGTGATCGCGCTTGCTCCGTCGTCCGTCATCTGGGCCAACGTCGGCCCGGGGACCGACGGCAGGAACCGTCCGTTCCGCTCAAGCTGGACCTGGCGGGGACGACCGCTGCCCTTCGTCCCCTATGACGACTCCTGGACACCGGCGGAACCCGAAGGCACACCGGTCGCCCTGCTCGGCTCGTACGAACGCAGCCTCGCCACCCATGCGGACCTGGTGCCCGCCGCGGCCATCCCGGTGGAGAGGATCAGTGCGGACCTGGTGCTGATCGCCGGTGGCGCCGACCGGATGTGGCCGTCCCTGCGTTTCGCGCGTGAACTGGAGGCCCGGCGCTTGGCGGCCGGGCGCGATGTGGTGCTCGTCACGCGTGACGACGCCGGCCACCGGGTCGTCTTTCCCGGTGAGGTGGCACCGCCCCCGTCCATCCACTTCGACCACGGCGGCACGTCCGAGGCCGACGCGGCGCTGGGGGCCGCCGCCTGGCCGTACGTGCTCGCGGCCGTTCGCTGAGGCCGACGGCGGAGGCGGGGCGCCCAACCGGTTCCGGGGCGTACGGTATGCGATCGGCCAAGGGGCGTGTTGCCGTCCGGAAGCGCCGGGGATGATCACATAACGTCACGGCATGCCGGTGAGAAACCCCGCGTCGTCGTCCGTCGGATTCCGCACTCTCACGTCCTGCGCGGCGGCGGTGATAGTGCTGTGGGGAGTCAGACAGCTCAGCGCGGTGATCGCCCCGGCGTTCCTGGCGCTCACCCTGACGATCGCCGTGAGCCCGCTGCGTGACAGGTTGAAGGGATGGGCGGCGGCCTTCGTCCCCCTCACGGTCATCCTGCTCGTGCTGTGCGCCCTCGGCGGAGCCGTGGTGGTCGCCGCGGCCAGGTTCGCCGGCCTCGTCCCGCAGTACGCCGACCAGTACCGGCGTCTGCTGTCGTCCGCGGGCAGGGTCCTGCACGACATCGGCGTCGACCGGTCCCAGATCAGGAAGGCGCTGAGCGGCGTTGACCCCGACCGCCTCGTCCAGGCGGCGCAGAGCCTGCTGTCCGGTCTCACCGGGACGGTCTCGGCGGTGCTGATCACCGTCCTGGTCCTGTACGGCATGAGCCTGGACGCGGCCGTCCTGCAGCGGGCGACGGGTGCTCTCACGACCGAACGCCCCGGCCTGGTGACCGCGTTGCGGGGATTCGCCCGTGACACCTGTGCCTACCTGATGGTCTGCACGGTCTTCGGACTGATCGTGGCGCTGCTCGACACGGCGGTCCTGGCACTGCTCGGTGTGCCGTTGCCGCTGCTGTGGGGCCTTCTGTCGTTCATCACGAACTACATCCCCAACGTCGGTTTCATCATCGGGCTGGCTCCCCCGGCCGTGCTGGCGTTGCTGGACTCCGGGGTGGCCACGATGCTGTGGGTGATCGCGGCCTACTGCGTGCTGAACTTCCTGATCCAGTCGGTCGTCCAACCGAAGTACGCGGGGCGGTCGGCCCGCCTGTCCACCACCGTGACCATGCTCTCCCTCCTGGTGTGGACCTGGGCTCTGGGAGCCCTCGGGGCGGTTCTGGCGGTGCCGCTCAGTTCCTTCGCCCGTGCCGTACTGCTGGACGCCGACCCCACGACCGCCTGGGCCTCCCCCTTCGTCACGGGGCACGACGAGCGTTCGGGCGAGAAGCCCCGCTGACGGAGCTCTCGGCGGGGCCGGCGTCAGCCGTCCTGACGGAAGACGATCGCGACGCCCAGCGCGGCGTCGGCGGGCACGAACATCTCCTCAGGGCCGGTCCGGACGACCGGGATGTCGTTGTCGGACAGGAGCTTTTCGGTGACGGAGAGGTCGCGTACGGCCACCGCGTAGGCGACGAACGCGGGCAGGGCCGCCGGTCGCTCACCGGGCAGCAGGTCGGCGAGCGCCGATGCGGGCACGACGGTGACGTTCGCCCGGTCGAAACGCGTTACCCGACCGTGTCGCGCCCGGCCGAAGTAGCCTTCGTAGCGGCGCTCCACCTCGGGCAGCGCCGTTTCGGCCACACACAGCACGCACTCGACCAGCCCGGTCGCGCCGTTGGGGTGGTCGATGTGCCGCTGGTCCTGGGGAGTCTCGGCCGACACGTTCTGGGCGAACCCGAGCCTGCCTTCCTGCACGCGTCCCGGTGACAGCCGGAGGTCGGAGACCTCCAGGTAGCGGGCGGGTTCCATGCTGGTCCCCGTGGGGGTCTCGACGGGCCGCTGGATGTCGTGGACGCCACCGTGGCTGACACCGTCTGCCGCCAGTCGCGCGGCCACGTGGTCGATGTCGGGTGTGTCGGCGATCACGATGTGCACGCCCTGGAAGCGCTGCAGCAAGGACGCGATACCGTCGGCGGTGGCCCGGATGGCGGCCCTCAGCCCCGCCACCCTGTCCTCGGGCACCCGCAAGGGGATGGCGCGCGCGTCGCCGGGCATGCGGCCGGTGCCGTCGATGACGGCCACCAGCTCGACGAAACCACGCGGGAAGTACACGTGGGTGTTGGCCACCCCGAACGGCTCCGCGGGGCCTCCCGGCGTGGCCGGCATGACCGGGTAGGCGGGGGCGGCCACGGCGAAGCCGAGCCGCCGGTAGCGCTCCATCGCCTGGTCCAGGTCGTGCACGATGTGGCCGACGTGGTGCAGGCCGTTGATGTCATGGCCCATGGCGGGCACCTCCAGGTCTTCCGGTCCGAACATTTTGATAGTCAACTCTTTTTTGAGAGTACACTATCATTTGTGAGCGCGATAGAATCTTCTACGTGGCTGAGATCGGACTGCGCGAACGTAAGAAGGCCAGAACCAGGGAGACGATCCTGCGTGAGGCGTTCAGGCTCTTCCGAGAGCGTGGCTACACCGTCACCACCGTCGAGCAGATAGCCGAAGCGGCCGAGATCTCCCCGGCCACCTTCTTCCGCTACTTCCCGACGAAGGAGGACCTGGTCACGCTCGACCGCTTCCCTCCTCTCGTCGAGGCGCTGGCCTCCCAACCGCCAGGCGCTCCGGTCACCGTGCTACGCGGCGCGTTCCGCACGGCGTTCGCCGCCCTGTCCGCCGAGGAGATCGCCGCGGGGCACGCGAGGGAGGTGTTCGCGGCCACCGTGCCCGAGCTGCTGGTGGCCAACCTGCGGAGAAGTCCCCACCTGATCGGCGAAGTCTGCTCCATCGTGGCGGAGAAGGCCGGATGCGCCGGGGACGATCCGCGGATCCGGAACGCGGTCGGCGCCGCCTTCGGCGTGGTGGCGATGGTCTGGGTGCAGTGGGCGCGGAATTCCGGCCTTGACGGCCCGGCCGAGATCGACACGGCGCTGGCACATCTGGAGTCGGGCCTGACCCTGTGAACCGGATGCCCTAGGCCGGGTGCTCGGAGCTTTCGGCATCGGCCACCACCACGGCCTCCCGCGGCGCGCAGCGCCTTCGGTCGCACCCGGACGATCCGCCGCGCCGTTGCCCGCGGAGGTGTTCAGGACCTTCCTCGGCGAACGCGGCGCCGTGCCCCCGGCCGTTCATACGCCGGATGTCCGGCATGTACGGGACGGATCGGCCGCTGACCGCCACGAACAGTCCGTGCCCTCCCCTACGCGCCAGCGCCCAGCTGTACGCACCGCAGGTTTTCCCGGTTACGGACGGCCAGGTCGCGCACAACATGACGTCCGCCGCGATCCACACATGCTCAAGGTGTTTGACCGGAATGACAGGATGATCTGAATGCCGATTGATTCACACCTGCTCGCCGTGTTCACGGTGACCACCGTCGTCGCTCTGATCACCCCGGGCCCGGACATGTTGTTCGTCCTGGGCTGCGGTGTGCGGGGTGGCGCCCGCGCCGGGCTGCTGGCCACGCTCGGCGTGGTCACGGGGGACGCGTTGTACATCGCCGCGGCGGCGGCCGGACTCTCCGTGCTGCTGACGACGCTTCCCGTCGTGTTCACGGCGCTGCGGCTCGGCGGCGCCGCGTACCTGGTCTACCTCGGCGTCCAGATGCTCCGCAACCTCAGGAAGGGCCGGGCCGGCGATCGGACCGGCAGCGGCATGACCGGTCGGCGTGCCTTCCTCAACGGTGTGGTGTCCTCCATGGCCAACCCGCAGACGTTCACCTTCATGGTCGCTTTTCTGCCCCAGTTCATCGACCCCGGGGCGGGGCCCGTCTGGCTGCAGTTCGCCATCCTGGGTGCGATCCTGATCATCTTGGAGTTCCTGGCCGACGCGACGGTCGGCGTGCTGGCGGGGCGGATCGGCGGCTGGCTGCGCGACCGGCAGGTGGTGCGCCGCCGTCTCGACGCCGCGACCGGGACCCTGTTCATCGGCTTGGGCGTGACTCTCGCGTCTGCTCCGAACTGACCCTTCGCGGCCAGAGCGAACGCCGGTGCGCCCGCCTTGGCCACCGACGCGTAGCCGATGCTCAGCGCCTGGGCCGTGGGACAGGCCGCGGACCGGGATGAGGAGGCTTTGGCCGTGTGACCGGGTCCGGCGGCGGGCCCGGACACACGGTGCCAACCCGCGGGCCGACGCCTGCGGAGTCGGGATATTTCAGTTGATGCCGAAAGCCGGGCTCTGCGAGGCTCTCCCTTGATGTCCCGAGCGTAGAAACACCTCGATCACCGACAGGTGACGGCCCGGTTGAGGCCGCCACCCCGTCGGCGCTGCCCGTCGTCGCAGCCGTTCGGTTCGCCGGGCGCGCCGCCGACCCATGTGAGCGATGAGGGTTCCGGCGACACGGAACCCTCCTGTGATCGATGTGGGCGTCCAGGACGCCAAGAGGGACTGAGTCTTATGGAACTTCACGAGTACGCGCGGTACGACGCGATCGGGCTCCGGAAACTGATCGGGGCGGGAGAGGTCACCGCCGAAGAGGTGGAAACCGCGGCGCGCGAGGCCCTGTCCGTGGCGAACGACCAGGTGAACGGCCTGGCGCTGCCGCTGTTCACCCCGGCGCTCGAACATGACGGGACCGGGCCCCTCGCCGGGGTCCCGTTTCTCATCAAGGACCACGGGCCGGTGGCTCGGGGAATCCCGTTCTCCATGGGGAGCCGGGCCCTGCGGGGCGCCGCCGCCCGGCACGACAGCGACCTGATGACCCGTTTCCGGGCCGCGGGCCTGGTCACCCTGGGCCTGACCACCGTGCCGGAGATGGCGATCAGCTTCGCCACGGAGTCCGTCAGGTACGGGCCGACGCGCAATCCGTGGAACCTGGAGCGGGGCGTCGGCGGTTCGAGCGGTGGCGCGGCGGCCCTGGTCGCGGCCGGTGCCGTACCCGTGGCCCACGGCGGTGACGGAGCGGGGTCCATCAGGATCCCGGCCGCCTGCTGCGGCCTCGTCGGCCTCAAACCGAGCAGAGGCCGTGTCCCGTGCGGACCCGACATGGGAGAGGCGATGCTCGGGATGGTCTACGAGTTCGGGCTGACCCGGACCGTCCGCGACGCCGCTCACCTGCTGGACGCCGTTCAGGGGCCCGGCGTCGGCGACAAGTACACCGCGCCACCGCCACGGGGCCGGTACGCCGACGTCCTGGGAGCGGAACCGGGGCCGCTGCGGGTGGCGGTGACCACGGCCGCCTGGTCGGGGGCCCGGGTGGATCCCCAGGTGGCGACGGCGACGCTCCTGGTCGGCCGGACACTGGAGGAGATGGGACACGCCGTCACCGACGCCCGCCCGGCCCTCGACTGGGACGACGTCCTGCACTGCGCGACGGCGACATCCGTGGCGATCGCCTCCACGCTGCTCCTGGCCCCGCGCAGCCCTGACCCGGCCAAGATGGAAGCGGTCTCCAGACGGCTTCTGGAAGTCGCGAAGGATTACAGCGCGCTGGACATGATGGCCGCCTTCGGCGCGCAGAACCGGGTGACCCGATCGGTGGGCGCCTTCTTCACCGAACACGACCTGCTCGTCACGCCCACGTTGGGCGGGCTTCCAGCCCGTCACGGCACCCTTCGCTACGACGACCCCGACCACACCCTGACGAGCTGGCTGCGATCGATCTTCGACTACGGCCCGTTCACCATGGTCTTCAACGTCTCCGGACAGCCTGCGATCAGCCTGCCGCTCGGTCAGAGCGACGACGGGCTGCCGATCGGGGTGCAGATCATCGCGCCCTACGGCCGTGAGGACCTGCTGTTGCGCATCGCGCACCAGCTGGAGCAGGCGATGCCCTGGAACCGCCGGATCCCCCGGTTCTCCATCGGGAGGCGCTGACAGCCGTGGCCGCCGTACGAGGGCCGCCCGTGACCCAGGCCGGCGACGGCGCCGCCGGCCCCTCAGGGACGATCCGAGCTCTAACTCGTGACCCGTGGCACGGCGCGCAGGTTGTAGAGGAAGCGCCCGTCCTGGAGGAAGGAGATCAACGGGTGCAGCCCTCCGTCCGGCTCGACGCCGACGAAGCGGTTGTCGCCGGCGTGGACGTAGCGGGCGGTCGTGCCGCTCTCCCCGAACTGCGCCGCGAGGCCGTGCGGGATGTCGGTGATCTCCAGCCCGTCGGCATCGGCCCTCACCTCGTAGGTGACCGACGGCGCGGAGTACCTGCCGGTGCAGGCCTCCGGCAGGAACGGCACCGGGGTGTCCGGCGGCAGCACCCGCGACGGCAGGCGGATCCCGGCGGTGGCCGAGAGGATCTCCGCCAGCACCTCGTCGATGAAGGCCGAGGTGTGGCCGCCGTTCGCGTGGACGGCGAGCACCAGGCCTCGGCCGGGCACGATGCGCCAGATCGCTGACTGCCCCGGGGTGCTGCCGTCGTGGCCGACCACGGCCTCGCCGTCCCAGTCGAAGAGCATCAGCCCGAGGCCCCAGGCGGCCGGGTACCGCTCCCCCAGCCGCGGCAGTGTGACCTGTGGCCTGCGCATCTCGGCGAAGGTTCCCGGGGGCAGTACCCGTGTCCCGTCGGCCGCCACGCCGTCGGCCAGCAGCATCCGCCCGAACCGTACGAGGTCGCGCGGCGCGGCGCTCGGCGTGGACCCGGCCGGCGCGTTCGACTGCGGCAGCTGCCGCCGGGGTGACACCCGCAGCGGCTCGCCGACGTGCCCGACCGCGGCCCGGAACATGATCGCCTCCTCGGCGTAGAGCGCCATGTGCCGCGCTCCGAGAGGATCGATCAGCAGCTCCCGCATGGCGGCCTCCCACGTGCGCCCGCGCAGCTTGGCGACGAGGGCGCCGAGGGCGCAGTAACCGGCGTTGCAGTACGAGAACAGCTCCCCCGGCCCGCTGACCTGCCGGGCGTTGCCACGCATGAACGCGACGAACTTGGCAACCGCGTCCTCCCCGCGTCCGGTGTCCTCGAACAGGTCCCCGTCGAACCCACCGGTGTGCGACAGCAGTTGCCGCACGGTGATGCTCTCCGAGGCGGCGGCGTCCAGCACCCCGAACTCGGGAAGGTACCTTCGGACCGGCTCATCGAGGTCGACCAGCCCTTCCCCGGCGAGCTGCATCACCAGGGCGCCTGTCCAGGCCTTGGTGACCGACCCGATCTGGAACAGGCTGTCGACGGTGGCCTCAACCCCGGTGTCCAGATTGACCACTCCGGTGGCCGCCTCGGCCAGCTGATCCCCCATCCCGACGGCCACCGCGGCTCCCGGTACTCCATGCCGCTCGGCGGCCCGGTCGATCCATCCCTGAAGATCCGGAAGAAGCGTCATATCGAGGACCGTACTCGCAAGCCCTTCTCCGCGGCGCCGGGCGGCGAGGGGAACGGGACCGCCCCGCTCTGTCCTCGGTGCCTTTCGCGTGTGAGCGAGGTCCCGCGGAGACCGGGATCGCCCGCCGTCCTCTCGATGCCGGTGACGGTCAGCCCGGCGACCGCCGCCGGTTCGGTGATCGCCTCACGCGGTCCGGGCCGGCTCATCGGGCCGACCGGAACCATGGAGTCCCGGACGGCTTTCACATCCTCCCAAATGTGACAAAACGGGCATAGTGCCAGTGCCGTCGAGGTGACCATGTTTTGTTTCGGTGGCGAATCGGGATTTCAGACAATTCACCAGCCGCCCAGACTGAGCCCTGCCTGCCGCCACCCGGGACCGTCTCCAGCGGTCACAGGGCAGGGCTTCTCACCAGAGGAGCGACGGCAGGTACCGCATCGACATGGATTCCGAGCAGAACGGGGCAGGAGAATGCTCTTCACGGGGCGTGGACGGGCCGTAGCGGTGATCGCAGGCCACGCTCTGATCCTGGGGTCGCTCGCCGGTTGCGCCACCGGCCCCAGCGCGCCGCCCGCTCCGCTCACCCAGACCGACTACGTGGTCCTGAAACGCGCGGAACTCCTGCTCATCCGCGACTGCATGCGTGAGCAGGGCTTCTGGTACTGGGTGCCGAAGATGTGGGAGCCGTCGCGGGGGTTCGGCCTCGTCCTGGACGATCCGGGCTGGGCGCGTGAGCACGGGTACGGGGGGCTCGATCAGCAGGAGGTCATGCGGGAAAAGCGAGACGACCCCAATCTCGCCTACCGCGACAGCCTGCCCGCGGCCCGTCGAGCCCGGTACACCCTCGCCATGGGCGGCGGCGACGATGTCAAAGTGCTCACCGCGCATTTGCCCGACGGAGGAACGATCAACAACGCCCTCGGTGGGTGTCAGCTGTCGAGCAACGAAAAGCTCTACGGCGACCGTGAGCGATGGTTTCCCCTGGACGCGCTCGCCTCCAACATCGCGCCGCTGTACATGCGGGCGATCACCAAGGACGCGCGCTTCACCACGGCCCTGTCCTCATGGTCGCGATGCATGCGCGGGAAAGGCCACACCTACACCACGCCAATGGAGATCCGGGCGGCTCTTCCCGGCCTGGCCAAAGGGCTGGCTCCCGCCCAGGCTCATGCCGTCGAGGTGAAGCTGGCGGTGGCGGAGGCCACCTGCGCACGCGCCACCTCGCTCACCTCGACCTTGCGTGCGCTGCAAGCCGAGTACCGGCCCAAGGTGGAGGGCCCCAACGCGGCCGATCTCCGGACCCATGCCCGGCTGCTGCGCGAGGCGCTTGAGCGTGCGAAAGAGATCAACCACTCCACCCCCTGACCTCCGCGGCGCAAGGTCGCGGATCGCCCTTCAACCAGGGCTCACGAAGGAGAGAACCATGCGCAAGATCCGTCTCGCGGCTGTAGCCGTGGGTCTGGCGGTCTCCGTAGTTCCCGTGTCCTCCCCCTCCTCGGCGGCCGGTACCGCCATGGAGTCGCACTGCCTCACGATGAAGAAAATCTACGGGCAGGACGGCGATATCAACGCCTACGCGGACACCTTCTGCTACGGGGGCGAAATCGGCTACGACTCGGGTGACGACCCCAATTGGGCCGACAACTCGGGTGGGTTCCGCGACAGTGCCGGCAACAACGCCATGTCCGTCCTCAACACCGGCATACCTGGGAAGTACGAGGTCGTCGCCCTGTACGACTACGAGAACTACGACTACGCCGCCGGGTACCGATGCCTGGGCGTGGGCGACTGGGAGTCCGACCTGAGCAAGTTCAGGTTCGTCGACTCCAACGGCAACACCAAGGGCCCCATGGCTCGTCAGATCTCCTCGCATCGGTGGGTCACCCGCAGCGCCTGCTCGGCCAACAGCTGGATCGGTCTGTAACGGGCGAGCGACGCCGCCATCGGATGGCGGCTCCCACGCTGAACAATCCGGTGACGGTCACGCGAGCCGTTTCCGAATCCGCCCACGTCGTCGCGGCCCTCGCCCGATGGGTGACGGCCACCGGCCCCACAGCGGCAGGGTCCCCCGATGAAGGACGACTTCCATCCCGGCGCCGACGGGTGAGCGCCGAGCTGGACTCCCGGCCAGGACCTTGAGCAAAGCCAGGCCCGTGCCCTGTCAAAGGCGCGAGCCTGGCGCGCACAGCCATGAGTGACCCCGCCCAAGGCACTTCTGGGCAGGACACCAACGGCCATCGGACACATGCGACATCACCGTGACGGGAGCCTCGCGCTCGGAACCCGTTCAAGCGCCCCTCGGCCGTCACGTCCACGCCAGGACAACCTCGGCTTCCGGCAGGCCGACGTCAAGGTCGTTCTTCGCACATCGATCCTCAACGCCCTTCGTCATGACCCGGTAGTCATGAAGGTGTGCCGAGTCGCGAAGTAGATGGATTCACGTACCGGTGACGTGCGGGAACACTCCGGTCGGCTGTCCCTTCTTCGACTCAGGGAACGGTCATCAGCGGCGGCTTCCGGGAACTCCCGGCGCGCATGGCGTCCACTCCCCTTGTTCTCCGGAACGCTCGCCGTGGGATGAGGGGAGGCTCACTACGTTCCCAGGGGGTTGACACCCAGGCCCTCCGCCGACACCGGCGATAAACCGAATGCGCGGAACCGGCCCGGTGGTGTTGCATACAGACGTGACCGGCGGGCCCTCGCACTTCTCCAGGAGCAGTCGACCGCACACGGGTGCCGGTGCAACGCTGGCCACCCACCGGACGAACCCGCGACGCCCGCCGCTTCGACCCCTTCCCGCTGCTGCGCGCCCTCCCGAGCAGGCCAACGCGCTCACATCCACTCTCGCCCTGGCCGACTGCCGACTCAACGGCGATGGCTGCGGTACGGCGCTGCTTCGGGGCTATCCGGACGCGAGCGCTCTCCTTGACCGGTCCCTGACGGCACGGGACGACCACGGCCCCGGGATCCGCTATGTCCGGCCGCGCTGACCTGGTCACGACGCATCAGACGTCCGGCCGGGCCAAGGGCCTGCGCCGCATACATCGACTCCAGCAGGGAGAGGCACCGAACACGTGAAGGACACCGAGATCCCGCGGGCGGTGGCCGCGGCCGTCGACACGGCCGCCGAGTACGGTCTGGGCGCCGACGACGCCGCTGTGCTGCACAACTCGAACCGGATCGTCGTCCTGCTGCGGCCCAGCGGCGTGCTCGCCCGGGTCGCGCCCCTCGCGCACCGCCTCGACTCCGAGGTCGAGATCGCCCGGCGCCTCGCCGGGACCGGCAGCCCGGTGGCGGGGCTCGATCCGAGGGCCGAGCCCCGCGTCCATGTCCGCGACGGCTTCGCCGTCACCCTCTGGACCTACCACGAGCCCACCGCCGTACCCGAGAAGCACCCGCCCGCCGCCTACGCCGACGCCCTGGCCCGGCTGCACGCCGGCCTGCGCCGCGTCGACTTCGCCGCACCACACTTCACCGACCGCGTCGCCGACGCGCTCCGGGTGGTCGAGGACCCTGCCGCCAGCCCGGACCTCGGCGCCGCGGAACGCGCCCTGCTGACCGGCACCCTCCACGGAATCAGCCGCGCGATCCTGGACCGCGGCACGCGGCAACAGCTCCTGCACGGCGAGCCGCACCCCGGCAACCTGCTCGCCACCGCGGACGGGCTGCTCTTCATCGACCTGGAGACCGCCTGCCGCGGACCCGTCGAGTTCGACCTCGCGCATGCCCCGGAGGACGTCGCCGCGCACTACCCAGGCGCCGACTCCGGGCTGCTCGCCGACTGCCGGATCCTCAGCCTCGCCCTCGCGGTCTCCTGGCGTTGGGACCGTGACGACCAGCTCCCCGACGGGCGCAGAAGGGGCCGGGAGTGGCTCGCCCAGATGCAGGCCGACCTCGACCGCCGGGAGTACGCCGCCGGTGGCGGTCACTGAGCGGCGCCCCGCCTGCGCCGTCCGGTCGACGACGGCGTCTCGATCACCGAGGCCGCCCGCACCCTCAAGATCGGCCGCTCCACGGCCTACGAGGCGTCGGCTCAGCGCAGTACGGCCGTCAGCAGATCGGCGCCCAGCGCCGTCAGATCGGGCAGGTTGACGGTGTAACGGACGTAACGACCGTGTCGCCGGGCCGTGAGCAGACCCGCGCGGCGCAGGACAGCGAGGTGGCGGGAAACCTCCGGGGGTGAGAGTTCCCAGGCGTGGGCCAGCTCACCGGTGGTGTGCGGACCGCGGGCGAGAGTGCGCAGCAGCCGCAGCCGTACCGGATGCGCGAGTGCCTCCAGCCGGAGCGTCACCGTTTCCAGCGACACCGGCTCCGACGGACTCGCCTCGGCCACGGGGTACTGCACCACCGGCTGCCACCCGGGCGCGTGGACCACCACCAGGTGCGGGCGGCCGAAGACGCTGGGGAGGAAGGTGACCCCGGTGCCGTGGGCGGCGGTCGCGTTGTCCTGCAGCTTGTCCACGATGATGCAGTCGCCGTCCGGTGTCAGGGTCACGGCGCCGGAGACCGATGCGAGCGCCGCCCCGATGCCCTGGCGCTTCAGCAGGTCGTTCTTCAGGCGCAGGTCGGTGGCGAGCTGTACGGCGACGCTCGCCCAGGCGGCGTCGAAGAAGGCTTCGGCGCACTGTTCGAGGGTGTGGCGCACCCGCGCCCGCACGGCGGCCGGGTCCGCGAGCAGCCGTTCCGCGAAGGCCTCCTGGGTCGCGCCGCGGGCCTGGGCCAGGTTGAGGGCCCGCTCGCGCGCCGTCGCGTCGGCGAGCGGCGACGGTGCGGAGAAGTGAACCCGGTTGCTACCGCACGTGGTGATGAGCGCGGCGGTGACATAGGTTTCATCGTCGATCTGGTCCACATCGTCCAGTTCCTCGGCGAGGGTGGGCCGGGGGCAGGCGGGAACCAGAAAGTCGGCTCGTGAGGATCGCCAGAGGAACTCCGCCTCCCTGAGCCGCTCGGCCAGCTCCGGCCGCAGCCCGGCCCAGACGTCCCCGGCCCAGCCGGCGAGTTGCGGGTGGTGCCCGGGTTCGGCCAGCACGTGCAGCATCGCGGTCAGCTCGGCCAGCGGTGAGACAGCGAACCGCAGCCGCCCGGACGGCAGGCCGCCGATGTCGATCCTCAACGTCATCTCCTCATCATCGCTGGTCGGACGGCCGACGACCGCGTCGGTTGACGGTGTTCGTCAACCGACGTAGCCCGCCCGGCGGCCGAGCACATCGTTGACGCCATGGCAACCACCACCGAGTTTCAGCCGCGCGCCCTCGTCCGTGCCTCCGGAGGCCCCCGCTATGCCGTCGCCCTGGTCGTGGACGCGCTCGGCACCGGCTTGCTACGGCCCTTTCTGCTGCTCTACGGGGTGACGGTGCTGAGGCTGTCCGCGCCGGTCACCGGAATCGCCATGACGGCCGGTGTCGTCGTGGGCCTGGTGTGCATGCCCGTGGTCGGCCGGTGGCTTGACCGGGGCGCCCGCAGCACGGTCGTGGCGGCGTCGATGCTGGTGCGGGTGCTGGGCGTGGTGTTACTGCTGGCCGCCCCGGCGGGGCACGTCTGGCTGTTCGCGACGGCGGCGCTCTTCCTCGGCATCGGCAACCAGGCATGGCCGGCCGCCCACGCGGCCCTCGTGGCCACGGTCGCCCACGGCCGTGAACGTGACGCCGCTCTCGCGGGAGGCCGCGCCCTGCGTAATGCCGGCCTGGGCGTGGGCGCCCTCCTCGCCACCGCATGCCTGGCGGGTGGCACCGCCGCACTGCAGGCGCTGGCAGCCGTCACCGGGCTCGCCTATCTCGCTGCGGCCGCCCTGGCATGGTCGGTTCACCTGCGCACGTATCCGGCCACCCCTCCTGCCGTGGACGGGGCCGGTGAGCCCGCGCCTCGGATGCGCGCGCTGCTGGCCGCCAACGTGATCTACGTCTTCTGCCTCAACGTCCCCGAAATCGCACTCCCCCTGATCCTGGTGACGCAGCTGCACGCGTCCCCGGTGTGGTCGGCGGCCATCTTCGTGGCGAACACGGTGCTGGTGGTCAGCCTGCAGGTTCCGGTCACCGTCCTGATGTCCCGCTTCTCCCGCCGGACCGTACTGGCTCTCGCCGGTGTGGTGCTCGCCGCGTCCTACCTCGGCTTTCTCGCGGCCACCTCACTGGGAAGCGGCTGGGGCGCCCCGGCGGTCGCCACGGTGTCCGTGGTCTGCACCATCGGCGAGATCATCTATGCCGGTAGCGCCACCGCGCTCGTCACCGCTCTCGCTCCGGCCCATCTCCTGGGACGGGCCCTCGCCCGTTTCCAGCTCTCCACGGGCTTCGGCCTCGCGGTCTCTCCGGCGGTCATCACCGCTCTCGCCACCCGAGGCTCGGCCGCCCTCTGGGGCGGCCTCGCCGCCGCGACGCTCCTTTCCGCCTCCGCCGTCGCCACCGAGAAGGATCAAGGAACGCGGCTCAGCGATCGCTGACGCCGGGCACGAGCAGGCTCGTGAGCCCGGCGACCGCCTCGGAAGCGCGTCAAGGCTTAGGTGAAGATGGCGTGATGATCGCTCCTTCCGGGCCACGTTCCGCCGCCGAGATTCGCGACTACCTGACTGACCGGCTCAATTCGGCGCTTCGCCGTCCCGGGATGTTCGGCGGGGAGACGGCTCTGCTGCTACTGCTCGACCACCTCGCCTACGCCGAGAACCAAGACGATGCCTGGGAGCAGGAGCGCCGGGCGATGGAGTCTCGAGGTGCCTTCACCTCGATCGGTGTGACGGGGGCGTTCAGGACCCTGCTACCGAACAGTGAAGAACACGGCCCGGCCTCGGTCTACGCGGAGTTCGCCCACGTTCACGGATGGCTGCGAGCGGACCGGGTGCTCACGGCCGAGGAACATGAGTCCGTACGTCAGGAATCACGCACCTGGGTTGGACAAGACCGCCTGTTCAGCGAGGTAGTGGAGACCTTTGGCCCGCCTTCGGTGCTCTTCGGCGGCAGCAACCCCTTCTACGGGAAGACTCTGGGTTACCTGACCGAGCAGGTGAACGAACCGATGATCTTCTTCCATCTCTGGAACGGGACCGACTCGGACGCCGTGTCGACCTGGCCGCCGCTCCACAGTGAGCCCGTCCTCCTCGCCGTCCGCCACGGGAGAGGACGGTTCAGAGACACTTTCATCTTCAGCCCGGAGGGGAGGAAACGCCGTCCTGTCACCGAATGACGTTGGTCGAGTCGGCGCTCTCCTGCCCCGCGGGCGGTACCGGGGCGCGGGAGTCAGATCGGGGACCGTCACCGTACGGGCGGCGCACGGGCTGTCCCGGCAAGGCCGGGACCCTTCTCTCTGGTGCCCGGCCTGGGGTGCCCCCGAAATACGGCAGAAACGAGCCGGGGGCTTGATCGCTGATCGTTAGGATCTTGGCGTTCCGGCTGCTTAGTGGTGGGTCGGCCATTCGTGGGAGGCGCGAGCGGGCGGCTGCCGGCGATCGGCGTGAACGTCCGTGATGACTTCGGCGGGAGGACTGGCGCGGCTTGGCGCGCGTAGTGGCAAAAAGGACTGCCGGTGCGGTGGTCAGGGGGCGGTTCATCGGCCGGAGAACTCCGCCGACACTGGGCGAGCGGACTACTTCTCGGTCGCGCCGGCCTCCCCGCTGATGGATTCCTGGTAGATCTCCGCGTAGGTGGGAGAGCCCTTGATCAGGTCGTCGCAGAACGCGGCGACGTCACTGCCGATGAGCTCCAGGACCCCCTTGCCCGCGGCGGCGCCTTCCTCGAAGAAGTCGACGATCCCGGGGAGCAGGGGCCCGTCGGGCAGATCGACCGGCCCGACTTTGAACAGGTACTTCTGCATCTCCTTGTAGACGATCTGGTAGTCGGGCGGGAGCGCCTTGACGCGTGCCGTGTGCGCCCGCCACTGCTTCTTGCCCTCGATGATGTCTTGGATTCCCACGTCAGCCTCCCAGCCGGCTCAGTTTTCTTGCGACGTTCCTGTTCAACTGCTCGCGCCACCGGTCGCGATAGGTGCGGGCCTCTTCCCCGCCGGTCAGCGCCGCGCAGAAGCCTGCGATGTCGTCGCCGAGCACCTCCTGGGCACTCTGCCCGTCCGCAGCCGTCTCCTCCAGCAGCCCCAGCGCGGCGTCGAAGATCGGTGTCAGGTTGCGGCCGGTGAAGCTTCCGTAGGGGAACAGCTGCCCTTTGATCTGCTCCCACGCCGCCCGGTGGTCGTCCGGCAGGGCCTTGGCCCGGGCTTCGAACGCCTTCCATTCCCGGGTGAGATCGCTGCCTGTGACGGTCTCCCAGAAGTTCATCTCCGGCCCTCCTTGAGGCTGTTGATACGTGATGAGACGTATTGCCATCTCGCCCAGAACTTCGCGAGTTCCTCGCGTCCGGCGTCGTTGAGCGTGTAGAACTTGCGCGGCGGACCGACCTCGGAGGGCCGTTTCGTCACCTGGACGAGTTCGTTCCGCTCCAACCGCAGCAGGATGGTGTACACCGTCCCCTCGACGACGTCGGCGAAGCCGAGTTCGTTCAGCCGGCGCGTGATGGCGTACCCGTAGGCCTCCTCGCCACCGATGATCTCTAGCACGCAGCCCTCAAGTGTGCCTTTGAGCATCTCCGTCATCTGCTTGTCCATGGACCCCCTTCGACTACTCGGTGCTACTGACTACCGGTACAAAGTAGCACCGAGTACCGCTATTCAGCAACACCGAGTAGCTGGGAACGCGAGCGCGCAAGGGCGGGTGGGCCTCCGAGGAGGCTGGGTGTAGGAATTGGCGGTAGTGACCTGGGGTTTCTTTGCCCGTCAGTGCTCCGTGATGGCCCGGACTCCCACAGCTCCGGCCGGTCTCCACTCAGTTGATCAGTGGGTACGGCGACGGACGCCAGGTCCCCGGCGATCCTTCTCGGTCACCTTCGGCACGGCCGGCCCGGCGCTGGGGGCGAAACTGTTGTGCCGTCAGTGGCGGTGGCCTGGAAGGCGTTGGAGCCCTGTCGCTGGACGCTCACCGACGATGGAGTGCCCGACCGCGGGCCGTACCTGCCATTGGGCTTGATCTTGTTGAAGTCCGAGGTGGGGTGGTCGGTGCCGTTGCCGACGGGTACCTCCACCGTGATCACCGCGAACGCCCATCACCCCGCTCCTGCCTCGTTTGCGGCCACGGTGTACGACAAGCTCAACAAGGGCCGGTCGCTGATGGTCTGCGACGGTGATCAGGCCGAGCTTGGCTGCGAGTGGAGGCAGGTTCATCAAGGCCTTGCCGAAGGGTGCTGCCGAAGGTCTGCCGGCGCCGAGGGAGACGGGCAGTGGCCGCAACCGCACCAGACCGGCGTCCTCATTCGCCGACCGGCTCATCGTCGCGCCCCGGCCGTAGGGCGCCCGCGTGCACGGCGGCGAGCGTGACGCGCACCGCCTGGTCGGCGATCGTCTCGTCGACGGGTTCGGCGGTGATGAGCAGGCGCAGGTAGATCGGCGCGGCCAGGGTCTTCAGCACCTCGGCGGGATCGGTGTCCCCGGGAAGCTGGCCGCGCTCGATGGCACGCCTCAGCACCGGCTCAACCCTGGCCAGCCGGTCGTCGAACACCTGCCGGCGGGCTGCGGCGATCTCCGGAAGGTGGGCCGCCCCCGTGAACATGGCGGCCAGGATGGCCTGCCCGGCCGGGCTGGTGAACGCCTGGACGATCGAGCGCGCCAGCGCCCGCAGGTCGGTCTCGATCGCGCCGGTGTCGGGCACGGGGATGTCCGTCGCCATGTGTTCGGCCAGAGCGTCGATGAGCAGGCTCTCGCGATCTTTCCACCGGCGGTACACCGTCGTCTTGTGGACCCCGGCGCGCTGGGCGACGTTCTCGACGGTCAACGCGGCGTAGCCCTTGTCGACGAGCTCGGCGAGGGTGGCGGCGTGGACGGCGACGCGTACTTTGGCGCCGCGGCCGACCGGCCGGGCAGGGGGTTGACCAGACCACATTGCAACTCCAAGTTGCGATATTCGAAGGCGAATGACAGGATCAATTTATCGCAACTCAAAGTTGCGATGTGTTGGTCCCATTCCTCTGAGGTGGCACATCATGCACAGCCCTCCCGCCTGGACCTTCAACGACATCCCCGACCAGACCGGTCGTGTCGTGGTGTTGACCGGAGCCAACAGCGGTATCGGCTACATCACCGCCCGCGAACTGGCCCGCCACGGCGCGCAGGTCGTCCTGGCCTGCCGCGACCCCGAACGGGGCCGGCTCGCGCTGACCCGCATGCAAGGCGAGGTGCCCGGCGCCCGCCTGGAACTGCGCCGGGTGGACCTGGGCAGCCTGGCCTCCATCCGTGAGTTCGCCGCCGGGTGGGACCGTGGACGGCTCGATCTGCTGGTGAATAACGCCGGGGTGGCGATGGTGCCGTACGCCCGGACCGCCGACGGGTTCGAGTCGCAGTTCGGCGTCAACCATCTGGGCGCCTTCGCCCTGACCGGCCTACTGCTGCCGCACCTGCTCGCCGCGCCCGACCCGCGGGTGATAACCGTCAGCAGCGAAGGCCAGCGCTTTGCCCGCTTCGACCTGCGCAACCTCAACGCCGAGCGCAGATATCGCACAGTGTTCGCCTACGTGCAGTCCAAGCGGGCCAACCTCTACTTCGCCATGGAGCTGCAGCGCCGGGCCGACGCCGCCGGGCTGCGGCTGGGCAGCATGGCCGTCGCCCCCGGGCTCACCCGCACCAACGTGCTCACCGGCGGCGCCAACAGCGACAGAGGACGACTGTACGCGACCCTCACGCGCCTGGTGGTGCGCGCGGCCTTCCGCCCGACGCCGGAAGGGGCGAAGACCTCACTGTACGCGGCGACGGTACCGGACCTGTCCGGCGGCAGCTACATCGTTCCCGACGGGCCACTGCAACTGCGCGGCGAGCCCGTACGCCGCACCCGCGAACGCGCCATCCGCGACACCGATACGGCCACACACCTGTGGCAACTGTCCGAACGCCTGACCGGAGTCACCTACGCCTTACCGGCGTGTACGGCGGCTGGCCTGCACTGGCGTGCATCGCCCACGAGCTGAGGAACCATGCCCATAGATCCGCGCCGGGCCCTTGGGCTTGTTCGAGCTCGCGCAGGCCCGGCACCCTGACGGATCACCGGCCCGGCCGGTGGGCGGCTACGGGGCTGACATCGGGCTTCTCCTCCATTGGTCGAGGTGGGCGTTGATGAACTCGCCTATTGATGTGGGCTCGTGCCCGGTGATCTGCTTCACGGCCGGGGAGAGCCGGCTGAAACCGCCGTGTCGGACGCGGTGGTAGAGGTCGTCGAGGATGTCCGCCATCCAGGGGTCGAGGCCGTCGAGGGTTTCCCGCGGGGACGGGTCCTCGGCGCGGATCCGATGGCCGAGACGCGCGGAGAGCTCCTGCGCGACGTTCGCGACGGGAACCGGGTCCGGACCGGTGATCGTGTGCGCTCGGCCGTGGTGATCCTCCGGCGCGCGGAGCGCGGCCACAGCGACGTCGGCGATGTCGCGTGCGTCCACCCACGCGATCGGGGCACCGCCCGAGGGCAGGCTCAGGACACGGTCGTCCCGGATGGCGTCGCGGTAGAACCGAGAATCGGTCAGGACCTGGTGGAACCAGGACGGACGGAGCAGGGTCCAGGAAGCGGCCCGAGTGACGACCGCGTCCTCAACCCGGCGCGCCCAGTGGTCCGGCGAGAGGGTTTCGGCTCCCTGCTCGGACAGCAGGACGACATGCGCGTCCGGGTTCACCTCGACCAGATCGGCGACGAGTTCGGGGGCGGTGGGATAGTCGGGGCGCATCAGGTAGATCGCGTCCACGGCCGCGGCCGCCTCGCGCCAGGTCGCCCGGTCGTGCCAGTCGAAACGGACCGGATCGGTTCTGGTGTCTGACATCCTGGCGGGCTGCGACGACCCAGCGTGGACGAGGATCCCGAAACGGCGCAGCCGGGCGGCCACCTCGCGTCCTGTCTTGCCTCGGGCTCCAGTCACCAGCACCGTGCGGATCATGCCTGCTCCTGGAGCCGGACGACGGCCTTACCGATCGTGGGCGCCCCACTGCGCAGCAGGCCCAGCAGGGCTTCGGGCATCCGTTCGATGCCGTCCACCACCGTCTGCCGGTGGACGATCTCGCCCGAGCGTACCCAGGAACCCACCTCGGCGCGGAAGGCGGGCATCTGGTCCTGGTGATCGGTGACCAGGAAGCCGCGCGCGGTCACCCGCTTGGTGACCAACTGGTAGAGGTTCCGCAGGCCGTATGGCTCCCGGCCGTCGTACTGGCTGGCCATCCCGCACAGGGCCAGCCGGGCACCGACCCGGAGATGGTCGATCGCGGCCTCCAACTGGGCGCCGCCAACGTTGTCGAAGACCACGTCGATGCCGTCCGGGGCGGCCTGTGCAAGGTGCTCACCAGCCGCACCGTCGTTGTAGTCGAAGGCGGTGTCGAAACCGAGGTCATCGACCAGATGGCGCACCTTGGCGGACGATCCCGCGCTGCCGATCACCTGCTTGGCTCCCCGCAGCCGGGCGATCTGACCGGCGATGCTCCCGACTGCCCCGGCCGCTCCCGTGACGAACACCGTGTCGCCGGGTCGCACCGACGCCACTTGGGTGATGCCCAGCCATGCGGTCAGGCCCGTCGCGCCGAGCACGCCGAGATAGGTTTCGGCGGGCAGATCGTCGGTGTCGATGGGTACGACCCCGGCCGCATCGATCACGGTGGCCTCGCGCAGGCCCAGGAAGTGCTCAACCACCTGGCCCGGCTTGACACCGTCCGCACGGGACTCGACGACCACGCCGATCGCTCCTCCCTCCAGTGGCGCCCTCAGCGGGAATGGCGGGATGTAGGACGGGCGGTCGTCCATCCGGCCACGCATGTACGGGTCCACCGACAAGTGCGTGTTACGAACCAGGACCTGACCGGGCCGCAATTCGGGAATCTCGGTTTCGACCAGCGCGAAGTCGTCGGCCGACACCTGCCCTTGCGGCCGTCGCGCCAGGTGCCACTCCCGGGCCCGTCCCTTGCTGGTGACCGTCATTAGAATGCCCCCGTAGATACTTGACCCAATTAAGTATCTACCTTGGCACATATACTTGAGTCCATCAAGTTCTTGGTAGAATCGGCTCCATGGCTGCACCTTCGGGGCCCGTCGCCGCGTCGACCGATGCCGAACGGGCGATGTTCGACTTCGTCGATGCCTACGACCGCGCATACGAAACCGCCGCTCTGGGGCACGGGCTGAGCGTGGCGCAGGCCTGTGTGCTCGGGCGGCTCACCCGGCAGATCGGGATGCGGGAACTGGCCGACGAACTCAACTGCGACGCGTCCAATATCACCCAGATCATCAGCAGGCTCGAGGCTCGCGATCTCGTCCACCGTCGACCTCACCCCGGCGACGGCCGCTCCCGGCAGATCGTCCGGACCTCCGATGGAGCCGCCCTCTACGCCGCCTTCGAGGAGTCCTTCGAATTCGCCCGGTCCGCCACCGCCAACCTCAGCGCCCGCGAACAAGCCCAACTGGCCACCCTGCTCCGCAAGGCCCTCAACGGAACACGGGAACCGAACAGCTGACCCTTCGGGGCGTGGTAAGCGGTCCGACCTGGCAGGAGACGCGATGGAGCAGTCCCACATGGGCGATGCCTCGGGCATCGTCACCATGCCGGTTGAACGTCGACTTGCCGTCCGGACCGACGACGAGCAGACCCTCTGTTCGGGCCCGACCGCTGCAGGATCGTGGCGAAGATGGTGGCGTTCACCTCGGCGCGGATGCTGGTGGCCAGGTCCTCCAGCGTCGTGTACCCGAGCAGTTCCAGCCGGAGCCGGAGTAACTCCTCGATCGCCACGTTGATCAGATCCGCCGGGTTGTTCTTGGCGTGGGCCGCCTTCCGGACCGCCGTCGCGGCGATCGCCCGGGCCTGGCCCGCGTCGTACTTCACACCCTGACGCTGGCGCACCAGCTTGCGATGCGCCTTCGCGCTCGGGAAGGACCCGTGGTCCGGCAAGATGTTCTCGGCCAACTCCAGGCAGCGCCGGTCGTGGTCGACCACCACGTCGGGGATCTCGTCCGGGGACGGGAAGCGCGCCATCTTCTGAAAGCACTTCAACGCCGGCACCAGCGCGAAGCACGACTCGGAGCTGCCGGTGCACTGTTCGGCCCAGGCCACCTCCTCCGGCGACGGCGTGAAGAAGACGTACAGCACCCGCGCTGACATCCACGAGGCCTTCCTCAGCCTCGGTTGTGCTCTGATCCGCTGGCGCCGCCCCAGCTCATTGCGTTAAGAGTGCTAGGACGTGTATCGAAACGGATCTTGAGCTGTGAATGATCACCGTTCATGGGAGGAGGAGATCTCACGGACGAGCAGTGGGCAGTGCTGGAACCGTTGCTGCCGAAGGGCGCGAGAGTGGGACGGCCCCATGTCTGGTCGCGCCGGCAGTTGATCGACGGCATACGGTTCCGTGTGCGGACCGGTGTGCCGTGGAGGGACGTGCCCGTCGAGTACGGACCGTGGAGCCAGGTCTACGACTTGTTCCGTCGGTGGCAGCGGAACGGCACCTGGCAGCAGATCCTCACTCGGCTTCAGTCCCTGGCCGACGCGAGAGGAGCGATCGTCTGGGACCTGAGTGTCGACTCCACAGTCTGCCGCGCTCACCGGCATGCAGCCGGGGTCCATAAACGGGGTGACCTGCAGAAGGAACCGCCTGGCGGTGTGTTCACCGAGCCCGGAGATCACGGGCTGGGCAGGTCGCGCGGCGGATTCACCACCAAGTTGCACCTGGCGGTCGAGCAGGGACAGAAGCCCATGTCGATTGTGATCACGGCAGGGCAGCGCGGCGATTCGCCGCAGTTCGAGCCCGTGTTGGAGCGGGTAGGTGTGCCCCACCTCGGGCCGGGTCGGCCGCGTGTCCGCCCCAACCGGGTCCGTGCGGACAAGGCGTACGCCTCCCGCATGAACCGGGGCTACCTGCGCCGCCGCGGCATCCGCTGCACCATTCCGGACAAGGCCGACCAGACACGCAACCGCAAGAAGCTCGGTTCCCTCGGTGGCAGGCCGCCCGGATTCAACGCCGAGGACTACGAGGCTCGGCATGCCGTCGAGTGCGGCATCAACCGCCTGAAAAGGAATCGGGCCGTGGCCACGAGATACGACAAGCTTGCGGGCCGCTACGAGGCCACTGTCCTCGTAGGGGCTATCAATGAATGGCTGTGACCAGCTCGATCAGGACGACAAAGGATGTCCGTGGAGTTGTGGAGGTTCAGGTGTTGATGGCGTGTTCGACGAACTGACCGCAGGCGCGGAACCCCAGGCGGCGGTATACAGGCTCGCCGTCGGCAGACGCCTGCAGGACCGCGATGCCGTGGTCTCGCTCGCGGGCAGCGTGAAGGGCCGCGAGCGTAATGGCTCCGCCGTAGCCGCGCCGGCGGTGGGCGGCCAAAGTGGAGATGTTGTAGACGCCGGCGACTCCGGCGTGGTGGAACACCTCGGCGGAGCAGACCGGGCGGTTCTCCACGTAGCCCACCAGGTAGCGGGCCGGGCAGGTAGCGTCCAGAGCCTGGGATGCAGCCCGGGCGAAGAAGTCACGGACGGTTTCAGCGGGTGGATTCCAGTTTGCGGCGAGGACCGTGGCGTAATCGTCGAGCTGCTCGGGCGTGGTCACCGTTCGGATGTCCAGGCCCGGGACATGGGGAATCGGCAGGGTGTCGTCCAGCTCGGCCCACATCGCCGTCTCACGCTCGGACACCGGCAGGCCAGCCGCGGTCAGGCGGGTGGTGAGGTCTGTCGGTGTCGAGGCAGGTCCCACCCACCAGGAGAAACCGCGGCCGGTGCCGGCCAGCGACCCGACGGTCTCGGAGATGCGGGCCGCGGCGTGGCCGGCGGTGAAGCGAGCCGCTGCGACGATGTTGAACGTGTCGTCGTCCAGGCCGCTGTCCGCGACCAAGAGGTCACCCGCCTCCGTGACGGTCGCACCGGACATGCTTCGGTGCAGATGGCAGGCGTGTTCCGCCAGGTTCCGCTCCATCTTGTCCGTCAAGTCGGCTATATCGAGAAGGTAATCATTCATAGGGACTGATCCCAGCACGACCGGCGAAGACTGCATGTCATTTTAGGCGGCGCCACGCCGACGACCAGCACTTTCGATACACGCCCTAAGTGTCCTCTTCCTGTTTGAGAGGTGATCTCATTGTCCGGTTCACCGGCTGAAGCCGGCCCGCGCGCCACCTTCTCCGATTCCAGCGGCAACGGCAGCGGCCCCGCGGAGACAGCAGACTTGCATCGGTCTCCCGAACGGCTGTGTCCCTCTCCTCGAATTCTTTGGTAGGTCAGATGGGTTTCTCTTGGCCAACGTTGGTCTGGCGCCGCCTGGCCAACATCGACCGATGGGTACAGAAGGTCAGCAAAGGACGCTGGGCGCTGATCGGACGGGTCGACAACTCCCTTGTTCTGACGACGGTCGGACGCCGTAGCGGCAGGGCCCGTTCCAGCCCGCTGGTCTACGTCCGGGACCAAGATGCGCTGATCATCGTCGGCACCAATTTCGGGCAGCGGAACCATCCGTCCTGGTCAGCCAACCTGATGGCTCACCCCACGGCAACGGTACTGATGAAGGGCCGGTCTTTCACGGTCGACGCCGAGCCCGTCATAGACGAGCAAGCGCGCTCTCACGCCTGGGGTCTCATGACGCGCCATTGGTCGGGTTACGAGGCCTACGCCGAAAGATCAGGCCGGGAAATCCGCATCTTCCGCCTCATACCCCGGAAAGAATGACGAAAGGCCTCCCGCGCCGCGTCGAAGCCACGCATGACTTGAGACCGAGGCGCTTTCGGAGTGCTACAGCGACATCATGTTCCGGACACCGCCTGGTCGACGCCGCACCTCAACGACGAAGGCCGCATCGCACCGTAGCGTACGGTATGGCCTCCCCGAGGGGGTGCTCTGTGGCAAGAGCGTCATCACCGACAACGACCCGATTGTGCGGCCGGGCCGTGCCAGTGCTGCAGTGCCTGGTGGAGCCCGTCGGCGTGGTCGTGACCGGCGGCGCGCAGCCAGGCGGTGTGCCCGTCCGGCCGCAGGAGGACGGCCGCGAGTTCGGGATGGTCGGGGCAGGTCGCGGTGACGATGTCCACTCGGTCTGCCCATCCTGCGGCCGAATCGCGGATGGTGCCCGCTCCGGTCAGGTCGAGCAGCGCGCCGCGTCCCGAGGTGAGCAACTCGGCCAGGCGTGTACGGCCGTCGCCTGTGGTCAGGGCGAGGTCGGGCGCCAGGCGGCCCAGCCAGGGATGGCCGGAGTCGGGGCGCATCTCGTAGCGGGTGTCCAGCCCGGTGATGGTCTCGGTGAGAGCGCGGTTGCCCGCAGGGTGGCGGGCGAGGCGAGTGAGGAGGTCGGTGATCGGAGCGAGCCGGTCGTCGGCGTCGCCGAGCAGCACCTGGGCTCGCGTGTTGGCCAGCACGTGCGCACCGGCGGTGTGGCGTTCGGCGTGGTAGCTGGCGAGCAGGTGCGTCGGAGCGGTGCCGCGCACGGTGGCGGCGAGTTTCCAGCCGAGGTTGAACGCGTCGTCCAGGGCGACGTTGACGCCGATCGCCCCGGCCGGCGGGTGGATGTGTGCGGCGTCTCCGGCCAGGATGACCCTGCCTCGGACGTACTCGGACGCCTGCCGGGCCGCGTTGCCGAACCGGGTCAGCCAGCGTGCGGCGCGTAGCCCGACATGGCGGCCGAGCGCGTCGTCCACGGCGGTTTGGAGCAGGTCCAGGGTGACCGGGGTGTCTTTGTCCGCAGGTGGTTGCCGGTCGGAGGTGATGATCCTGACGTAGCCGGGGCGGGGGATGACGAACACGGATCCGTCAGGGCCGGTGGTCGCGCCGAACGGCAATGCCTCGGGGTCGGCGAGCTCGACGTCGCCGAGCAGGAAGAAGCGGGTCGCCGCGGTACCGGGGAAGTCGATGCCGGCCTGTTTGCGGACGGTGCTGCGGCCGCCGTCGCAGCCGACCAGGTACGCGGCCCGGACGCGGTACTCGCGGTCGCCGGTGGTGACGGTGGCGGTGACGGATTCGGAATCCTGTTCCAGCACGCGCAGTTCGTGTCCGCGCCGGATGTCGGCTCCCAGGTCGAGGGCGTGCGCCTCTAATATCTCCTCGACCCGGGTCTGCGGGATGCCCAGCGAGTACGGGTGGTCGGTGTGCGTGCCGGGGAGGGCGAGTGTCACCGGCAGGCCGGAGAACGCGGCGTGCGGCACTTGCCAGCCCTCGCTGATAAGCCTCTCGGCGAGGCCGCGCCGCGCCAGCAGGTCCAGGGCGCGGGCGTTGAGGTTGAAGCCCCGGCAGAAGTCCGGCCGTTGCGCGTGGCGTTCGACGACGACCGTGTCGACGCCGGCGAGCCGGAGTTCGCTCGCGAGTAACAGTCCGGCCGGGCCGGCTCCGACGATCAGCACCTCGGTCATCGGGTGGTTCCTTCCGGGGACGTGGGGGCGGACCAGGTCCATCCCTGTTCGGTTTGTTCGACCTTGGGCCAGAACAGGCTGCCGTCGCGGATCTCAGCGATGGTCCGCCGCGTCCAGGCCAGTTCGGCCTCCCAGGCGTGCAGTGCGCACTCGGTTTCGATCATGAACAAGCGGGGGACCTTACCGGAGCCGACCGTGTCGGCCAGCACCGTGTTCGTCTCCTCGATCCGTTGGGCCAGATGCCCCGCCCGTTCGGCCAGTGCCTCCGCCGCCCTGTCCGGACCGAGAGCGCCGAGGTAGGACACCGCGGCCATGAACTTCGGGTATTCCGCGACGGGCATACGCAGAAGCTCGTCGATCCAGTGCACGAATTCGCTTTGGCCCAGCTCGGTTGTCGCGTACACGGTTCGCTCCGGCCGCCTGCCATCGCGCGCCGTCTCCATCGGCTCGATCCAGTCATGCCGGACCAACGCCTCGACCGTGTCGTACAGGGACCCGGAGTTGACCTTGAAGCTGCTGTCCTTGTGCCGCTCCCGCAGGGTGGCCGCCATCTCGTACGGGTGCATTGGCTGTTCCTGGAGCAGGCCCAGCACGGCCAGCGCCAGGGTGTTGGAGACCTTCCGCTTCGTCATCTTCATCACCGATCTCTAATAGTAGGAACCGACTATACGGTATCGACTATCAGAGGCAAGCCCCTGCGGATTCGCGCGCAGGGCGACGGCGAACACGGATCGGGGGTCAGGGAGATGTGGAACGGAACCCGGCGTCAACGGGTTCCCGCTCGTTGGCGAACTGCGGTTTCCCCGCCTCCGAACGTGCGCTGACCCAGCCGACCGCACCCGGGCGCCAGGCCCCGCGAACCCACGAGGCGGCCCCGCTGCCTCCCATGTGTGCGACGCCACCAGTCGAGGGGCTCCCCGCCGCGCTCCAGGAGCGCGCCCGGCAACTGCTGGGCTTCCGTGATCAGATCGGGCGAGTGCCTGGCGAACTCGAACTACCGGGCAGCGCGGGCGTGGAACGTCGAGAATGCACGACCTGCCGTACGCGGGCGGCTCCCCGCGATCGACGCTTGTCGGCTATCGCCCGGTGTGCCGGAGGATCGCGGCGGAGATCCGGGGAATCACCGGTGGCGGGAACCCGTGCCCCATTCCCTCGATGGGCAGGAACTCGCTGCCGGGAATCGCCGCCGCCAGGGCCTGGCCGTGAGCGAAGGGCGCCATGGGATCGTCCGAGCCGTGAATCACCAGAGTCGGAGCGGTGATCGAGCCGACAAGCCCGGAACGGTCGCGGGAGGCGAAGGCCGCGAGGATGTGGTTCTTCGAGGCGTGGCCCGCATTGGTGGCGTTCTCGATCTCCCGCTCGATGATCACGCGCGTGGCCGCCTCGTCGAACGGCGTCAGCTGTCCGGCGAGAATGCGTGCCAGTTTGAGGTGCGACTCGACGTGCTCCTCCTGGGTGCTGGGCGGATTGGCGATCTGTTCGGCGTCCCAGGCGGCCAGCCGTGGATCGCGTACCGTGCCCCGGAAGGTGTTGGTCGCGGGGTCGAGGGGCTCGGCGCTCGACATGATGACGGTCAGGCTGCGCAGCCGGTCAGCGTGTTCGAGCGCGATCTCCTGGGCGATCATGCCGCCCATCGAGGCGCCGACCACATCCGCCGTGGCGATGCCCAAGCCGTCGAGCAGACCGACGGCGTCCTGGGCGAGGTCGACCATGGTGTACGGGTTGGCCTCGTAATCCACGCGGCCGGACAGCCCGGTGTCCCGGTTGTCATAGCGGATGACGTACCGGCCTCCCTCCTGGAGAAGGCGGCAGAGCTCGTCGGGCCAGGTGGCACCTCGGGCGCCGAGCCCCATCACGAGCAACAGTGCGGGGTCGGCCGAGTCGCCGAACGTCTCGCACCACAGACGGATTCCGTTGGCCTCGACGATGCGTTCCATCATGTTCTGCCCCTCGTTCTGGCTCGCACCAGTGGCGACGACTGGCGCTACGACATCCCGTACGAGGACGAGCGCTCACGGACCGTGCGCCGAGTCCGCTCCCACAGCACCCTCCCAAAGCAAAAAGTATATACACGTTAACTTTTTGCTTGATCCGGACCGTCACAATCCAGCCGGCGCATGCAGGACGGCGAGCATCTGGGCTCGCAGGTGCACGCCCAGCGCCCGGATGTCGTCGCTCAGCCGGGCGGCGAGCACCGCCGTCACCATCCCCATGACGGAGGTGACGGCGATCCGCGCCGCGAGGTCCGACAACTCCGGCCGTACCTCGATCAGCAGCCCGACCCACTCCTCACGTATCTGCCGCATCTGGCGGTTGAGCCGCCGCCGATCCTGCTCCGGCAGCCACAGAAGCTCGGCCTGCATGATCAGAGTCAGGCTCCGGTTCTCGACGGACGACCGGGAGAACCAGTCCACCAGGGCGATCAGCGCCTCCTGCGGGTCCCGGTCCCGGTTGGCCAGCGCGGCTTGCGTCCCCTCCCGAAGGCGTTCCAGCGACAACTCGATCAGGGCGAGAAGGATGGCCTGCTTGCCGGGAAAATGCCGGTAGACCGCGGGTCCGGAGATGCCCACCGCGACCCCGATGTCGTCGATCCCCGTGTCGGCGTAACCACGCTCCACGAAGAGCCGGGCCGCCTGCAACAGGATGACCCGCTTGCGCACCCCATGTTTGCGCCCCTGCGAGATGAGGGACTCCAGCTCGTCGGACTCGGCCACGTACGTACCTCTCTGAAAGAAACGGGAACCACGGTTAACATATTGGATAAGGGCTGACCAGGCACACCGCTTCTCGTCCGCGACCGCAGCGAGGTGAGCGCCCACCACGTCCACTCAGTTGGTCAGTGGGCACGGCGACGGGGCGCGAGGACCTCGGTGGCCGTGACGATGGCCTCAGGTCCGGGTTTGACGTAGCGGATTGCGGTGCGGGGGCTCTTGCGACGGGTCTTGCCCATGATGAGCTGCGGCGGCACTTCAGTCTCGCCGAGGTGGGTGGCGGCGCTGTGGCGCAGCTGGTGCAGATCGAACCCGGCGTACTTGTCCAGCAGGACGCGGGCGCGGTCGTAGCCGAGGCGGGCGCGCCCGGTGTACGGGCAGATGTCGGCCGGGCGGCGGGCGGCGGGCGACGCTCGGACAGGAACACCGGTCGTTTCGTGCGGGTCCTGCCATCCGGAAGCCGGAGTACCCGGGGCGGCAGGTGGGCGGTGCGCTGTCCCAGTACACCCACTCGATCGCGCCACCGGCTGCCCTGGCGGGCCCTGGACACCTCACCGGCCACGCCGCTCCGCCCTCACTCACGCTGCCGAGGACAGCGCCAGCACCTCCACCCTCCTGGCCCACTACGCCCGCCTGCCCCCCAAGGCCCTGGCCCGCCGGCGGAACAACCGAGACCCGGCGGCGGAACAACCGAGACCCGGCGGCACGGCGCCGGTAACGCGTACAGCGCATCAGATCAGGTTCGTATCCGCCCGATTTTCCGCGAGTACTACGGATCCCCTGGGCACCAGGGCCCGGGCAGCCGGGCGGGCGCCGGTACGGCCTGCGAGACCTTTGCTCACGATGGGGTCGCCGTGAAGTCCAGGTCACCTGCTTGGTCCCGGCCGTTGTGTCCTGCTGCGGATTCCGGGGCCTCGGATCCGGGCCGGGTGTGTGCGGTGCGGAGCAGGAGGGCGATGAGGACGGCCGCGCCCGTCATCAGAACGACGCAGACCACCGAGGCGATCCGCATCTCCTGGGCGAAAGCGTCGAATGCCACGCTGCGCAGCATTTCGGCGGCGCCCTCCGGAAGGGTCGCGGCTGTGTCGACGGCACCGCCGAGGGTGTTCCGCGCGGCCTCCAGTTCCTTGGGCGTGAGGGTGTCAGGAGCCTTGGCCGCCAGTTCCGAACGGTAGACGGCGGTGCCGACGCTGCCCAGGATCGCGATGCCCAGCGCCCCGCCGAACTCGGCCGAGGTCTCGGCCATGGCGGAGGCCGCCCCGGCCCGCTCCGGTGGTGCGGCGGACAGGATCACCTCGGTGACCACGGCGGAGACTCCGCCGATACCGATCGCGACGATTGTCAGGCCGCTGACGAGGTAGCCGATTCCCGAACCGGCTTGGATCAGGGTCAGCATGGCGTAGCCGGCGGCTGCCACGAGCAGCCCGGCGGCGATCACGTTGGGTTTACCGATGCGGGGCGCGATCGCGGTGGCCAGTGCGATGCCCAGCGGCATCACGAGGAAGGTGGGCAGGGACCACAGAGCCGACTCGAACGGTCCCATGCCCAGAACGAGCTGCATGAACTGCCAGTTGAACAGGGAGAAGCCGACCAGTCCGAATGTCGCCAGCGCGCCGATGAGCAAGGGCACGTTGAATCGGCGTGTGCGGAACAGCGCAAGGTCGATCATGGGGTTCGCGGTCACGCGCTGACGGTGGACGAAGGCCGCCCCTACGGCGAGTCCGGCGGCGCAGTACAACAGGGGAACCCACTCAAGACCGCGCTCCGCCAGCAGTTTGACGCCGTAGATGACGCCGAGTACGGCCAGAAGGGACAGGGCGGCGCCGAGCAGGTCGAAACGGCCCGGCCTGGGGTCGCGATATTCGGGAAGCAGCAGCGGGCCGAGGACCAGGAGCAGGACCATCACCGGCACGTTGATCAGGAAGACCGACCCCCACCAGAAGTGCTCCAGCAGCAGTCCGCCGATGATCGGGCCGAGTACGGCGCCGCCCGCGAAGCCCGCCGTCCAGACACCGACCGCGGCAGCCCGCTGTTTGGCGTCGTGGAACATGTTGCGGATCAGGGAAAGCGTGGACGGCGCCAGCGTGGATCCGGCGATGCCCAGGAGCGCGCGGGCCGCGATGAGCGACCCGGAGCCGGTCGAGTAGGCCGCCAGAACGGAGGCGGCACCGAAGGCCGCGGCGCCCGCCAGCAGCACCCGCCGCCGTCCGATCCGGTCGCCGAGCGTACCCATCGTGATGAGCAGGCCGGCGAGGAGGAAGCCGTAAGCATCCATGATCCACAACAGTTCGGAGCTGCTCGGCTTGAGGTCGGCCGTCAGGGACGGGAGCGCGACGAACATGACGGACATATCCATGGACGCCAGTACGCAGGGCAATACCAGGACCGCGAGCCCGACCCACTCCCTGGCTCCGGCTGTTCTGTCTACTTCAGTCATTTCCTCGGTTCCTGAGTCGCGTTGGCCAGGTCGGGACAAATCGCCCCGGTGGGTACTTTGTACGCACTGGAGCGTACAGAATACGCATGCACGTTGAACTCGTACAACATCTTTCTAAGCTGCCACTTTGCCTGCACCGCACGCTGGAATCCTCGATGGTCTAGGATTTCGACACAACCCGGAGTGTGTGACGAAAAGGAGTGTGGTGATGTCGGTGCAACCGGCATGCGCGTCATGCGGAAAGTCGCTGGAACCCGCCGATCGGGGCCGACCGAGGCTCTACTGCTCCCGCGCGTGCCAAGCGAAGGCGTACCGGGCACGCAGAGTGGAGGCACCGGCCGGCACCCCGGAAGACAACGACGGCGCGCCGCATCTCACCGTTGAACGCATCGTGCGAGCCGGGATCGTCATCGCGGACGCGGAGGGACTCGACGCGCTGTCGATGCGCCGGGTCGCCATGGACCTCGGCACCGGCACCATGTCCTTGTACCGGCACGTGGCGTCCAAGGACGACCTGGTGGCCCTGATGGTGGAGGCCGCGATGGCCGATGTGCCCCTGCCCGACTCGGCGCCGCGGGACTGGCGTCACGGTCTCGAACGCGCCGCATACCGTGACTGGGACCTTTACCACCGCCACCCGTGGATCCTGCCGAGAGTCATGGTGACAACCCGCGCGTACTTCAGCCCGGCTCTCGCGGCGGACAGTGAAAGCGCTTTCTCCGCGTTCGACGGACTCGACCTCGAACCCGCCGAGGCTTTCCGGTACATGTTCATGTTCGCCTCGTACGTGCAGGGCGTGGCGCTGACCTACGTCAGCGACATGGAGGCGGAACGGCAGGCGCGAATCGCCCCAGCTCAGGGGGCGAAAGCCTCGAATGAGGCACAGAATCCGCTTTTCGCACCTGGGGCATATCCCCGGCTCGCCCGCGCGATGCGCGCAGGCGCCACTCCCTGGGACCTCGACGCCCTGTTCGCCTCAGGACTTGCCGGCATCCTGGACGGCATCGCGGCCGATCTGGCCAGACGGGGCATCGATTCGAGGTCTGGCGACCATCGGAACGAGAAGTCACGCTAAACGGCTCAGTGGACTCGGCTCAGAGGTCGCGCGGACAGGTGATCCTGACGCGCCGGGGGGTGACAGGCGCTGCTGCTAGGCTGATCGGCATGTCAGGCGCATCGTGCTCGGCCGCTTGTGCGGCAGTGACCAGGACGTCCCGCTAGCGGCGGGACGTTCGACTCTCAGCACCACCCATCCTGGAACGTCCAGTCGCTTCGTGATCAGTCCGGAGCGGCCGTTTGTGCTGCTCGGAAACTCTTCAGAGCGACGGAGCACTCGATGCTTTCAGGCATTACTTCTTCCCGCGGGCAAAGCCCGTCTCCCGTACGCGCATGGCTCGTACTGTGCGCGATGGCCATGCTGCAGTTCTTCATCGCGGTCGACGTGACCGTGGTCAACATCGCGCTGCCCTCAATCGGCGCGGATCTCGGCGTCGACGGCCAGTCGCTGACCTGGATAGTGGTCGGCTACACCATCACCGGCGGCGGGCTGCTCACGCTCGGCGGTCGCCTCAGCGACCTGCTAGGCCGCCGCCGCACGCTGCTGGTCGGCACGACCCTGTTCGGTGCGGCATCGCTGCTGGCGGGGCTGGCCCCCTCGTTCGCGGTCCTGGTGGCCGCGCGCCTCTTCCAGGGGGCCGGCGAGGCTATCGCACTGCCGGCGGCGATGGCCACCATCGTGCTGATGTTCCCCGAGGGCCCACGCCGGTCGCGGGCCCTGAGCGTGTGGGCCGCAGTCGCCAGCTGCGGTCTGGTGCTGGGATTCGCCCTCTCCGGAATCATCACCGCCCGTCTGGGTTGGCGCTGGATCTTCCTGATCTCGGTGCCGTTCGTCCTGGTCGTGATCATGGCCATGCTCGTGCTCGTCAAGGCCGACCGTCCCGCTTCACGTAAACGGGCCCGGCTGGACCTGCCAGGCGCGCTCCTGCTGACCGCGTGCCCGCTGTCGTTCACCTACGCCGCGGTCGAAGCAGGAGAATCCGGAACGAGCCCGTGGGTGAGCCTGGCAGCGCTGGCAGGTGCGGTGCTGGCCGCCGCCGGGTTCGTGCGGGTCGAGTTGCGGTCCTCGAACCCGCTGGTGCCGCCGGCCTTCTTCGCCAACCGTGCCCGGGTGAGGGCGAACCTGACAACGATGCTGCTCAGCGGGGCGTTGTCGACCTCATTCCTGCTGTTCACGTTCTACCTGCAGAACCGTCTCGGAATCGGTCCGCTGGGAGCCGGCCTCACGATGCTCCCGCTGGCTGTTGCGCTGATCGCGGCCTCGGTTCTCGTGCCGAGGCAGCTGGGCCGTTGGGGAGCACGCGCGTGCGTGCTGGCAGGTCTCGGAGCCGCTGCGGGCGCGATGACGGTGATCGCGCTTGTGGCAGCCCTGGGTGCCGGGGCGACGTGGCTGCTTCCGGCGATGCTGCTGATCGCCGCCGGGATGGGCTTCGGGCTGGTGGGGCTGCAGTACATCGCGGTCAGCGGAACGACCGACGAGGACGCCGGGATCGCCTCCGGCGTCCAGCGAGCAGCCGACCAGCTCGGCGGGGCAAGCGGCGTAGCAGTCTACGTGGGCATCGGGTTCGCCCCCGCCGTGCACGCCGCAGACCCGTTCCTGATCGCAGCGGTCCTCGCCATCGCCGGGCTGGCCGTCGGTGCCGTGGTCGTCAGCCGTTCCTCGGCCATCACGGAGGTGCGACCGCAGACCGAGTAGGAGACCGCGCCGCCACGCTCCGTCAGGCAGCGGCGTGGCGGCGCGGCCATGTGTTCGACCCGGGAACAGTGGCTCGATCCGCGCCCGCTGCGCGTCAGTCAAGGGCATGCCCAGATCAACGATTAAGCGATCGGAAAGAAGCTCAGCTCAGGGCGGCGATGTGGGCTGCGAGCCGGTCATCGGAGGATCAGGCCGCGGCGTCCGCCGTACCATCCTCATCGCCTCTGGGCGTGTCCTGCTCCTCGGTGCCGAACAGCGTCAGTTGCTCGCCGTCCGGTTCGGTGCCGGTGAGTTTCAGACAGAGGTGCTTTCCATCAGGTCGTCACCCGCTGTCGCCGAAGTCCGGTCCGATCCTTCTTCTGTGTTTTCCGGTGGCACCCCTATGTGAGAACCAGTGTTCCGTATGGTGTACGGTACGACGTACGTTACAAGGAGGAGCAGCATGTACCAGCCGAGTGCCGAAGAACTGAAGAGCGTCGAGGAATGGTTCGCCGACTACGATGCGCTTGCCGAGCAAGGCTCCATCGAACAGCTGGCTGACCTGGCGGTCTTCCCGATGAACGTGGCCACCGACACGCCGGGCGGCTACGCGAGCGTCCGTCAGTGGACGCGAGCCGAGTATGTCGAGGCGATGAAGGAGTCCATGGGCGGCGGCACCGCCGGGCTTGACCTGCGTTCGACGCGCACCCCGCGCTTTCTCACCCCGAACCTGGTGGTCGTGGAGACCGAGGCGACGATGACGGTCGAAGGCCAGGAGCACCGCATGCACTACGTCGACCTGCTGGTGCGGGCGGAGAACGGGTGGGCGTTCCAGACCATGGTCCAGGGCGGCTGGGGTCACGGCTGGCCGTCCGCCAAGCGCGGCTGACCGAGCCGTTCCCGGTCAGGGCACGTCTGGATGCTGAGCCGGCCTCCCGGAAGGGGAACGGTGCCGCCCGCGGTGGGTCGCGGGCGGCACCGTTCTGGGTGCGGGGTGAAGCGTTCCTTCGCGGTCCGGATACGACAGGCCTGGATACGACAGGAGGTGCGCTCTCGATGGTCGGCCGCCGGGCGGGGTGGCGTGAACGACCTTGTCGTCCTGCCGCACCCGGCTGCCCGTGGTGAAATCGAACGTGAAGAACCCACCCCCTCCAGGGATGACCCCTGAAGGAGCCCGGGGAATCGCCGACGCAGCTTGCGGGGCCCCTTGAGGGCCGGCTTCTGGATTCGCCGCCGTCAGGCCGCCTTGTCCGTGGCATCGGAAGCGGGGGCCAGCCGCACGCGGCCGGGCCGGATCCCCTCCTCGGGGAAGACCCACTTCCGGAACGCCCAGAAGCGGAAGACCATGGCGATCAGCGTGCCGACGACCTGCGCGCTCACGAAGTCGGCGATCTCCTGGGCCACCAGGCTCACATCCGGCGTCTCCATGCCGAACGCGTACCGCGAGACCCACAGCGGTGCGGAGTTGAGCACCAGGCCGATCCCGCTGACCAGGAAGAACAGCGCCGCCTCGTGACGGCGCTCGCGACCGCCCCTGGCACGGAACGACCATTCGCGGTTCAGCACGTAGGACACGATCGTCGCCACGAGCACTGCGATGATCTTCGCGGTCACGGGCTTCGGTTCCAGAACGGTCAGCTTCAGCCCATAGAACATCGCGTTGTCCACGAGGAACGCCGTCCCACCGACCGCTGTGAACTTCAGTAGTTCGCGGTGCTTCAGCGCAAGCGCGTGCAGCGGTTCCGGCAACCTTGCGAGTACCGCTTTTGCTATTCGGAGCACCCCCGATCTTCTCACCAGTCAGACGTTCCATGACAAGTTTGACGAACACGATTTGCCCGGCTGGAACCGTACCCGAGGGCGAAGCCGCGTGATCATGAGCTTTGACACGGCGCCGTGGTGCCTAGTGAGGCCCGTCCCTCTAGGGTGGGCGCATGGCCGAACGGCGTCCCTTGATCGCGCGCAGGCTGCGACCGGGACACTGGGTCGCCGTCGACGTGTTCGCGGCCTTCGCCCTGGCCGCCGGGTTCTCGGCGTCGGCGGTGCTGGTGCCGGAGTCCGCCCGAGTGCCGACGTACGCGGCCGTGCCGGTGATCGCGCTGGCCTGCCTGCCACTGGCGGTCCGGCGCCGGTGGCCGGTGACGGTCTGCGTCCTGGTCCTGGTGGCGGCGGTGTTCGCGCCGTTCACCGGGTGGGAGGAGCCGTTCGTGCCCTTGGCGGTCGCGCTGCACGCGGTGGCGCTGCTGGAGGCGCGCCGGACGGCGGTGGCGGCGCTGGTGGCCGCGCTGGCGGTGACCGCCGCCGGCTCCGCGATCGGCTCGCTCTCATGGGCAGAGGCCGCGTCGGCGTGCGGATTCGCCTGGCTGACGCTCGGCCTGGCGTGGACGATCGGGCTTGCCGTACGGGAGCAGCGCGCGTACGCCGCGCAGGCCGTCGCACGGTCGGCGCAGGCCGCGGCCACGGCGGAACGGCTGCGCATGGCTCGTGACGTGCACGACGTCGTCGCCCACAGCATGGGCCTGATCTCCATGCGGGCCGGCATCGCCAACCACATCGCCGCCACGCACCCAGAAGAGGCGAGCGAGGCCCTGTCGATCATCGAGGAGACCGGCCGGAAGGCGCTGGCGGACCTGCGCAGGCTCCTCGGTCTGCTCCGCGACGACTCAGCAGACCGGGACGGCCCGCCGTACACGTTGGACTCGTTGCGCGAGCTGGTCGCGGCGATCCCGGCCGGTGACGTACGGGTGGAGCTCGCCGTCGAGCCCGGCCTCGCGCTCGGCGACGAGGAGGCCCTCGTCGTCTATCGCCTCGTGCAGGAGTCGCTGACCAACGTGCTCAAACACGCCGGACCGGCCCGATGCCGGGTGGCCGTCGGCACCCGGGCGGAGCATGAGCTGGTGGTCGAGGTCGTCGACGACGGCCGCGGGGGCGCGCCGCGGGAGGGGGGCCACGGGCTGGCCGGGCTGGAGGAGCGGGTGACCCTGTACGGCGGAACGTTCTCGGCGGGGCCGGAGCCCGGAGGCGGCTTCGCCGTCCGCGCAAGGCTGCTGTCGCCGGGCGGTTCCGGGAAGGACGAGAGATGAGCACGTTCACAGTGCTGGTCGCCGAGGACCAGGCGTTGCTGCGCGCGGGGCTGCGCAGGCTGATCGACACCGCCCCCGACCTGGAGACCGTCGGCGAGGCCGGGACCGGAGAGCAGGCCGTGGAGCTGGCCCGCGGCCTCCGGCCCGATCTGGTGCTCATGGACGTCCGCATGCCCGGCCTCGACGGGATCAAGGCCACCGAGCTGATCCGGACCGGCCCGGTGACCGCCGCCACGCGGGTGGTGATGCTGACCACGTTCGATCTCGACGAGTACGTCTACGGGGCGTTGCGGGCCGGAGCCAGCGGATTCCTGCTGAAGGACACCCGGCCGGGCGACCTGCTGGAGGCGCTGCGCGTCGTGGGGGAAGGACAGGCGTTGCTGGCCCCGTCGGTCACCACGCGACTGATCGGGGAGTTCGCCCGGCGCGGGTTCACCGGGATTCCGGCCCGGCTCGCGGCGGGGCTGACCCAGCTGTCCGCCCGGGAGCGGGAGGTGCTCCTGCTGGTGGCTCAGGGACTGACCAACCCGCAGATCGCCGAGCGGCTCGGCATCGGGCAGGCGACGGTCAAGACCCATATCCGCAGCCTGCTGGCCAAGCTCGCCGCGCACGACCGGGCGCAGCTCGTCATCGCCGCCTACGAGGGCGGCCTGGTCACGGCCGGCGGGCAGGCGCCGTCAGCGGCGGTAGGAGACCTCGGGGAAGGCGGCTGACGGGCCCCGCAGCAACGCCTGCGGACGGCCGCGCAGGTTCTGCTCGAAGAAGGCCAGCGGGTAGGCGCGTTGGAAGGCCAGCGCCCGCTCGGCCGGGATCGTGCCGACGACCTCCTCAAGCTGCGCCTTGCCCAGCCCCAGTGGCTTGGCCGACATGGGGATGAGCAGGACGTCGTCGCCGAAGGAGTTGTGGGCCGCACCCTTGAGGGTCACGTTGAGCCGCCAGCCCCGCAGCCCGTCCCAGAAGGCGCGCAGCGTCGGATTGGTCGCCATGCCGCCCTTCCCGTTGGTGTCGACCACCATGTACGGCCGGTCGAGACCGGACTGCGCGACCTTGCCAAGGATGGCGCCGTCCAGGCCGAGCCCGGCCTTGATCCGGGGGTCGGCGTACATGGCGGAGGAGGTGGCCGCGCCACCGAGCGAGTGCCCGAACATTCCGATGCGCGCGAGGTCGAAGAGCGGCTTCCCGTCACGACCGGGCAGTTTCTCCTCCAGGGAGGGCAGGCTGTCCAGGACGAACCGCACGTCGGCCACCCGGATGTCGACCGCCTTGGCGAAGTCGGTCACCTCGTCACCCGTCTCAACCCGGCCGCCGGGGAACTCCACCACCGCCGCGTCATAGGGGTGATCGACGGTGACCACCGCGTATCCCCGGCTGGCCAGTTCCTCGACGACGCCGGTCCCGTACGCGCGCGAGGCGTTGGCGCCCGGTGAGTACAGGACGACCGGCAGTTCGCCCAGGCTCGTGTCGGCGGGCGCGCCCTCGTGGCCGTCGGTTCTGTCCGTCAGCAACGAGCCCGGCTCCAGGTCGTTCATCTTCAGGTACTGCTCCGCCGCCGCCTTCGGCATCCAGGGGGCGATCGGGTGGGCCTGCGTGTCCCGGGCCGGGTACCACAGGCTGACCATCAGCTCCCGCTTCCTGCCGGAGCCCTTCCAGGGATCCGAACGGGACTGATCGACCAGGTGGACCGAGACGGTCCCCACCGGATGCGGGCCCGTCGGCTTCGGGATCGTCAGGCGTTGCGGTGGGGTGGAGCCGCATCCGGCCAGTGTGAGGGCCATGGCGGTGATGATGAGTGCACGTTTCACCCTGTTCACGGTGTCAGTCGTGTCCGGCTGCCGCCTCTGGCGTGAGGAGGACCTCCGGCTCAACCCAGGAAGGTAGCGCTCGACGGAGATCGTTTTCAGGGATGACGCTCGCGACCGGAACCGGCCGTCAGGCGGCGGACCTGCGGATTCAGGGCGCGGGTCACCGTCCTTGAGGCTCGATGCCTACTCCCTTTGGAGTAACGCGTACGGCGAACGGTGCAAGATCAGGTGACGATCGACGGACGACGCGCTCCCGCCACTGCCCGGCCTAACGTTTCCCCTTGAAACAACGACACGAAAGCTGGAGGAATCACCATGAACAAGCGAGTGATGACGGCGATCGCCGGGCTGAGCCTGACGGCCGGTCTGCTGGGATCGGCCTGGGCACCGGCCGGCGCCCAGACCGGCACGGCCGGCGAGGCCACCGTTGCGACGGCCGCGCCGAAGCCGCCGAAGGGAGCCAGGGCCGTGGTTCAGGTCAGCCCCAACCCCACCACCGAACGGGGCCAGGAGGTGACGATCACCGGCCACTGCGGCGGCGGCAAGGGGCTCAAGGCAGTGGTCGCCGGGATCGACTTGAAGAACCCGGTGCTGCAGAACATCCGCATCGTGAAGGACGACCCGAAGGGATTCGTGGCGAAGGCGACCCTCTCCCCCAGGATCGGTAACGGCGTCGGCCCTGTCTTCGTCGACTGCGGCGGTGAGGCGGGCGTGACCCTCCTGGTCACCCACGTCTGATCGGATCCGGGGCCTCCGCATGGCCGAGTCGTTCGCACGGCGCGAACCCACTCCTGTCCGGCACTTCGCCCGGATCATCGACATCACGCTCGCCGTCCTGACCCTGGTCTTCTTCGTCGCCGTGGCCCTCGCCACCGGGGTGCACAGCCCCTGGCAGGGCCAGATCCCCCTCGGTCTGTTTCTCGGAGCGCTCCTGCTGGTAAGACGCCGCTGGCCGATGACCGTGCTGCTGTTGTCGATCGGCGGTGTCTTCGTCTACCACCTCACCGGACACTGGTCTCCCCCCGGTTGGATCTGGCCGGTCGCGGTCGCCTACTTCACCGTGGCCACCACACCACGTGTGCGCTGGGTGCCCGTCATCGGCCTGGCCCAACTGGTCTACTCCGCTGTCGACGCCCGCTGGGTCCTGGACAGGAACCCGACCCACTACCTGACCCACGTCGTGGGGGAAGGACTGCTCCTGGCGATCCTCATCGCCGCCGGCCTCACCTACGCCGCCACGACGCGCTGGCGTGAGCGGTTGCGCGAATCCGACAACCGTGCCCGCGCCGCCGAGGAACGGCTGCACGTCTCGCACGAGGTACACGACATCATCGCGCACACCCTGGCCGTCGTCGGGGTGCAGCTCAACGTCGCCGCCGACACCCTCCAGGAGGACCCGGCCGAGGCCGCCGCCGCGCTACGCCTGGCGAAGGACGTCAGGAACCGGGCGATGAGCGACCTTCGCTCGCTCATCGCGACCCTGCGTGACAGCCCGGCCGACATCGCGCCCCAGGCGGACCTGGCCTCCCTGGACGCTCTCATCGCGGACATCCGCGCCGCCGGGCTTGAGGTGATCCTCGATGAGCGCGGCGACCGCGCGGCCGTCTCCGCCACTCCCGCCATCGCCGTCTACCGCGTCGTTCAGGAGTCCCTGGCCAACACGCTCAAGCACGGGGAGGCGAGCAAGGCCGAGGTGACGATCGGCTACCGGCCGCACTCGATCACCGTCGAGATCATCGACGACGGCCGCGGCGTCCCGGGTGGCGCCGATGTCACCGAGGGCCACGGCCTGGCCGGCATGCGCGAACGGGTGAGCGCGCTCGGGGGCGAGTTCACCGCGGGCCCCGTCCCCGGTGGCGGCTTCGCCGTACGGGCCGACATCCCTGTGGCAGGCTCGATGGCATGACGATCAAGGTCCTCCTCGCCGACGACCAGGCGCTCGTACGGGCCGGCTTCCGCAGCCTGCTGGCCCGCTCCCGGGACATCACCGTCATCGGCGAGGCCCAGGACGGCGACGAAGCCGTACGGCTGACCGTGAGCACCCGCCCTGACGTGGTTCTCATGGACATCCGCATGCCGGGCACCGACGGGATCACCGCCACGCGCCGCATCGTCACCGACCCGGCCATCCTGGGCTGCCGCGTCATCATCCTCACCACGTTCGACACCGACGAACACGTCTTCGCCGCCCTGCGCGCCGGAGCCAGCGGCTTCCTCACCAAGGAGGTCGAGCCCGCGGAACTCCGCCGGGCGGTCGCCGCCGTCGCCGGTGGGGACGCGCTCCTGTCGCCGGGCGTCACCCGCCGTGTCGTCGAGCGGTTCGCCCACCGGCAGGACTTCACGCCTGACGCGGGGCGGCGAATGGCCGCCCTCACCTCCCGGGAACTGGAGACGGTCAAGCTCGTGGCGCTCGGACTCTCCAACAACGAGATCGCCGAGCGCCTCGTCATCAGCCCGTTCACCGCCAAGACCCACATCACCAGGGCCATCGCCAAACTGAACGTGCGCGACAGGGTCCAGCTGGTCATTTTGGCCTACGAGAGCGGCCTCGTACGGCCCGGCGCGTGACGACGACTCCGAGGAGGTGGTGAGGCCGGGTGGCCTCACCACCTCTAGTTCTCAGCCATCACGGTGAAGGTGAATCCGGTGCTCGTCGTACGGCGCAGCGAGACGTCGCACTTGATCCGGCGCAACACCTCGTTCCTGCTGAGGCCGAGCCCCCGCGCGATGAGCCGTTCCGGACGCACCGGCACCGGATCGTCGAAGGTGACCTCCACCTGGACCGGCCACGCCTCGTCGAGCCATGCCGACGGGGTCTCCAGCCGCCAGGCCCCCGTCCAGTCGAGGGTGAAGTGGTTGCGCTGGGCGAACAGCGGGTCCAGCAGTCTGGACGCCACCAGTCCCGGATCGTTGACGAGATAGCCGTCGAGTTGGGCCGGATCGAGGGATCTGACCGGCGCCCGCTCGTGCACGGTGAGCTTGCTCGTCCGGTCGCAGGACACGCAGCGGACCAGCAGCCACACGTCCAGCAGCTTGCCGTTGGCGTTGACGCGGAACCTGCCCTCGCCGGTGGTGGCCGACTCCGACCGGCAGTCCACGCACCGCAACGACAGCAGGGGAAGCCTGGTCCGACGGATGACCCAGGGCAGCACGATATGAGGTTGTGAAGACATGATCTCTCTAGACCTGACACGAGGCCGATTGCGCGCGGCCTCAAACGCCGCAGAACCGGGCGCACGAGGCAGCCCGGCGGAACCGACGAGAGCGTCGGCTACAGGTGAGCGAAGAAGCGTGTCAGGTTAAAGAGCAGGCGGGGTCACGCGGTCTTGTCCTCTGTCCTCACGACGACGGTGCTTGGGGCAAGCTACGGGAACGCGGCAGGAGGCCTCAAGCGGTTTTCCGACGGTGTCGGCTCGCCGGACCCTCGGGTGAAGCCGCCGGACGGCTCCACCCCCCGCGTGCCGGGGACGGGCGCCAAGGGATGATCCTGCCATGGCGGATGTGATTTTCTTCGACCTGGACGGCACCCTGGTGGATCACCGAAGCGCGGTCCTGGAAACGATCGGCCAGGTCGTCCGGGCCGCGCCCAACGCGACGGCTCCATTGGAGGAGCTGGTGACGTCGTGGTGGACGCTGGAGGGACGCCACATGCGGGAGTACCTGGCCGGTCAGTGTTCCTTCGCCGAACACCACCGGCGCAGGGTCCGCTCCTTCCTGCCCATGCTCGGCGAGCCGGTTCCGGAGGACCCCGCTCTTCTGGACGCCTGGATCACCGAGCGCTACCTCACCGCGTTCGAGGAGTCCTGGCGGAGCTATCCCGACGTCCGGCCATGCCTGGAGACCCTGAAACGACTCCCCCACGGACCGCGCCTGGCCGTCCTCACCAACGGCGACCCCGGACAGCAGCGCGCCAAGCTCGCCCGCTTCGGCCTCCTGGAGTACTTCGAGGCCGTCCTGACCCCGACCGAGCTCGGTACGGCCAAGCCCGCCGCCTACGCCGCCGCCTGCCGGTGGATGCGGACGGACCCGGCCCGGGCGGTCAACGTGGGCGACATGCTGGAAAGTGACGTGAACGCGGCCTCCCTCGCCGGGCTCACCGGCGTCTGGCTGGACCGCGGCATCGACTTCGTCACCGGTGAGCCGTCACCGGCGGCGGAGGAGACCGTGCTCCGCGTCGAACGTCTCACCGACCTCCCCGGCCGCCTGTCGTTCACGGAGTCGACACGCCGGCACAGGTCTTCGAGCGGCGTGACAACCCCACCGGCATGATCGATCAGCTCATCCCCGGGGATCCCATGGGAAGAGACGACCGCCGGGTCCGGCGGTGGCGGCCGGAGATAATCCGAAACTCGGAGCCGACGGACGTCGAGAACGCTCCGGCGGCTCCGTCCCCGGGGTGGAACACGACGACGACCTTGGAGGAACGGCCATGCGAGCGAACGAGATCACCGAGATTCTGGACCGGCCGATCAGCCGGGAGCTGCCGGCCCGTCACGTGGCCCGGCTGGCGTACGTGGCCAAGGACGGCACGCCCAGGAACATTCCGATCGCGTTCACCTGGAACGGCTCGGAGATCGTCATGTGCACCACGAAGAACGCCCCGAAGCTTCCGGCCCTGCGCGAGAACCCGATGGTCGCCCTGACGATCGACACCGAGGTGCACCCGCCCAAGATCCTGCTGATCCGCGGGCGGGCCGAGCGCGAGAACGCCTGAGAACGGCCCCGCCCACAGCGAGGAGAACTCAAGCACTGCCGGGGCGCTCCCGCACTGGCAGCCCGGTCGTACGGCTCAACCGCGCGGGGCCGGTCGGCCCCGCCGGTCGGGTCAGTTGTTCGCGACGAAGTCGACGACCAGCCGGTTGAACTCGTCGGCGTGCTCGATCATCGCCCAGTGCCCGCAGTGGTTGAGCAGCACCAGCCTGCTGTTCGGGATGTTCGCCAGCAGGTACAGCGAGGTCTCGAACGAGACGACGCGGTCGTCGCGGCCGTGGATGAGCAGGGTCGGCACCTGGATCGCCGGCAGTGCCTCCGGCTTGACCCACTTCGGCAGCGGCGCGCCCTTCGGCAGGCCGTCCACGTAGTTGCGCAGATGGTCCGGACGGGCGAGCGCGGCGTCCGAACGCGCCTGGCACAACTCGGGGGTGGCGAAGCGGGCCTTGTCGTAGACCATGATCTCGACGAGCCTGCGCATGTTCTCCGGGCTCGCGTCGTGGTAGGCCTCGATCAGCACCTTGAGGCCTTCGGAGGGGCCGCCGCCGGCACCGAAGAGCGTCGGCATCCGGCCGACCGGCGGGCCCATGGTGACCAGGTGCGAGATCCGGTCCGGGTGCTCGGTGGCCAGACGCAGCGAGGTCTGACCGCCCATCGAGTTGCCGACGAACGCGGCCTTCTCGATGCCGAGGGCGTCCAGGAACTGGATCACCGCCTCCACATGGTCGAGCCGGTCGACGGTCGCGGGGTCCGACTCGCCCCAGCCGGGCATGTCGACGGCGTACACGTGGAAGTGCTCGGCCAGCGCCTCGATGTTGCCCGCGAAGTTGCTCCACCCGGTCGCGCCCGGCCCGCTGCCGTGCAGCAGGACGACCGGGTGGCCGGAGCCCGCCTCGTAGTAGCGGAGCTTCCAGTCGTTCGTCTGGACCGTGCGGGCGATGTCCTTGGGGTCGAGGGCCATCACTGGTCTTCTCCGTTCGGTGCGGGTGCGGCGGCGAGCAGTTCGGCGACGACGGCCGAGGGGCGGTGACCCCAGCTGTGCAGCTTGTCGAGCGTCCTGACCTCCCACGTCTCGTCGTCGATGATCAGCCCGCCCCAGCCGTACTCGACGCTGAAGCCCGAGGGCGTGAAGACGTAGAAGCTGAACATGTGGTCGTTCGGGTGCATGCCGAGTGTCATCTCGAACGGCTGCTTGGCGTCCATGCACCGGTCGTAGGCCCTGCCGACGTCGCGGATGTCGGTCACCTCGACCATGAAGTGGTGGGTCCTCTTCGGCGACGGCAGGTCACCGAAGGCCACGGTGTGGTGGCGGCCGTTGCAGTGCAGGAAGATCAGGTCGGCGACCACACCCGGGGTCACCTCCTCGACGATGATGTCGCTGACCTTGAATCCGAGCAGGTCGATGTAGAAGCCCAGGTAGGTCTCCCGCGGGACGTCGTGCGCCAGGAGGACCTGGTGGCCCGCGCCGCCCGCGCCCGTCACGAAGCCGCCGAGCAGCTTGGCGGACTCGAACGGAGTGCCGGCCTCGGCCAGGCCGGTGACCAGCTCGATGCGGTTGCCCATCGGGTCCGCGGTGACGAAGATCCGCTCCACCTTACGGGCGGCGGCGAGGGCGGGGTCGCCCTCGGCGACCTCGATCCCGGCCGCGCGCACCTTCTCGACCAGCGCGTCGAGCTCGGCCGCGTCGACGACCTCGTAGCCCGTGGCCACCAGGTCGTCGGCGGGGCCCTCGGTGACGATCCAGCGGTGGGCCTTCTCGTCGGTGCGCAGGGTGAACCCGGTGCCGGTTCTCTCGCCGATCGGCATGCCCAGCAGCTCGACGCCGAAGTGCTCCCAGTCGGCGAGGTCGCTGACCTCGTAGACGACGTAACCGAGCTCCTTGACTCGGGGCATCTCTCTTCTCCTTCTTCTCAGGCTTCTCAGATTTCTCAGGCCGGTGGCCCGGCCGGCCGGTCTCAGGCGGGCACGGCGAGGGCGGGTACGGCGAGGGCGGGTACGGCGAGGCCGCCGACGTCGGACGCGGCGACGAACCTGTCGGGGCGCAGCGCCACGGCGCGGGCGCCGTACCTGCGCAGCCACGGCAGCAGGACCTCGTCCAGGTCGACCAGTTCGTCCGGCCCCTGCGTGTACGCCGTCTTCGGCCGCACCGCGACGTAGCGCGCGCCGAGCGCGTCCCAGCCCGCCTTCTCCTCCGCCGTCAGCAGGGTCGAGGGGTCGACGTCACCACCGAGCAGCACGAAGCCGTCGCCGAGGAGGTCGTCCAGGCGCACCATCCGGCCGATCGCGTCGCCGGTGATCGGCTGCGGGACCATTCGGCCGACGATGCTGGCATCGCCCAGCGGGCCCCTGATCCAGCCGCCCTCAAGCACCGGCGGGGCGATGAGCGGTGGCTCGAACGGGGTGACCGTGTCCTGGGGCACCGCGTTCATCGCGGCCTGCTCCTGTTCGGACAGCTCCTGCTTGATGACCCGCCCGAGCTGGACCGCGAGGCCGGTGTAGAAGGCGGCGTTCGGACGCCGCTCCGCCTCGTAGGTCTCCAGCCAGCTCTCGGGCAGCTCGCCTTTGATCACGCGGGCGAGTTTCCAGCACAGATTGTGGGCGTCGCGCATTCCGGTCTGCATTCCGGCGCCCGCCCACGGCGGCATCAGGTGGGCCGCGTCGCCGGCCAGGAAGACCCGGCCCCGGCGCCAGGTGTCGGCCATCCGGGTGTGGTGCCGGTAGAAGGCGTGCTGGTGGATCTCGACGTCCTCCTCCGTGACGCCGAGCGCCTGGAGCAGCGGCCACACCTCGGCGCTGGTCGGGTAGTCCGCCGGGGACTCGTCCGGCTTGAGCGGGATCTCCCAGCGGTGGTTGCCCGCGGACAGCGCGATGTCGACGACCGGGCGTTCCTTGTCGGACCAGAAGGTCAGGAAGTCGCGGTCGGGCCACCACCGCTTGACGCGGCAGTCGATGACCACCCATGTGACGTCGTTGGTGTCGCCCAGCAGCCGGCAGCCCACCTCGTCCCGGGTCGTGCTGCTGCCGCCGTCGGCGCCGATCGCGTACCGGGCGCGGACGGTGCGGGTCTCACCGGTCGCGGTGTCCGTCGAGGTGACGGTGACGCCGTCGTCGTGCTGGTCGATCCCGGTGACCTCGGCGCCGTAGTGGACGGTGATGCGGTCGCCGTACTCCAGCGCGGCGGCGCGCAGTTCGGTCTCCATCGTCGGCTGGTAGATGTTGTAGAAGCGCGGCTTGCGGCCCAGCGTCGAGGGCGGGTGCTCGACCCGCATGATCTCCGTGCCGTCGTAGGTCACCCAGCGCAGGGCCCGCTGGGGGTCGATCTTCTTCTCGATCCGCTCGTCGATGCCGAGATCCTGGAAGATCCGCATCGTCCAGTCGTTGACGGTCACGGCCCGGGCTCGGGGGTAGATGTCCCTGTCCCGTTCGAGGGCGACGGCGGAGACTCCGTACCTGGCGAGGGTGAGTGCGGCGATCACACCGGTCGGGCCGTATCCGATGATCGCGACATCCGCGTCGTAGCTCTCGGTCATGCGCTGACTCCGTTGTCCTGGCCGCGTGTGCTCGGCGCGGCAGTTTTGGACCGATCGGTCGGTACGATAGTGAGGAGGGTAACAATGACCAGCGGCGATGTGTCAAGAGCCGCCCTCCGAGTCCCTAGAATTCGGCGAGTGGACAAGCCCGCGCCGAAGGCGCAGACCGGGAACCGCCGAGGCCGACGGTCACGCCAGGAGATCCTCGACGCGACCGCCCGGGTGATGTCCGTGCGCGGCTACGCGGGCACGTCGATGTCGACCCTCATCAAGGAGACGGGCCTGCCGAGGAGTGCCTTCTACCACCACTTCGAGTCCAAGGCGGGGCTGCTGTCGGCCGTCATGTCCCAGGGGGCGAGCGACTACTTCGACGCCATGCGCGAGGCCCACCGCAACCCGCCGGAGGGCGGCACCCCGCGCGAGCGCCTCGGGTGGTACCTGCGCAGGACCGGTGAGGTCTTCGAGCACCGGGAGGCGTTCCTGCGCCTGCTGCTGGTGCTGGTCATGAGCAACGAGGCGGCCGAGGCTCCGGAGGCGCTGCGAACCGTGATCGCGGTCCGCGACGAGGGCCGCGACTACATGCGGCACATGATCCGCTCCTCGTTCCTGAGCGAGGGCGAGGAGGCCGCGAACACGGTCGCGGACGCCCTCGCCCACTTCGGCATGGCCGGATTCGACGGCGCGTTCGTCTCGCTCCAGTCGGAGGACGGCAAGCCGATCTCGGAGTTCATGGAGCAGCTCGCCGACGCCATGACGGCGATCGGCGAGGCACTGATCGCCCGCCACTGAGCCTCAGAGGGCGCGCGTGATCGCGTCGGCGGCGGCCGTGAGGGCGGCGGTGAGCGGCTTGACCTGCTCAGGCGAGTAACGGACGCTGGGCATCGAGATCGACAGCGCCGCGACGGTCGCACCGGAGCGATCCCTCACCGCGCACCCCATCGCGGTCACGCCCCGCTCGGTGCGTTCAAGGTTGAGCACGACACCGCTGAGCCGTACGGACCGGAGCTCACGGCGAAGCCTCGTCAGGTCGGGCAGCTCCTCGGCGGGATCGTGCCGGTCGTCGGCGGCGTACAGGGCCACGAGTTCCTCGTCCGGGAGCGCCGCCAGCGCCACCAGGCCGCCGGTCGCCTGGTGGGCGGGGAAGACCATGCCCTCGCGGCTGCCCACCCGCAGGGCCTGGGCGCACTCGACCGAGGCGATGAACCGGACGTTCCTGCCGGTGCGGATGCTGAGGTTCACGGTCTCGTCGATCCGGTCGACCAGGGCCCGCATCGGCCCGAGGGCCGCCGCCCGGAGCGTGCCGACGTCGGACTGGGCACGCTCGGCGAGGGCGAGGATGGGGCCCACCCGGTAGGTCCGGTCCTCGTCCTGCACCGCGAAGTCGCGGTAGACCAGCGCGGTCAGCAGCCGGTGGGCCGTGGAACGGGCGACGCCCAGCCGTTCGGCCGCCGCGGAGACCGTGATCGCCCCGTCGAGCTGGAGGATCTGCGCGAGCCTGAGGGCGTGGTCGACGCTGTTCGAGGCGTAGGCCGGCGGAGTCTTCATCGGCTTCACCATGGTCCGATCCTGACACAGCCTGTTCTGCTGTGCAGAATCCTCTGTTCCTGATCCGTCGCGTCAGCGGATAGTCAGGACCATGTCCGACGCGCACGCCATCACGTCGCCGGTCAGCGTCACCGCTGAGGACCGGCCCGACCAGCCTCCCGTCAGCCCCGAACTCGAAGACCTCTACCGCGGGTTCGAGAAGGCGCTGCTCGTCCCGCTGTGGACGGAGATCGGCGACCTGATGCCGCGGCACCCGCGTTCCAAGGCCCGGCCGCACCGCTGGAACTGGAGCGAACTGCTCGAACTCGCCGGCCGTTCCGGGAACCTGGTCCCCGTCGGCCGCGGCGGCGAGCGCCGCGCGATCGCGCTGGCCAACCCGGGCCTGGGCGGCAAGCCCTACGCGACCCCGACCCTGTGGGCCGCGATCCAGTACCTCATGCCGGGCGAGGACGCGCCCGAGCACCGGCACACCCAGAACGCCTTCCGCTTCGTCGTCGAGGGCGAGGGAGTGTGGACCGTGGTCGAGCGCGACCCGGTGCCGATGCGCCGGGGCGACTTCCTCCCCCAGCCCGGTCTGCACTGGCACGCCCACCACAACTCGGCGAGTACGCCGATGGCCTGGATCGACGGGCTCGACATCCCGTTCCAGTACGGCATCGAGGGGCAGTTCTTCGACTTCGGCCGGGACACCCTCACCGAGGAGGAGCACGCCACCCCCGATCGTTCCCGCGCCGAGCGGCTCTGGGGGCACCCCGGCCTGGCACCGGTCTCACAGCTCGGCCGCCGTGAGGGCACACCCCTTCTGCGTTATCGCTGGACCGACACCGACGCCGCGCTGACCGGCCAGCTCACGCTGGAGCGGGAGGGCCACCCGGCCACGGTCGAGCCGGGTCACGCCCTGGTCCGCTACACCAACCCGACCACCGCCGACGACGTGCTGCCGACGATCCGGGCGCAGTTCCACCGGATCACCACCGGCACGGAGACCGCGCCGTACCGGGAGACCGGCTCTTCGGTCTACCAGGTCTTCGACGGGTCCGGCCGGGTCACCGTCGGCGACCGGACCTGGACGGTGACCCGCGGAGATCTCTTCGTCGTCCCGTCCTGGCAGCCGCTGTCGATCCGCTCGGAGGCGTCGGCGTCCGACTCCGACTCGGGCGCGCTCGACCTGTTCCAGTTCGGCGACGCCCCGATCTTCACCAAGCTCAACCTGTTTCGCAGCCACACCGAAAGGGACAGCCGATGAAGCTCGCCACCATCCGCCTGGGTGACCAGCGCACCGCCGCCGTCCGCGTCGAGGGCGACCAGCTCGTCGAGGTGGGCCTGCCCGACGTCGGCGCCGTGCTGGCCGCGCCCGGCGGTCTCGCGACCGCCGCGACGGCCGACGGCACCCGGCACCCGCTCGCCGGAGCCGACCTCGCCCCGGTCGTGCCCCGGCCCGGCAAGGTCATCTGCGTCGGGTTGAACTACCAGAACCACATCAAGGAGATGGGCCGCGACCTCCCGGAGTACCCGACCCTCTTCTCCAAGTTCACCGACACCCTCATCGGCGCCACCGACGACATCCGGCGCCCCGAGGAGACCGAGCAGTTCGACTGGGAGGCCGAACTCGCCGTCGTCGTCGGCCGGCAGGTACGCCGGGCGGACGAGGAGCAGGCGGTCGCCGCGATCGCGGGGTTCACCGTGCTCAACGACATCACGTGCCGCGACTGGCAGTTCCGGACCCGGGAGTGGCTGCAGGGCAAGAACTGGGACTCGACCACTCCGATCGGCCCGTTCCTCGTCACCGCCGACGAGACCGGTCCGCGGCCGGCGCTCGACATCCGCTGCGAGATCGACGGTCAGGTGACGCAGTCCGACAACACCGGCGACCTGCTCTTCGACCCGGTCCACCTGATCCGTTACGTCTCGACGATGGTGCGCCTCAACCCGGGCGACGTGATCGCGACCGGCACCCCCGGCGGGGTCGGTCACGCCCGCAGGCCACCGGTCTTCCTGAAGGGCGGCGAGCTGGTCGTGACCGAGATCGAGGGTCTCGGCCGCCTTGAGAACCGCGTCGTCCCCGAAGGCGCGTGATGGCACGCGACCTCGCCACCACACTCGCGTGGGCCGAGACGGGGACCCGGCTGTGCGTGTCGGCGATCACCGGCCTGTCCGAGGAGGAGTACGGCGCCGCCTCGGCCCTGCCCGGCTGGACGCGCAAGCACCTCGTGGCGCACCTGGCCGCGAACGCCGAGGCGGTCGGCAACCTGATCCACTGGGCGCGCACCGGCGAGAGGACCCCGATGTACGGCTCCCCGCAGGAACGCGCCGAGGGGATCGAGCGGGGTTCCCGGCTGGGCGCCGGCGAACTGTCACGGTGGTTCACGGAGTCGGCCGCGACCCTGGCCACCGCGATGGCGGCGCTGCCCGACGAGGCGTGGCGGACCCAGGTGGTGACCGCGCAGGGCCGTACCGTGCCGGCGAGCGAGGTCCCGTGGATGCGCAGCCGGGAGGTCATGGTGCACGCCGTGGACCTCGCCACCGGGCTCACCTTCGCCGACCTTCCCGACGGCTTCCTGCTGGCGCTGCGGGAGGACGTCCTCGCCAAGCGGGGTCTCGACGCGGTGCCCGGCGTCGAAGGGTCCCTGGCCGACGTCACCGCCTACCTGGCCGGACGTCCCACGACCGGGGTGACCGCCGTCGGCGGCGGCCTCCCACCGACCCTGCCTCCGTGGCTGTGACGAGAAGGACCGATCCCATGGGCGTCTTCCCCTCAACCCGTGCCGACGTGATCGTCGTCGGGGGCGGCATCGGCGGTCTGTCCGCGGCGCTCGCCCTGACCCGTCAGGGGCTGCGGGTCAGGGTGCACGAGCGGTCGTCGGTGTTCGGCGAGGTCGGCGCGGGCCTCCAGCTGGCGCCGAACTGCACCCGCATCCTGGACCGCTACGGGCTGCTGGAGGAGGCGGCCTCCCTCGGCGTGCTGCCCGAGGCCATGGTCATGAAGGACGCCGTGGACGACGACGACCTGACCCGGCTGGACCTGCGCGACCTGGAGCGCCGTTACGGCTACCCCTACCTGGTGATCCACCGCAGCGACCTGCACGGGATCCTGCTCCGTGCCTGTGAGCGGGCGGGTGTCGAGCTCCTGACCGACGCCCACTGCACGTCGTACGAGAACGTCGCCGGTGGTGCCCGGGTCCGTTTCGCCGACGGCGGCGCCGACGAGGCGGAGGTGGTGATCGCCGCGGACGGGCTGCACTCGGTCGCCCGCGAACTGCTGGTCAAGGACGAGCCGGTGAGTTCGGCGTACGTCGCCTACCGCGGCGCCGTGCCGTTCGAGAAGGTCGCCGACAACGGCATCCACGACAAGGACGTCGTCGTGTACGTCGGCCCCCGCTGCCACTTCGTCCAGTATCCGTTGCGGGGCGGCGAGATGTTCAACCAGGTCGCCGTGTTCGAGTCGCCGAAGGCGCTGGCCGGTGAGGACGACTGGGGAACACCGGACGAGCTGGACGCGGCGTTCGCGGGAACCTGCGAGCGGGTCCGGAAGGGGCTGCCGCTGATGTGGCGCGACCGGTGGTGGCGGATGTACGACCGTGACCCGATCATGACCTGGGTGACCGGCCGGATCGCGCTGCTCGGTGACGCGGCGCACCCGCCCCTGCAGTACATGGCGCAGGGCGCGATCATGGCGATCGAGGACGGCTGGGTGCTCGGGGAGCACGTCGCCGCCCAGCGCGCGCGGCGGACCGGTGACGGCTCCGGCGTCGACTGGGACGCGGCACTCGCCGCCTATGAGGCCGTACGGCCCGAGCACTGCCGCCGCGTCGTCACCACCGCCCGGGCGTGGGGCGAGCTGTGGCATCTCGAAGGCGTCCTGAGGCTGCGGCGCAACGCCCTCCTGCGTGGCCGTGACGTCTACGACTACTCGTTCGTCGACTGGATCTACGGCCCCACGGCGCTGGTCCCCGAGGACGAACCGGAGATGTTCCAGCCGATCCCCCTGGACACCGTGCCGCTCTGACCGTGCCACTTTTGACCGCTTCGCTTCCGCCCGAGGCGGGCGGTACCGCCCCGGGCGACGACCGGCGGCACCGGACACGTTGGCGCCGGGTCGCCCGGGAACGTGTTCTCGACGGCCGGTCAGCAGGTGACGGTGCCCCTACGGATGGCGTGACCGCCGTCGTTGTCGTCGTCGGCCCAGTAGACGGGCTTGGACCCGTTGACGCATTCGTCGGCTCCGGCGAGGGAGAAGCCCTCGTTGTTGTAGTCGGGCATGCCGGTGGGCCGGTCGTGGACGGCGGTGACGGCGAAGGCCCCCGAGGCATCGACCTTCAGGGTGCGGTGCTGGCCGCCGCAGTTGTCGTCGCAGACGGCCCACAGCCGGAGGGCCTGCGGTTCCCACTGCAGTTCCATGACACCGGCCATGCCGCTGCTGGTCGAGGAGATCCGGGTGAAGGCCCCGGAGTCCTCAAGGACGTAGCCGTGGATCATGCCGGTGCCCTCGACGCCGAGGAAGAAAACACCTCCGGTGTGGGCGCCGTAGCCGCCGGGGTCGTAGGCCGCGCCGGTCGAGGCGTCCTTGAACCCGGCGCCGGTGAGGTAGCCGTCGGGGATCCAGGTGACGCCCTCGAAGCCGAGATTGGAGCCCACGGACGGCAGGCTCGCGGTGAGGTTCCACTCCTTGGTCGCGGTCAGCGTCGTGCCGCTGCCGGAGACGTCGTAGCGCAGGACGGAGAGCCTGCTGCTGCCGGAACCGTTGCGCTCGCTGGAGACGAACACCCCTCCGGCCGCGCCGGAGCCGGTGACGGTGACGCCCTCGCTGTCGGGGACGCCGGAGCCGCCGGGGAAGCGAAGCGCCTTGCCGGAGGTCCAGCCGCCGGTGGTGTCAGGCTTCCAGCCGCCGGAGCCGTTCGGGACCAGGCGCCACAGCCTGCCGCTGTTCTGCGCGCCCCACAGTACCCCGCCGGTCTGGTGGAGGCCGCTGAGGTCCTCACCGAAAACGTTCGACCCGTCGGCGGTGGACACCGAGGAACCGCCCGGCCAGGCGACCGATGCCAGGGAACTCGCCGGAGCGACCCCGTTTTCTGTGGCTTTTGTGGCTTCTTCGACTTGCGTGACGGGCGCGACGGATGTCGCGTTGGCGATCGTCGGTGTGGCCATCATGCCGAGCGCCATCGCGCAGGCGACCAGGATTCCGCGGGCCGGTCGGCCGGATAACGAGCGGGGGGTCCGAAAGGTACTGCCATTCACAGGCGAACTGCCTTTCAACGAGCGAACGGCTGCCGGCAGCAGCCAGAACAGGCATAAACGACAAAATTCTGATCATTCGGCATGAATGCCGAATGAATCGCATACGTCGTCACGCCGTCCGCAGCGTGAGGCAACGCCGACGTTCCCGGTGGGCTTGCCCCGCAACCCCGAGGGGACGTCTCCCGCTCCGCCCGCCGCCGTCCGAAGGGCCGCCCGGACGGCGGCGGGCGGAGCCCCCGACGTGATGGCCTCAGCGGGCCGGAGGGTTGCCCCCGGGGTACTGGAAGCCCCACACCTGGTTCCAGCGGTTCCCTTCCGTACCTGTCCTGATGCAGCTCCATGCCTGCAGGCGTGCCTGCTGGCCGGGTATACCGCTGGAGGAGGCGTCCAGGCACCTGCCGTTCGCGCGGTTCCTGATGATCATGTAGGTCTCGGGAAAGCACACGCAGGGCTCGTGCGGCGGGATGATGTAATCGGTTCGCCACTCGGCCGGCGCGTACCCGGACTCGCAGTGGGTGTCCTGAACGATGGACACGCCCTCCCGGGGGTCACCGTCCAAGAGTTGCAGGCACTGACCGGAGTGACGCGCCTTTATGCGGAAGTATCCACTTCCGCTGTCGAGGAACTCGAACTCCTGCGAGTGGCTGGCATTGTCCGGCCACAGGAAGACGCCCTGCCTCGGATTGGTGGACGCCCACATCACGTCGGCGCGCAGTCCGCTGATCCGGTTCACGATCTCCGCGTAACGCGTGTCCGCGTACGCCGGCGTGGACGTGCCCGCCGCGAAGGACACGGCCACCAGGACCAGCGCCATGACCAGGGCGCTGAACGTCAACCGCCTCTCCCCGGGATTCAACGAGGTCGGCCTTCTGCTTTTTCGCGGCAGAAAGCCGATCCTGACACGGGAAAATCTCATGATTTCTCCTCCTCTGGTCTGGACAATGAGGGCCGCGCGGGCGGGTTCACCGTGGTCCTGTCGTGGCACGATTTCGGTGGTCTCCGGCACCGGTAACGGCCATGCCGGAAAATGGGCCGCTCCCTTCGGTGGTTGGGCGTGGTCGGCTCTGATGATCAGGAGAATGAACCCGGGGCAGGGGTGATCGGTGATTCGCGCCGCTCGGCACGCCTCCGATTTCTCAGGTGCCGCCTTCGCTTTTCGCCGACACCAATGTTAAACAGGCGTGCCGCGGACGGCGATGGCGTTCACCCACCGAATGTTCACCGAGCGCCGGATGAAATGGGATGAGCGATTTCGGGACCGTATTACGGCTCGCCGCGGCGCTGGCCGGAAAGGCGAAAAACAGCGCCAGGAAGTTCCAGGCCGTCAGCGCCCTCCCAGCCGCGATCAAGACTTTGGCACGATGCTTCTCAACGCCCGGACTCCGGGCGAAAGATCAATGTCACCGCGCCGGTAGTACACCTCTGATCACAAACAACTACCTTTCGTATTTATCCTCACACCTTGCGTGACCATGGTTGGAGTTCCATGCCCTCACGACGCGCTCTGCCGGTCACCGCCACGACCCCGCCTCTCCCCCTGACCCGCTCCCCCGGCCCGGTGTCACAAGGCCGAAGCCCTGAACGCGGCCTCGTCCGTACGCCTGCCCGCGCCAAGCCCGTCCCCGCCTGCCGGAACGGGATGGGCTGAGCCCCTCACCGGGGACTTCGGTCGTCACGGAAAACGACGTCCCCTCGACGTGACCCGCCCTGAGGTGTCGTGTCACAGCCATGCGCGAAACCCGACCTTGGAGGTGCGATGCTCCCGCAGGAGAAGGCTCTGCGACTCGCGGCAGCCGGCATGCTGCCCGCGTACATCTACGATCTGGACGGTCTTCGCCGCCACGTCGGCGTGGTCATCGGCGCCGTGAACGGCGCCGCTCAGGTGTTGTACGCCGTCAAGGCCAACCCCGACGCACGGGTTCTGCGCGCCCTCGCACCCTTCGTTGACGGGTTCGAGGTGGCCTCGGGCGGTGAGCTGGCCTTCGTGCGAAAGCTCCTGCCGCAGGCATGGGTCGCCTTCAGCGGTCCCGGCAAGACCGACGCCGACCTGAGGCTCGCGCTCGAACTCGGCGTCGAACGGGTGCACGTGGAGAGCCCCGGCGAACTCACCAGAATCGCCCGGATCGCCCGAGGGCGGCCGGTGGACATCCTGTTGCGGGCCAATCTGCGTCCGCCCGCCGTGAACGGGCAGACCACGACCGTCACACCCTTCGGCATGGACGAGCCCACACTGGAGGCGTGCCTGCCGATCCTGCGCGCGGCTCCCCGGATCCGCGTGCGCGGCATCCACAGCCACCTGGCATGGGGCCTGCCCGCCCCCGCCATGGCCGAGGTGGCCGCCTACGTCGTCACCTGGGCCTCGTCCTGGCTGAACCGGCACCTGCCGGGCGTCGAGCATCCCGAGATCGATCTCGGCGGGGGGATGCTGGTCGACTACGCCGATCCGGACAGTCGTTTCGACTGGGCGGCCTACGGTGCCGCCCTGGCGGCCCTGCGCTCCCCCGGGCCGCTGCGCATCGAGCCCGGACGCTCACTGTCCGCCTACCAAGGCTGGTACGTCACCGATGTCCTGGACATCAAGACCAGCCACGGACAATGTTTCGCGGTGCTGCGCGGCGGCACCCAGCACCTGCGCACCCCGGTCGCCAGAGGGCACGACCAGCCGTTCACCGTCATCCGCCCCACCGGCCGGACACCCGCCTACAGCGGCACGATCACCCTGGTCGGCCAGCTCTGCACCCCCAAGGACGTCTTCGCCCGGGACGTGTCCGTCACCGGGCTGAGCCCCGGCGATCTGATCGTCTTCGGTCTGGCCGGCGCCTACGCCTGGAACCTGTCCCACCACCAGTTCCTCATGCATCCCGAACCCACCTTTCACTACCTCGACCGGGAAGGCGCATCGTGATCATCGACGAGTCCGGAGACCCGCAGCAGACCTGGCAGTACGCGGAGCGATACCTGGGCGGCGGCACCCGTGACTACAGTGCCTACTCGGCGCACCTGGACATCGGCGACCGCTACCACCCGCAACGGGGACTGCCACGCTTCCAGGTGCCCACCTTCCGGGTGCCGCCCGAGATGGGCACGTTCCTGGCCGGAGACCTGCCGAGCAAGGTGAGCGGCCTGTACGGCGACGCGGACGAATTCCTGCTGCCCGTCCATCCGGAGACGCTCGCCTATCCGGACCTTCCCGAACGCCGGACACTGCGTCGCCTGCGACGCGGCCCCGAGCTGACCGTGGTGCCCTCCGCGAACGCCCGCACCGTGTTCGTCGAACGCGTCGGCGGCGCGTCCACCGAGCCGCACTTCGTCAAACTGCACTACCCCAAACGGCTGTCACGCTTCACCCGCCGCCTGCGGCAACCGATCATCACCCTTGAACTGTGGACGGCCGCGGAACTGACCCGCAACGAGCTCCCCGTGCTCTGCGAGGTGGCGGGCGGAGTCCTGGGACACCGGCCGCGCGACGCCTGGGGCTTCCTCGTCCGCGAGGCGGGCCCGCGCACGGGCACCGCCGTCGGACCGCCCGGCGGGAACTCCGCAACCGCTGACATCCTCGCCTCGCCCCTGCGGTACACGGTGCCGCTGTTCGCCCTGTACGGCCGTGACATCCTCCAGCCTCGGCACCCCGCCGTGCTGACGCAGCTCATCTCCCGTAGCGGCGAAGACCCGACACAGTGGCTGGTCCGCCGCGTGGTGGCACCCATGGTCGCCCTGTGGACCCGCGCCGCCACGCGCACCGGATGCGCCCTGGAGATGCACGGCCAGAACACCCTGTTCGGCTACGACCTCGACGGGCGGCGCACGGCCGTCTTCTACCGGGACTGCGCCATCAACGTCGACCCGGCCATCCGCCTTCGGCAGGGCCTGACGCGTCCGCTGCCGCCGGTCAACATCATCTCCCGCGACGTACGGCACCCCGCGGCGCACGTCTTCAGCCTCGCCTACGACAGCTTCATGGCCCACCACGCGCTGGAGCGCCTGGTCCAGGTCGCCACCGACACCTTCGCCGTGGACCCCCACCGGCTGCGGCAGGCGGCCTGCGAGGCCTTCGTCGCGCACGATGGCCCGACCCTCGGCCTGCCCTCCACCGTCTTCTACTACGACGACGAACTGCACCCCGACGGGCAGTGGTCCCTGCGCGACACCGGCGCGAGCCCCCGCTGGCGGCCCGGATCGCCCACTTGAAGGGCCACACCTACTGTTCAGTCGTGACTGAATAAACTATTAGCTTGATTCAGTATCGACTGTATTGTCCGGGGCATGGAGAGCTCCGGCCGCCCCGCCCTCGCCGTGCACCTGTCCGGCGGCAGGCTGTCCCACCTGTTCGCCGGCGAGCTGGGGCTGCCGTTCCGGCCCTACGTGCTGTGGACGCGGCTACGGGCGGCGATGTCGTCGCTGGCGGACGGCGCCCTGCTCACCGAGGCCGCGCACACGGCCGGGTTCGCGGACTCCGCCCACCTGACCAGGTGGTCCGCCGGATGATGGGCCAGGCACCCTCCACCCTGACGACCGGGGTGCGATGGCTGCCTTGACGCTCTCCGGCCTGAAGGACGGAGCACCACGGACGAACCCGGTAGCAGGATCGTTCAAGCCCCGCCGCCACTCTCTCGGCCAGGCTTGGTTTCGTGATTCTCATGATCGGCGCCGGACAGGCGGGGCTCGCGGCAGGCCGCGAACTGCGCATGGCCGGACATGACGTGCTGCTGCTGCTGGAGGCCCACCCGCGGCTGGGCGAGTCCTGACGGCGCCGCTGGGACTCTTTGCGCCTGTTCACCCCCGTCTCCCTGAGCGCGCTGCCCGGCCTGCCCATGCCCGGCGCCGACCGCTATCCGGGCAAGGACGAGGTGGCCGACTACCTGCGGGCGTACGCGGCCCACTTCGAGCTGCCGGTCCGGCTCGGCACCACCGTTTCCCTGCTGCGCACCGCCGGCGGCCGGACCATCGCCCCGCGGAGCGTGATCTGGGCGACCGGCTACCGCTGGCTGCGGGTTCCCGGTGCCCTGGCCGGCGGGCTGCCCCGCCACAGTGAGGGGATCAGCCCGGTACCCGGTTTGGCCTACCTGGGCCTGCCCTTCCAGCGCTGCCGAGGTTCGGCCCTGCTGGGCTGGGTGGGCGAAGACGCCGCACCGGTCGCCAGGGGCCTGGAGGGCCGCAGACGCCGCTGAGATGGTTCGCGTCGCCGTCCCGTCACCCCGCCAGAGCCGCGCGGAGGAACTCGAAGATCTCCGCCTGGGCGACCTCGGCCTGCGGTTCCACCCCTGGCAGGGTGAGGAAGGCGTGCCGCGCCTGCGGATACTCGGTGAGCCGTACGAACGTCCCTGCCGCCCGCAGTCGCCCGGCGTAGCGGCGGCCGTGATCGGCGACCGCGTCCTTGGTCGGCACCACGAGCAGCGCGGGGGCGAGCCCGCTCAGATCATCGGCGTACAGCGGCGAGAACGCGCGGGCGTCGGTTCCCGGCGGGACGGCGAGCCGTCGCAGGAACCGCAGGAGCGACAGGGCAGGGGTCGGGCTGTAGGCGTACTCAGCCACGGAGGGGTAGTCGCACATCGTCTCGGTCACCTCGACCACGGGGTTGACCAGCACCTGCGCCCGGAGCCGCAGGCCCGCGTCCCGGGCCCGGACGGCCGTCAGGGCGCTGACCAGCGCGCCGAAGCTCTCGCCGGCGACGGCCGTACGCGTTGGATCGACGCCCCACCGTGCGGCGTTTTCCACCATGTGCCGGAGGACGTCCCAGCCGTCGTCGGCGGCGTTGGCGAGGGGGCTGCCCGGGGCGACGAGGCGGTGCTCGACGGAGACGACGAGCGCGGGCAACCGGGCGGCGAGGTGGCTGTTGGTCCAGTCGCACTGCGCCGCTGTGCCCACGAAACCGCCTCCGTGCACGTGGACCACGAGGGGCAGGCCGGTCCTGGCGGTGGTTTCGCCGCCGGCAGGAGAAACCGGCCGGTACACCCGGACCGGAAGGTCGCGACCCGGCAGCGCGATGTCCTGCCATTCGACGGCGGCTCCGGGGTCCGGCTCCCCGAGGATCGCCCGTGCCGCGCCGGAGGCCCGCCAGCGGTTCTCCGCAGTGCGGTAGTCGATCAGCTGCTTGACCGTCATCGTGGAGAAGTCCGGCTCCGGCGGCCGTTTGACGGCAGTGGTCTCGCTCATCTCGCCTGCTCTCTTCTTCCAGCCAGTAAGACGCCTCCATTATGCACGCGGTGCGTGCATCGGCAAGTGCATAAGATATGCTGGGCCGGGCGCGGACGAGAGGGGCGAGATGACAGGCCGAAGGCGTTGGTCGACGGAGGAAATCCTGGACACGGCGGCGGAACTGCTGCGCACGGACGACGCCGAGTCGTTCAGCGTTCGCAGGCTCGCCGCGACGCTCGGGACCGACTCCTCCAGCCTCTACCGGCACTTCCGCAACAAGACCGAGCTTCTGCGCGCGGTCGCCGACCGGATCCTGGTGGCCGCGATGGACGGCTACCGCCCCGAGGGTGACTGGAGGCAGCGCATCACCGCGACAGCCCTGCGCCTGAGAGAGGCCTTCGGCCGGCACCCCCAGCTCGCCGCGGTCTGGGGACGCTACGGATCCGGCGGTACCGGTTCCCGGCTGGTCATGGAGGAGGCACTACAGGCTTTGCGGACCTCTGGCCTGCCCGATGAGGAGATTCCCTCCCGCTACCACCGGCTCGTGATCCTCCTCTCCGCGCTGATCGTCTCCGAGGCCGGAATCGGCACCCTCACCCCGGACGAGTACGAACAGGGCATGGAGCAGTTCCGCGTCGCGGTCCTCGGGGCCGACCCCGACCGCTTCCCCGCCCTGGCCCACTTCGCCCGCGAGATCCGCCCCCTCGGGGCCGACCGCCGGGCCGCGTTCGATGAGATCCTCGCCGCCCACCTCGCCCAGATCGAGGCCGCGATCCCCTGACGCGCCTCCCGGTGGTGCCGCGTCACCACGCTCCGTTCGAAACACGGCGGTCGCAGAGCCGGCGCACCGGTTGGACCGGACGCGGCCGTCAGCCGGGGCTCGGCGTCGTCACGGCGGGGCCCGGTCCCGTGGGGTCCGCCTCGGCGCGGAGGATGCGCCAGCTGAGATAGGCGCAGACGCCCGTCGCGGGCGTGGTCAGCAGTGTGCTGGCGATCCCGAGCGCGACCACCTGCCCGGCCAGGTACAGAGGCACCATCAACGCCGTGCCGAGGGCGAACTTCGCCAGGAAGATCGCCGTGCACCTCTGGTAGCGCCGCCGCCTCGCGCGATCCCGCCGCCAGCCGAACCGATCGTCACGCGCCGCCCCCAGCACCAGCCCGACCACCGGCCACCGCACCAGCACGGACACCAGGAACACGGCCCCGCCGACCGCACTGGTCAGCACGCCCACAAGGTAGAAGTCGACCCCGCGCCCGGTGCTCCCCGCAAGCAACGCGGAGACCCCCACCACGAGCAGCCCACCGGCTGCCTGCCAGTACTTCCTGTCGGTCCACACCCGGGCCACCGCGAAGGCGAGCACGCCGACGACCGCGATCAGCGCGGAGGCCGATACGCGACCGCTCGTCAGATAGGCGACCAGGAACAGCGCACGAGACGCGACGGCCTCCGCGAGTGTGCGCCAGCCACCCACCGCGGCGAACAAGGACAGCGACCTCCGCGTCAGCATGGTGAGGTTCATGCGCTCGGCTCCGTGGCGCCGGTCCGCTGCCGGGCTCCCGGGCCGGTTCCGGCCGCCGCGCCGGGAGCGGAGAGGTTGTTGCGGCGCGTCGCGTCCTCGTAGGCGCCGATCGCGGCGCGCAGGTCCCGCTTTCCCCGGGCGGCCTGGACCAGTTCGTCACGCAGGCGGCGGGCGTCCCGCATCGCCAGGTTGCCCCCGAAACCCGGTGCCACGTGGATGGCGTCGCCGATGAGCGTCACCGGAGTGGCCGGCCATGCCGGCGTCGGCGGGATCAGCCCGATCCGCAGCGCGACGGTGAGGTCCGGCCATGCTTGGTCGACGACCAGCCGCAACGTCTGGTGCATGCCGACGGCCAGTCCCCTGGCCCGGTGCCACGCGTCGGCCGGTGAGCCGGTGGAACCGAGCCGTTCCCGCGTGACGGACAGCGTCCACATCACGTAGTCCTCGGCTTCGGCGACGGCGCGGTGGTCCAGGGCGGGCAGCCACTTCTCCCGCGCGGCGGCCGGTGGCCGGGTGAACCGCAACGCGCCCATCGCCATCATCGTGCCGTGCGAGCGCGCACTGGTGGCGCTGTGGCCGATCAGCTCGGGCAGCCCGGTACCGGCCACGGCCCGCAGCGGTGTCGCGCCCATCACCATGCGCTTTCCCGTGTCGGCCACCCGCACGTGCGGCAGGTACTGGCGCCGGACCGCGGAACCGATGCCGTCCGCGCCGACCAGCACGTCCGCCGTGTCGGTGCCGCCATCGGCGAACCACGCCCGGACGGTGCCGTCATCCCGCTGCTCGAACCGTGTGAACCGCGCCCCGAACCGCACCGTTTCCTCCAGTCCGGTCAGCAACACCGCCCGTAGCAGCGGCCGGTGCGCCTGCCAGCCGGGCCGCACGGGTCCCGCGGTACCGGCGAGCGGCTGGGTGCGAACGACCTTGAGCTCCCCGTCCACTTCGGACAGGAACAGCCTCCGCTCGCGCGGACCGCCCATGGTCGCCTCCGCCATCGCGACGTGCCGCGGCGGCAGGCACGCGCGCAGCGCGGCGGCTCCCCTGTCGTCGAAATGCAGGCTGACGCCCTGTGGGCGCCCCTGCGGCCCGTCCCGCTCGTACACCACGACGTCGACGCCCGCCTGGCGTAACCCGTGGGCAAGCGTCAACCCGCCAAGTCCGGCACCGACAACGATCACCCGCATTCCGTCCCACCTTTCTTCATCGGTTGATGAAGTTCAGCGTACCCCGCGCCGGGGAAGAAACATCATCGACCGATGAAGAAATGTCCGATAGGATCTTTCCGCCATGACAGAACACAGTCGTCCCGGACGCTGGCGATCCGGCGAGCAGAGCAGGCAGCAGATCCTGGAGGCCGGCCGCACGCTGTTCCGCGAGAATGGCTACGGCGGCACGACGGTGCGCGCGGTCGCGGCCGAGGCGGGGGTGGACCCGGCCATGGTGTTCTACTTCTTCGGCACCAAGCAGGGCCTGTTCGCCGCGGTCACCGAGATGCCCGCCCACCTGACGTCGGCCATCGAGTCGATGTTCGCCGGCGGTCTCGACGGCATCGGTGAGCGCATCATCCGGACGCTCTTGGAGAACCTGGATAAATCCGACCGCACGCCGCTCGTGATGCTCACCCGGTCGGCCCCCACCCATGAGGCGTCGGAAGCGCTGCTCCGCGAGTTCATCGATCGGGAGATCACCGGCCGGCTCGTGGCGATGCTCGGCACACCGGACGCCGCGCTACGGGCGGGGATGGTGAACGTCCAGGTTCTGGGCCTCGCGGTGGCGCGTTACATCATGCGGATCGAGCCGATCGCCTCCGCGCCCACCGATGAGCTGGTGGCCCGGTTCGGTCCGGTCGTACAGCACTGCCTCACCGGACGACAGGAGACGGCGTGGTGAACGCCGCTCACCATGTTCTCCGCCTCCTATGAGCCGGTCAGGCCGGCGTCGCCGCCGAACATCGTCGCGGCCTGGCGGCCCGCGGCCTGGTTCCCGGTGACGTAGGGCCGTAGCTCTTCCTCGTAGGCGGCGAAGGCGGCCGTGTGGTCTCCGGCCGCCGAGGCGAGGTTTCCGGCGAGCGCCCGGGCGCCGATCAGCGCCTGTGAGGTGCCCATGCCGCTGGTCGGGGCGGCGCAGTAGCCCGCGTCGCCGACCAGGGCGATCCGGCCGCACGACCAGCGGTCCAGATGGACCTGGCAGGCCGAGGAGAAGTAGAAGTCGTCCGCTTCGCTCATCGCCTCCAGCAGCCGGGGCGCCTGCCCACCGAAACCGGCGAAGGCCGCCCGCACCGCGTTCTCCTGCTCGTCTCGGCCGCGTCGGTCCAGTGCGGGTGAGGCGGTGGCGAAGGAGAAGCTGACGGTAAGGCGGTCCGGCGCGCCGGAACCGAACAGGTAGAGGGCCGCGCCAGGGCCTTGCTGCAGCAGGCCGCCACGCTCCAGGCCGAGGTGGTTGGCGGTGCTGAAACCGGCTCCGGACAGGCCCAGGTGGCGTAGCGCCCCGGCGTGCGGGCCGAAGGCCAGTTGCCGCACCTTGGAGTGGACGCCGTCGGCTCCGATCACCATGTCGAACTCCCGGGTGGCTCCGCGCTCGAACTCGACCGTGACGCCCGACCCGTGCTGGGTCAGCGCGCTGATCGAGTCGTCGAACACGTAGGTCACGTCGTCGGCGGTGATGCGGTGAAGGATCCGGGTCAGTTCCTGCTTCGGTACCTCCAGTTCACCGGCGAACGCCTCGGCGGGCAGCCGTCCGGTCTCCACGCCCTTGTCGTCCAGCAAGGTGGTGCCGCGCATCTTCGTGTCGTGCCCACGCATCTCGGCGAGAACGCCCAGGTCCTCCAACGCGTCGAACGCCTCGCCGCGGAAGTCCACCGCGTATCCGCTGTCACGAAGCTCGGGGGCTCGCTCGACCACGCTCACCTCGTATCCGTCGCGGTTCAGGAAGAAGGCGAGGGCGGGCCCGGCCACACTCGCGCCGGAGATCAGAACTTTCGTCTTGGTCATTGGGCATGACGGTAAGCCGATTTGCCCATTTGGTCAATCCGTTTGGATAGACCAAATGGGCAAATCATCGGCTATGCTGCACCGCATGGGAAACCGAGAGGATCTGCTGGCCGGGGCCAAGCGGTGCCTGATCGAACGCGGCTGGGCTCACACGACCGTCCGGGACATCGCCTCGGCCGCCGGAGTGAGTCATGCCGCCATCGGCTACCACTTCGGCTCCAAGGACGCGCTGCTCACCCAGGCCCTGGTGGAGGCGGTCGACGAACTCAGCGACGAACTCGCCCACCGCACCTCTTCGGACGAGCCGGAGCGACACTGGCAGGCCCTGATCGACGGCTTCACCACCCACCGGGCGTTGTGGGTGGCGCAGCTTGAGGCCGTGGTGCAGGCGGAGCGGTCACCGGAGGTGCGCGAACACCTCGCCAGAGGGCAGCGGGAGGGGCGAGAGGGACTCGGCGGCTCGGTCCCCCTCGCCCTGCTGACCGGTCTGATGATGCAATGGCTGCTTGATCCGGACCACGCTCCCTCAGGCGCGGACGTGATCGCCGAACTCCGGTCGCTCACCACCGAAACCTGATCCGGCTCGGCCCCGAAGGTGACCGCTCAGGCGAAATCAGTCGGCGGGCCTGCCGAACCAGCGGGAGAGGTGGTCGTCCAGATCCTGCTGGTCGTCGCCGACCCAGGCGACGTGGCCGTCGGGACGTAGCAGAACGCACGGAACATCCAGCGCCGCGGTGGGATCCGCGAGGTGGTCGACCCGGTCCGACCAGCCGCCCGCGGTCAGGCGTTCGGTGCGGTCCAGCAGCAGGCCGCGGCCGTGACGCAGCAGATCGTAGAGGCGGCCCTGCTTCACCTCGATGTCACGCAGGTGGCGGCCAAGCAGGTCGGGGCCCGCGCCGAAGTCGTAGCGGACGCCGATCGCGGTGATCTTCTCGATCAGGTGGCGGTTCACCTCGTCGAAGTCCATCAGCTCGGTGAGCAGCCTGCGCACGGCCTGCGGGCCCGGTTCGGTGGACAGCAGTTCCGTCTGTGCGCGGGTGTTGTCCAACACGTCCTCGGCGACGGGGTGCCGTTCGGCCTGGTAGGTGTCCAGCAGTGTTTCCGGGGCCCAGCCGCGGATCTGCGCGGCCAGTTTCCAGCCGAGGTTGAACGCGTCCTGAACGCCAAGGTTCAGGCCCTGTCCGCCAATGGGTGGATGGATGTGCGCCGCGTCACCGGCCAGCAACACCCGCCCGACCCGATAACGCTCGGCCAGCCGGGTGGCGTCCCCGAAGCGGGACAACCAGCGCGGGGAGTGCACGCCGAAGTCCGTTCCGGCGACGGCGCGCAACCGCTGTTTGAAATCTTCGAGGGTGGGCGGTTCCGCGCGATCACCGACTCCCTCGGCGGGGACCAGAACGCTGTAGACCCCTCCCCCGAAGGGCCGCAGCCAGAATCGCTGATGGCTCTCGCGGACCTCGGCCGTCCTGGCCGCGATCTCCTCCTGCGACGCACCCACTTCCATCTCGCCCATCAACGTCTCGGCCCGCGAGGGCTCGCCGGGGAAGCCGACGCCGAGCAGTTTGCGCACCGTACTGCGCCCGCCGTCACAGCCGACGAGATAGCGCGAACGCAGCCGCCGCCCGTCGGCCAGCTCGACGGTCACGCCCTCGTCGTCCTGCTCGAAACCGGTCACCGTCCAGCCACGCCGGACCTGAGCGCCCAGCTCGATGGCGTGTTCTTCGAGGAGACGTTCGATGACCGGCTGCGGGATGCCCAGCAGATAGGCGTGCGCGGAGTCCAAGTTCTCGGGCGCGGGTTTGGGGATGGCGGCGAAGAAACCACCGGCCGGACGCCGCCTTCCGTGTTCGAGGACGCGGTCCAGCAGTCCGCGCATCGCCATCAGCTCAAGACTGCGGGCGTGCAGACCGACTATGCGGACGAACGACTTGGGCTCGGTCTCCTTCTCAAGGACGAGCACCCGCACATCGTGCAGCCGCAGTTCCGCGGCCAGCGTCGCGCCGGTCGGTCCGCACCCGGCGATGATCACGTCGAAAACGAGAGGCACGTGATCGGCGCCCGGGGCTGCCGGGGGGAAGTCGCGCTCGACCGTGTCGTTCGACGACAGCCCAGCGGTGACCTGCGAAAAGTCCATGGTGTTGCCTTCCGGGAGTGCCTTGTTGGCGAGGCGCTCCCGGCGACACCTACGTCAATCGCCCGGCCGTGACGGGAAGGGGGAGCACCCACATCGATACAGCGTTCATGGGTCTCACCTCCTCGGCGGTGTCACGGTCAGCTGCAAGCTACCAGTCCGATGCGATCCCGCCCACTCCTTTTTCCGCCACGTGATCACGGCGCCGAACCAGGCCGTACAGCGGTCCGGCCGACCCTCCTAACTCGGTCTTCGCCACCCGAAGGTCACGCGATGGCCATCACCGTTTCCCGGCGCATGCCTGTCATCGGCGAGAACTCGTACACCCTTCGTGGGCCCGGCCGCCCCGTCGGGGAGCTCACCCGTTCGAGGCGCCTGCCTCCAACCATGCGACGATGTGCCGCGCGTAGCTGTCGGCGTTCGCCCGCGCCCTGCCGTCCAGCGCCGCGACAAGATGGGTCACCCCGAACGTCCGGTCCCAGACCCGGGCACGCCGGTAGGTGGCGCCGTCTACGGCCTTGCGAAGATTGTCCCAGCCATGCAGCCATCCCATGGTGGCGGCGTCGACCGCCGGGTCGAACAGATGAGCCCGATCCCAGTCCAGAACTCCGATCAGCGTACCGTCGCCGCTCCAGTGGACGTTGTCCGCGCCGAGATCGCCGTGGACAAGACAGTCTGGGACCTCCTCCAGGGCCAGGGCGTCCTCCAGGCGCCGCCGGCCTTCCTCACGCCACCTGCCGGGCAGGCGCGGGATGACCTCTTCGGCCAGGATGTCGGCCCAGTGATGGCCGCCGGTGAAGGTGCGCGGCGCACCCAGTACGGCGCGCAGCCGCGGGGTGACGGCGAACTCCCGTAGAGCCCGGAGAAGCTCGCCGATCCTCACCGGATCGCCCACTCCATCAGGCAGTCCGGAACCGTCGATCCAGGAGACGGCGACCGCGGCGCGAGCTCCGAACATCGTCACCGGCGTCAGCGGCTCGGGCACCGCGAACGGCAGGCCGGCCGCCGCGATCGCCCGCAGCGCCTCGGTCCGCCGTGGCAGGGCCTGTGCCCCGGACGGCAGCCTGCTGACCCGCACCGCCGCGACCCCCGGAAGCAGGACGACGTCGTGGACCCCGCCGCGAAAGAACCGCGCCGCTTTCAGCGAGGTCCCGGGGAGAAGGGCCTCGGCTATCTCCAGCAGCTCGCCGGACACCTGGTCGCTCACCACGCCCATCTTTCCTCGCCGACGACCGATGCCGCGTTCGGAACGCGACTCACCGAACCGGACCAGGTCAGGCAGCCCGCTGTCCGCAGGGCTGGGAAGTCACTGGAAGGCCCCCAAGCCGACCCAACGGGGCCGACGGCGGTCGCTCGCTCACAGCTTTGCCGCCTCGGAGCGCCCAACAGACGCGATCGACCTCTCCGGGAGGGCTCCTAGGGTGGGGATGTGCTTTTTGGGAGATCGGTGGAGATCGGTGCGCTTGACGAGGTGATCGCGGGGGCGCGTGAGGGACGCGGCGGCGCCGTGGTGTTGCGGGGGGAGGCGGGGACGGGGAAGACCGCGCTGCTCGACGCGGCGGCGGCGCGGGGCGGGTCGATGCGGGTATTGCGCACCACGGGCGTCGAGTCGGAGTCCGATTTGGCGTTCGCGGCGTTGCACCAGGTGCTGTGGCCGGTGACCGGGTCGCTCGACGCGTTGCCCGAGCCGCAGCGCGACGCCGTGCACGCCGCGCTGGGCATGGCGGCGGGGGGCGCGGGTGACCGGTTCCTGGTGGGGGCCGGGGTGCTGTCGCTGCTGGCCGAGGCCGCCGCGCCGGACGGGCTCATCTGCGTGGTCGACGACTTCCAGTGGGTCGACCGCGCCTCGGCCGACGCGCTGCTGTTCGCCGCCCGGCGGCTCGGGACCGAACGCGTCGCCATGCTGCTCGCCGTACGCGGTGACGCGCCGGTCAAGGGGGTGACGGCGGCGGTGGACGTACGGGGGTTGCCGGAGGCGGCCGCGGACGAGTTGCTGGAGACGCGTCACGGGGAGATGCCCGCGCCGGTGAGGCGCGAGCTCGTCACGCTGACCGGCGCGAACCCGCTCGCGTTGGGCGAGATCGCCGCCCGGTTGACGCCCGCGCAGCTCACCGGCCGTGAGCCACTGCCCGATCCGTTGCCGGGCGGCTCCCGGCTGTTCGGCGACCTCGTGGCCGGTCTGTCCCCCGATGCCCGGCTGTTCGCGCTGGTCGCCGCCGTCGAGACCGACCTGTCCCTCGTCCTGCGCGCCGCCGCCGACCTGCTCCCCCGGTCCGGCTCCGAACCCGGGCGGGTCGCGTTGGGCGAGCTGGAGACGGCGGGGCTGGTCGAGACGGCGGGTGACGGGGTGCGGTTCAGGCATCCGCTCATACGCTCGGCGGTCCACGAGGCAGCCCAAGAAGCTGACGTGCGGCGGGTGCATGCCGTCCTCGCGGAGTCGGCCACGGGCGACCGGCGGGCCTGGCATCTGGCGAGGTCCGCGCTGGGCCAGAACGAGAGGGTCGCCGCCGAACTGGAACAGGCCGCCGAACGGGCACGCGCCCGGGGCGGGTACGCCGCCGCCGCGACCGCCCTGGCCAGGGCCGCCGAGCTGACGCCCGGACCGCACACCCGAGCCGTACGGCTGAAGGACGCCGCCGTCGCGGCCTGGCTCGGCGGCCGTCCGGGACAGGCGGAGACCCTGCTGGCCGAGGCCCGCGAACGCGCGGGTGCCGACGCCACCCTGGCCATGGAGATCGCCCGGCTCAGGGGCAGGTTCGAGCTCAACTCGGGCAACGCCGCCGAAGCCGTACGGATCCTCGCGGCGGGCGACGGCCTGGACATGCTGGCCGACGCCTCGGAGGCGGCCTCGTACGTCGGCGACATGGGCTCGGTCGTCGAGCTCGGCAGGCGGGCGGCGGCGCACCCGGAGGGGTTCCTGCGGGACGTCGTGGCCGGGATCGGCCTGACCGTGGACGGTGACGCCTCCGGGCCGGTCCTGCTGCGGCGGGCGCTGGCCAGGACGGGCGAGCTGGAGGACGCGGCGGGATGGCTGTGGGCGTCGGCCGCGGCCAGTTACCTGGGCGAGCCGGATCTGGCCAACGAGCTGGCGGGCCGCGCGGGGCGGGTGGCCAGAGTGTCGGGGATGGCCGGGCAGCTGCCGGTGGTGCTGGAGTTCGTGGCGACCGCCGAGCGCATCGCCGGGCAGCTCGCGCGCAGCCAGGCCGTCTCGGAGGAGGGCCTGGAGCTGGCCCGGGAGGCCGGATACGCCAACACGGTGGCCGCCCATCTCGCCAACCTGGCGGTGCTGGCCGCGCTGCGCGGCGAGGAGGAGGCCTGCGAGCGGCAGGCGCGGGAGGCGCTGGCGATCGCCGTCCCGCACCGGGTGGGGCTGCGGATCGGGGTGGCCGCGTACGCACGGGCGCTGCTCGACCTGTGCCTCGGCCGGTACGCCTCCGCGCACGACCGTTTCACGGCCATCGCGTCGGCGGGGCCGGGCGGCGGGCACCCGACCGTGGTGTGGCGCACGACCCCCGACCGGGTGGAGGCGGCCGTGGGCGCGGGTGACGAGGCGGGCGCGCGGGCGGCGCTGGAGGCGTACGAACGATGGTCGGCGAACGCGGCGACGCCCGAGTCACGCGCGCTGCTGGCCCGCTGCCGCGGCCTCGCCTGCTCCTCCGAGGACGCCTTCCTCGAAGCGCTGAAGCTGCACACCAACCCCTTCGAGGCGGCGAGGACGTCCCTGCTGCTCGGCGAACGGCTACGCCGCACGCAACGGCCGGGTGAGGCGCGGGCGCACCTGCGTACGGCATGGGAGACGTTCGAGCGGGCGGGGGCCAGGCCGTGGGCGCGGCGCGCGCAGGAGGAGCTGCGCGCGGCGGGTGAGTCGCACGCGGCCCCCGCGTCTCTGCTGGACGCGCTGACCCCACAGGAGCTGCGCATCGCGGGCCTGGTCGCCGACGGTCTGTCGAGCAAGCAGATCGCCGCCCAGCTGTTCCTGAGTCCGCGTACGGTCGAGTACCACCTGTACAAGATCTATCCCAAACTGGGCATCGGCTCCCGTACGGATCTGGCGCGGCTAGTAGTTCTACAGAAGGCGCCCGTAGTCGGCGACGGCATGCTTTGAGACATGCAAAACGTCACCATCTGGAGTGAAGAGTTCGGCGCTGAGACGGATGCGCCGATCCTATTGATCATGGGTTCGATGTCGCAGGCCATCCTGTGGCCGGACGAGTTCGTCGGCCGGCTGACCGCAGGAGGCCGCCGAGTGATCCGGTACGACCACCGGGACACCGGCATGTCGGGCACCGTCGACTTCGCGGCCCACCCGTACACGTGGAACGACATCAAGGACGATGTCTACCGCGTGATGGACGCCCACGGGCTGGACAGCGCCCACCTGGTGTGTCACTCGGCGGGCGGCCTGCTCGGCCAGTACGTCGCCGTGGAACGCCCGGAGCGGGTGCGTTCGCTGACCGTCATCGGCTCCTCGCCGCTCGGCGGCAGGGAGGGCGAGGTGATCATGCGGGCCCTGATGGGACAGCCACAGCCCGAGGGCAGCCTGCCGGAGCCGACGCCGGCGTTCGTGGACTTCTACCGCGCGCTGATCGCCGGCCCGCCGCCGGAGGGCAGGCGCGCGACGATCGACGGCATGATCGCCGAACAGCGCCTCCTGCACGGCGACGAACTGCCGTTCGACGAGGACGCGGCGCGCCGGCTGCAGGAGCGGATCTACGACCGTGCCCACGACCTGTCGGCCGTGGCCAACCACCGGCTGGCCGCCATGGCCAAGCCGGACTTCGAGCCGGAGGGCGTGCTGCACCGGGTGAAGGCGCCCACCCTGGTCATCGAGGGCAGCTGCGAGCCGGCCAAGCCGGGCCACAGCGCGATCATCGCCGAACGCGTCCCCGGAGCGCGGCTGATGATCATCGAGGGCATGGGGCACACGCTGCCGCCGGAGGTGCACGAGGAACTGGCCGCCGCCGTCCTCGCGCACACGGCCGGGCGGTGAGCGCGGCTCAGGCGGAAACCGCGTCCGGCGGAGGCGCGGAGGTCGGTCAGAGGCCGCCCCTCACACGGTGTTCACGGGGCAGATGCCCGCCGCGTGCCGTGTCGACCTGTTTGAAACCGCCTTGAGCAGGCCGCGTCATGGAACGTCGGAGGCCACGGGCAGGTCGAGCGTGGCCAGCGCGCCGCCTTCGGGAGGGTTGGTGAAGGTGAGACGGGCACCCAGCACGGCGGCCTGGCCCGCGGCGATGGTCAGACCCAGCCCATGGCCCGCGGCGGCCGGGTCGCCGCCTTTGCGGAAACGCATCGGCCCGTCGCGCAGCAGATGGTCGGGGAAGCCGGGACCGTGGTCGTGGACGGTGACGCGGAGGCCGTCCACGACCACGGTGATCGGCGGCCGGCCGTACCGGGTGGCGTTGGTGAGCAGGTTCGCCAGGATGCGCTCCAGGCGGCGCGGGTCGGTGGCGACCACGGTGCCGGTGCGGACGCGCACCTGCGCGTCGGGGACGAAGGCGGTCGCCCGGCGCGTGACGAAATCGCCGAGGGCGACGTCGGACAGGGCGGGACGTTCGGTGGCGGTGTCCAGGCGGGCCACCTCCAGCACGTCCTCGGTGAGGGCGCGCAGCGCCTTGACCCGGTCCTGGACGATGTCGGTCATCCGCCCCGGCGGCAGGAGCTCGGCGGCGGTGGTCAGGCCGGTGAGCGGGGTGCGCAACTCGTGGGCGATGTCGGCGGTGACCCGGCGTTCGGCCTCCAGACGGCCCTGCAGGGCCTCGGCCATGGCGTCGACGGCGTGGGCGAGTTCGGCGGCCTCGTCATGGGAGCGGCCGCCGATCTCCGCGCCGACCCGGACGGTGGGATCGCCCGCGCTGACGTGGCGGGCGGCGGCCGCGGCCCGCCGCAGCCGGCGTGACAGGCGCGCGCCGACGGCGATCCCGGCCAGGGTGCCGCCGACACCGGCCCCGGCCGAGCCCAGGACCAGGACCCGGTCCAGCGCGGCCAGGTCCGCGAGGCTGGGGCCGTAGTCCGAGCGCAGTGACAGGACGTGACCGCCGGTCCCGGCCGCCGCCCAGACGAAGGTGCCCTCGCGGGTCCGGCGCAGCGCGGTGGCGACGGCCCCGTCCCGCGCCGCCGCGCGCAGGTCCGCCGGCACGGCCGGGTCGTCCAGCCGGCTGCCGAAGACCGTCTGGCCACCTCGGTGGTACTCGCGCAGCAGCAGGCGGATGCGTTCGGCCTGCAGGCGGTGGGCGTCGTCGGCCTGCCTGCGGGCGTAGGCGAGATGGACGCTGAGGCTCAGCGCCACCGCGACCAGGACGCTGACCACGGCGACGGCGGCGCTGATCTTCCAGCGCAGGCTCATCCGCCGCGCTCCCGCCGTACGCCGAGATCTCGGCCAGGACCTCACTCGTTCTCCGCGCGCAGTTTGTAGCCGAACCCGCGCACGGTCTCGATGCGGTCGGCGCCGATCTTGTTGCGCAGGCGCTGCACATGGATGTCGGCCAGGCGCGAATCGCCGCCGTAGGCGTAGTCCCAGACGCTCTCCAGCAGCACGTCCCTGCTGAGCACCGTGCCGGGGGACTCGGCGAAACGCAGCAGCAGCCGCATCTCGGTCGGGGTGAGCGCCACCGGCCTGCCGCCGCGCAGCACCCGTACGCCGTCGACGTCGATGTCGACATCGCCGAAGCGCAGCTGACGGGCACGCTGCCCGGTGTCCGCACCGGCCGCGCCGTTGCGCCCGCTGCGGCGCAGCACCGCGCGAATGCGGGCCAGCAGCACCGAGCCGTCGAAGGGCTTGGTCACGTAGTCGTCGGCTCCGGCCTCCAGACCGACGACCACGTCGACGGCGTCGTCCCGGGCCGACAGCATGATCACCGGGACGAGGCTCTCGGCGCGGATGCGCCGGCACAGGCTCACCCCGTTCATCCCGGGCAGCATCACATCCAGCAGCGCGACATCGGGAGTGCGGGCGCGAAAGGCCTCCAGCCCGGCCGGCCCGTCGGCGGCGGTGGTGACCGTGAAACCGTCGCGTTCCAAGGTCAGCTGGGTCACCTCCCGGATCACCTCGTCGTCCTCGACGAACAGCACATGCGGGGTCTCGGCGGCGTCCATGGACATCCTGCCCTCGTCCTTTCGTGTCGTCTCACGCGCCGTCGAGAACGAGCGTGCGGCCGTTCCAGCGCAGCGGTGTCGCCCGGGTGGTGGTCGGGCAGGAGGCGTCGTCGCCCGGCAGGTAGTCCGGCCGGATCAGGACCAGGGCCGCGTCGCGGACCTCCACGCGGCTGCCCGCGCCCTGATGGGCGTAGACCCGTTCACCCGGCCGGCCCTGTTCGAGGCGGTAGACGTAGGTGCCGCGGGTCCCCTCGTACCCGCAGCTGCGGCCGGGACAGGTGTAGACGGTGACGGCCATCAGGTGGACGCCTTCCGACTGACCGGACAGGGAGATCTCCTCGGAATAGACCGGGAACCGGCCGCCCTCGCAGCGTCTGATCGCGGAGGTGGTCTTCGTGCCCAGGCGCGGATCCTCCCGCAGCACCCGCAGACCGTCGAGGTCGGAGGGGACGGCGACCGCGGTCTGCGCCGGCGCCGTGGAGGACGTGCTCCGCCCGGTCTCCTGCCCGGCCGGGTGCTCCAGACGCACCCGAGGATCGATCCCGCACCCGGCCAGGGAGACCGTCCCGGCCACCACGAGACCGAACAGCACGGCTCCCGCGGCGGTGAACCGTTTTTTCAGCGACATGCCGCCGATAATACCGTCCACGCATTGTTACAGAACCTATGGATTACCTCTGGGCGGCCGATGGAAAAGCTGAAATAAACCTACGGAGGCGGCCCCTACGGTGGCGGCCATGGAAAACGGAAAAGGGCCGGGAAAGCATCGGAGGCGGACCGTTCTCACCGGCGCGGTTCCGGTGCTGGCCGCCGCCGCGGTTCTCGCGTCCGGCCTGACGGCCCGGACGCTCGCAGCCGCGCCACAACCGGCGGGCCAGACCGGTCAGGCCGGCAAGGCCGTCCACCGCGTCCCCACCGAAGATCGCGTCGTCTTCCTCACCGTCGACGACGGTCTGAAGCGCCACGCGGGGATGATCGACCTGCTGCGCGGGTCAGGCATCAAGGCGACGCTGTTCCTGACCGGCCAGTACGTCCGGCAGGACAGCGGCTTCTTCCGCCGAATGCGCGACCGGACCGGCGCGGTGGTCGAGAACCACACCGTCGGCCACCCCGATCTGGCGGGCAGGCCGCGCGCTCTGCAGCACAAGGAGATCTGCGCGGCCTCCGACCGGTTCGAAAAGGTCTTCGGCCGCCGCCCCACCTTGCTGCGGCCGCCGTACGGCAGCTTCGACGCCACCACCGTGCAGGTCGCCGCCGAATGCGGCGTCAAACACCTGGTGCACTGGAGCGCGGAAATCGCCAAAGGCCATATCGAATTCGCCGCCGGTGACCGTCTCGTTCCGGGTGACATCGTTCTCATGCATTTCCGTGACGAATTCAAAGAAGACATCGAAGCATTCATCGATCAGGCGAGGAAAGACGGGCTGACGCCCGCGCTCTTGGAGGACTACCTGAAATGAACCATCCCGCGCACGTTCCGTACGACGCCCCGGTGGCCGCTCCGCCGGTGGTCCGATCCCAGCCCCCGCGGGGGCGGTTGCTGGGCTTGGACGCCGTACGGGCGCTGGCCATCATGGGCATGGTCTACATGCACGTCAGCCCGACCGGATGGCTGAGCCCGGCTCCGATGCGGGACAAACCGGCCGTGCTCGACTGGATCGAGCACACCGTCTCCGGCCGGTCGATGAGCCTGTTCGTGCTGATGGCCGGCATCTCGGTGGCGCTGATGACCGGTGGAGCCGAACCACTGGACGGCGATCGGCTGAAGGTGGCCAGGAAACGGCTTGCGATCCGCGCGGCCATGTTGTTGCTGGTCAGCCTGTGCGTGGACCAGTTGTCCGGCCTGAACCTGTCCATCCTTGAGTTCTACGCCGTGTGGCTGTTGATCCTGATGCCGCTGGTGCGGCTACGGCCGGGCACACTGCTGGCCGCGGCCGGTGTCCTCGGCGCCGTGCTGCCCGTCTTCTGCTTCGTCGTGCTGAACTACGGCGGCACCTGGGCCATCTCCCCGATGAACACCGGCGCCGAGCCCGCTTTCGGCCTGACGCTGCTGATCCACCCGCAGGACTGGCCCGCCAAGCTCCACCAGTTGCTGCTGGGCGGTGGCTTCCAGACGCCGTACGCGATCCCGCTGCTGCTGGCCGGGCTGGCCATCGGTCGGCTGGACCTGCGCAGCCGCGTCGTACGTCGGCGAATGGTTCTTTTCGGCTCGTCGCTGGTCGCCCTCTGCTGGCTGATCTCGTGGTTCGCACTCGGCCCGCTGGGCGCCGAGCGTGCGCTGGCGGCGATGATGGAGTCCACCGGCGGGCCGATACTGCAGCCGTGGAGCTCGGTGCTGACCCTGCCGCCGCACCAGCTGTACGCGCTGAGCGTTCCGATGGCACCGATGATGACCGGGGTCGGCCTGCTGCTGCTGGCCGCCTTCCTCACGCTGCTGGAGCGGCCCGGGTGGCGGCGGGCGCTGCTGCCGCTGACCGCCGTCGGAAGCCTGGCGCTGACGTGGTACGCCGCCCACCAGGTCTTCATCGAGCGGGTCGCGGGGGACCCACCGTACGGCTTCGCCCTGTTCGCGGGCATGACTGTCTTCGCGTTGGTCTTCTCCCCGCTGTGGCTGCGCCGGTTCCGGCGCGGGCCGCTGGAATGGCTGGTCCACCGCGCGATCGTGCTGGCCGTACCGGCCCGCGGCACGGGCCACCGGGCACGCGCATAGGCCCGACCGGCGGAGGTGCCGATCAGCACCGTCAGCTGGTTGCGGGCCGTGTCGACACGGCCGAACGTGCCGCCCCTGCCCGGCATCCGATGTCAGGCAGGGGCGGCACGTCCATGTCCGGCCCGCGTGCGGGCCCTGTGGCATGCCGGACGCGGTTACGGACCGACCAGTTCGTAGACCTTGACCGCCATCGGGCCTGCGGGGTCGTAGACGACCTTCACCGGGGTGCGTCCCTCACGGAGCCGAAGGTAGAGGTGGCCGGGGTCGCACTTCACGGTGCCCGTCGCGGACGTGCTCCGGGTGTTGCGGCTCTTGTACGGCGACGGGCCGTAGCCGCACTTCTTGTTGATCTGGCGGTAGTCCAGACCCTCGGTGTAGTCGATCCTGACGGGGTCACCGGCGCGCTTGCCGAGATACCAGTCGCCGCCCGTGCCCTCGCGGTGCGCCCGGTACGGCGTGACGATCATGGCAGAGTTGCCGGACCGCTTCGCCCAGCCGTACACCGTCTTCAGGCCCGATGCGGCGGCCAGGGCCGGTGCCGAGGGCGCGGCGAGGGCGGGTGAAGGGGAGGCGACGAACAGGAACGCCGCCACGGCAGCCAGAGTCGTGACAGCCGATGTCTTGCGCATTTCTTCTCTCCGTTCGGGGTAACCAAAGATCATCTTGCCATGCAGTCGCCCCGGAATAAGGGGCCTTGCGCAGTGAGTCATCACATAGCCGGACAAACCAACCTTTCGCCCAGAAAATGCGTCACAGGCCCGGCAGTGCCCCTTCCGTAGGCCCGAATCGGACGGGCCCACCTCCTTCGGCCGCCGACCGTCGGCAGAGCGCCGGCGAAGGGCGCCCCGCCCACGTGGAGATCCACCGTCGGTGACGGCCCAGGACTCCCGAAGCCACGGCCAAGGGCGAAGGGGTGGGTCGATCAAGCTCAGCAGCTCCCCCGGTGACCGCGCAGGACGTTCAGGACGTTCAGGACGTCGGAGTGCAGGGTGGGGGCGGCGGCGACGAAGGTGGACGAGGCCGGAGTCCACGGGTCGCCGTCGGCGTCGGTGACGAGTGCTCCGCCTTCCCGGGCGATCAGGGAGCCTGACAGCAGGTTGTTGGCGTCGTGGCCGTACTCCCAGAAGACGTCCACGTGTCCGGAGCCGACCTGGGCGACCTGGAGGGCGGTCGGACCGAGGTTGCGTACGGCCAGGGTGTGACGCAGCATGGCCGTCAGCGATGCGCCCGCGCGCTCCGGCTCCAGGTTGTAAGGGGGCTGGCTGGTGCAGGCCAGTGCCGCGGAGAGCCGTTTGGCCGAGGTCCTGACCCTGCGCCCGTTGAGGTGGGCTCCACCACCCTTGACCGCGGTGTAGAGAGCGTCCAGTTGGGGCGCCCACAGCACTGCCAGCACGGGCTCACCGCCGGCGATCAGGGTGATCGTCACGCCCCAGTGGGGCAGCCCCTGCAGGAACTGGACGGCGCCGTCCACCGCGTCGCACACCCATGTCTCGCCGTGATCGGCCACCACCGTGCCGATCTCGTCGGGACTCCAAGCGCTCTGCGGCCGCAGGGCGCCGAGGCGTTCGCGCAGGAGCTCCCCCGCGGGCCCGTCGACCGTGCCGAACGCCTCCATGACCGAGGCCACACTCGCCCCGACCGCGGCGGGGCGGTGCTCCTGCACGTAGGCGCCCACCTGCCGCGCGATCCCGATGACCTGCGGCAGCAGTTCCCGATAGCCCATTGTCCTGCCTCCCTCGACGGTGTCCTAGACCCCAGAAGTACTGTCGAAGCGCGGCAAGGCGGCCCAGGAACCTGTCCAGACGGCGGATATCAGACATGAAGCATGTTTCTACGGTGGATTCCGGCATCACCCTCGATGACCTGGATCGGCGCATCATCGGGGCCCTCCAGGTTGACGGACGGGCGGAGATCTTCCGTATCGCGACCGTCCTGGGCGTCTCGGCCCGTACGGTCACCCGCCGCCTCACGCGTATGCGCGAGGGTGGCATCACCGTCGTGCGGACGATCGCGGCCGAACAGAGCATCGGTGCCACGCTGCTGCGGGTGCGGGTCCTGCGCGGCAAGGTCGACACCATCGCCGCGTCCTTCGCCAGGCGCCCCGACGTCGGATCCGTCGACATCGTGATGGGCGGCGAGGAGATCGACGTTCTGGTCGTCGCCGACCCCGCCGATCGCGATCGGCTGCTTTTCCGCCAGCTGCCCGCCACGGGCGCCATCACCTCCACCACCGCGCACAGCGTTCTGCACACTTTCACCGACGCTGCCGGCTGGCGGGCCGACGTTCTCACACCCGGCCAGGTCGCCGCCCTGGCCCAGCCCTCGCCTGGCATGGCCTCGCACACACCTGATCTCCTTGACGAGCGGTTGCTCGGCCTGCTCGCCGAGGACGCCCGGCTCTCCCACGCTGCTCTGGCCCACCGCACCGGCGCCTCGGAAAGCACCGTCCGGCGACGCCTGCGCCACCTCACGGACGGCGGCATGCTTCGTACGCACGTCACCGTCGATCCGCGCCTGCTGGGGCTGGCCGTCGACGCCAACCTGTGGCTCGAAGTCCCGCCGGCCCGGCTCCGTACGGCCGGGCAGACGCTGGCCACCCACCCTCACACCCACGCCGTGGCCGCCACCACCGGCCCCACCAATCTCGTGGTCGCGCTCTACTGCCCCGACCTGCACGCGCTGTACGCCTTCACCACCGACGTCCTCGGGCCGCTGGGCATCACGCGCGCGGAGACCGTCGTCATCGCCAGAACCGTCAAGCCGGTAGGTGCCGGCCCTTGGTCCGCACAGCGGAGCGGCGACTGACGCGCGGGCGAAGGCCCTGGTGAGCACACCGGGGACTCACCTTCGGGCTTCTTCGCGTGCCCGCGCGAAGTGGCTTGAGAAACGCGTGAAACTCTCGCTGGGCCGAGGCCGGCGGGTGTGCTTCCTTGAGCGCGTGCCGCTCCTGACCGCCGCGGGAACTCCGGGCGTCACCGCTTCGACGACGGCCGGGAACACCCCGTGGCGCACGGGAACGCGGCGCTAGAGCGGCTGAGGAGGGCCGGCGGCGCGTGTGTCGTAGGCGTGGCGCGCCGTCTCGATCGTGTCGAGGTGGCGGCGCGTCCAGGCGCAGATGCCGGTCACCAGGGTGAGCAGTTCGACTCCGGCGTCGGTCAGCTCGTAGTCCACGCGAGGGGGCGCCGTGGGATAGACCGAGCGGGTGACGATCCCGTCCCGTTCCAGGCCCCGCAGGGTCTGCGTGAGCATGCGCTGATTGATTCCCTCCACCCGCTGCCGCAGGTGTGAGAAGCGCAGCACGCCCTCACCCAGCGCCGAGATGACCAGCAAGGTCCACTTGTCGCCGATCCGATCGATGATCTGGCGCGCGACCGAGTCAGCCCGCTGCACCTCATCTAGCAGGTTGGTTGTCATAAGTAACCTATAGCACAAAATAGTGCCTGGTTCGATTTTGGAATCGTCCTGTTCCGCACCGGGTTGCCGCCTCCGACGGGGCCGCACGGCCCCGCGGAAGGAGACAGCACCATGACCGGAATGACCGACCGCGAGCAGATCTTCGCCCTCTTCGATCGCTACGCCGACGCCCTCGACCACCGGGAGTGGGCCCTGCTGGAGCGGCTGTTCACCGAGGACGTGACCACCGACTGGTTCGGCGCCTACCAGGTGTCCGGTCGCGCCGAGGTGATCGCCTACATCAGCGACCTGGTCGGGCGCACCCTGAGGACCCACCACATGCTGGGCAACTACACCGCCGACGTTCAGGGCGACACCGCGGAGGCCTCGGCACGGGTCCGGGCGTACCACGTCGGCGAAGGTGACCTCTTCGAGGAATCCCTCGCCGGCTTCGAGGCCACCGCGGTCCGCACGCCGGACGGCTGGCGCTTCAGCCGCTTCGACGAACGGCTCTACGTGATGCTCGGCACCCAGGAGGTCTTCGGCCTCACCGACGAGGCGGTGTCCTGACATGACACATTCAGCCACCGTTCCCGAGCCCGGTACCTGGCTGATCGACCCGGCCAACTCCAGCGTCACCTTCGCCGTCGGCCACATGCTGGTCAGCCGGATCACCGGCCGGTTCAACCGCTTCGACGGCCATGTCACCGTCGGGCGGGACCTGTCCGAGACCGGGGTGACCGCCACCCTCGCCGCCGGCTCGATCGACACCAACCACCCCGAACGCGACCTGCACCTTCGAGGTGGGAAGTTCCTCGACGCCGGGACCTACCCGCAGATCACCTACCGTTCCTCCACCGTGCGGGGTAGCGGCACGGACTACGTGATCGGCGGCGACCTCACCGTGAAGGCGACCACCCTGCCCGTGGAGCTGCGGCTCACCTACGGCGGTGTCACCGATGACCCCCTCGGCCACCGCCGGGCCGGATTCCTGGGCCGGGCACGGTTCAGCCGGGCGGCGTTCGGCGTCGCGGAGACGATGGGGCTCATGCGTGCCGGTGGCCCCGTCGTCGGCGACACGGTCCACGTGTTCCTGAACATCGAGGCGATCTTGGAGGACTCACATGTCTGACGTCGTGACATCCCTGCTGGAGGCCGAGGCGCGGCGGGACGTGCCCGCCATGGCGGAACTGCTGGCCGAGGACATGGTCTTCGAGATGCCCTTCGGCGAGCAGGTCACCGTGGTCAAGGGCAGGCAGGCCATGACCGACCTGCTCAGCCGGTTCCTCGGCGGCTTCTACGCCGAGTTCACCCTGCGCGACATCGAGGTGACGGCCGCCGCGACGCCGGGCCGCTACTTCGCGGAGTACCGTTCGACCGGACGGGTCGCCTCGAACGGGCATGCCTACCACCAGCGTTACGCCGCCGTGCTGGAGGTCAGCGACGGCAAGGTCGTCCTGTGGCGGGAGTACTTCAACCCCCTCCCGCTGCGCGACGCCCTCGCCTCCTGAGAAGGTCCTCGATCACTCCCGGACCTGACAGGCCGCCGACGAGGCCGGCCTTCGAGAGAAGCCGATGCTGAGGAGCGGTGCCCCGCCCCTCGCCTCTCCCACGGGAGACGAGGGGCGGGGCACCGCCGTTGTAGCTGTTGCCGCTGGGGATGTCCACGCACATGCCGGTGGGTGGCCGCCGTGATCGGGGAGGTCTGCCCGTTCAAGCTGTCGCCGCAGCCGGAGTTCCTGCGGTCGGCCGAGGACATCGCACGGTCGTGGAAGGTGTGGCCCTTGACGGTCTTGTCGGGGTCGGGCCCGCTGCCCGTGTACCCGAAGTACCGGTTGTGGTGGCCCCACTGCGGGTGGTGGTAGACGATCTCCCATGACCCAGCGTAGTAGTCGGCGTAGTCCCAGTCCTCGTACACCGAAACGCCGCAGTTGTTGTAGGTCTTGAGCGAGCTGTACACGTCGTTCCAGGTGGTCAGCCTCGGGAAGTTGTAGGTCACTCCGGCCTTCACCTCGCGGGAGCGGGCCGTGAACCGGCTCGGCGCCCTGCGGCACGCGGCCAGGGAGGGTCGGCACCGGCGGGTCCTGGAGGCCGCCCGACGCGATGCACCGGTTCTTCGACCTGCGATCCCACTGGAGCCTGCGGCGGGAGCTGTTCCAGCTGCCGGTGGCCGCGGCCAGAAGCCTGGAGCGGGCGCTCGGGGTGTTCACCGCCATCGGCGACCTGGCCTGGCAGGAGCGGGTCCGCCGGGCCGTGGCGGCCGTGCCCGGCGTGGAGACCAGGTGCGCTCAGTTGAGCGGGGCGTAGCCGAGGATGTGGTCGCGAAGCAGGGCTCCCGCGTCGGGGTCCCCGCGCTCGAACGCCGCCATGAGCGGCTCGTGGTCGGCGGTGTTCTCGCAGAGCCGCATCCGGAACAGCCGTATCGACAGGTGCGTCCACACCTCGATGCCGAGTGACTCCCACACCGCCAGGAGCACGTCGTTGCCCGAGGCCTTGACGATCTCGCGGTGGAACGCGACGCCGTGGCGTACCTGGTCGGCCACGGAGGAGGCGGCCGCGGCCTGTCGCAGTCCGGCGTGGTGGACCCGCAGCGCCTCGACGGACGGGTGCCGCAGCCGCACGGCCGTCTCCTCCAGGCCCGCCCGCACCTCGTAGATCTCGCGCAGGTCGGTCGCGGTGATCCGGCGGACCCGCGCGCCCTTGTGCGGTGACGACTCGATGAGCCGGAGCGCCTCCAGCTCGCGCAGTGCCTCACGCACCGGAGCCTGGCTGACGCCCAGCTCCGCCGCCATGTGCCGTTCCACGACGCGGTCGCCGGGCTCCCACCGGCCGCTGATCAGGCCGTCGAGTACGGCCTGCCGGATCTGATCACGAAGCGGGAGTCGCATGACAGGTTTCACAGTCCCATAATGACGGATGGAAACATCCTACGATCGATCATAGGGTGTTTAATGGTGGTATGGAGAAGGACATTGACCCGCAGGAGACCGCGGAATGGCTGGAGTCGCTGGAGGCGGTCCGCCGGGCGGCAGGCCCCGAACGGGCCGAATACCTGCTGAAGCGGCTGGCCACGAGCAGCCGGTACATCAACACCGTGCCGACGTCGGAGGAGCCCGGCTACCCCGGTGACCTCGAACTGGAGGAGCGGATCGCGGCCTACGACCGGTGGAACGCGGCGGCGATGATCACCAGGGGTAGCCGGCTCGGTCTCGGGGGCCACCTGGCCACCTACGCCTCGGCCGCCTGGCTGTACGAGGTCGGGTTCAACCACTTCTTCCACGGCGGTCATGACCAGGTCTACTTCCAGGGTCACGCGTCCCCGGGCATCTACGCCCGCGCGTTCCTGGAGGGACGGCTGACCGAGGGTCAGCTCGACCTGTTCCGGCGCGAGCCCGAGGGCGGGCTGCCGTCGTACCCGCATCCGCGGAGCATGCGCGGGTTCTGGCAGTTCCCCACGGTGTCCATGGGCCTGGGGCCGCTCAACGCGATCTACCAGGCCAGGTTCAACCGCTACCTGCACAACCGCGGCATCAAGGACACCTCGCTCAGCCACGTATGGGCCTTCCTCGGCGACGGCGAGATGGACGAGCCGGAGTCCACGGCGGCCATCACCCTGGCCGCCCGCGAAGGGCTGGACAACCTGACCTTCGTGATCAACTGCAACCTGCAGCGGCTCGACGGGCCGGTGCGCGGCAACACCCGCATCGTGCAGGAACTCGAAGGCGTCTTCAGGGGCGCGGGCTGGCACGTCGTCAAGGCGCTGTGGGGCGCCGAATGGGACGGGCTGCTCGGTTCCGACGAACTGGTGTCCCGCCTGGGCGAGATGCCGGACGGGCAGTTCCAGACCTTCGCCACCTCGACCGGGGCCTACATCAGGCAACACCTGTTCCACGGGCTGGACGTGCCGTACTCCGACGAGGACCTGCGGCGCATCGTCGGCGGTTCACGGGCCGGCCACGAGCCGCGCAAGGTGCACGCCGCCTACCGCCGGGCCCTCGACCACCGCGGCGCGCCGACGGTGATCCTCGTGCAGACCGTCAAGGGGTGGACGCTCGGGGCCGGTGTGGAGGCGCGCAACGCCAACCACCAGATGAAGAAACTCACCCGGGACGAGTTCCGCGCGCTACGTGACCGGCTCGGGCTGGCGGTGCCGGACGAGGCGCTCGACGCGGACCTGCCGCCGTACCTGCACCCCGGGCCCGACTCGCCCGAGGTCCGCTACGTGGCCGAGCGCCGCCGCGCCCTGGGCGGGCCCATCCCCAACCGAACCGTCTCCCACCAGCCGCTGCCTGCGCCGGCCGAGCGGCCGTTCCAGTCCCTGGAGAAGGGGTCCAAGCAGCCGGTGGCCACCACGATGGCCTTCGTCCGCCTGGTCAAGGACCTCATGAAGGAGCCGGAGACCGGGCGCCGCTGGGTGCCCATCGTGCCCGACGAGGCCAGGACCTTCGGCATGGAGTCGCTGTTCCCCACCGCCAAGATCTACTCGCCGCTGGGCCAACGCTACGAGTCGGTCGACCGGGACCTGCTGCTGTCCTACCAGGAGGCGGTCGACGGCCAGCTCCTGATCGAGGGCATCACCGAGGCCGGATCGATGGCGTCGTTCACGGCCGCCGCCTCCAGCTACGCCACCCACGGCGAGGCCATGATCCCGTTCTACATCTTCTACTCGATGTTCGGCTGGCAGCGGACCGGCGACCAGATGTGGGCGCTGGCCGACCAGCTCGGCCGTGGGTTCCTGATCGGCGCCACCGCGGGACGGACCACGATGACCGGCGAAGGGCTGCAGCACGCCGACGGGCACTCCCAGTTGCTCGCCTCCGCCAACCCCGCGTGTCTGGCCTACGACCCCGCCTTCGGCTACGAGGTCGCGGAGATCGTGCGCGAAGGGCTCCGGCGCATGTACGGGCCCGACGGCGAGGACGTCTTCTACTACCTCACCCTCTACAACGAGCCGCTCCCCCAGCCCGCGATGCCCGAAGGCGTGCGCGAGGGAATCCTCAGGGGCATCTACCGCTACTCCTCCGGCGGCGGCCAGGCCCATCTGCTCGCCAGCGGTACGGCGATCCACTGGGCGCTGGCCGCGCAACGGCTGCTCCAGGAGGAGTACGGCGTGGGCGTCGACGTCTGGTCGGTCACCTCGTGGAGCGAACTGCGCCGCGACGCGATGACCTCCACCGGGGTGCCCTACCTCCGGCAGGCCCTGGCCGGGACCGAGGGTCCGGTGATCGCGGTCAGTGACTGGATGCGCGCCGTGCCGGATCAGATCAGCCCGTGGATCGACCGGCCGTGGACCTCCCTCGGCACCGACGGGTTCGGCCTCTCCGGCACCCGGGAGTCCGTACGCGAGCACTTCGGCGTCGACCCACGTTCGATCGCCGACGCCGTCCTCAAGTCCGTCGAGGAGACCGGCCGGAGATGACCGGCCCGGCTTCGCCACCGCTGCGGCCGAGCCGTCCGGGGGTGTCGCCCCGTTCCGCCGTACGCGGAGCGGGGCGGTGCCTGGCCGTGATCTCCAGGGACCTTCAGGGACCTTCTGGCCGACCCGGTCGAGGGGCGCCCGAAGTCCTACGCGCGAGACGCCGGTGTCACCGGTGAGGGCGGCCGGTCGCCAGGTCCGTGAGACGTGGGTCGACTTCGGGAAACGAACCGTCGCCGAACAGGATCCGTGCCGCCAGGGCGCGGCCGGCACGACCGCGTAGCGCGGTCACCGCCGCCTCCGCCACGGCAGGGGATCGAATACCGGCGAACACGCGGCGCAGCAGCAGCCGGCCGCGGAACCGGGTCCGCAAAGCGTCTCCGTCGTACCGGCTCAGCACACGCTGGTCGCCGGTACGCAGGTACCCGGCGATGACCGCAGCGGCCAGCTCGGACATGCGGAGACAGGGGTCAAGCCCACCGGCCGTCAGCGGCGAAACCGCGCCCGCCGCGTCTCCGACGAGCAGCCCGGCGAGACACGCCAGCCGTCGCAGCACACCGCCGACCGGGATCGGACCACCTCGGCGCTCAACCGGCCCGGCCGGCGGTTTGCCGCCGGGCGCGTCCGCGGCGAAGGCGTCCAGCAGGTGGCGGATGCCGGTGCGCATCGCGTTCGGATATCCCGCGACGCCGACATGCGCGTGCCGGCCGTCGTCGATGACCCACCCCAGGTACCCCGGGGCGATCCGCGGGTCCAGCACGCAGTGGAACGCCGGGGTGGTCGTGCCCGACGCGATCGGGTGGACGATCTCGGCGCCGACGAGGAAGCGCCGGTTGACATCAAGACCGAGGTCACGGGCCACCCGGGAGCGGGCGCCGTCCGCGCCGACGACGAACCGGGTCGTCACCGGTTCCGCGCCCGCGAACCGTACGAACCCCATCGTCGTGTCGACATACCGTACGCCCAGAAGGACTCGTGCCCCGGCCGACTCCGCCGCGCGGCGCGCGTGTTCGTAGACGGCCGCCATGTCGGCCACGCGGTACTCGTCCCGGTCGCTGGTGAGCCGGATCGGTGCCCGCCGCGACGGCGGATACAGCAGCACGTCCCGGACACCTGGCCCGAGCAGACGATCCGGCACGTCGAAGTCGTCGAGGGTGCGGCGCACGAAGATCCCTGTCGTGCGGACGCCCGTCGACAGCGACCTGCGACGGTCGACCACCATCACGCTCAGGCCCCGTCCCGCGAGCAGGCGGGCCGTGCTCAGACCGGCCAGCCCCGCACCCACGACCAGTACATCCACTGTCTGCATGCCTTGTGACGGTAGGGGCAGTGCCTCATCCATACGCTGGTTTGCACGCTACCTGCCCCATACCTCCACACCGTGGCCATACTCAAGACCGTGAAGCGTTCCCAGGTCCTCGGAAACGAGGAGATCCCGCCCGATCAGGCGACCAGACGGGATCTCGCCAACCGTTCTTGATCTGCCTCAGGAACGGCCCGCGGAGCCGCGCACCGCGCTTGGGCCGTGTATCCCGGCGTCCGGTTTCACCGGGGCCGACCGACCTGGGCGGTCCAATAAGATCATCCGCATCGTAGCCTTACTCCGGGCCGCCGTCGCCCGCCACCGCTTCGGGCGTCCGGCCGCCGTCGCCGTCACGCTCTACCTGACCGCCGTCGCCGCCGGATACGACGGCGGGCGGTGGTTCGCCGTCGTCGCGACGGCGAGTCTCTGGCCGTGGGACGACGGGGCGCGGCTCCTGCCCGCGGCGATCGGCGTGCTCAACGCGTGGGCGCTGTGGCAGATCCTGCGCGGCCCGGCCTTGCCGCGTGCCGGGGCGTTGCCGCGTGATGTGGTGTGGCTGCGGCGCCTGCTCTACACGGACGTGGCCGGCGACCTGCTGCTCTGGGAACTCCTCGACGAGGTGTCCGGCGTCGCGGAGTACGTCGCGCGCTGGGCCGTGTGGGCCGCCACCATGTTCCTGCTGGTGCGGGCCCTGGCCGGGGTGTCGGCCCGGTTCCGGGTCATCGCTCTCGGGCTCGGTCTGACCGGGGTGCTGGCCGCGGCGCTGCGGCCGTTCGCCGAGATCCCGTTGACGGCGTCGTTCCTGGTGGCGATGGCGGCCCTCGGCTGCAAGGTGATGATCATCGCCGGGCAGAGACGCGACAGACGGTTCAGCGCCGTCACGGTCGGCATCGGCTGGACCGCCCTGCTGGTCCCGCAGGTCTACTCGTTGCTCCAGATCGGACGGGTGGCGTTCGACGGCCTGTCGCTCGCGGTGCACGCGCTCGACGGGCTGCTCGTCGTGTGGGCGGCGCGCACCGCGCACGAGCTCGCCGCGCCCGGACAGGGCGTCCCGGCGCCGGGAACCGGCCGGACGCCGCGGCTGATCGCCGCCGCCTTCGTGCTCGCGCTGCCGGCTGCGGTCGTCGGCGCCGAGGAGGACGCCCGGCTCACCTACACGGCCGCGGACGAGGGCTGCCGCGACCGGCTCCGGCCCGCGACCGCCCTCGGGCCCGAGGAGCGGCGGCGGTCGTTCCTCTGCCTGGCCAGGAGCGAGACCTTCGCGGCGAACGCGATGTTCCCCGAACGGCTGGCCGACCAGCGCGTCCTCGCCCACGGCGCTCAGCTGTGCGCGCTGCCCGGCGACCGGGAACGGAACGCGCTGCACGAGCGGGCCGGTGGTACGGCGGACGCCATCGAGCTGGCCGCGGCTCTGGAGTACCTGTGCCCCGGCATCGTCGCCCGGCAGACCGCCGATGCGCACCGCCGTCAGGCAGAGCGTGACCTGCAGGAGGCCAGGTGGAAGGCCGAGGCCAACGCCCGGTGCGACGACCCGTGGCCCGGGACGCGGGCCAGGTGGCAGGGCACGGCCGCGTACATGCTGCCCGAAGGCGGCGGCTACGCCGTCTTCGACGACCGTGACGACAGCGCAGGCGGTCCCGGGGACATCTACGGCGACGGCGACGAGGTCGCCGACATCTTCGACGCCGTCGAGGACGGCTTCGTCGACGTCGTGGGCAGCAGCGCCGCCATCGTGACCAGAGGGGACTCGGCGATGTGCTTGACGGTCAAGGCGTTCGACCGTGCCCCGCCGCTCCGGCTCACCGGCTGGGACCAGGTGGTCGAGGTGGGCATCGCCAGCCGCAGCGGCCGCCTGATCGTGCCGACGTACCCCGAGGGCGGCGATGGCGGCGCGGCCAGGCCGCTGCCGGACCTGGCCGTCGCCGGCCCGGGCCACTACCGCCTGCGAATCTACGCCCGCACGCTGCCGTGGGACGAGAACGACCCCGAAGCGCCGCTGGAGGAGCACCTGCTCGTCGTCCATCCCGGTCGCTCGACGGACAAGGTCGTCCACCGTCCGCGCGACTGACCTCGCCGCGCCCGCCTTCGTCACAAGGGTCGGGCAGACCCGCACGAGATGAGGCGCGAGGGCCGTGACCCCTTCGGCTCAGCTCGTCGTCAGCCGCAGCACCGCCTTTCTGCTGGACAGCGAGAGGGCCTGGACGGTGATGCCGTTGACCGTGACCGAGCCGCTTCCGCTGAAGTACGCCGAGCCGCTCACACCCGGCCCGCTGGACTTCACATGGACGCCGCCGGCGTTGAAGGACAGGGTCAGCTTGGTGATGCCGAAGCCGGGGTCGATCCGGAACGAGACCTTCCTGGTGATGGAGATCTTGCAGTTACCGTCGTAGCAGGCACGAAGGTTGGGCTTGGCGGCGGCGGCGGCGAAGGCCGTGGTCGCGCCGGCGGGGACGATGGTGAGGGACACGGCGACCGCCAGGGCGGCGGTCCGGATTTTGCCGGACATGATCCTCCTCGGGTTTCCATCTGCGGACGGAACGGAAAAGTCCTGAGCAAGTTCAGTGTGCGCCTGTTCCTCCGGGTCCGCTCCCGGAACGGGCCCGGTTTCCCGTCGCGGTCGGAGCCGAAGGTCGCCGCCTGCGAGGCGCGGGCACCCCACAGCGCCACGGGCGGCGGTCCGCCGCGGACGCCCATGACGATCAGCCGTAGGAGGCCGCCTTCCTGGCGATGGCGTGCAGCATGACGCGGCGGATGACCCCGCTGAAGGGCCGGATGAGCCGCCAGTAGGCCAGCATCCTGCGCCGGGTGTCCACCGACCCGGCGGTGACCCGCGTCTCGGTGCGGAGCAGGGTGCCATGCTCGGTCGGGATCAGCTCGAAGACGGACGCCGACTTGGCGAAGCCGGGCACGTCATAGTCGCGGAACTGCCCGGTCGGGCAACTGCGGCGGAACTCCGCCGACCGCAGACGCCAGAACTGACTGATCGAGCCGAGCACGACATACCGCTGCGACTCGCTGGCCAGCTCGAACCAGCCCCGGCTGAGCATCGTGCCGATCATCGTCGGCGCCTCGTTCGCCCCTGTCGCCGAGAGCGAGCGGACGCTCATGAGCAGCCGCACCAGCGGAAGCTCACCGGGCGACAGCGTGTTCAACGCGGTCCAGACCGTTTCCGGCCGCTGCCGGATGTGCAACTCGTGGCGTTCGGAGCCCAGCGGCTGCGGGATGAAGTCTTCCAGGACCTTCGGCATTCGCATGTCCCTTCGTTCGTCAGTTGTGCTGCGACAGGTGAGCAAGCTTTTCCGGGTTCGCCATGCCGTAGATGGCGCGTACCCGGCCTCCGGAGGAGTCCGCCTCGACGGTGACGACCGCGACCGGCCGGTCACCGGCGACGATCAGGGCGGTCGGCGTGCCACCGGGGAACGCCCAGCGGACCTCGCACCCCGCATAGCGGGGCCCGACGGCGGCCAGCAGGCGGGCCACCTTGCCGGCGCCGTGCACCGGCCGCAACGCGGCGCGGACCCGGCCGCCTCCGTCGTTCCACAGCGTGACCTCGGGCGCCAGTACGTCGAGGAGATCGGTCACACTGCCTCCGACGGCCGCGTTCACGAACCGCTCCGCCGCCACCTGGGCGTCGCGCCGGTCGGCGGTGAAGCGGGGTCGCCGCGCGTGGACGTGCCCCCGCGCCCGGTGCACGAGCTGGCGCACCGCGGTTGGCGTCCTGTCGAGAATTCCGGCGATCTCGTCGTACTCGTAGGCGAAGGCCTCCCTGAGAACGAACGCGGCCCGTTCGAGCGGCGACAGCGTCTCCAGAACGACCAGCAGACCAAGCGCGACACCATCACGGCGTTCCTCCCGGCCGTCGGCGCCCTCCTCGGTCCACAGCGGTTCCGGCAGCCACGGGCCGATGTAGTCCTCGCGCAGCCTGCGCGCCTTGCGGAGCTGATCGACCGCCCGGTGCACGACGATGCGCATCAGGTACGCGCGCGGATGCTCGATCGCCGCGTGGTCGACCCTCTCCCAGCTCAGCCACGTGTCCTGCACGACGTCCTCGGCGTCGGTGACGCTGCCGAGAATGTCGTACGCCGCCGCGAACAGCAGATTGCGGTTCGCGGCGAAGACCGTCGTCCGCTCGTCCACGATGTCGTCCGCCACTTCCGTCCCCCGACTCCCCCGGTTGCCTGCCTTTCCCACATAGGACGAACCCGTCGCCGGCCGTGTGACATCTCAGTCGACACGGCCGTTCCCGGTGTCCTCAAGGTCGAGTTCCACCGGAGCGGCTGAGCTGCCTGCGGTGCACCACGAGACCGGCCAGCGTCAGCAGTGAGACGAGGCCGAGCTGCCACCAGTTGTCCGGACTGCCGCCAAGGTCCAGGTCGGCCGCGTGGTTCACCGCGTGCAGCGTGTTGGCGACGAAGAACCCGACCAGCACGATCGACAGCACGTCATGCCACACCAGCGCGCTCAGCATCATCAGTCCGATGCCGATCTGGAAGACCCCGGCGTCGTGCAGGAAGTGCACGTGATTGGGGAACCGGGCGAAGACCGCGAAGCCCGCCGGGTCGATGCGCATCCACACGCCGAAGACCAGCATCGTCAGCGCGCCGACCACCACGGCCACCTGGACGAAGGTCCTGGCCTGCCTGCTGTAGCCGTTCGTCATGTCGTGTCCCTTTCCTGTGCTCGCTCTGGTGATAGGACGAGCGCCCAGGGCGGTGTGTGACACGGCTCATCCCGCCTCGCCGGTCAGCCGACGGCGTCCGCGCCTTCCCGGTAGCCGACCTGCCGCAGGATGGTCACGAAGTAGGCCTTGACGGCGTCGGCGCTCTCGGTGGCCGGGTAGGAACCCAGGTGGTGCAGCACCGCGCCGTTGAGCAGCTGCTGGACGGCGTTCAGGTCGCAGTCGCCGGGAAGCTGCCCGCGCTCACGCGAGCGGCTCAGCGCGGCGTGCTCGGCCGCCGCGCGCCGTCCGCCGTGGGAGTCGCGGTACGCGCGCAGCAGTTCGGGGTGGTCGTCCACGGCGCCGTACAGCCGCCGCAGCATGCGCCGGTTGCGCGGGTTGCTCAGGTAGGTCGCCCAGTTGCCGAGCATGTGCTCGATGTCGGGCCAGTCGAGGGCGCCGGGGTCGTGATCGTGGTGCACCGACTCGATGGCCTGGATCAGCAGGGCCGTCTTGTCGGGGAACCGCCGGTAGATGGTGGCCCGCGTGACGCCGGCGCGCTGGGCGACCTGCTCGATGCTGGTTCCGCCCGCGCCGCGTTCGATGAAGAGGTCGAGAGCCGCCGCGAGAACCGCCGCGTCCACCTCCTGGCTGCGCGGCCGCCCCGGTGGGAGTCGTCGAGGTCGTGTCACGGCGGCGCTATCCGGCCTTGGTGACCAGCGCGTCGAACGCGCGGTCGGGCAGGATCCGGTTCAGGGCCAGGAGTGTCCTGGCCAGGTAGCCGACCGGGTAGCGCGGTTTCGGCCTGGGTGATTCGACGGCGCTCCTGATGGTCCTGGCGACCACGACGGGGGCGGAACCCCTGGTGTTGCCCTCGGCCCGGCTCGCCATCGACTCGGCCAGCGCGCCGTAGGCCCCGTGACCGGAGGTCTCGCGCAACTCGCGTGGCGTGTCCTGTTCGAACTCCGTCCTGATGATGCCCGGCTGTACGACCACCACGTGGACGCCGAAGGACCGGCACTCCTGGCGCAGCGAGTCGGAGTAGGTCTCCAGGGCGTGCTTGGAGGCGTGGTACCAGGCGACGAGCGGCAGCGAGATCTCACCGGCGATCGAGGAGACGTTGACGATCGTGCCTGAGCGCCGTTCACGCATGTGCGGCAGGACGAGCTGGGTGAGCCGGGCCGGGCCGAAGAGGTTGACCTCGAACAGGCGACGGGCCCGTTCGACGGGCACGTCCTCGACGGCGCCGTGCAGACCGGCTCCGGCGTTGTTGACCAGCACGTCGATCCGGTGCTGCTCGTCCAGGACGGCGTCCACGACGCGGCCCAGATCGTCCTCCCTGGTGACGTCCATCGCCAGAGCGTAACCGCCCGCCTGACGCAGTTCCGCCATCCGGTCCACCCGGCGGGCGGCGCCGTACACGATGTGGCCGGCCCGGCGCAGCTCCAGCGCGGTGGCGCGGCCGATGCCGGACGAGGCACCGGTGACCAGGCAGATCTTGGGAGTCAAGGTGGCGTCCTTCCCCTGTCGGCGACCCCTGATTTCAATACAGTACTGTACTGTATTGAAACATCGGGTGAGAGACAGGATCCGCCATGAGTGCCTATGTGCTCGGGCTCCACGACATCGATGAGACACGACTGCCCCTGGTCGGCGGGAAGGGGGCCAACCTCGGCGAGCTGTCCGCGATCCGGGGCGTCCGCGTGCCGCGCGGCTTCTGCGTCACCACCGACGCGTACGAGCAGGTCGTGGAACGCGACGCGTCGGTCAGCGCGCTGATCGGCGGGCTGACCGGGTTGCGGGCCGACGACCGGGCGGGCATCGCCGCCGCCTGTGCCCGGCTGCGCGCCGCCGTCGAGGGCCTGACCGTGCCCGACGAGATCCGGCGCGACATCGAGCGCAACCTCGGCGACATGGGCGGCGCGGACGTGGCCTGCGCGGTCAGGTCCAGCGCCACCGCCGAGGACCTGCCGTCCAGCTCCTTCGCGGGCCAGCAGGACACGTACCTGAACGTACGGGGTGCCGAGGCGGTGATCGACAGCGTGCGGCGGTGCTGGGCGTCGCTGTTCACCGACCGGGCGGTGGCCTACCGCATCCAAAACGGCTTCGACCATCGCGCCGTACGGCTTTCCGTGGTCGTCCAGCAGATGGTCTTCCCCGAGGCGTCGGGCATCCTGTTCACCGCCGACCCGGTCTCGGCCAACCGCACGGTGGTCTCCATCGACGCCGGGTTCGGCCTCGGTGAGGCCTTCGTCTCCGGGCTGGTCAACGCCGACAACTACCGGGTCAGGGCGGGGCGGATCATCGACAGGAAGATCGCCGCCCAGACGAAGGAACTGCGCGCTCTGCCGTCGGGCGGCACCGAGGAGCTTCCCGTCGAGCCCGCGCGGCAGAACGCGCAGAAACTCGGCGACGAGCAGATCCTGCTGCTGGAGAGACTGGGGCGGGAGATCGAGGCGCACTTCGGCCGCCCCCAGGACATCGAGTGGGCGCTGTACGACGGCGCGTTCCACATCCTGCAGAGCCGCCCCATCACCACGCTCTATCCCGTGCCGCCGGCGCACGACGGCAAGAACCACGTGTACGTCTCCTACGGGCACCGGCAGATGATGACCGACGCCTTCGCCCCACTGGGCCTGTCGTTCTTCTCGCTCCTGCACGACAAGCTGGGCCGTACGGCGGGCGCCGTGGCCGGCAACCGCTTCTACAAGGACGTCTCGGCCGAGCTCACCTCGGTCTGGGCCAGACCCGCCACGCTCAAGAGTCTCGACCAGGTCGACGTGCTGATGGCCAACGCGCTGCGGGCCGTGCTGAGGCGCAAGGAGTTCGCCGCCGGGCTGGCGCGCGGCAAGACCTCGATGCTGGACTTCGGCGAGGGCGGCGTGCTGCCGATCGTGCGTCACTATCTCAGGCTCGCCCGCGAGGACGACCCCGGCGTCGTGCCGGACCTGATCGCGCGCACCGAGGCGACGGTGGAGCGGCTGCGGAGCGAGATCGCCGGCAAGTCGGGCGACGAACTGTTCGCCTGCATCATCGACGACCACGACGTGCTCGCCGAGCTCACCTTCGACCCGCGCAGCGTGGCGGCGGCCTTCCTCGGCATCCAGTCGGTGAACTGGGTCAACAAGCACATGGAGGCCTGGCTGGGTGAGAAGAACGCCGCCGACGCGATCGCCCAGTCCGCCGACCACAACGTCGTGGCCGCCATGGGGCTCGACCTGCTCGACGTCGCCGACGCCGTCCGCGAGCATCCCGACGTGCTGCGCTACCTGGAGACCGCCCGGTGCGACACCTTCTACGAGGGGCTGGCCGCGTGCGCGGGCGGGGCGGCCGTGGGTGACGCCGTCCGCGGTTACCTGGACACGTACGGGATGCACTGCGCCGGTGACATCGACCTCACCAGGACCCGGTGGAGCGAGGACCCGACGCTGCTCGTGCCGCTCGTCCTCAGCGACATCAGGAACTTCCCGCCCGGGGAACGCCGCCGCAAGGCCGAACAGGGCCGCGCCGAGGCCGAACGCGCCATGAACGACCTGCTCGCCCGCCTCCGCGAGTTGCCGGGCGGCGCGGGCAAGGCCAGGAGGGCGGCCAGGAAGATGAGCCTGATCCGCCACTTCATCGGCTACCGCGAATACTCCAAGCACGCGCTCCTTCTGCGGTACGAGATCTACAAGCGGGCGCTGATGAAGGAGGCCGCCGGGCTGGTCGCGCGCGGGGTCGTCAAGGAGCCCGAGGACGTGTACTTCCTGTCCATCGAGGAGTTCAGGAAGGTGGTCAACACCGGCGAGCTGGACTACTCGGTCATCACGCGGCGGCGGGAGGAGCACGAGACCTACCAGAGGCTGACTCCGCCGCGGGTGATCACCTCCGAGGGCGAGGTGATCTCCGGCGCGTACGAGCCGGGCGCCCTGCCGGAGGGGGCGCTGGCGGGCATCGCCGTTTCGTCGGGAGTCGTGGAGGGCCGGGCGCGGGTCATCCGCAGCATGGCCGAGGCCGACCTTGAGGACGGCGACATCCTCGTCACCGTCTTCACCGATCCGAGCTGGTCGCCGCTGTTCGTCTCGGTCAAGGGGGTCGTCATGGAGGTCGGCGGGGTGATGACGCACGGCGCCGTGGTGGCCCGCGAGTACGGGCTGCCCGCGGTCGTCGGCGTGGAGGACGCCACCCGGCGGATCAAGGACGGCCAGCGCATCCGGGTGAACGGCGCCGAAGGGTACGTCGAGATCCTCTGAGACCGCCGGGGCGGCCCCGCCCCGGCGTGTTCTCAGCGAACCTTCAACCCGTCGGACACGCTCCGGTGCACCGGGGTCCAGCCCAGGTCGCGGGTGGCCTTGGCGTGCGAGACCCGCATCGTGGTGTCGATCAGCAGGCAGCCCAGGTACGGCACGGCCAGCCTGACCAACCATCTTGGCGTCACGACGGGACGAGGCGTGCCGTGCGCACGGGCGACCGTGGTCAGGAAGTCGCGCCAGCTCATCGGCCGGTCGTCCACGATGTTGTACGCCTCCCCCGCGCCGCCGTGTTCCATGGCCGCGACCGTGGCCGCCGCCGCGTCCTCCACGTGGACGAAGGAGGTGGTCCCCGTCCTCCCTCGCGGGAGTACGGGAGCCCGCCTGCGCATCAGGTCCGCGAACATGTCGCTGAACGCGTTCCTGCCGTAGAACATCCCGTACCGCAGGGCGATGCCCTCGATGCCGTCCGCGTCGAACACCTGTCGTTCGGTCGCCACGCTGGAGTCCGTCACCAGGTCGCCCACGTTGCCGACGCGCAGCCCGAAGACGTCGTTCTCGGTCAGGACCCTGGTGCCGTGATCGCGGTAGCCGTACCCGGTGATCAGTGACTGGGTGACGAAGCGACGCGCGCCCACCACCCGCGACGCCTCAAGGAGGTGCGCGGTGCCCCTGTCGCGGAGGGCGATGGTGGGGTCGTCGGGGCGCAGCCTGAGTCCGGGTTTCCGCAGCGCCGTGGCCTGGTGCATGACCACGTCGGCCCGGTGCCCTTCGACCGCGCGCAGCAACCCGTCACGATCCATCACATCCGCGATCACCGGGAGCGCGCCGCGATCCACGACGAGCCGCCGCTTGGCCGGGTGACGGATGAGCGCGATCACCTCGTGCCCCGACCCGGCCAGCGCCGACAACAGCGGCAACCCGATCGCACCGGTCGCGCCTGCGAGCAGCACCCTCATCGCACCCGCTCCCACGCCTGCGGCCAGCTCCACGTCCATACGCCGAAGACCGGCGTGCGGAGCACGTTTCCCGTGACGGCCTGTGCCATGACGACCTCCTGTCTTGGTTGAACACATCACAAGGACGAGACGGCCGGCGCCGTTGTGACAGACAGGTTCACGGCGTGGATCGCCACCACTACCTCTTCGCCCGCACCCTAGCTAGAGTTAGAGCATGGGTAAGCCTCCCAGGATGACCATCCCGACCCAGCTCGTGCTACGCGCCTTCCTCGACGACCCCACGCGGGAGATGTACGGACTGGAGGTCTGCGCCGCCTCCGGCCTGGCCAGCGGCACCATCCATCCCATCCTCGCCCGCTTCGAGGGCATCGGCTGGCTGGAGTCACGCTTCGAGGACGTCAACCCCCACGAGGCGGCCCGGCCTCGCCGCCGCTACTACCGGCTCACCCCCGACGGCGCCGAGAACGCCCGCCTCGCGCTCGCCCAGGCACACACCAGGATCGGCACGCTGCGTGGTCTGAGCCCACGGCTGGGCGGCGGAAGTTGAGCGACCTCCCCCAGGGTTCCATCGCCAACCCCAGCAGGTTCGTCATCGACCGCCACCTCGCCCTCGCCCTCGACCGGGCCCTCGTCCACGCCCTCGACCAGGCCCAGCTCCTCGCTTCCGGCCCCGTTTACCTCCACTCCTTCGAAGATCAAAGCTTCAGCCGCACCAACGTCATCGACCTGGACCGCGCCCTGACCCTCGCTCGCAGGCTGGACCACACCCTCACCTTCGTCCGTACCTACACGCTGGACTTCCAGCGCGGCTCCCACCAGGCCCGCGACCTCGCCCACGCCCTTCACCACGCGCTCGAACGCACCCACGCCCTCGGCTTCGACCTTGACCGCATCCCCACCTACGAGCTCGACCTCGACTACGCCCGCACCCGTGCTCGCGCCCGGATCCTCGCCGACCACCTGGACGCCATGGGGCAGAGGGCCGTGGAGATCTCCGAGCGCCTCGAAAGGCTCAGCGCGCAGGCGTCGCCGGCGGAGCCGACCGTGGTGGAGGAGAAGGCCGTCCCCATATCCCGGTCGGCGGAACACATGGTGAGCCTCATGATGAAGCTGCTCCCGGCCGTACGCCGGGACCGCTACGCCGAGGAGTTCAACGCCGAGCTGTACGACCTGGCACAGCTGAAGTCCACCAGGACCGTGCAGGTCGTCTACGCCCTCCGGCAGTTCGGCCGCGTGTGGCAACTCCGCGAGGCCCTCCTGAGGCCGGACCGGCCACGGTTCCATCGGCTACGCCGGATCGCGTGCTGGGTGCTCGCCTCGGACTGGCTCACCTGGAGCCTGCTCGGCCCGCCCCTGGCCTTCGGCGTGATCAACGTGCATCTCTCCCAGGGGTGGGGCTCCGCCCTGTTCACCCTGCCGGGTGTCGCCGGCTTCTACGCCGGGGTGGAGTGGCTCCGCAAGCGCTGGGGCATAGAGGTGAAACGGCGGGACGAGTCAGCCGGAGAGCCGCCGAACGATGACCTGAACAAGCCAAGACGGCCCTGACGTCCCGGAGAGGCCGCGTGGCGTTCAGCTTTCCAGATAGCGCAGGACCGCGGCGACCCTGCGGTCGACCTGGTCGGTCGGGGCGAGGTCGAGCTTGGCGAAGATGCTGCGGATGTGTTTCTGCACGCCGCCGTCGGTCACCACCAGACGCTGGGCGATGGCGGTGTTGCCCAGCCCTTCGGCCATGAGGGCCAGCACCTCGCGTTCGCGGGCGGTCAGCCGTTCCATCGGGTCGCGGCGGCGGGTGAACAGCTGGGCGATCACCTCGGGGTCCATCGCCGTCCCGCCCGCGGCCACCCGGTGCAGGGCGTCCAGGAACTCCTCCACCTTGCCCACGCGCTCCTTGAGGAGGTATCCCACCCCGTGGGTCCCCTCGGCCAGCAGGTTCGTGGCGAAGGCCTGCTCGACGTAGGCCGACAGGACCAGCACCGCCAGGCCGGGGTTCAGCCGCCGGGCCTCGACGGCGGCCCTGATCCCCTCGTCGGTGTGGGTGGGCGGCATGCGCACGTCCACCACTGCCACATCGGGCCGGTGCTCGGCCACCGCGGCCAGGAACCCCTCAGGTTCGGAGGCCGCGGCCACCACCTCGAATCCCTCGCCGGTCAGCAGCAGCACCAGGCCCCGGCGCAGCAACGCGTCGTCCTCGGCGATCACGATCCGCACGGCAACTCCACTTCGATGGTTGTCGGCCCGCCCCGCGGGCTGGTCAGCACGATGGTTCCGTCGTGTGCCTCGACCCGGCGGCGGATGCCGCCCAGCCCGGTGCCGTCGGCCTCCGAGGCTCCGCCCTTGCCGTCGTCGCTCACCACCACGCGTAGCAGGCCGCCGTCACGGCGCACCTCGACCAGGGCTCTCCGCGCGCCGCTGTGTTTCGCCACGTTGGTCAGCGCTTCGGCGACGACGAAGTAGGCGGTGGTCTCCACCGACAGCGGCAGCCGCCCCAGGTCGTCGGCGGTCAAGGCGCACGGGATCGCGCTGCCCGCCGCCAGAGCGCTCAGCGCCCCGGACAGCCCCCTGTCCTCCAGGACAGGCGGCAGGATGCCGCGGACGACCCCGCGCAGTTCGGCCACCGCCTGCTCGGCGGCACTCTGCGCCTCGTCGAGCGCCTCTCGCGGCCCGTCGAGCGCCAGGCCTGTCCGAGCCGCCTCTCTGGCCAGCGCCCGCTTGGCCACGGCGACCGTCACCACGACGGCGACCAGCCGGTTCTGCGCGCCGTCATGCAGCGCCCGCTCGATCCTGCGCAGTTCGGCCGCATGTGCCCGCAGGGCGCCCGCGCGCGTCGCGGTGAGCCGGGCGACCTGCCGCGACAGGTCGATCGACGGATGCGGGCGCAGGAGCCGCACCCCGGGCAGCGCCTGCAACCTGGCCATCCGCGGGGCGAGCATGACGGCGATCACCTGGACGACCACGGCCGCCAGCGCGGCTGCCAGCGCGGCCGGAAACGTGGTGATCGGCAGCTCGTAGCTGGTGATCCGGCCCTCCGGCGGCATCAGGCCCCACCAGAACGGGGACGTCGCGTCCCGCAAGGTCATCGTCGGCATCAGGACGGCGACAAGGCCAAGCGTCAGCCCCAGCGTGGCATGCGCGGCCACCCAGCCCAGATCGCGAAAGGTCGCCGGGTCGCGGCGGGCGGCGCGGATCCTGGCCGTCCAGCCCGTCGCCGTGTCCTGCTGCGGATAGGGGGTGACGACCTCCAGCCCCCAGCGGTTGAGCCGGCCGCGTTCCCGTTCGGCCACCGCCCTGGTCAGCGCCAGCATCGGCGGGATCATCAGCAGACCCACCCCCACGAGGCAGGCCGCGGCGACCATGATCCAGAACACGAGGACCAGGAAGGCGAGGATCGCGGTGCCGAGACCTCCCGCCAGGCGCTCCAAAGCCTCGAAAGCGTCCCTGCTCATCTCCCCCACCCTAAGCTGAGGCGGAGGATCGTTTCATTCCACCCTGCACTACCATCGGCCTGGCAGATTACGGCATTTCCCCAGGCAGAGCCAATTTCTAGGGTGATCAGTATGAATGACCCCTGCCGCGTCACACCTGCCGACCGGCCTCGGCCGTCCGCCCCCTTCCGTCGGCCCGAGCCACCGCGCGACGGCACCGTGCTCCGCGTGCTCCTGTGGACCGGTTTCACCGTGTGCGCCGTCGTCAACAGCGTCGGCAACAGCATCGGCGGCGTCGGCGAGGGCGTCGGCCTGGTCGCCGGGATCATCTCCGGCGGCTCCATCGCGGCCTTGATCGTCCACCACTACGCCCGGCGCCGTTCATGAGCGGTGTCACCTTCGGCGGCGTCTCCGAGAAGTACGGGGACCCGGTCGCCCGACGAGGCCTCATTCGCCTTCCCGAGCCGGTCGGCTCGTCACCGTCACGGGTTCTCGGCGAGTTTCCTGCGGCGTGACGGTAGGGCTGGCCGTACCTTCACGACTCCATTCAGCGGGGTCGATCACGGATCATCTCGGCACCATGCTCGATAGCACCGCAAACCGGTCATCAAGCAGGGAGACAGATCCCATGTCGCACTCCACCGTTCCATCCCCTCCGGTCACGTCCGGTCCTGCCAGGAGGCACGGCCTGCCGGCCCTGGCCACCGCGGCCGCCGTCGCACTGGGCGCCCTCGGCCTGGCCGCCGCCCCGGCTTTCGCGGAAACCCCCGCGGGAGCCGACAGGCCGATCCGCTTCCACCATCAAAGGCTCGACTGGCACGGTTGTAAGACAGGACCGGACGACAGGGCGGGCGCGAGCCTGGACGCGGCGGGCGCCCAGTGCGCCGAGGTCACCGTCCCGCTGGACTACCGCAGGCCCGGCGGGCGAACCATCTCGGTGGCGATCTCCCGGATCAAGGCCACCGACCCCGCCGGACGGCGCGGCGTTCTGCTGACCAACCCTGGCGGCCCCGGAGGACCCGGACTGGACCTGGTGGCGTCCCTCGCGCAATGGTCACCCGCCCTCACCTCCCGCTACGACCTGATCGGAATGGACCCGCGCTTCACGGGCCGCAGCACACCGATCCGCTGCGGATGGAAGACCGACGTCTTCCTGCGTTCGGCTGGTCCGAACCGCCGTACCTTCAACGAGAGCGCGGCCCTGATGAAGGAACTGGCGGCCAAATGCGCCCGGGGCAACCGCGACGTGCTGCCGTACGCCTCCACCCGGAACACCGCCCGCGACATGGACGTGGTCCGCGCCGTCCTCGGTGAGCCGAAACTGTCCTATCTCGGATACTCCTACGGCACCTACCTGGGGGCGGTCTACACGCAGATGTTCGGTGCGAGAGCCGACCGGATCGTGCTGGACAGCGCGGTCAACCCCGACACCTACGGCCCCGGCCTGCTGTCGGGGAACGCGCCGGCCATCACCGCCGCGCTGAGAAACTGGGCCGCCTGGGCCGCCGCGCACGACAAGGATCACGGCCTGGGCGACACCACCACCAAGGTCCTGGCCACCGTCAACCACGTCAACCGGGCCGCCGCCCGGCGCCCGCTGCGGATCGGTGGGTACCGGATCGACTCTCACCACATCCCCTACCTGCTCTTCGGGCCTCTCTACGAGGACGGCGAAAAGGCCTACGCCGACTTCGCCACCCAGGTGCGGGCGCTGGCCGACGCCACCCGCGGCACCGTGGTCACCGCCCCGCCGTCGCTGAAGGCGTCCCTCGACAGCCTGTTCACCGGGACGGGCGCGCTCGACGCCCAGGCCCCGATCATCTGCGCCGACCGGGCCGCCTCCCGCGACCCGGAGACCTACTTCCGCGACATCCAGGCCCACCGCGCCGACGAGCCGCTGTACGGGCCGCTGATCCGCAACATCACCCCGTGCGCGTTCTGGCCCACCGCTCCGGTGGAGGCGCCGACCAAGGTCCGCAACGGTGTCCCGGTGCTGGTCGTCGGCAACGACGGCGACCCCGGCTCCCCCTACCTCGGCCAGCAGGCCATGCACCGGGCGCTGACCGGCTCCCGCATGGTCACCCTGCGCGGCGCCTATCGCCACGCCACCTACCTCGGCGCCGGCAACTCCTGCGTCAACACCACCGTCGAGCGCTACCTGATCGACGGCGTCCTGCCCGGTGGCGACGTCACCTGCGTCAAGGACACCACTCCGGCAGGGTGACGACGCAACCGGCCCGATGCCTCGTCGCGGACCGGCTGATGCCAGGTCAGCTTGTCAATCGTTCCCGAGGCCCTCAAAGCAGGATGCGAGCCTGGGCGCCGGGTCGGTGACAGTACTCCCGAGGAGCCGGCGTCGAGTTCTTGTCAGCGGCGGGCGTCGTCCGCGGTACCGCCTGCCACTGATGACGCGGTTCGGTGCCCTCGATGAGGCTGACGTCCTGCTCCAACACGGCGCGGTGAAGGGTGAACGGGGCCGACGGGCGCAGCGAGTGGCCCTGGCCGCGGCGGATGACCTGCCCGACGGCGAGGGCTTGGCGGGCAGGGCCGTCGCCGGTGGTCGGCGAGGAGGCCGGGCAGATCGAGTTGCGGTACCGCTCATAAGGTGAGCCCAGGCGGTGGGCAGACCCGCTCAGGGCGCCGGCGGCTCAGGAATGAGGGCAAGAATCTCGTCGACAAGCCGCTCCCTGACCCCGCTGGGCAAGGAGGCGCCGAGGGCGTTCTCGTATCCCCAGAACCCGTCGGCGGCCATGCGCGCCATGAGGCACCGCATCGCCTCGTCGTCGTGCTCGTCGATCGGCGCCGCGTCACCGGGGAACCAGCGGTCGTAGACCCGCTGCCAGGGAGCCATCCAGTCGGGCTCGTTGCCCGCCTCGGCGATCAGACGCGTCTCCAGACGCGTGGAGGCTCCGGTGCATGCCAGCACGTATCCCCTCGTGCGTTCGGCGAGCGTCGCCTCCTCCGGTTCCTTGCCGGTCGCCTCGCGCAGCCCCCGCTCGACGCGGTCGGCGAGGAACTCGTGAATCCCGGCGAGCAGCGCGTGTTTCGTCGGGAAGTGGTAGATCAGCCCGCGCTTGGTCACCCCGGCTTCGGCCGCGACCGCGTCCAGGGTGAGCGCGGTGATGCCGCGCTCCTCGACGACGCGCAGGGCCGCCTCGATCATCGCCGGTCGCGCATTCGGTCGCGCCATGTCCCCTCCTCGTCTCCGCAGGGTTAGTATACCGCCTGGTGTAGTATACCGTTTGGTGAAGTAACTGGCTCGGGAGGGAAAGATGACCGAGAACACACAGCGGGCGACAGCTCGTACCTGGATCGGACTGGCAGTGCTCGTACTGCCGATGCTGCTGATCGCCATCGACGGCATGGTGCTGGTCTTCGCGCTGCCCGCGATCACCACGGATCTCCAGCCCTCGGGCACCGAGCAACTGTGGATCCTCGACATCTACTCGCTGATGCTCGCGGGTCTCCTGATCACGATGTCGTCCCTCGGCGACCGGATCGGCCGCCGTCGGCTCCTGCTGATCGGAGCGGTGGGATTCGCGGCGGCGTCCGTGCTGGGAGCGCTGGCGAGTGCGCCGTGGATGCTGATCCTCGCCCGAGCGCTGCTCGGGGTAGCCGGCGCGACCATCATGCCCTCGACGCTGTCGATCATCCGCAACATGTTCCTCGATCGAAACCAGCGCCGCACGGCAATGGCGGTGTGGGCCGCGATGGGTTCCGCGGGCGCCGCGGCGGGCCCGATCGTCGGAGGCTGGGTCATCGAAGCCTTCAGCTGGCATGCCGCTTTCCTGATGAACATCCCGGTCATGATCATCCTGCTGGCACTCGCCCCGATCTTCGTGCCCGAGAGCGCCAACCCGATGCCGGGACGCATCGACGTCCCCAGCATCGCGCTCTCCCTCACCGGAATGGTGACGCTCGTCTACGGCGTCAAGACCCTCGCCGAGGGAGAGCAACCACTGGCGGCGCTCGTCACGTTCGTCTCCGGCGCCGTGCTTCTGGTGCTGTTCGTGGTGCGCCAGCTGCGCATCCCGAACCCGATGATCAACGTCCGGCTGTTTCGGGTCCGCTCCTTCACCGGCGCGGTCGTGGTCGACCTGCTGTCGGTGTTCGCCCTGGTCGGCGCACTCTTCGCGCTGACGCAGCACCTGCAGCTCATCGCAGGGCTCTCCACCGTTCAGGCCGCCCTCTGGATGCTGCCGCAAGCCGCGGTCTCCGCGATCGCGGGGTTCCTCGCCGCCGCACTCGTCAAGAGGATCCCCGCGTCGATCCTCGTGTCGGCGGGAGGCGTCATCACCGCGGCAGGATTCGGGATGCTGCTGTTCCTCACACCCCAGACCCCGCCGTTCGTGATCGCGATCTCGCTGTGCCTGGTCGGCCTCGGCGCCGGGGTCGGCCTGACGCTGACCAACGACATCATCATGAGCTCGGTGCGCCCGGAGCACGCCGGGCAAGCCGCAGCCGTGAGCGAGACCGCCTACGAAGTGGGCACAGCACTCGGCACAGCCGTTCTCGGCTCCATCCTGCTCGGGTTCTACCGGACCGGCCTGGCCTCCCATGCGCCCATCGGCCTGCCCGGCACTGTGCTCTCAGCGGCTGAGGAGACGCTCGCCGCAGCCCTCGCCTTCACCGCCGAACTGCCCGGTGCGCTCGGACAGGCGCTCGCCGACGCCGCGGCGACGTCATTCACCCAGGCACTCGCATGGACAGGCGGCCTCGCGGCCCTGATCCTGACCGGGGTGGCGATCTTCGCAGCCATCATGCTGCGCGGAGTCTCCGCACAGGCCGACCTGGTGAAGGCGGACCACTAGGGCCTCCGCTCCCGAAGCCGGCTGTATGAGTGATCACGATTGCGGAGCTTCTGCTTGATCGTGTTCGTGTCACAGAAGGTCAGGTGGAGGGCGGTTTCGGGTGTGTCGGGAAGCGTCCATGACGGCCGGCCCCGACGGACCGCTCCCCTGCTGCTCTTATCTGTTGGGTCCCACCCCGGCTTCCCGACTGCCGTAGTGACGTTATCCGCCGAGATCGGAGTGGATCTCAGCGGATAACGGGAGCCGTGCACCGGGTTTCGGAAGGGCGATCCCGCGCGGAGATCGACAGCCTGACGCCGCAGGACGTCGTGGCCGACCCCGAGGGGCTGACACCGCCGTTCTGGCAGCACGTCCGGCTCTACGGCGAAGTACGGCCGGACGTGGTCAAGTGTCTGCCGCCCGGCGGCGCCGTGCGGGCTCCGCGACAGGGCGGCCCGTGGTGGGCCATCGGGAAGGACACGAACGGGGTGTCCTCAAGCTCACCCGGGGCGGCGATGGTCATGACGAGCGGTGCCGACATGACGGTCGGCCCGTCCTCGGTGTTGCGTAGCGCTCCTCCGCCGGGGCGCGTGCGATCAGACGCAAGGTAGCCATGAGCGCCCCGGGGTTTCCGGACGACATGAAAGCCGTTGGCGAGCAGTACGACCTGCGGCGACGTCCCCGCCGTCGTCATCGCGACGGCGAGCACCGGACTCGTCCCCGAACGCCAGGACCGAAACTCACGGTCGAGCGCCGCTGTGGCCTGCGGCAACGCTCTGTTCTGGAATTTGTCCATTCATCTCATGGGACGCCCCGGACGGCCCGTCTGACCTGACGCCGTAAGACTCCGGCCAGCCGGGAAGCGCGCGGCGCCGACGTCTTCCGCCTGCCGCGCGGCGGTGCAGAAATAGTCAATAAAAGGTACAGAAGCCATCAATGACATCCTGAGTACGGGTTGAAAAAGTGGCTTATAGCTCACCCGGCAAAGGAGGGAAACGCGTAGGGAGAAATGGATTCACGGAGAGTCATCGGCTCGTCCGGCAGTCGGCGTGAGCGGAAGCCAACAGTGAAACCGAGACCGACGAGGGAGTGAGGCGAGTGGGAAAGCGAAGGAGTCTGGTGGCCGCCATGCTGGCGGCGTGCGCGACGGCCACCTTGGTCACCGCGGCACCGGCTCAGGCGAAGGCGATGGACTGGGACGCGTGTCCCGCGGGCTATGTATGCCTCTACGGCGACACTTACGGCAGGGGGCGTTACAGCAACGCGCCGGGAACCGAGCGTGCCAACGTCGGCTCCCATATCAACGACCTGACGAGTTCCATCTGGAACCGCACCGATACGTATGTGTGTTTCTACGAGCATTCGGACTATGGGGGTAGGCGCCTGATAGGCGTCAACCCGAATTCCTGGGTGGACAACGTCGGGTCGTCCGCCAACGACAAGATCTCCTCATACACCCAGGACTGCCACCTCTGACGATGGGCGGGTAGACGTCGCGTTGAGCCCGGCCGACCCCGGTAGGGGCGGAGAGCTTCCGGCGCTGCCCGGTCTCGGCCGGCTGGAGGGCGTGGCTGGTCAGCGAGGTGGCTGAGCTGGGCGGGTAGTCGTCACGGTTTGGTAGAACCGACCGGTCAGAGTGTCATCCCAGGTCACGGAGGTACGCGGGGCGCGGTGGCCGCAGTCGCCGGTGGCGAGTTCGGCGAGTTGCGCCTCGACGTCGACGGTCAGGTGGTGCTTGCTGCCTGACCGTCCGCGGTCGACCGGGGACGGCCCGGTCTGCGCCCTTTTTGGGGCGCTGAGGTGGGAGGAACCCACCGAGGCCGGGAGAGGTCGACGGCGTTGGCCGCTCGGAGCCCGGCCAGGAACACCTCGTGCAGGCGCTGCCGGACGCCTGCCCCGTGCCACTCGTTCAGCCGCCTCCAGCAGGTCATGCCCGGGCCGTTACGATCCTCGGAAAATCCGGATCCCGGTAACGGACGCCCGTTGTTGAACGGCGCCGATCCTCCAATTTATGACGCAGGAAATCATAGAGTGTTTGATTAATCTTTATGGCAAGCAGGAAGGCCTATCCGATCGGCGGGCCGCCATGTCAGGGACGCGTCACCGGATACGCATAATTCCGTGACCGGATCGTGGGCGGCCCTTCCGGAAATCCCGATTCCCAGCCGGGCGCAGGGTGACCAAATTCCCTCAGCAGAAGCCCCGGTCCGTAGAAAGCCACTGATTCACTGCGGTCATCTTCCGTACGGGCGATCCCACGGATCCACAGACAGCGCCGGTTCCCGCTGACCGTCGCCCGGCTCGGCGGTCTCCCGGCCGGGGTCACAGCGCGAGCAGGTGGTCGGCGTCCTGGGGAACCGCCTGGCGCAGGGCCGTCAGGAAGTCGCCGAGCACCGGGTTCGCGTTGTCCTCCCGGTGGATCGCCAGCACGGTTCGGTGGGCGGCGGTGTAGGTCCGCAGCGGCACGGCGGATATGCGCTCGTCGGGCACGTGGCCGAGGGCGGGCACGACCGCGACACCACCCGTCCGCGATGAGGAGGGCGGGCTCTCCCCGATCGGCCGCGGGGATCTTCGCCTCCAACCTCACCGGCGAGGGCCGGTCCGACGCGTCCCAGCGCGCGTCCGTACGGGACGCCTCCTGGCTACGGGACGCCCTCGGCCGGGAACTGCACGACCCCTACGCCCTGTACGAGGCGGAGCGGGCGGCGGGAGAAGTGAACCGGTGAGTCGGTAGGCGGCGGCCATGGCAGCCGATGCCGTACCGCCGGACGATCGAGGTGAGGGCTGGATCAGCCCGGGGTCGCGGCGTCGGCGTCCAACCGCCGCCCGATCTCCGCAGCCGGGAACGGCGTCCGCTTGCTCTCGATGAACAGACGACGGAAGAAGGAGTCCAGGACGACGGTAGAACGGGCGTGCCGGTCGATGATGGCCGTGATCTCGGGCGGGATGTCGTCAGGCCGCCGGCCTGCGATCCAGTCGCGCAGGAAGACCTCACGTTCCGTGTCACCGCGCACGCCGTCGAGCAGGTGGTACCGGAGCAGGTGACTCGCGGTGTAGCAGTGGTCGTACGCGAGATGGTCCGAGAGGAAGCCGGACTCGTCCGCCGAAAGGTCGAAGCGGGAGCTCAGAGCAAGTCCGAAGTCGGCGAAGTAGAGTCGGCGGCCATCGGTCAGGATGTTGGCGAAGTGGGCGTCGAAGTGGACGAGCCCGCGAGAGCTCATGAAGGCGGCTCCGCTCGTCAGAGCTTCTTCGACCCAGCGGAAGGGCGAGCCGCCCCCGCCGTCCAGCACGGTGGTTTCGCGGTGGTCGGCCAGCCATCCGGCGAGTGTGTACGGCACGTGCTCCAGGAAGAGCACCAGGCTGCACGAGGACCGGCCGATGGCCTCCAGCCGGTCGCGAACGGCGGGTGATCCCTCCCAGTGCGCGACGGCCCCCTCCAGACCCCCGAACTCGTCGGTGAATCCTTCGGGAGGAGAGTCAGGCAGAACCCGCCAGTGGTACATCAGGGGGAAGCCCGCGTACTCGTCGCCGAGAACCCAGTTCGTGGTCATGGTGTGCACGGCAAGCTCCCGCCAGGCACCGAACCCGGCCGAGCCCACCCCGTACTGGTAGAACATCGGCAGTTCGAAGACGTTCGCCGTGGACCGTACGTTCTCGGGGCGCAATTCGGTGTCCGTCAAAGGGATCCGCTTGACGAAGACGCGCGTTCCGCCGACGTCCAGCTCTGCCGACCTGCCGCCGATGCCCGACCCGATCGGGGTGGCGGCCGCCACGACCTCCCCGAGCCGACGGTCGCTCAGCAGGGACAGTTGAGTGCTCACGGTCCCGTAGCCGGCCAGACGCGCGGCGTGCGGCGAATCCTGGTCCAGCATCGACGGCTCCTCGGTGCCCGAACCAGGGCTTCGGCGATCCCACGTACGGCGTCGACCTTACGCCGAAAGGGTCGGCCGCTCTCATGGACGGCCCTTTCTCGGAGCAGGACCAGGAGCAGCGGGCGGAAGCGGTCAGGGGCACGGACGCGCCGTCACAAATCCTTCTCCCGCAGAAGGGAACCAGGCGTGTTCGTGACAGCAGGGATCGTCACGGATATCCAGGCCCGAGCGCCACTGCCAGGATTCCCCCGTGAGTACCGCGTCGCCCCTGACCCCCCGACGGCTACGAACCATCGTCGCGGTCAACTACTTCGTGCTGACGGGCGGCGACGAGGGCACCGATCCCGACGAGGACGAACCGCGTCAGCGCTTCGAGCGGTCTTGTGGTCATACGTGTGAGCCAGTCCAGATTCGGCACCGTCTCGGGTTCGGCAGACGGCCTGACCCGGTCCAGGAGTTCCGGGGTCAGTTCCGGCTCTATCGTCAGGGCGGCACAGCTCAGACGCCGTTCGTGTACCCGGCCTGCCCGGGCCTGCCGACTCCCAGGTATATGCGACCTTCCGGCAGCCGGATCAGCAGATGGGCCGGCCCCACCTCCGGGCGTGGGGCCGGTTCCATCCGGAGGAGTCGGGGGATGTCCGAACAGGCGGACGCCGACGTCGTCGACGAACGGTCCGTGAAGGTGGAACCGGCGGCTGTTCCATACGCCGCTCACGTCGAGCCCGTCCCGCGGATCCGCGATGACCACGGTTGCGGCGTCGCCGAGCAGGACGGAGACGCCGCCGGTCTGACAGTCGACGACGTTGTCGCCGGCCAGGCGTACAGCGGCCCCCTCGGTGAGGAGCCCATTCGGATTCAGGGGCACGCGACGGCCCCTACCGCTGTCGCGGATCGTCTCTCTGACGAGATCAGCGTGGGGTTACGCGAAGACGACACCCCGCGCGCTCGGCGGACCAGCCGCGAATCAGGTCGGCGAGGCTGCGACGGTGGAGCGGCGGCCGTCCGGACCGAGGAACGGCGCCGTCACAGCAGGAAGCCCAGGCGCTCGTCCGCCATGCCTGGTGCGATCTCGATGATCTCCGCGCCGACGACGTTCCCGGCCACGAACGGGTCGTCGTTCACCCGCTTCTCCAGCTCCGCAAGCGAGGTGCCGTGCGCCAGGACCGCGCCGCCGAGACCGGGCTTGATACTGCCGACCAGCAGGAACACGCCGTCGTCCAAGCCACGCCTGATCCACTCCTGGTGGCCGCTCATGTGCGTGCCTGCGGCATCCTTATTCTCGGCGAAGCGAAGCAGGACCACGAACATCAGATAGCTCTCATTTCCTGTAGGTGCTCAGCCAGTCGCGCATCCGGTCGACTTCGCGCCGGACGAATTCCTCGTCGCGGAAGGTGTGGGACAACACGGCGACGCCTTGGCTGAAGGCGAGCACGTGCATGGCCAGGTCGTCGGCCTGCTCGCCGTACCCCAGGAGCGTGAACTGCTCGCGCAGCCAGTCGCGGAACAGTGTGAACAGTCCGCGGGCCTGACCATGCAGGGTGTGTCCAAGCTTGGCGAGTTCGGTGTTCAAGGTGCCCACCGGGCAGCCGTACTGCTGAATGTCGGTGCCGTTGGTCAGCACGATCTCGACGAACTGCAGGATGCGGCCGTCGGGGGTGGGCTGCTGGCTCTCCCACTGTTCCAGCATGTGCCGGGTACCGGCGAGCCGGGCCTCGATCACGGCGTCCAAGATCGCGTCCTTGGACTTGAAGTGGTAGTAGAAGTTGCCGCGCGACAGGCCGACCGCTGCGGCGATGTCGGCGAACGAGGTGTGCTCGTAGCCGCGGTGGTAGAACAGCCGGTCCGCGGCATCGACGATCTGTTCACGGGTCGCCGCGCCACTCATCGGTTCCTCCTTCGGCCACGCCCTTGCTAGGACGTTTGACCTAGCGAACCCTAGGTCACTTGTCCTAGGACCGTCAAGCCGACCTCCGGCATCGCCGTCGCCCCCGAGCCGCCAGTGCGCCGGGGCTTGACATCTCTAGGACAACCGACCTAGCGTGACCGCCTCGTAGGACAACTGTCCTAGATCGTGAGCGTAACGGAGACCCCATGCCCGCCGACCTGTTCGAATCCTTTTCGCTGGGCGACCTCACCCTGGCCAACCGGATGGTGATGGCGCCGATGACCCGCAACCGAGCCGACAGGGCAGGGCGGGTTCCGCCGATGATGGTCACCTACTACCGGCAACGCGCCACCGCCGGGCTGGTCATCACCGAGTCCACCACAGTCTCGCCGCAGGCCGTGGGCTACCCCTGCACCCCCGGAATCCACACCGATGACCAGGCGGCAAGCTGGCGACGGCTGACCGACGAGATCCACGAACAGGGCGCGCGCGTCTTCGTCCAGCTGCAGCACTGCGGCCGGATCTCACACCCGAGCCTGCTGGACGGCGCCACACCGACAGCCCCCTCCGCGCTGCGTCCCGCCGGCCAGGCCGTCACCTACGCGGGCCCGCAGGACTTCGTCGTGCCGCGCGAACTCGCGGCCGATGAGATTCCCGGAGTCGTCGCGCAGTTCAGGCACGCGGCCGAACGGGCGAAGCAGGCGGGCTTCGACGGCGTCGAGGTGCACGGCGGCAACGGATATCTCATCGACCAGTTCCTGCGCGACGGCGCCAACCACCGCGCCGACCGCTACGGTGGCGGCACCGAGGGCCGCATGCGCCTGCTGAACGAGGTCCTGGACGCGGTGTGCGCCGTGTGGCCGGCGCGGCGCGTGGGCGTGCGCCTCACCCCGGAGAACAGCTTCAACTCGATGTCGGACACCGATCCGCAGACCCACTTCGAGGACTACCTCCGCCGCCTGAGTCCGCGCGGCCTGGCCTACGCGCACATCCTTGAGGGCGACATGATGGCCAAGACCCGCACTCTTGACTACGGCGCCCTGCGCGCCGCCTTCACCGGCGCGTACATCGCCAACAATGGCTACGACCTCGCTCGCGCCCAGGAGGCGGTGCGCACCGGCGGCGCGGACCTCATCGCCTTCGGCACGCCCTTCATCGCCAACCCGGACCTGGTCCGCCGCTACCAGGACGACCTGCCCCTGGCCCCGGCCGACCCCGCCACGTTCTACGCCGGCGGCCGGCGCGGCTACACCGACTACGGGACGTGGCCGAGCCGGAGCTGAACAGCGCGGATTCCCCGGCCGGCGCCATCAAGGCAGCGGCGTCTGTCCTCCTGCGGTACTGAGACAGTGCGTCCGACATGGCCGACCATCAGGAGCCGCCCAAGAGCCGCTTCCCCGCACGGCCGTCAGATGAGCGCCTGGACCGTGTAGAGGCAGGCCAGGGCGACGGCCAAGGCTCCCAGCAGCAGCCGCAGCCCGGTTTCCGGCAGACGGGGCTGCAGGTGGGCGCCGAGGTAGCCGCCGACCAGCCCGCCCAGGCCGCACAGAAGACCCAGCGCCCAGTCCGGTGCGATGTCGCCGGGGGCGGTCAGCGCCAGGACGGTGTAGGTGAGCGCGCCGGCGATCGAGGTGAGGAACGTCGAGGCCAGCGCGGCGGGGGCGACCGTGGCGACCGGTAGGCCACGCCCGACCAGGATCGGCCCAAGGAGCGATCCGCCGCCGATGCCGTACATCCCGCCGACGGCCCCAACGGCCAGTGCGAGCGCGGTGACGGCGCCCGGCGAGGGGTCGTCCGGCGTGTTGCGGCGGCGGAGTGGGCGTACGGTGCGCACGCACAGCCACAGGCCCAGCGGGAAGAGCAGGCATGCGACCAGAAGACGGAACACCTGAGCGCCGGGCAGCAGGAAGACCCGCACGAGCGCGCCGATGACGACGCCGGGCAGGGTGCCGAGCACCAGCAGGCGGGTCAGCGGGCCGCCCAGACGACCACGCCTGCGGTAACGCAGCAACGCGCCGGGGACGGCCACGATGTTGAACAGCAGGTTGGTGGGCGTCACCGCCGGGTTCGGCACCTGCAGCACGCTGAGCTGGACCGGGAGCAGGAACACCGCCCCCGAAACCCCGACGGGGGCGGTCACCACCGCGATCAGCAAGCCCGCGGTGAACCCGAGCAGACCCTGCCACCAGCTCATGGGCTCACCGCTTCTGCTCTGTCTCAAAGGTCCGTTCACAGGATGACATGGCGGACAGATGATGGCTCGCCGGCTTCACAACCCGCCAGGGGTCCACTGCTGGGCGGCCGGCACGGTGGGAGGTGGCGGCCCCGGCAGACCCGTCGCCCATGCCGTCCCGGTGCTCCTGGTGAATGAGGTCACGCTTACCGTGACACAGGTCCCGGGCGAGCTCATGGCAGGACTCTCGAACGGTGAACTGCCGGACGGGTTCGAACACACCCGGTTCCCCCGGCGACCCCTGTTCACCACGGTGCGCGCCCACCACCCCGAGGCGACCGCCACCCTGCCACCGGAAACCCACCGGCAGGTGCTGCGAAGACGCATCCACGCCTTCGTCCAGCACAACCTCCACGATCCGGGCTACGCCCCGAGGTCATCGCCGCCGCCCACCAGATCTCCATCCGTCACCTGTACCAGCTCTTCCGGGACCAGGACCTGACCGTGGCCGCCTGGAACACTGCCACCGTGACCTGGCCGATCCCGCCCTGCGCTCCCAGCCGATCCATCTCATCGCCGCCCGCTGGGGCCTTACCGACAACGCTCGTTTCAGCCGCGCCTTCCGCGCCGCCTACGGCCTCTCCCCCGCTGAATACCGCTCGTCGGCGGACCCTGGCCTGCCGCTGGACGGTGCGAGGTTCGCCTGCTGTGTGAGATATCCCTCCCCCGTCGTCGTGGCGCCGGTGATCCGGGGAGGTGACCATGTGGTGATGACCTCCTCGCCCGGCTCGCCGCACGTCGGTGGCCGACCGGATCCGGCGGACGGGACCACCGTGCTCGGTGGAGAGCCCGCTCCCGCCCGCGGGTACCTGCTGGACAACGCGCGCGCCGAGGCGGGCGAGCGATTCGTCTGGCTGGCCGAGCTGTTCGACGGTGTGACGCGGGGGCACCTCGATCGGCTGGGGGTCGGGGCCGGTTCGCGCTGCTGGGAGGTGGGAGCCGGTGGCCGCAGTATCCCGGAGGCACTCGCGGCGGCCGTCGGTCCGGCCGGGTACGTGCTGGCCACGGACATCGACCCGTCGTGGCTGGAGGCGGGCGGCGGGTACGAGGTGCGCCGGCACGACGTCGCCGCTGATCCGCCCCCGGAGCCGGGGACGTTCGATCTGGTGCACGCCCGGCTCGTGCTGGTCCACGTACCCGACCGGGCTCGGGCGTTGGCCACGATGGTGGCGGCGCTGCGGCCCGGTGGCTGGCTGCTGGTCGAGGACGCCGACACCGCTCTGCAGCCACTGGCATGCCTGGACGACGACGGCCCGGCGCAGCGGCGGGCCAACCGGCTGCGCAACGCGGTCCGGGAGCTGCTGAAGCGCCGCGGCGCGGACCTGCGCTACGGACGGACACTGCCACGGGCACTGCGTGAGGCCGGCTTGGTGGATGTCGCCGCGGCGGGCTCCTTCCCGGTCGGCGGCCCGGCCTGCGACCGGCTGGAGGCGGCGACCATCAGGCACGTGCGCGGCGAACTGCTCGCGGCCGGCCTGGCCGATGACGCCGAGATCGACGCGCACCTGGCCGCCGTCCACGCGGGCGAACTCGACCTGACGCTCGCACCGCTGATCTCGGCCTGGGGGCGCCGTCCAGCCGAGCACCCGCCGGCACTCGGTTAGGTCCTGTTCCGAAGTCCGGCGGCAGGCCCGTGATCAGCGGTTCTCCCGGATGATCGTCCGTCCGAGCGTTCCTACCGCGTCTGGCCCAACGGGCCAAGACCTCAGAGGCCATGGCTCATCATGCACGAGGCCGTAAGACCTGGATCCGTTGGATCTCCGCCGCTTGCTCCGGCCCTGGTAGAGGTTGGAGGGCGGCGAAACGGTGTGTCGGGATGGCGCCGACGTTTGCCGTGGGCGGAGCCGAGGGGCCTGGATTGGGGGATGGCCGCTGCGGCACTCCTGAACCATAATCGGGACGGCACAGTCAGCCGCTGTTCACGGTCGGCGGGGCCGAACGCTCATCTCCCGTGCTTGCACCTCAAGGCGCCAATCGGTGACGAGGAGGCCGATGTGGCACGACGAAGGCGAAACCGGCACACCCGAGCAGCGGCCCTGGCGGCCGGTGTCCTTCTCCTGGCGGCGCCCGCCGTCACAGCCGGCGCCGCGACAGGCGACGGTGCGGCACCTGGCGGCGCGGGCAGCCGGACGGCACCGGGCGACATCGCCGAGTGGGTGGTGGACATGGACGCCACCAGGTTGCGTGAACTACTGGCGAGCGGTCAGGTCACCTCGGTCCGGTTGGTCAAGGCATACCAGGCACGCGTCGACGCCTACGAGCAGGCGTACGCCGACCAGCCCGGTGTCAACGCGGTCATCCGCATGGACCCGACGGCGATCGCCGACGCCGCCCGGCTCGACGCCGAACGCCGGCTGGGGCGCGTCCGCGGCCCGCTGCACGGCATCCCGATCCTGGTCAAGGACAACTACGACACAGGAGACCTGCCCACGTCCAACGGTTCGCTGGCGCTGAGGAACTGGCGTCCCGCCGACGACGCCGAACAGGTCGCGCGGCTACGCGCGGCCGGCGCGATCGTCGTCGCCAAGACCAACCTGCACGAGTTCGCCTCCGGCATCGAGACCATCAGCTCGCTCGGCGGGCAGACCCGCAACCCCTACGACCAGACTCGTAACCCGGGTGGTTCCAGCGGCGGCACGGGCGCCGGCGTCGCCGCCGGCTTCGGCGCGGCCGGCCTGGGCTCGGACACCTGCGGCTCCATCCGCAGCCCGGCGGCGCACAACAGCCTGGTCGGCCTGCGGCCGAGCCAGGGCCTGTCCAGCCGTGACGGCATCGCGCCTCTCTCCGACACGCAGGACGTCGGCGGCCCCATCGCCAAGTCGGTCAGCGACATCGCACTGATCCTGGACGCCACCGCCGGATACGACCCGGACGACCCGTCCACCAAGGCGTCCATCGGACGGATCCCCCGCACCTACACCGCCACCCTGGACGACACCGCCCTGGTCGGCGCACGCATCGGCGTGTTCACCGACTACCTGAGTACGTCGGGGCCCGCGCAGGTCACGACGGCGCTGGTCCGGGCGGCCGCCGGGGACATGGCCTCGCAGGGTGCGACCGTCGTCGATCTGCCGGCCCAACCCGCGCTGATTTCGGCGGTGGACGGCTCCAGCGTGTTCACCGACGAGACCGAACGCGATCTCAATCGCTACCTGGCGGCGCCGGGCACACGGTTCCCCCGTTCACTGGCCCGGCTGGAGCCACCGGCCGACATCGTGACCCTGGCCGACATCGTCGCCTCCGGCCAGGTCACGCCCACGGTCCTGAAGCGGCTCAAGGAACGGCTGGGCACCTCGACCGGCCCGCAGGACGCCTACCGCCAACGGCTGGCCCGGCGCGCGCAGGCGCAACAGCTGCTCCACAAGCTGTTCGAGGACAACGACCTGGACGCACTGGTCTACCCGGCGGTCTCACAGCAGGCCGCGCCGATCGGGAGGCCTCAGGAGGGGCTCAGGGTCTGCGCCCTCGCCGCCAACACCGGGTTCCCCGCCCTGACGATCCCGGCCGGCTTCACACCCGACGGCATGCCGGTGGGAGTCGAACTACTGGGACGGCCGTTCAGCGAACCGGCACTGCTGGGACTCGGGTTCGACTACGAGCAGGCCACGCGTCACCGCCGCCCACCGGCGAGCACCCCGCCCCTGAACCGGCTCCGCCTCATGTCGCCCCGGACTCCGGCCGGGACGGACGGCGAATCGGTGCCGGATCCGGCCCGCGGGTGACGGGCGGCGTCAAGGGGCGGCCGGGGCCGACGGGAGAGGGCCCAGATCGCGGATGATCCCGGCCAGTGCCCGGATGGGCTCGCTCTCCGCCTCACTTCGCCACACCAGCGCGTACGGCAGCGGCCCCATGTCGGTGACCGGCAGGTAGGTGATGTCCGGCCGTACCCAGTAGCGAGTCATGTGGGAGGGGAAGAGCACGACGATCTCGGCCATGCTGGCGAGGGTGATGGCCTCTTCCGTGTCCTGCACCACGGGGCCGCGCTCGATGGTGCGGCCGCGGCGGGTCTCGCGCGGAATGTAGGCGTCGTACCAGTAGCCGGGCCGGGTGTCGGACTGCGGATGCTGGAAGTCGGCGGCGATCTCCAGTGAGACCGACGTGCGCCGAGCGAGCTCGTGGCCGGTGGAGACGGCCAGCACCCGGGGTTCGGCGAACAGGACGGGTCCTACGGTGAGGTCCGGCTCGTCGACGGGCAGCCAGGTGATCAGGGCGTCGATGTCCCCACGGCGCAGTATGGCGAAGGCGTCGCTGAACTGGGATTTCTGGACGCGCAGTCTCCACTGTGGGTGCCGGAGGCGAAAGACGTCCCAGTAGGGGCGCAGGTCGTAGGCGTTGGCGGGCAGCATGCCGACGCGCAGGGTGCCGGTGATGCCCCGGCCGGCGAGCTGGGCGCGCTCCACGCTGTCCTTCAGCCCGGCGTAGAGAGGCCGGAGGTCGTCGCGGAGCTGCTGTCCGACCGGCGTCAGCCGTACCGTGCGGTTGGTGCGTTCGAACAGCGGGGCGCCGATCTGCCGCTCCTGCTTCTGGACCGCCTGGGTGACGCGGGCGGGTGACAGGCACAGCCGGGCGGCGGTGCGACCGAAGTGCAGCTCCTCGGCCAGGGTCAGGAAGATCTCGATGTCACGCAGTTCCACGCCTGGCCTGCCCCGTTTACTCCCACTGAACGTGATCTTTCACCATTCATCGTTGTTCTGGGTGCTAACCGTACTTGATTCTCAAATCGCACGATCTATTCGTTCGATGGAGCAAGTAATGGACGTCCTCATTTCCGGTGCCGGCATCGCCGGGCCCGCCCTGGCGTACTGGCTGCGCCACCACGGGTTCACCCCCACCGTGGTGGAGCGGGCCTCGCAGGTACGCACGGGCGGGAACGCGATGGGCTTCCGCGGTGAGGCGCTGGACGTGCTGGACCGCATGGCCCTGCTGGAGCAGGTCCACGCACTGAACACGCATCCGGGCGACGCGGCGGGTAAGGGCCGCGACGGCGGCCCGTACACCGCCACACCCACGATGATCTTCGAATACCACCTGGAGATCCTCAGAGGTGACCTGATCGGCCTGCTGTACGAGGCCACCCGCCGGGAGGTGGAGTACGTCCTCGGCGACTCGATCGCCGCCTTGGAGCAGGACGCCGACGGCGTGCGGGTCACCTTCGAACGCGGCCGGCCGCGCCGGTTCGACCTGGTGGCCGGCGCCGACGGGCTGCACTCCCGGACCCGCTCCCAGGTCTTCGGGCCGAGGGAGCGGTTCGTCCGGCACCTGGGCCTCTACACGGTGGCCTTCGGCCTACCCGGTCGGCGCTACCCGCGCGGCACCGGCCCGCTCCACAGCGTTCCGGGCAAGACGGCCGACCTCCTCAGCGCCCGCGACGACGGCGAAGGGCGCGTGGCGCTCCACTTCGCCTCCGGACCGCTGACCTACGACCACGACGACGTCGCGCAGCACAAACGCATCGTGGCCGAGCGGTTCGCCGGTGAGGGCGAGCGGATCCCGCACCTGCTGGAGGAGATGAACAGGGCGGAGGACTTCTTCTTCGACGCCAACGCCCAGGTGGAGATGGACCGCTGGTCCTCCGGCCGGGTGGTGCTCCTCGGGGACGCCGGCTACTGCGCGGCTCCGGCCTCGGGCCACGGCGCTTCGCAGGCGCTGATCGGCGCCTACGTCCTGGCCGGTGAACTGGCCGTCGCGGGCGGCGACCACACGATGGCGTTCGCCGCCTACGAGCGGGAGATGCGTGGCCTCGTCGCCGAGCATCAGCAGCTGGGGCGTGAAGGGGCCGACCGGTTCTTCCTGGGCTCCCCCATTCGGGAGGCGCCCGATATGACCGCCACGGAGGTGACCCTCGCGCGCATCGTCAGGTTGAAGAACTACGTCTCCGGCCCCGCCGTGACGTGACCGCGGCCCATGGAGACCATGACGGGCCGGGAGCCCGCCGGACCCTCGCGCGCGCCACCGGCCGGGCCGGTGCCGTACCAGCGGCCACGTCAGGACGGCAGCGGCCCGGTACCACAGCGTCCGGCGACGGTGGACGCCGTGAACGGTCGTCCGAGTTCCACAAGGTCAACAAATTGTCAGGAGTTTCATGATGGAACACAGCAACGACGGCTTCTCCGCGGCGGGACTGCGCAGGTTGCGCGGGGTGCTGGCGAGGCACGTCGATTCGGGGAGGATCCCCGGCCTGGTCGCCCTGGTCAGCCGCGGCGGTCAGACACACGTCGAGACGTTCGGGACCATGCGGCATGACGGTGGCGCGCCGATGCGCCGGGACACGATCTTCCGGATGGCCTCCACCTCCAAGCCGCTGTCGATGGCGGCGGCGATGGTGTTGCTGGACGAGTGCCGGCTGCGGCTGGACGACGTGGTGGACGCGTGGCTGCCGGAACTGGCCGGCCCACGGGTGCTGACGCGCCCCGACGCCCCGCTGGACGACACCGTGCCGGCACGTCGGCCGATCACCGTACGGGACGTGCTGACCTCCACGTTCGGGCTCGGCATGGACATGACGTCGCTGGGCACGCCGATCATGAACGAGATCTTCGCCCGGGGGCTCACGCCCAACCTGTCGGAGCCGATGTCCGGACCTGACGAGTGGATACGCCGCCTGGGCGAGCTTCCGCTGCAGTACCAGCCCGGCGAGCGCTGGCAGTACCAGATCAGCAACGACCTGGTCGGAGTACTGGTGGCCAGGGTCACCGGCCAGTCGTTCGAGGAGTTCCTGCGCGAGCGCGTCTTCGAGCCCCTCGGTATGAAGGACACCGGCTTTCACGTGCCCGCCGACCAGATCGACCGGCTGCCCACCCTGTACGCCCCCGACCCGGCCACCGGCGAGTTCCTCGCCTGGGACGAGCCCAAGGACGGACGATGGAGCCGGCCTCCGGCGTTCCAGAGCGGCGGAGGCGGCCTGGTCTCCACCGCCGACGACTACCACGCCTACTTCCAGATGCTGCTCAATGGCGGCACCCACCGGGGCAACCGGATCCTGTCGCGGGCCGCGGTCGAGCTGATGACCACCAACCGGCTCACGCCCGAGCAACAGGCCACCCGGCACGCCATGGCCACCGGCAACGTGCACATCTCCTTCGGCCAGGGACAGCAGGGCGGCTGGGGCCTGGGCATGGCGGTGCGCACCTACCGCGGTGACCACACCCCGATCGGCCAGTTCGGCTGGGACGGCGGCAGCGGCACCTCGGCCTACGCCGACCCGGTCAACCGGCTCACCGGCATCCTGCTGTGCCAGCTCGGCTACACCGTCCCCAGCCCGGCGCACCTGATGAGCGACTTCTGGACCACCCTCTACCAGGCCCTCGACGACTGAGGAAGGAGCGAGTGCCATGCGTGTCTGGTTCATCACGGGTGCGTCCAGGGGACGGGGCAGGGCGTTCGCGGAGGCGGCGCTGAGCAGGGGAGATCGCGTCGGCGCATGACCCGTTGCGGGCGAAACTGGCCGAGATGCGGGGCGACGAGGCGGGGCCCGCTCCGAGCACGGCCGCGCCGGTCGTCATGCGACTTGTGGACCTGCCCGACCCGCCCCTGCGGCTGATCGTCGACGGCCGGTCCTTCGACCTGGTCAACCAGATGAACCAGGCCAGGGCCGAGGAGTACCGCGCCTGGGAACACCGCAGCCGCCTGGCTCCCGGCTGACAACCACATCCCGGTCCGGCTACGGACGAACGCGTCACGGCGCGACAACGACACGAATCGAGAGGTCATCGATGGCGAAGCACTACGACACCACCCGGCTCGCAGAAGAAGACCCGCGAGAAGAACGGCCGACGGAGGACGCCGAAGTGATCATCATGGGGGCCGGCGGTCACGGCGGCAAGCAGCGCCTGGTCAAGGAAACCGTCCAGGAGTCCGGGGTGAACGTGCCGCACCTGGTCACCGAAGCCGCCCTGGCGCGCCCGCGCGACCAGGAACACCCGTCCACGGTCGACCGGAGCGTCCTGGCCCGGCAGCTTTCCGCACTGTTGCGCGAACCGGACCAGGCGGACGACGACGTCGACCGGCTCGCCGCCCGCGCCGAGGCACCCCCGGCCGCTTCGGTGCAGGCGCAGGTGACGCTGCGGGTTCCAGGTGAGACCGACCGACGGCGCGCCCCCGGCGCCCGCCCCGGCCCGGAGTCCGTCAAGTCTTCCCCCGCACCACGGTCCGCCGTCGTACGGCCCGCTCGGACGTCTCACCGCCGGGGCCGGTGACGACGTCGTTCTGGGCCGGGGCCGGTCACGGCGACACGCGCCGGTGCGCGGATACAGGACGTGGCCCCGCCCGCCGTCACCGAGGAAGGCGAGCGGGGCGTGGACACCGCGTTCGGGCACGGCCGGGATCAGTGAGTCGCCGCGCCGGGCGAGCCGTTCCGTCCGGCACGGCACCTCGTCCAGTTCGGCACTGACGCCCACCGGGACGCGTTCCAGCCCCAGGCGTCCCAGGGCGCCCTGGCCCACTGTGGCCTCGGACGTGCTCGACGTGTAGGTGCCGACGTATCAGGAGGAGCCCGGCGAAGGCGCGGTCCGATCGGGTACCGGCGGTCCGGGCAGTTCGACATCGCCGAAGGTCGTGGAGCACCCAGCCCACGACCTCGACGTACACGGGATTCCGGTGAGGAACGTGTCGTGAGTCCAAACGGCCATGCTCGATCCTGGCCGGGCCGGCCTTCGCAAGGCCGTACACGCTCCACGATCAGGAAAAGACGGGCTGGTGGCCCGGGATCACCGTCATCCGGTCGGCGTGCGTTTCCGGTGGCGGATCGAGGCCGCCTTTCCTTGCTGATCGGGGGTTCCCTGGGGGACACACCCCCTTCATAGCAGCAAGTATTCGTATGATGACAGTCAGTGATACAGGTGTGACGCACCGCCAGTGACCAGGTTTCACCGCATCTGTTGAACGCCTCGAACATGCAGCTTGGCTGTGGCGTCCCCTCCAGGCCGAAAGGTGAATCATGATCCCGCGCCTGGTACTCCCGCAGGGGTCTCCTTTGACCAGGCGATATCAGGCGGCGGCACGCGATCAACGCTGCGTGGTGTTCACCGGTATCCCCGGGGTGGGGAAATCGCTGATGCTGCAGCAGTTCGCCATCGTCGCCTCGCGGGAAGGCCGCACGGTGCACCTGCTGCAGTGGGACGTCGTACGGGGGGCGTTCGAGGGACATCCGGCGGGGGCCCGCTACCCGGAGGTGGATGGCGTCACCCACGCGGCCGTCCGTAGGGCCGTCGGCCTGTGGGCTCGCCGGGCCGTGAGCGAGTGGGACCGCCGGCATCCGGGAGGCGAGCACCTCCTGGCGGTGGAGGCACCCCTGATCGGTGACCGTCTGGCGAGCCTGGCAAGGGTGCGAAACGACGAGGCCGAAGCCCTGCTGGGAGGGACGAGCAGCACCTTCTTCGTGCCGGCTCCTTCGGATGAGGTGCGGCGCGCGATCGAAAGCAGCCGTATCCGCGAGGCTCGTACGCCACGACACGAACGCGAACGGGCGAACGCGGCTCCCCCGCTGCTGGAACTACTGTGGCAGGACGTCGTCCGCCTGGGTGTCCGGTTCGGCCTGGCGGAGCAGGAGTGGACGGGGCGCGGCTACCAGCGGGACCTGTACGTGTCCGTCTACCGCCGGCTCCTGCGCGACCGCACCGCGGTGGTGCTTGAAATCGACGATGTGCTGCCCGTGACGGGGTCGCCCTACGCGTTCGACACCGTGCCCGTAGAGATCCTTCCCTCGCATCGGGACGTCGACGACTTCCTCACGGTCGTGGGCTCCCTTCCGAACGGTCGGCTGCGGCAAGAGGCCGAACAATGGTACGGGGACGTAGAAGAAGGGGGATGATCCGGCGGAGGAGAAAGCGCCGCGCCCTTCACCTGCGCTTCGGTCTCTCGCGGTAGCCGAGCGGGAAGCACGGGCGGTCAAGAGGCCCGGCGCTCAAGTCGGTGTCACCGGCTCAAGCGCCGGCCGAGGGACGGCCGGGTGCGTGTGGCACCACACCGACACCCGTGCCTCCGTGCCTGTTCGACGGCGTCGGCCGCCGCACGGTCCGGCGATGTCACCAGCTGCGCTCGGTCGCACCGGCGCATCCGGCCGCCCCTTCTCCGTTCCGAACCGTCGGTCAGTCTCAGTCGTCGTCTTCGTCGCGGTAGGAGATGCCGCCCTCCGGGCGGTTGGGGTCGAGGCTGCCGAAGGTCGTGACGGCGAACGCGCCGGCCTCCGCCACCAGTGGCGACTCGTACACCTTCACCGGCTCCGTACGCGTGTCCTGCATCTGATCCACCTCCTTTCCTGAACAGTCGACGACACCATTACGGCTAACAGACCGCGCGAATAGGGCTTGGGTCGGAGGGCACAAGTGGCTACGCGCCTCGGCTGTCGATCATCATCATGACCAGGCTTGACCTACGCTGAGCCGATGACCGACAACGGCGCACCCACGAGAAGCTCGGGCGCTGAAGAGCCTGGCGTTGACGCGAGGCTGCCCGCGACCGTGCGTATCGCCGGGGTCGTGTTGAGAAGGATGGAGAGCCCTCCATCGCTGGCCTGCTGGACCGGTTACTTCCCGGAGCCGAAAGGCGCGGTCGAGACCGGGATGAGTCTGGTGGTCGAACCGGCCGCCCCGCCGGAAGAGGCCACCCTCCATTTCGCTCACGACGTCGTGAGCCATTTCGATGTCTTCGTCGACCAAGCTCTGGAGTACTGCCGCACCCGACTCCGGGAATCGCACTTCGAGCTCACAACCGAGGAACTGAGCTGGCTCGACCTTCCGGAGTTGCCACTGGCAGTCCCCGAAGCGACCGTGTGGGCCGACCGAACCTGGGCAATCCGTTTCACGGAGAGCAGGCTCCGGCTGGCGGACCCCTACGGAATCCTCGTGACGTTCGACGGAAGGCAGCCTGTCGACGTTGAGGGCCTCGACGACGAGCGATGAACCACTCGACGCGCCATCGGGCGTGTGTTCACGGGTGGCGGTTGGGCCGGTTGTCCCAGCGGTGGGTTGTCCAGGCCCGGCGGATCAGGCTGCGTACGGTGATAACGGTGTCGGCGAGATCGAAGAACGCGTTAATGACCGTTGCGTGGTGTTCGTGGCAGCGGGCGAGGCGCTGGAAGGCGTTCTGCCAGGCATGGGTACGCTCCACATGCCACCTGTCGCTTGCCTGGACCGGTGCCTTCTCGCCCTTGCGCGCGATCCGGCCGTCCGGGCCACGTTCGGCAAGCAGGGCGCGGGTCTTGCCGGAGTCGTAGCCGGAGTCCAGGCGCCTTGGCGATGCAGCCGTCCACAGCAATCCGGTCCAGGACCAGGCCGACGATCCGGTCGTAGGACTCCAGCGCGATCCGCTTGAACTGCGCGAAGGCGCCCAGAGGTATCCACTCGCCACGACGGCTGCGGATCGTCGTGGCCGAGCACGTCGCATCCGCGATCGCCTCGCAGGGACAGCCGAAACGCAGCAGCTTGTCGAAGACGACCCGGTCACCGACACGCCTGCGATGACAGCCCGACGGATGACCCGGGTGGAACTCCGGCCGCATTGGCAACAGGTCCGCGAACTGCCCAACTCTCCCTATCCGCTGAGACCCCCTTCGATCTCAGCGAGCCGCCCGCCCCCCGGGAGCGAGAAGCCAGAAGAAGACTCAGCGGATAAGGCCAGCTCGACTCTCGCGCGGAAGGTGTCCTTTGCTCGCCGAGTGACTGATGTTGCAGAAGTGACACCATCCTGTCGATGCGGATAGTAGTTGACCGATCACTGTAAGGAAATCCTTGGGGTCGGACACACCCCCAAGAGCCACTTCGCCGAGGCTCTTCATCCCGGGCGCACCCAGCCCCGACCCTCAAGGACGTGAGCATGTCCCGAACCCTCACCAGGTTCCTGCCCGTCGGCGCCGTCGCCGCGCTGCTCGTTCTCGGAGCCCTGGCCCTGCCCGCCGCGGCTACCGCCGACCCCGACGACGACGGGCCCGACACCGCCCAGATCGAGGCCGACGCCCGGGCCCGTGGCATCGGCTGTCAGGGCCGCGACGGCAGAACCAAGCCCATCGGCACCGTGCGCGAGACCAACACCGCCAGCGGAATGCGCGTGCGCCAGCGCTGCGGCGCCGGCCTCTACGGCGGCATCGACTGGATCGACACCCAGGTCCTGGACTGGGGCCGACACTGACCGGCCAGTGAAACCAGCCCTGCCCGGGCTTGCGCTACGGCGCACCGCAAGCCTGGGCGGGGCTTTTCGCATCCAAGGAACGAGCAAGGCGAGGAGGCATCTCCTCGACACCGGCGGGCGTCGAAAAAGGGCCGGGTGGGCACGGACAAAGTCGTGCTGCCGCTGGGTGTTCTGCTTGTCGGTGCCGACCCGGACCAGGCCGATGAGCGCCGTCGCGCACCACGCCTTCGTTCACGACCCTCTCCTACGGAGCTCGTGAACGGTGGTGCGGAACAGCTGAAGACGAACGGCGGAAGGAACGTCCGGAGCGGACACGACGCACGGAGATCCTCCTTCGGCCGGGTGCTCCTGGTTGCGTTCGCCAAACGCCGCCCGCAAGGCTCTTCCGTCGTCTTCTGGGCGTTACTCGAAACGCGAAGGCCTGCCCGGCCAGGATCGAGCACGGCCGTTTGGACTCGCGACACGTTCCTCACCGGCACCCCTACGCCCCCGGCGGGAGGGGCCGTGGTCCAACGCGGGGAGGTGGGCGTTGACGATATTCGGCGCGCGGCGCAGCCCGGCCTTCGTGTGGGCCTTGTGGTCGCGGTTGCGGGCGTCGATGAGCGGGTCGCCGTCGAGGTCGCCGGCCTCCAGCCAGGCGGGGAAGGCCCGGACCCGGGAGTCGTGGGCGCGGCAGGTGTCACCGTTCGCAGTTGGTTTCTTCGCGTACCCGCCCAGATCGGTCAACGGCGCACCCGATAGCGCAGGTGAAGCACCCGGTTGCCCTGAATCACCACGTCAGGGTCCTCCAGCAGGTGCTGCGCGTGGACCGACCCGAAGTAACGCTTGCCGGACCCGAACACGACGGGTACGACGTCCATGCGCACCTCGTCGATCAGGCCCGCGGCAAGCACCTGGCCCCCGACGTCGCCGGCGGCGACCTCGACCACGCGGTCACCCGCAAGCTCCTGCGCCTTGGCCATGGCTGCCTCGACGCCGTCGACGAAGTGAAACGGCGCCTCGGGGTCCCAGCCCTCGGGCATCGGCCGGTGCGACACGACGACCACGTGGTCGATGCCGCCCGGAGGCTTCCCGTCCCAGCCGTCCGTCAGGTCGAAGACGTGGCGGCCGACGATCGTGACTCCGATCTGGTCCCAGTACGGCCGGGTGTGGTCGTAGGACGTCTGCGACACCTGCAGCTCGCCGCTTTCATCCAACGGGACGTCACCGCTGGACAACCAGTCGAACAGCGGTCCGGGCTGGTCGTTCTCATCCGCGACGAAGCCGTCCACCGACACCGAGCCGTACATGACCACCTTGCCCATCGGGCTCTCCTCTGCTTTGGGGTGCCCCAAATTAGCGTGTCATGGGCCGTCGCTCTTGTAAGAAATCAATCGGCCGGCAGCGGCCAACCGTCCAGCGTGTGGCCGGGATGTTCGCGCAGGAACCGCCGCCGGACTTCGACGTAACGGGTCGGCGTGAGCCCGGTGAACGCCCGGAACTCGTGACCGAAGTGGGCCTGGTCGAAGTAGCCTGCGCCACCGGCGAGGTCGCCCCAATCGATCGGCCCGGCGGGGTCGATCGCGAACACGGTGGCGGCGAAGCGGTAGGTGCGGGCCAGCCGCTTCGGCGTGACGCCGATGAGCCTCTTGAACCTCTGTGCCAGATGAGTGCTGCTGACACCGGCTGCCACGCTCAGGTCGCCGATCGCCACCGCCCCGCCGGTAGCCGCAATGACGCTGCTCGTATGGCGGACCAGCCCCAGACCGGCGGTCTCGCACAGCCGTCGCGTCAGCTCCTTCTCAAGCAGCGTCAGCATCTCGTGCGGTCCGTTCGCCGTGGCCAGCCGGTCGCGCAGCTCAGCGATGGCGGGCCGACCCCAAACCTGTTCCACCGTCACCGGCCGGTCACACAGCTCGGCTGCGGGCATCGGCAGGAACGGTGCCAGCCCCCACGGCTTGAAGTGCACGCCGACGGATCGGGTCCGAAGTGGGTAGCCGAACTCCAACGCGCGGGTGGGTGTGGTGACCACGCAGCCGTCGGCGTACTCGGCCGTTTCGATGTCGGTGCCGGCGCGGATGCGGAACGGCGCCCCGAGGTTGACGATGAGCAACGCCGCCGGCATCGGCGGCAGCGTCAGTCGGGCGTACGGCGGTGCGCCCTCCAGGTAGTAAAGGTCGTCGATCAGCCCGTCCAGCGGCGGTCGCGGCACTCTGGACACGTACTCCACGCCCACAGTATCGCCGATGCCCGCCGGCATCGAGCGCTGGGCGCAGCCGGCCGAGGCCGGGATCAGCCGGACTGCCGGTGCCAGCGGTGCAGCAGGGCGGGGAGTTCGCCAAGCAGGAACTCGTAGAAGGCGCGCATCTGCGTCAGGCGCCGCCGGGCGGGATCGTCCTCATCGGTGGCGGAGATGCCGGCCGACGCGGCCTGGAGCATGGCCTGGATCACGGTGTTCTGGCTGGTGAACAGGGTGGCCCAGGCATCGTCGCGGAGCCGGTAGTGCTCGCGGCGGCTGCCGGGCGAGGGCAGGCGTTCGATCAGGCCGACCGTCGTCAGGGATTTGATCGCGCCGGACACCGAACCGGCGCTGGCCTCCAACTGGTCGGCGATCTCGCCGGCGGTGATGCTCTCCTGGTCGGTGAACAGGAAGGCTGCCAAGGTGCGCGCGGCCATGCGCTGTAATCCACCTTCGGTCAGGGTGAGGGCCAGTCGTTCCGCCGCCTGCCGCTGCTCATACCGGTCGTTCACGTGTTCGCCTCCTTGGGAGAAACAGAGTACCGAAAGCTACGGATATTCAGAAATTTCTGAAACTTCGGTATTGTTCTCTCATCGACCTCTCGTGAGGGGTTCGATGGTGTGCCGGGAAGCCTGGTCGGCGGCGTGATCTCTCATCAGCGACGAGACAAGAAGGTAACCGGCCATGACCCTGTTCAGCCGTTCGTACGGCGTGCGCTCCGCCCTACGCCGTCCAGCCCGCGTCCGGCGTAACGTGGGGATCCCGGCCGCCGGGCTGGCCGTGCGGCTGCTGGCCGGCCCGTGGCCCCATGGCGGCAGGCTCCACGCCCGCGAAGGACAATCGCGCCATCGAGGCCAGAGCCGACGTGCCGACCTTCACCGCCTCACCCCTCACCGAGGACGTCCAGGCCATCGGCCCGGTCCCCGTCCGGCCGCCCCAGCGCTCGGACGACCCGCACGTCGACCACTTCACCCGCGTCTGCGACGTTGACCCGCGGGCCGGTCGGTCAACGTGTGCGACGGCCGCATCCGCCCGCGGAGCCGGGTGACATCCGGACCGCCGACATCACCCTGTGGCCGACGGCCCACACCGCTTCCCGCGCGGCCACCGCATCCGGCTGCAGGCCTCCAGCGGCGCCCACCCGCGCTTCGGCCGCGGCCCCGGAACCGGCGAACCCCGCGCGCGCCCGGGAGCGAGCCGCCTCTTCGGAACACGGGATCCTCCATGACCGCCGCAACCCGTCAGCCCTCTGGCTGCCACTCACTTCAGGAGCATCGTGAAGCTACTCGTACTCGGCGGCACCCACCACGTCGGCCGCGCCGTCGTCGAAACCGCGCTGGAGCGCGGCGACGAGGTGACCACCCTCAACCGCGGGCTCAGCCGCGACCCCGCCCCCGGAGTCCGCGCCCTGATCGCCGACCGCACGGATTCCGAGTCCGTACGGCAGGCACTCGGCGACACCGAATGGGACGCGGTCATCGACACCTGGGCCTGGGCTCCCAGGGAGGTGCGAGAGGCCGCCCGCCTGCTGGCGCACAGGACAGGACACTACGGATACGTCTCCAGCCGTGGCGTGCACCGCTGGCCCTGGCTCTCCGGCGCCGACGAGTCGGCGCCCCTGGTCGACGGCGACCCCGGCAGTACCGACGACGCCGACTACGCCGCCGCCAAGCGCGGCGGCGAACTCGCCGTCCTGGAATCCTTCGCGGGGCGCGCGTTACTGGCCAGAGCCGGGATGATCCTCGGCCCGTACGAGGACGTCGGCCGCGTCCCGTGGTGGCTGCGCCGCCTGGAGAAGGGCGGCCGGGTCCTGGCCCCCTCCCCCGCCGACGCGCCCCTGCAGTACCTCGACGCCCGCGACCTGGCCACCTGGATGCTCTCCTGCGCCGAACGCGGTCTCAGCGGCGCCTTCACCGTGACCGGTCCACCCGGCGCGACCACCCTCGGCGAACTCCTCACCACGGCCCTGGAGGTCACCGGCTTCGACACCGAACTGGTGTGGGCCGAGCCGGATCTCCTCCGGAGGTACGGCCTGCCGCTTGGCATGGAGTTCGGGCTACGCCTGCCCGACGGCGGTGTCCCGAGCGGCATGCACGACGCCGACGTCAGCGCCGCCCTCACCGAAGGCCTCACCACGCGCCCGCTGCGCGCGACCCTGGCCGACACCTGGGCCTGGCTCCAGGCCGAAGGCGACCCCACACCCCGCACGGACGCGCCCTCTCCCGACACCTGGCTGGACGCCGCCGCCGAACAACGCCTGCTCGACCAGCTCTCCCGCTAAGGACAACCGACTTTCATGCGTGCCGTCATCATCGGAGCCGGTATCGCCGGCCTGGCCACCGCCCTGCGCCTGCACCAGATCGGCTGGGACACCCTCATCGTCGAACGCGCCCCGGCCCGCCGCGGCGGCGGCTACGCCGTCACCTTCGGCGGCATCGGCTACGACGCCGCCGAACGCCTCGGCATCCTGGACGACCTGCGAGCCAAGGCGTTCGACACCACCGAACTCATCTACCACAAGAGGGACGGATCCCGCCGCTTCGCCCTCGACCGCGCCACCATCGCCGCCACCACGGGCCCGCGCTCGATCACCATCCTGCGCGGCGACCTCGAATCCGTCCTGTACGAGAAGGTCCACGACCGGACCGAGATCCGCTTCGGCACGACCATCACCGCCGTCGACCAGGACGACCACGCCGTCCGCGTCGCCCTGGACGACGGCAGCACCGAGGAGGCCGACCTGCTGATCGGCGCCGACGGCCTGCACTCGGCCACCCGTGCCCTGTTGTTCGGGCCGGAGGAGGACTTCCTGCTCGACCTGGGGCACAAGGTCGCCGTCTTCATGCTGGACCGGCGGCCCGCCGGTATCGCACCCGGCGCGACCGGCACCCTGTCGTCCAACGGCCGTACCGCGGCGGTCATCAGTGTCGGCGACGGCCGCAACGTCGCCTTCTTCGGCTACCGCGCCGACCACGCCCGTCCCGGCGAGGACGTCGCCACCCAGCTGGGACGCGTCTACGGCGACCTCGGCTGGGTCATCCCCGAAACGCTCGCCGGGCTGGCTCGGGCCGACTCGGTCTATTTCGACACCATCAGCCAGGTCGTGGCACCGACCTGGAGCAGAGGCAGGGTGGTGCTGCTCGGCGACGCCGCCTGGTGTGTCACCCTGTTCGCCGGGTACGGCTCCTCACTGGCCGTCGGAGGCGCCGACCGCCTGGGCACCGAACTGGCCGCCCACCCAGGAGACGTCTCCGCCGCGCTGACCGCGTGGGAGGCCGCCATCCGGCCCGAAGCCGAACGCAAACAGAGGCTCGGCCGCCGCGTCAAAGGCGTCTACGCCCCCGCCAGCCCGCTGCTGCTGTGGCTGAGCCTGCTCCCGCTGAGGCTGGCCTCCCTGCCTCCGGTACGCCGGTACATGACGCGCCGCTTCATCAAGGGCTGAGGGCCGTGAACACCTGGCCGGGTCGGCGGCCAGGTGTTACATTCCAGGCGTCTACAGGAACGCGCCCCACGGTGGGGCGCGAACGTCGGTGAGCCGGGAAGCCTGGTCGGCCCGCGATCTTTCGGTCGTGGAGCTAGGAGGCTGTTCCCGATGCGCCCGACCGCACCCCTTCTCGCATGCGGCACCGCCGCCGGTGTCCTCGTCCCAGTGTTGCTCCTGCTCGACGGCGCCACCCGGCCCGGCTACAGCCTCTGGCATCACGGCGCCAGCCAGCTCGGCACCGGCGAGCGGGGCTGGCTGCAAACGGCCGACTTCGTGATCGGCGGGCTCCTGCTGTTCGCCTTCGCCGCCGGGATGCGCCGTGCTCTTCCTGCCGGCCGGGCCGCGGTCTGGGCGCCGTTCCTTGTGGCCGCCGCCGCTCTGGCGATGGTCGTGGCGGGGGTCGTGCCCACTGATCCCGCCCTCGGCTACCCGCCCGGCCTGTCTGAGGTGATCACCACCGCGGGCCGCATTCACGGGCTGGCCGGTCTGGTGCTGTTCGCCGCTCTGGCGGCCACGCCGTTGGTGCTGGCCCGAGGCCCACACGCCGGTGGTCGAGGCTGGGCGCTCTACTCGCGCTGGTCAGGTGCGCTGGTCATCGCCTTCGCCGTCGCCGCAGGCGTCGCCTTCCGCCTGGACCTTCAGGGCGTGGTCCGGCCCGCACCCGCCGGGCTGCTCGAACACGCCGCCCTGCTGGTCGGCTTCACCTGGATCGTCACCGCCGCAGCCCACCTGCGCCGCCGTTACACCCGTGCGGAGGCGTGAGGTGGAGACCGCGTTGGAAACCTGCCCGGCCGTTACAGCCCACAGGCCCTGGTCGGTTCGTCGCCCTGTTCACCCTGGTGAACAGGCCTCCGCCAAGGTCACCGCCGACGCTGACCCCGCAGCTCGCCGAGCCACCCGCTGGCTCGTCGGCCTCGTCTTCCTGTCGCCGCCGGCCGTTCCGATCCTCCTCGCGGGCCGACTAGGGACCCGCTGAAACGATCAGCGGGAGCAGCGCACCGTAGAGGACGAGCAGGAGGACCGACTCCCGACGGCTGAGCCTGCTGCCCCGGGCGAGCAGGCCCCAGCTGATTCCGCTGATGCCGACCATGGCCACGACCAGCGCCGGAGCCACAGCGGACGGCACACCGCCGGAGGAGAAGGCGACCACCGCTCCTCCCACCAGACTGTTGACCAGATTGCTGCCCAGCAGGTTGCCGATGACCAGGTCACCGTCGCCACGTCGTTGCGCCTGGACCGAGGTGACCAGTTCGGGCAGCGAGGTGCCGAGCGCCACCAGGGTGAACCCTACGACCTGGGAGGACACTCCAGCCCGGATGGCGAGCTCGGAGACGTTGGCGACGAGCAACTGCGCCCCCAGCAGTGTTCCGCCCAACCCGACGATCGTCCGGGCTGCCTCGACCACCAGGCGGGGCCGTATCGCGGCCCCGAGGTGATCCGTGGTCTCGGCGACCAGGGCGTCTCGCGGGTCCGCACGGGCGAACCTCAGGAGCATGACCACCGAGGCGACCATCGCCAGGGTGAGAAGGACGCCCGTCACCGGGCCGAGGCCGTACGTCAGGGCCACCGCGAACGCCGTCACCGCGGCCAGGGACAACGGAGCCTCACGCCGCAGGATCGACGACCGTACGGCGAGTGCGGCCGTCAGCCCGCCGACGCCGAGGATCAGCGTCATGTTGACGATGTTGGAGCCGACCAGGCTCGCGGCGGCCAGATCCGTGTGTCCCCGGGCGGCCGCCGTGGCGGCCACGACCAGCTCCGGGGCACTGGTGCCGAATCCGATGACCACGACGCCGACGATGACCGGCTGGACACCGAGCCGCCCGGCCAGCCGTCCGGCGCCGATGACCAGATGGTCGGCGGCCAGCGCGAGCACAACGAGACCGATCACACTGAGGATGGCGAGTACGAGCATTCGTTCCGCCTTTCCAGGGATGAAAGTGACATCGAAGGTGGAGCCGTCAGAAGGGGCTGTGGCGAACCGGGGCCGCTGTGACCGCTCCCGGCCACAGGGCGTCCCCGGGTTGCCGACGGCGCGGCGAACCCGCAGGGACCCGGCCTGCCCGCGACCGGCGCGGACCGGTCAGCCGCCCGTCAGATCTCGCCGCCGGAAACCGGCCAGACCCGCCAGGACCAGCGCCGCGGCGACCACGACCAGCCAGGCGAGAGGGCCGAACGTCGCCTCGCCTCCGGGAACCCGCGGCAGATGGGCGAAGGGCGACAGGTCCTGGATCCGTTCGTCGATCCCGAGTAACCTGCCCAGCTGGCCGAGCAGGACGAACGCCCCCAGCACCGCCCACGCGAGGCTGGTCAGCCGGGGCACGAACCCGAACAACAGCACCGCGACCCCGGCCATCACCCACACTGCGGGCGCCTGCGCCAGCGCCGCACCGGTGATACGAAGGGCCTGACCCGCGGGATCACCGACACGAATACCGTGTGCGAGACCGGCGGCCAGCCCCGCCACGGCGAGGACCGTCGTGGCGCCCCCAAGTGCCCACACCAGATGACCGGCCGGCCACCGCCAGCGGGACACGGCCGCCGCCAGGACCGGTTCGGCGCGCGCCGCGACCTCCTCGGCCCGTGGCCGCAACGCGGCCTGCACCGCGTAACCCGCGGCCACCATGCCCAGCAGGCTCATCACGGTGGCGAGGAAGGCGTCGACAACGGCCCCCGCGCCGCCGAACCCCGCCATCAGGGCGGCGAGCTGCGGATTGTCGTCCACGATGTCGCCCACGCTCAGGGCCAGCGCGCCGAACACCGCTCCCACGACGGCGAACGCGATCACCCAGCCCAGCAGCACGCCTCGGTGCAGTCTCCAGGCCAGGGCCGTCGGGCCGCTCAGACGTGGTGCCGCCGTCGCGGGCCCCCGCCTGGACGACAGCAGACCCGTTCCGACATCACGACGCCCGGCCAGCAGGTGGGCGACGGCCGACAGAGCTGCCGCGGCCACGGCGAACAGGGCGAACACCGTCCATCGCTCGTCGGCGAAGGCCCGCACCCGCTGCGCCCAGCCGAGGGGGGACAGCCAGGACAGCGTGTCACCGTCGGCCGCGTCTCCCGCCGCCCGCAGGAGGAAGGCCAGACCGAGTGCGGCGAGGGCGATGGCGTTGGCGGCGCGGGCCGTCTCGGTCAGTTGCGCGGTCAGCGCCGCGACGCCGGTGAACACCCAGCCCGTCCCCGCCACCGACAGGCCGAAGGCCAGCGCCCCGGAGACGGGCAGTCCCCGCGTGGCCAGACCGAGCGCGCTGAGCAGGGCGACGGCGAGGTTCGCCGCACCGGCCACGAGTACGGCGGCCGCCGGAAGCGCGTGACGGCCGACCGTCCCGGCGCCGATCAGCTCGGCTCGGCCGGTCTCCTCCTCGGCGCGGGTGTGCCGGGTGACGAACAGGACGCTCAACAGGCTGGTGAGGACGGCGGCGACGCCGGTCACCCGCCAGGCGGTCAGACCTCCGGCGGAGGACGGATCGAAGATCGGTCCGGTGAGCGCACGCAGAGCCGGGTTGGCGCCGATGGCGAGCCCCAGCGCGAGCCTCTCCCCCATGGTCGGGTACAGCTCGACGATCGCCGAAGCGGTGGCCGTCACCAGCCCGGGGATGACGACGACCCAGATGGGCAGTCGCAGCCGATCGCGGCGGAGGGCGAGCCGAACCAGTGTGCCGGTGCCGGTGAGGGCGCTCATGCCGCGTTCACCCGGTAGTGCCGCAGGAACAGCTCCTCCAGGGACGGCGGCCGGCAGGCGAGGCTTCGCACGCCCGCTTCGCTGAGCAGCCGCAGGACGCCGTCGAGCCCGTCGGGGTCGACCTCGAACCGCACATGCGGGCCGTCGACGACCAGGTCGTGCACGCCGGGGAGCGCGGCCAGCCCGTCCGGTGTACGGGCGAGTTCGGCGGTGACGGACGTGCGGCTCAGGTGGCGCAGCTGGGTCAGCGTCCCGCTCTCGACGACCCTGCCCTCACGGACGATGGTCACCCGGTCGCACAGTGCCTCGACCTCCGACAGGATGTGGCTGGACAGCAGTACGGTACGGCCGTTGTCCCGCTCTTCGGCTACGCAGTCGCGGAACACCGCCTCCATGAGCGGGTCGAGACCGGAGGTGGGTTCGTCCAGCAACAGCAGTTCGACGTTGGAGGCCAGCGCGGCGACGAGGGCGACCTTCTGCCGGTTCCCCTTGGAGTAGGCGCCGCCCTTCTTCGTCGGGTCGAGGTCGAAGCGCTCCAGCAGCTCCGCCCTGCGCCGCAGGTCGAGCCCGCCGCGTAGCCGCCCGAGCAGGTCGATGGCCTCCCCGCCGGACAGCGTCGGCCAGAGCACGACATCGCCCGGCACGTAGGCCAGCCGCCGGTGCAGTTCGACGGCGTCACGCCACGGGTGTCCGCCGAGGAGTTCGGCGTGACCGGAGTCGGCGCGCATCAACCCCAGCAGGACGCGCAGGGCCGTGGTCTTACCGGCCCCGTTCGGGCCGAGGAAGCCGTGCACCTCGCCCGTTCGCACACTGAGGTTCAGGCCGTTCAACGCGTGGACGCCGCCGAAACGCTTGGTCAGGTCACTGATGAGCACGGCAGGGCTGCCCGGCATGGGCGCCTCCTCGAAGCCGGTCCGATATGACGTTGCCGACCAGACTTCCCGGCGCTCCGACGTTGACGGTAACAGCGGCGAGGAGCGTTGACCAGAGCCTTTTCGCGGGAGTTCGTACCCTTTCAGGGCAGGCCGGTGAAGCGCTCGATCTGCTTGGTCTTGCCGGAGACGATGATGACGTCGCCGTAGGCCAGCACGGTCTCGGCGGTGGCGTAGGTGAACTCCTCCCCCGGAGG